>JBAXXI010000050.1:0-1657 GCA_037127955.1 Candidatus Berkelbacteria bacterium | reverse complement strand
TAAATATACTAAGAGCTGGTAATTCCGCGTAAGGGTTGGGTACTCCTGGATTAAGTTCATCCCAATTAAGCTTCGCTTCTTGCTCCATAACGTAATCCCAGGTAAATATATCTTCTTCTTCATGCTTATGTAAGATATTGAAGGGAGTTCCGGAGAGTTGTAGTGTAAAATTAGTTGGTATTTTTGAAAAGGTAGTATCGCCAAGACTGCTTTGCGTTCCCTCATGGGCTTCATCGATAATCAACATATCCCATGTGGTATCAAAAACTTCATCGTTTTTGTCAAAACCCCTAGCTTGAGATTTAGCGGATTCATCTTCTACCACTCGTTTTGAAAGGCGTAAATCTTGGATTGATGCAAAATAAACAAACGGCTTATTATCTTTGATAAGCGTCTTAATTTCCAATCCTTTTGCTTTAGAAGAGTATTCGTAATTTGCACCTGCTAATACTTTATTAAAATCATCATACCAATCGGCACTAACGCTTGGACGGTGCGTAACAATAAGAACCCTTTCCATTCCATTTTCCTTAGCCACCTGCATGGCCGCAGATGTTTTACCAAAACGCATCTTTGCGTTCCAAAGAAAATGTTTACGATTTTTCTTGATAGCTTTAATAGTTTTATCAATAGCCTCACGCTGATTTGGACGAAAAGAAAATTGAGGAGTTTGGAGAGTGATTCTTTCTCCTGTCGTTAGCGCTGTCCTACCTTCTTTCACTGCTTGAATTGCATTCTTTGCTACACCTAAACTAATCTCAAACCATTCTGAGTGTGGGTTTTTGGTACTTTCAGGTTTACGTTCATAACCAGAGCGCTTGAGAACTTCATGTACATGATAGTCAGAAAAATAGCTACCGTCGTTTGTGACTGCAAGCTCTGCATACTCAAGAGTGTAAGAGATGTCCGCGGTTTTTGTTTGTTGTTTTATACGCGCATGGGCAGCTGAATCAATATCTTCTTGTGTCGGTTTTGAGGAAGTTATGGTTGCACTACCAACTTTCAAGCGACCATTATGCTTTTCATCTGGAATAGAGTATACATAGATTAAGCCATAGGAAAAAGTTTCATTAATCTCATTACTTCTAAAAGATTTTTTATCTAGTTTTGCCATATTTCATATCATATTTAAATTTAGGCTTCATTATCCCATATTTCTAAAGGTTTTCCCATCACTCATAAACATTTTAATAGAATATACGAAAAGGACCTGCTAAAAATAGGAAGATTAGCAGGTCCTTATTATTATGATACAAACTATGAAACTACTTGTTACCCCTCAATAAAATTAAGCCTAAAAAAGGCAAGCACTATCTCCAATATCTATTCCCCGTTTCTAAACATGAATACAAAAACAAACTATATCTATGGAAATATACTAAATCCATCAATATTACCGTCAGTACCGTAAGTACCGTCAAAAAAGGCCCCTTATTACGGTACTGACGGTGCTTTCGTACCAATTTTATTGTTCATTACCCCAACAAAAATATAACCAACCATTCTTACCTGCTACTTTTTAGCAGTTATTTCATAAATGAGTGAAGAAGTACCTTATTTACCTTTATCATTTTCCTTGCCTTTTCTTCATCAGCCGTAGCACTCTTCAGTAACTCAATATGTTCTTTCTTGTCTTTTTCTGGCATTTTTTCAGATA
>JBAXXI010000049.1:0-1698 GCA_037127955.1 Candidatus Berkelbacteria bacterium | reverse complement strand
AAACTCCGAACTGGTCAAGAAAAAGTTTTTCAAATGCCTAAAAATTGCCCAATTTGTGGTAGTAAAGTCGTTCAAATTGAAGGTGAAGTGGCTTATAAATGTAGTAATAAACAGTGCTTCACGGTGTTAAAAAGAAATTTAGAGCATTATGTCAGTAAAACTGCTTTTGATATTGATGGGTTGGGGCCAAAAATCATCGAGCAGCTCATGAATGTAGGTTTGGTTAAAACTCCAGCCGATTTTTACAAACTAAAAGAAAGTGATTTAAAGCCTTTAGAAAGATTTGCAGAGAAATCAGCTGAAAATTTGGTTCAGTCGGTTCAAGAAAAAAAGGAAATTTCTTTAGAACGATTTATTTATGCGTTAGGTATACCTTTGGTTGGGATTGAAACCGCTGTTGATATGGCTCGCAAATTTGGTAGTTTGGACGCAATTTTGAAAGCTCAAGAAGCAGATTTTAACCAAATTTACGGGATTGGTGAAAAAGTGGCGCAATCTGTGAGCGAGTATTTTGCAAATAATAAAAATATAAAATTGATCGAAGAAATTCAGTCACTTGGTGTGAAAGTTAAAAACTATCATTCGCCGGTGAAGGTTAACAAATTTAACGATCAAACATTTGTGGTCACCGGGACGCTCGAAACTTTAACTCGTGACGATGCGCATAAAAAAATTGTTGAGCTGGGTGGAAATATCGGTTCGCAAGTTAGTAAAAATACTACATATTTGGTTGTGGGCGAAAATCCTGGTTCAAAATTAGATAAAGCCGAAAGTTTGGGCGTTAAAGTTTTAAACGAAAAAGAATTTTTGAAAATGACCGAATAATTTTTGTAAGCAGGGGTTTACGAAAAGGTATTTTAAGAGTAAAATTTAAATCAAAGAGGTCTAATGTCAAATATTTCTAATGCAGACGTTGAGCATGTTGCGCGTTTAGCGCGATTAAAATTAACTGATGAAGAAAAAAATAAATTCACCCATGAGCTTGGTGAAGTTTTGAATTATATCGATGAAATAAATGAAACCGATACTGCACAGATAGAAGCGGTTTCGCAGATTTCCGGTTTATCAAGTATTACAAGGTCTGATGATGTGACAAATAGTTCTAATCGAGAAAAATTATTAATTAATGCGCCGGCTCAACATGATGGGGCGATTAAGGTAAAGCAGGTATTTGAATAAAATGACAGATTTAAATAAATTAAATTTAAAAGAATCGATAGAAAAATTAAAAAATGGTGAGATTACATCAGCCGAATTAACTGAGGCTTGTTTTAGTGAAATTGAAAAAAGTGATAAAGATATTAACGCTTTTATTTCGACAATGAAAGAAGAAGCCATGAAAATGGCTCAGGCTTCGGATGAGCGTCGTAAAAACGGTCAAATTTTATCGGAAATTGATGGCGTGCCGATCGCGATTAAAGACAATATGTGTATGGAAGGCACAAAGACTACGGCTGCAAGTAAGATTTTAGAAAATTTTGTGGCGCCGTACGATGCCACAGTGGTGGTGAAGCTTAAGAATGCTGGAGCGGTTATAATCGGTAAAACTAATTTGGATGAATTTGCCATGGGCTCATCGACCGAGAATTCGTATTTCGGTGTAACGAAAAATCCTCACGATTTAGAGAGAGTCTCTGGCGGTTCCTCTGGTGGCTCGGCTGCGGCCGTGGCCAGTGATATGTGTATTGCAGCGCTTGG
>JBAXXI010000048.1:0-1734 GCA_037127955.1 Candidatus Berkelbacteria bacterium | reverse complement strand
AGACCAATCTCCCGATTTTTACCCACCGCTACAATGATACTAATTTTTGGTTTTTTCATTTTTATTCCAGTTACTTTCACAGTAATAATTACCATTTAACATACTTTTGATTGCGTCCAAAATATATGGCAATGTGTTTTCTGGTAAATTATCTAGAGCAAACCAGCCCATGTCTTCCCCTAATTCCTCCTCGGACATAAACGGTTCGCCCTGCCATTTTTTAGTTTTAAAATACGCTTCCGTATATTCGTAATAACCATCGTCAGATTCAGACAAACGGTTCGCCATTTGAACAAATTCTAAATCTTCGATATTAACATCTACCCCGACTTCTTCTTTAACCTCTCGAACGGCCGCTTGACGCAATGTTTCGTGACCATCGATATGACCACTGGGTGGATTGTAAAATCCATCATACCAATTCGTATTTTTGCGTTTAAACATTAAGATTTTTTTATCTTTTTCTAATAAAATATAAACCGCGGTTCGGGTTAGAAATCTTTGCATTAATAGCCTCCGATAACCGTAATATCACCCTTAATCGGTGGGTGTGGCTCGTAGCCAACAAGTTCAAAATCCTCAAATTTAAAACCATCAATGTCTTTAACTTTTGGATTAATTTTCATAGTTGGGAACGGTTTTGGTACGCGCGTAATTTGTTCCTGGGCTTGTTCAAAATGGTTTGAATACAAATGCACATCGCCAAAAGTATGAACAAATTCACCCGGTTTTTTGCCCACCACTTGCGCTACCATCATGGTTAATAATGCGTAACTAGCAATGTTGAACGGTACACCCAAAAAAGTATCGGCGCTGCGCTGATAAAGCTGAAGTGACAATTTATCACCAACACAACTAAACTGGTAAATGGTATGGCAAGGCGGCAAGGCCATGGATTTGCCCGGCAGGGCCATTTCGTAAATAAACTCTGGGTTCCAAGCCGAAACCACAATCGATTTGCGGTAAGGATTGGTTTTTAATTCATTAATCGCCCACATCAATTGATCAATAAAGCGACCATCGCTCGTTTGCCACTTGCGCCACTGAACACCATAAACATTACCTAAATCGCCCCAACGCACTACACTTGGGTCGTCGGCTGGTAATTCTTTAATTTTGGCAATGAATTCGGCTTGAGTTAAACTTAAAACCTCACCTTTTTTAGCGGCCGTGGCATAATTTTTGTAAGCCCAATCATCCCAAATATGAACATCGTTATCAACTAAATACTTGATATTTGAATCACCTTTTAAAAACCATAAAAGCTCGTGAATAATTCCGCGCAAGTAAACTTTTTTAGTCGTGAGAAGCGGAAAACCAGCTTCTAAATCGTAACGAGTTTGACGACCAAAAACACTGCGAATAAAAATCTTTTCACCTTCGTGACCAAAAAGAGGCTTATCGTTGCCATTAGCCAAAATATCTTTGATCAAATTCAAGTACTGATACTCCGGGTGTTCAACCTCAACTTTTTCCAAATCAAATTGATCGATTTTTAACTGAGTTTCTTTTTTTTGTTTTGGCATAATTGCCTCCTAAAATTAAAACCGTTTCTCCCTCTCGTCGGCCAACAAAGAATGCTGGCGCGGATGTGACTTTTTTTCTTCCACTATTTTCGGTTTTGCATGATTTCCATTAATCTCGTCGACTCGTTTTTTTTCATCGGGAAAATCAAAAATCGCATCTTCGGCAAATCTAAATTGCTCGAGGATAATACCGCGGCGGTGCGCTAAT
>JBAXXI010000047.1:0-1852 GCA_037127955.1 Candidatus Berkelbacteria bacterium | reverse complement strand
TGGGAGCCAAGAAAAAACAACCAAATTTTGGTTGTTTTTTCTTTTGCTAAAATTTTGATTTATACCAAATTATTTTGTTCTTCACCATTTTGCATTTCGAGTTCTCGGCGAGCTTCTTCATTGTAATGAGTAGAATCAGCTGCATTTTCCTCTTCTTCTACCGCCAACCGCTCCTTATTTAACTGCTCAGACTCTTTTTTTAGTGCTTCATCCTTAGCCGGATCATAACTTGGATTTTCAACATTCATAATCAACCTCCTGTTATTTAATAATTTAATACTTTTCTATAAAATATCATTTTTTCAACCTAACAACAATAACACAGTATTTTTAACCATGATCAAAGACAACGGATTATTTTTTCAAACCTGTCTGTTTTTTAATACAAAAAAACCGCCAGGAAACCCCGACGGTATATAAATATAAATTACCATCCTCTTGTTATTGCATCAAGATAACTCATCCTTTCAGGATACTGACTAAGTCGACTCGATCTTCTTGGTATTTCTTCGATCTTCATAGTAACAGATCCATTCTTCTCGTGACGAATTACGGCTTGCTTTGCAAAACCATCTAAATATGTTGTTGCTATATCGCCAACCGGTATTTTCTTGAGCGCAATTCGTTCGATAGCTTCACAAATACATACAAAATTTAAATCGAGCTTATCCGGATCAAACAAAAATACTTCTTTAATTTCTGATCCTTGTGACTTATTAACTAAATAACTAAATTCATCACATTCACTATTTTCAATAAATATGTTGTAATTCCGCGCTAAATTTCGCTCACTAAACCGATTGAACATTTCTAAAACAGCCAATCCGGCGGCTTGCTTCAAATTAACTCTCTCGAATTTACCTTTTCGCCGAAGCAAAATGGTTGCCCATTTAACACATATTTCGCGTTTATATTGCTCAAAAACTGCAACAGGTTGATTTTCGAGCGAAAGAACCTGCTCACAAACAACCTTATCGTTGCTGATATAAAAATCCAGCTCGGTCGCTTTGTTGTTTTCAAGCGCAAAAACACCCAGGAGATTACGAGGCTCCAGACTGGCCAAGAACTTGTCCAATTGGGCATGATTAAGAAATTCACGTCTATGCCAATCGTCATCTTCGTCGCCTGACTTGTGAAAGAATACAGCGTAAGCATTTATGGCCACGCCAGATGTTTCAATTTGGCCCGTAGACCCATCTTTAAACTTTGCTTTCATTTTAAGGTACCACCTTTTAAATTTGCATTCTTTGACCATTAAAGCATAATTACCCAAGAAAAACAAGTCTCTTTGTACAAAAAAATCGCCGGGAAAACCCGACGAGAAAGTAAATAAATCATGAATCCAAAATTAACCTTAAGGATCCAAGATACTCTTCAACAAGATTATTAGTCTTGTCATTATGAGAGCCACATTCGTTTGCAATCGATTTTGATCGAGAAATTTTTGCCAAAATCAGATTTTCGATCAATTTTAGATTTTCAGAATCAATTGTCCTTTAATTTTCAATCTTTGAATTACCTCATTTTTATAGGCCTCTTGTTCCTCTGTATATCTATCAGCTGATTTCGACTTTCCTTCGGGCTGACTCACAAAATAAGCATTGCCAGTAGCTATTATCAATCCGTGAAGTAATTCATCGTTGGTACATTTACCAATCGCCGCAATAGACTCTGAAGATAATGACATCTGAACACCCTCCCCTTTTAAATTGTTAAATTTGTCTTTTAACTCTGAAATCAATATATGATAAAAATAGATAAAAGTCAATAAATCGATGTCACCAAAAATGACACCTTGGTGGTGTCATTTTTGCGGTTAAACCATGTATTCTTATTTTTTCAAAACATCTTT
>JBAXXI010000046.1:0-1943 GCA_037127955.1 Candidatus Berkelbacteria bacterium | reverse complement strand
ACGAGTTGGGCGTGCCAGTTGAAATTAAAAATATGAATTCGTTTCGTATGATTGAGCGAGCTTTAAGTTACGAAGAAAAGCGTCAAGTCGAAGAGTTGGAAGCTGGCCGCAAAATCGCTAAAGAAACTCGTGGCTGGGATGATGTGAAAGGCGAGACTTATTCACAACGCTCTAAAGAATTTGCTCAGGACTATCGTTATTTTCCAGAACCTGATTTGCCACCGTTTGAAGTTCACAAAATGTTTGATTTAGATAAATTGAAAACGGAAGTTCCGGAATTACCGTCTGAAAAACGGGCGAAATATCAGGAAATGGGTATTAGCAAGCAAGATTCAGAGATTTTGGCGCTTGATCAAGATATGGCTAAGTATTTTGATGCAGTCTCTGGTCAGGTTAGTCCTAAATTAGCCGCTAACTGGATTATCAATGAGTTAAAAATCGATGGATTAAAAAAAGTTGAAGCCGAAAAATTAATTGGTTTGATTGCGTTAATTGAGGACAATACTATTTCTGGTAAAATTGCCAAAGATGTTTTAATTGATATGATTGAGACCGGAAAGAATGCTCAAAAAATTATTGAAGAAAAAGGTTTAAAACAGATTGGCGATGAGTCTGAAATTGCAAAAATTGTCGATCAAGTTATCAGCGAAAATTCAGAAATTGTAGCTAGTATCAAAGCTGGAAAAACCGCAGCTATTAGCTTTTTAGTTGGTCAGATTATGAAAGAAACTAAGGGGCAGGCAAATCCTGGCGTGGTAAACAAAATTTTAGAGGAGAAAATCAAATGAAAAAAACAAATTTACGTTCAGAGTTTTTAAAAACCATGATTCAGTTGGCGACGGCGGCCTTTGGTTTAGTGGCAGCTTTAGCCTGGAATGGAGCAATCCAAGGTTTTATTGAGCGATTTGTGACATCTGGTGATGGTTTAAAGTCAAAATTTATTTATGCCGTGATCGTAACCGGTATTGCTGTGGTTGTAACTTATATACTAGGCAGAATGAGCCAAAAAGCGTACAATGAAGAAAACAAATCATAATATCGAAATCGGAGTAGTATATGCCAAAAATTACCTATCTTGAAGAAGAATCTTTACCAAAACATTTTTCTGGATCAAAAAAACCAAGTTCGATGGTGGCGGTTCTAATTATTATCAGTATTTTGATGGGTTTAGTTGGTGGTGCCGCATCTTTGATTATTCTGTCGAATAGCAAATATTTGAAAAATAAACTCGGCATCAATTTGCAAAATTTAAACATCAGTCAGGTTACAACTAACAAATTAGTTTTAGAAGAATCTTCAAAAGTCATTGATGCAGCCAAAAAAGTGACGCCGGCGGTGGTTTCTATTTCAACTTCAAAAAATGTTCAAAACCTTTTTGGACAGGTTGGTTTGGAGCAAGGCGGCGGTACCGGCTTTATTATTACTAATGATGGTTTAATTGTGACTAATAAACATGTGGCACAGGCTGGCGATAATTTAAAGGTTTTGACAGCTGATGGTAAAAATTATGATGCTAAAGTGGTCGCACTTGACCCAACTAATGATTTAGCGATTTTGAAAATAGAAGCGACTGGTTTGCCGGTGGTGGAAATGTCTGATTCTGACTCGATTCAAATTGGTCAATGGGTGATTGCGATTGGTAATGCTTTGGGTGAATTACAAAATACCGTGACGGTGGGCGTGATTTCGGCTCGTGAAAGGCAATTAACGGCTGGAGCTGGCGCGAGCGCAGAACAATTGAGTAATTTGTTTCAGACTGACGCGGCAATTAATTCTGGTAATTCTGGTGGTCCATTGGTTAACTTAGCTGGTCAAGTCGTTGGTATTAATACGGCTGTAGCCGGTAATGCTCAAGGAATCGGTTTTGCTATTCCTGTGAATCAGGTTAAGCAGGCGATTGATTCTTACAAAAAGACCGGTAAAATTATCAAACCAATGTTGGG
>JBAXXI010000045.1:0-2078 GCA_037127955.1 Candidatus Berkelbacteria bacterium | reverse complement strand
AAATTGGGCAATTTTTAGGCATTTGAAAAACTTTTTCTTGACCAGTTCGGAGTTTCTCGATCACCTTAACTACTTCTGGTATGACATCACCAGCTTTTCGAATCACGACTGTGTCGCCGATACGAATGTCTTTTTTATTAATTTCATCTAAGTTATGAAGTGTTGCGCGAGCTACCGTTGAACCAGCCACTACCACGGGGCGCAACACAGCCACTGGTGTTAACACACCCGTTCTACCCACTTGAATCTTAATATCTTCGAGTACTGTGGTCACTTCTTCGGCCGGCCATTTGAAAGCCACAGCCGCGCGCGGCGCTTTACCAACAATTCCCAATTTATCAAAGATTTTTTTATCATTTAAAACCACAACCATACCGTCGATTTGGTAAGGCAATTTTGGTCGAATTTTAGTCCAATCGTGCCAAAGCTCGATAATTTCCAAAATATTAGCGCAAAACTTATTGTATTTACCGGTTGGAAAACCCAAATCTTTAGCTACATTGTGCTCATCCTCGTGAAAATCGACATCGATGCCGATTTCGCCGTAGGCCATGAAATCTAAGTTTCGAGATGCCGTGATTTTGGAATCTAGTTGGCGCAAACTACCGGCCGCCGCGTTACGCGGATTAGCAAATTCCGGTTCATTAATCTTAACTCTATCTTTATTTAAATCGTTAAAACTTTTAATCGGCATGAAAACTTCGCCACGAACTTCGACTCTTTTATCGGTGTAGTACTTTGATTCTTTTCTAAGTTTTAAGGGAATCGCCCGCACAGTTTTTAAGTTTTCGGTAATAACTTCTCCCACTTTTCCATTACCGCGAGTGGCACCATAAACCAACTCCCCTTTTTCGTAAACCAAACTCACGGCCAGACCGTCCATTTTTAGTTCGGCAAAAAACCCGCTTTTTTCAATCTCCTTGACGCCAGCGAGTTTAACTAACCTGTCATACCAATCAGCTAGCTCTGTCTCATCAAAAACATCGTTTAAAGAAATCATTGGCGCAATATGCGTCACATTTTCAAACTTTTTAAGTGGTTCGCCGCCGACTTTTTGGCTCGGCGAGTTCGATGATTTTAAATCAGGATACTCGTTTTCCAAACCGACTAATTCGTGCATCAAAGAATCATAGTCACCATCTTTGACTTCGGGATCATCCAGTACATGGTAACGATAGCGAAAATTGTCAATAACTTGGCTTAATTTTTCAATTCTTATTTTGGCATCTTGCTTATTCATTAGATCATGGCCCTCAATTTTTTAATTCGATCTTGAATCGGCGGGTGAGTTTCAAATAAATTGGCCCAGCCACCCTTTTGCTCGTCAGTATCAGTTTTTAATGGACTAGCAATATATAAATGGGCCGTGGCCTTGTTCGCCACTTCAAGCGGCTCCTTGTCAGCACTGATTTTTTCTAGCGCCGAAGCCAATCCTTCTGGGTAACGAGTCAGTAGCGCGCCGGTGGCGTCAGCCAAATACTCCCGTTTTCGACTCACCGCCAACTGAATCATGGTTGCAATAATTGGCGATAAAATCACCAAAACTAAACCAATAATCATCAAAATCCCTTGTAATTGACCACCATTGTCAGAATTATTATCGCTCTTACGACCGCCACCAAACCAAGTCCAGCGTAAAAAGAAATCAGCTAAAAGCGAAATAAGGCCAACCAAAACCACCACCATGGTCATAAGGCGAATATCGTAATTACCAATATGACTCATTTCGTGCGCAATCACGCCTTCGAGTTCATTCTTATCAAGTTTATCTATTAAGCCAGTTGTCAAAGCAATCGAAGCATGTTCCGGGTCACGACCAGTGGCAAACGCATTTGGCGCCAAATCATTAATAATAAATATTTTTGGTTTAGGAATGCCAGCCGTAATAGCTAAATTCTCGACTAATCTGTGAATTTCAAGGTAAGGTTCTTTACGCGGAGCCTCTTGCGCTTGCGAAATAGCTAAGGCGATTTTGTCGGATGAATAATAAGAAACCAAGGCCTGAACCACCGAAATAACAACCGCAATGACTAAAATAAATTGATTATTAAAATACCAACTCAGGAAATACCCGAGGC
>JBAXXI010000044.1:0-2137 GCA_037127955.1 Candidatus Berkelbacteria bacterium | reverse complement strand
CCGGCAATAAATAAATCTTGAGTCACATCGGCTAAACAAAAGTCCGGCATAGTAAAACTATCTCTCTCATCAAGTGTATTAAATTCAAAATCTACCACAACCAAACCTTTAAGCTCGCCTTGAAAAACATCTATTTCAGCGGTTAAACCAAAATACGGGTATTCATAACGAATTTTCGAAACAACTTTGCTGTTAATTTTATCGAGTGCTACGTACTCAACCTCACTCAATTTAATGGTTTGTTCGAGTTGATGCGAGGAGTCATTACTCTCAACTGGCTGTTTTTTAGTTAACTCTAGTTTAGAACCGCTTTTTCGAAGGCGCATATTTGGGTGCGCTACGTCACCGGGAATATAAGAATCGATAATTTCTTTGGACGGAAATTTTTCATAACCATCTGGTAAATATTTTACTAAATAGGTTTTTTCAATTTCGATCATTTTAGAAACTTCCTAATTTATCGAACAGGAAATTTTTTAGTTCAGATATTTTAATTCTTTCTTGCTTCATAGTGTCTCTATCGCGCACCGTCACACATTGGTCTTTTTCAATCGTATCAAAATCCACAGTGACGCAATAAGGTGTGCCAATTTCGTCTTGGCGGCGATAACGACGACCGATCGAGCCAGACTCATCAAACTCCACTGGCCAGCAAGTTTTTAAATCATCGTAAATTTTTCGAGCATCTGTGGATAACTTTTTGATTAAAGGTAAAACTGCCACTTTGACCGGTGCCAAACTCGCTGGAAAATGTAAAACAATTTCTTTTTCGGTCGCAGCTTCGGTCGTCTCGGTACGAGGCTCGAGTTCCTCGAAAGCCTCTAGAATCACCGCTAAAACCAAGCGATCAACACCCAAAGTTGGCTCCACTACAAAAGGAAAATACTTTTCGTTTGTCTCGGCGTCAAAATACTGCAAATCCTTACCGCTAGCCTCGGCATGACTTTTTAAATCAAAATCAGTTCGATTGGCTAAACCGGTCAGTTCCTTCCAGCCGAAAGGATAATTATACTGAATATCTAAAGTTCGTTTTGAGTAGTGCGATAAACCCTCTTTCGGGTGATCGTAATGACGCAAATTTTCTTTCTTTAAACCAACTAAAAGAACAAACTTTTCCCAAGCTTCCAACCACATGTCAAAAGCTTTTTCGTCTTCGCCTGGCTTAATAAAGTATTCTATTTCGGCAATTTCAAATTCTCTAACTCTAAATAAAAAATCTTTGGTATTAATTTCATTACGAAAACACTTACCCATCTGAGCAATACCAAAAGGTAGCTTCTTTCGACTAACTTCCATCACTTGTTTAAAATCGCAAAACATACCTTGAGCAGTTTCAGGACGCAAATATGTTTGAGCACTCTCATCTTGATTTACACCAACATATGTTTTAAACATACCGTTGAAGGCTTTTGGCTCGGTTAGCTCGTGCTCCCCACCTTTAATACATTTTCCTTCCGGCATATCATCGGCTTTAAAACGTTGATTACACTTCTTGCACTCAACTAATTCATCGTTGAAACCACCTTCATGGCCAGAGGCCTGCCAAACTTTTCGACTCATCAAAATTGATGATTCAATGCCGACCACATCTTCGCGGCCCTCGACAAATGTTTTCCACCAAAGTTTTTTGATGTTATTTTTAAGTGAAATTCCATATGGACCAAAATCATAAACCCCACCCAAACCACCATAAATTTCCGAACTTTGAAAAATAAAACCACGGCGCTTGGCCCAGCTAGTCACTTTTTCTAATTTATCATTTTTTTCCATTGAATCTCCTAATCTTTAATTGGGGTTACTCCGAAATAATCACCACCGAAAGTATAAACTCTGACGCACTCAGTTAATGTTGATGATACCGAATGAGTTTTGATCATTAATTTACAATTTGAATATATTTGAATCTCATTGATAAAAAATAATACCATTATCGCCAACAAAATACCTAAAATTATTTTTAAAAATATTTTCATAAATTTATCTTGATTAATTATATTGTATATTTTTTTAACCTGTAAAGCAAGTTTATTTAAACAAATTTTCGCTCGACACACTCCGGAATACGAGTTACAACTTCATAATTGATAGTACCAAGTAAATCCGCCAATTCATCAGCCGTAATTTCCTCTTGACCATC
>JBAXXI010000043.1:0-2319 GCA_037127955.1 Candidatus Berkelbacteria bacterium | reverse complement strand
GCGCGCTCGGCATCATCGAGTGTCACTTTGAGCAAAACACGATTTTCCGGATTCATGGTTGTTTCCCATAATTGCTCCGGGTTCATTTCTCCCAAACCTTTGTAGCGTTGAATATTAACCCCGTCTTTACCTAATTTTTTAACCCACTCATCTTTTTGCAATTCGTTATAAGCCCACTCTTTAGTCTTACCTTTTTGAACTAAAAACAATGGCGGTTGAGCAATATACAAATGACCACCGGTCACAATTTCTTTAAAATGTCTGAAAAATAAGGTTAAAAGTAGGGTTCGGATATGAGCACCGTCAACGTCAGCATCGGTCATAATAATAATTCGGCCATAACGAATTTTGTCGATACGCAAGCTTTCACCAATACTGGCACCCATAGCGATGATCAAATTTTTAATTTCTTCGTTGACCAACATTTTATCCATTCGAGCACGCTCGACGTTTAAAATTTTTCCGCGAAGCGGCAAAATGGCCTGGAATTTACGATCGCGACCTTGTTTAGCTGAACCACCGGCCGAATTACCCTCAACAATATAAAGTTCGGAATTAGCCGCGTCTTTCGAGGAACAATCGGCCAGTTTTCCAGGTAAAGTCATACCTTCCAGCGCGCCTTTACGAATCACGGTATCGCGCGCCGCGCGAGCCGCTACCCTAGCCCGAAGCGATAAAGCACATTTTTCAATAATTTTTTTAGCTTCTTGTGGATGTTCTTCTAAATAATAATTTAAACCTTCGTAAGTCACCTGCTCAACCAGGTTTTTCATTTCTGGGTTACCAAGTTTACCCTTAGTTTGACCTTCAAACTGAGGATTTGGCAATTTCACTGAAACCACGGCGGTTAAACCTTCGCGCACATCTTCACCGGAGAAATTTAAATCGCCGCTTTTACCATATTCACTTTTCTTCAAATAATCATTAATCGAACGAGTCAAAGCCGTTCGAAAACCAGTTAAATGCGTTCCACCTTCAACCGTATAAATATTGTTAGCAAAAGTATAAACACGTTCATTGTAATCATCGGTATAGGCAATCGAAACTTCAACTGCGTTATCGTTAACATTTTTTTCAAAATAGAACGGTGGTTCATTAAAAACCACTTTATTTTTATTAATATGACGCACAAAACTAGCTACACCGCCTTCGAAATAAAAATTATAACCAGGTTTGTTGTCATCTTCGCGATGGTCAGCTACCCGTAAATGAATTTTCTTGGTTAAATAAGCTTGCTGACGCAAATGACTCAAAATTGTATCAAGCGAAAATTGAGTATTTGGAAAAATTTCTGGGTCTGGCTGAAAAGTTACCCTGGTACCATGTTTTTCTTTATTGGTTTGACCAACAACTTTAACATCACCCAAAACTTTACCCTGAGAATATTCTTGAGCATAAATATTACCATCTCTGAAAACTTCGGCTTTTAAGTGAGTCGAAAGCGCGTTCACAACCGAGGCACCAACACCATGAAGACCACCGGAAACCTTATAACCACCGCCTTCGCCAAACTTACCACCGGCGTGAAGCACAGTAAAAACTGTTTCAAGCGCGGATTTCCCAGACGTCGGGTGTTTATCTACCGGAATACCACGACCATCGTCAGTCACACAAACCTTATTATCTGGCAATAATTCAACTTCAATAATTTTGGCATGTCCAGCCATGGCCTCGTCAAAAGAGTTATCGACGATTTCCCAAATTAAATGGTGTAAACCCTCGAGTCCGGTTCCACCAATATACATACCGGGACGTTTTCTGACCGGTTCAAGTCCTTCTAAAACTGTAATATTCTTCGCTGTATATGTTTGTTGATCTGGCATTATTCTCCTTTTATTTATCAATCACACTTAAAAAAATCAGGTTCGAAAACCTTGCTTCTCCTTGTATTCACAATAACATTTTATCAAATATTTTGTCAAAAGACCAGGCTAAAAAACTACCTATTTCACTTGTTTTGTTATATAATCAGGTTATAAACAAAGGAGGTTTTATGCATTTAGGCGAACTCTCAAGAAAAAATACTGGCAATACTCTATCTGATATGATCCTAGGTGGCCAAGATGGTTTGGTCAATGTTTTAGGTGTTATTTTAGGTGTAGCCGCAGCCAGTAATGATATAAAAATTGTTATCGCTGGTGGTTTAGCCGCCACTTTTGCTGAAAGTATTTCCATGGCCGCGGTCGCTCTAACCAGTAAAATGGCTGAGCGCGACCATTTTATCTCAGAATTAGCGCGGGAAAAACGCGAAATTGATGAAATGCCAGAAAAAGAAGAAGCGGAAATTCGCCGAGTTTACAAAGCCAAAGGTTTTGACGG
>JBAXXI010000042.1:0-2344 GCA_037127955.1 Candidatus Berkelbacteria bacterium | reverse complement strand
TTTGGAGGGACAAATGGAACAAAATTCATCGTATACAATTAGACCTTGGTTGATCATCAGTCTCATTGTTGTCGTTCTTGCCGCCGCCGGCTTCTTTGGCTGGAACTATCTGTATAATAATAAACCTGTGGTTGCACCTGCTGTAACTCCAACCGTATCAACTAAAGTTACAAAATCGATAACCCCATCAATTACACCAACTGCTACATCTAGCATTTCTACTGCCGACTGGAAAACCTATACGAGTAAAGATTTAGGTTTGTCATTTAAATATCCTACAAATTGGTTTGTTGGCGAACAACAAGCTTCGTCTGGAAAAAATGTTATTATTCCTGATATGATTCAAATTTCTGATAGTCAACAGCAAATCAATTTTTTATTAAAAGAAAATTCTGTCGGAACTTCTCCGGATTTTAGAGTATCTGGTAGGATTACAAGAGAGACGGATTTGGCGATGTTTGGAAAAACAGAACAAGACTTTTTGAGATTTGAAGCAGGTAGGAGTGCAGCACCAATAATTGAAGAACAATTTGGTCAGCAAGGTGACGTAAAAACATATCGGGGAATAAGACAAAGTAAAAAAGGTGACGTTGCTAATGAGTCTGGTGATATCGCATCGTATACTACTACTGAAGCGACCTATACTTTTTTAAAAAACAATATTTTGTATGCATTTAGAGTAGAGATTAGAGGAGACGATTATAAGGATTTTATATCAATTTTAGATAAAGTAGTTTCCACAATTCAATTTACAAAGTAATATCATAATATCATTGATAAAAAAGACTTTGGATTAATCCTGAGTCTTTTTTGTAATCCGTTAAGTTTTAAGGTATAATCAAATTAAATCAAAATTAAAAAATCAAAGATCAAAATGACATTGTAAAATTAAAAATAATATAATAATTATTCAATAATTTTCCATTTTGATTTTTGCCTTTTACATTAAGGAAATTATGCATTACGGACGTTTTTTAGTCACCACCCCAATTTATTATGTTAACGACAATCCGCATATCGGGCATGCTTATTCCACTATTGCGGCCGATATTTTAGCACGATATTGGAAAAATCGTGGTGCGGAAACATTCTTTTTAACCGGTTCGGATGAACACGGTATGAAAATTGCACAGGCCGCTGCCAAGGCCGGCATTACGCCAAAAGAATTTGCCGATAAAATTTCTAACAAATACAAAGAAGCGTGGTCTGAACTTAATATTGGTTATAATAATTTTATTCGTACTACGGACGCTGACCACGAAAAATTTGTGCAGGATTTTGTCCAAAAGCTTTACGATAATGGCGATATTTATCCAGATAAATACAGCGGTCTTTATTGTGTTGGTTGTGAAGAATATAAAAAAGATGAAGATTTGGAAAAAGGTAATATTTGTCCGGTTCATAAAAAAGAATGCGAAATGATCGAGGAAGATATTTACTTTTTTAAACTAAGTAAGTATCAAGGGCAAATTTTAGAAGCGATTCAGAGTGGTAAATACTCGATTGAGCCAGAGAGCCGCCGTAACGAAATTTTTAAATTTTTAGCCAAAGAACCTTTGCGTGATTTAGCGATTTCTCGGAGCAAAGTTGAGTGGGGAATTCAAATTCCCTGGGATAAAAATCAAACTATTTATGTTTGGGTGGACGCTTTATTGAACTATTTGTCAGGGAGCAAGGGTTTTTGGCCGCCACAATTACAAATTATTGCGAAAGATATTTTTCGTTTTCATGCCATTATTTGGCCAGCCATGCTTTTAGCTACCGGTTATGAATTACCAGAAAAACTATTCATTCACGGTTATTTTACGATTAATGGTCAAAAAATGAGTAAGAGTTTAGGCAACGTGGTTGATCCAGTGGAAATTGCTAAAGTTTACGGAACTGATGCCTTGCGTTACTTCGTCATGCGCGAAGTGCCTTTCGGTGCTGACGGCGATTTTTCTTTAGATCGATTTGATCAACGTTACCGTGCCGATCTGGCTAACGATTTAGGTAATCTTTTCCAGCGAACAATTGTGATGGCAGCCAATGCTAAAGTTCACTGGGAATACGTTGGTCCAATTAAAAAGTTCCCAGAGTTCGATGCTTTAATGGAAGAATTGAAGTTTTCTGATGCTTTGGGTTTGATTTGGAAAATGATTTCCGAGGCTAATGTATTAATCGATGCTGAAAAGCCTTGGGAATTGGCTAAAGTTGATCCTGCTAAAAACGAGAAATTATTACAAGGCTTACTTGACACTTTGGCCAATATTTCAGATTTAATTGGTCCATTTATGCCGGAAACACAAGCTAAAATGATCGAACAGTTAAAGACCGGTAAACCGGAAGTTTTGTTTCCAAGAAA
>JBAXXI010000041.1:0-2625 GCA_037127955.1 Candidatus Berkelbacteria bacterium | reverse complement strand
TTGGTGTGGGCGATGTGGCTAAAAAATTTAATGGACAAAAATATTTTAAAAATAGACAGAAAGCGATCGATTTCCTTTTGAAAGAAGTTAAAGAAGGTGATATGATTTTAATAAAGGCGTCGCGCGGGATCGGTTTAGACAAAATTGTGGACGCATTAAAAGAGAATTAAATCGAGGATTTTAAGTTATGGAACAAATACAAATTTTCATTCCAAGTTTGGCCAAAATATTTTGGTTAACGGCACTTAGTTTTGTAATCGCATTGATCTGGACGCCAATTTTTACAGATTTTTTATACAGAAATAAGCTTGGCAAGCGTATTCGCATGACGGGAATCGATGAGAAAAAAGCGCCAATTTTTTATTCGCTTCACAAGGGCAAAGAAAACACGCCGACTATGGGTGGATTATTAGTTTGGGTCACGACCGCGGTCATCACTTTGCTTTTTAACTTTTCCCGTTCTGGCACCTGGCTGCCGGTTTTTGCTTTGATCGGTTCGGGAATTATCGGCGCGATTGATGATTTAGCCAATATTCGTGGAATTGGTCCAAATAATGGTGGGCTAGCGTTTAAAATCAAATTTTTTCTTTATTTAGGCATTGCGCTCTTGGGTGCCTGGTGGTTTTATTTCAAACTGGGCTGGGATGTTTTTCATATTCCGGGTGTCGGCGATTTTTTCTTGGGTTGGTGGTATATTCCTTTATTTGTGGCTACAATTGTATTTATTTCATTTGCTGTTAATCAAACTGATGGGCTCGACGGGTTGGCTGGTGGAACTTTGGCTATTAGCTTTGCTGCTTATGGTTTAATCGCTTTGGTTGAGGGTAGAGTGCCTTTAGCAGCCTTCTGTGGCACATTGGTTGGGGCGTTACTAGCGTTTTTGTGGTTTAATATTTATCCGGCCCGATTTTTTATGGGTGATACCGGTTCTATGGCGCTCGGCACAACTTTGGGCGTGGTGGCGTTTTTAACAAATTCAGTCGCAGTTTTACCAATTATTGGTTTCGTTTTCTTTTTAGAAGCGGCCAGTACAATTATTCAAATTATTTCTAAAAAATTCTTTAAGAAAAAAGTTTTTCTTTCGGCGCCGATCCACCATCATTTTGAGGCTCTCGGTTGGCCTGAAACCAAAGTTACTATGCGTTTTTGGGTTATTTCGGCGGTCATGGCTCTAGTGGGTGTTTTGATCGCGTTTGTTGGTCGTGGTTTGTAAATAATTTTAAACGCCTCAGTCCATTGAGGTGTTTGGTATAAGGTAAGATTTTGTATTAAAAAACCCTGCGCAGTGCAGGGTTTTAAGTTTAGGTAGTGAGTTGGGCTAAGGCTTTTTCGGCCAAAAATTTTTCATCTGGATGAAAATGGTGTTGGACGATATGTTCAAGTGCCGCCTTGGCTTCGGTCGATTCTTTTCCGATTCGACCTAAGACAACGATGGCTTTTTCCCGGACAATTCCGTAATTGTCATTTTTGGCTTTATCAATAACTTGCGGGATAAATTGGGTTAACCCGAATTCTCCGATTTCGCCAATGGCATCTCTTCGGTTGTATCTACAACCTGAATGAATGTCTTGTCCGATTTCAGTTATTTTTTGTCTACTAATATTTGCCACATCAATTACCTCCTTTTGATAAATTGATATTAATATTAAACCATATTTCATTTAAAATGTCAAGACGTTTCACTCTTGACTATTTCAAAATTAAGCTTATATTTAAATTAATTAGTTCGTTAAAAATTAAAAATAAAGGGGGAAGCTAATATGACTAATTTTGAAAAACAAAAAGAAAAAAATGAAGGGCAAGGCTTTAAATTTCAAAGACCGATTGAAAAACCAGTTTTAACAATCGATGAAGAAAAAGTCATTCGTGATTTAATCAACTGTATTTATGCACAAAGAAAGCATATTAATGTTAGTATGTACGAAAATATGGTTATTGATGATTTTGCGAAGATTTATACGTTGGTGCCGAATCAATATGTTGATGTTTTTAAATATCAACACCGTGACGAATTGTCAAAGTTAGCTATTCGAAAAATGAAAAGATTAGGTGATTATCTGAATGAAATAGATGACTTGATTGACGAAGGTGAGGTTCGTGAAAACGATGCTTATCTTGAGGATGGCGATACTGTTAGGATTGGCTGGAAAAATGTGTATTTTAAGCAGACCAGATAGGGGGGGGGAAAATTATGACCGAAGATACTGTTGATACAAGAACACCATCGCAAATTCAAAATGATCAAATGGAAAAAGATAATTTATTTTTCTATGAAGATTATTCAAGTCAGGAAGATGCTGATTTTAAGAACGTTTGTCTGGAGGCCAGGGGAGAAGGTTATAAATATAGTTACGGCACGGTTTATGATAAAGATGGCGTGACTATTTTGCCTGGAGTACGTTTTTATAAAGAGGGTGCTTGCAAAAGACAAAAATGATAGCTGATTATATCGATAATAATTTTAGGCCGCGCAATGCGCGGCCTTTTTTAATATGTTATATTGTATGTATGGATAAATTGTTTTTACCACTAAAATTTATGGTAGATTGGTTGATTTTTTCGGTTTTCAAATTAACGCCAGAAAAACACTTGACCGAATCATTAAATTTTTTCATTTTTGATACT
>JBAXXI010000040.1:0-2788 GCA_037127955.1 Candidatus Berkelbacteria bacterium | reverse complement strand
ATTGGAATATTATTATTTCCAAAGGAGGAAAATATGAGTATTTTTGAAGTAGAATCATTAAACAACACCGAACCTAAAGGTCAAATAAGACCAAATTTAGAATTCGAACCAATTCCCGAAGAATCAGTAGATGGTTGGAAAAAAGTGCCAGTTCGTGAGTGTGGCGAGAAATTAGTGCCAGTTGGTTCATTTTCACCATTTTCGGACTGTGATACATCGGCGGTTTATTTTGGCGAAAGAGGTAGCGGCCCAACAATTAATATGGTTGGCGAGCCAGTTGATCGTTCTGTTAGTTTAATTACTCATTTTGTTCGCGAGGGAGTCTTGCAGAAAATGCAAGAAGCTCAAAATTTATTACCAGAAGGTTATTATTTTAAATTTTATGATAACTTTCGTCCAGTCGAAGTTCAGCAGGCGCTCTTTAACAGTCAAAAGGAAATATTTAAAAATGAACATCCTGATTGGGATGACAGCCAATTAGATACATATACACAAACTTATGTATCTTTGCCATCACCGAATGAAGAACGAGGCACAACTCATCCGTCCCCGCACAGTACTGGTGGTGTCGTTGATCTAACAATCATTAAATTATCCGAAGAAGGTCAAAACAGTTTAGCCGAGTTAAACGATTTAAAATTTACTGGCAAACTAAATCATCCAATCGATAATTCCGAAGAAATAGAATTTTCAGAAGTAATAAATTGGATCGATGAAGAGGCAAAAAACAGTAATTGGGCGCCAGAATACAAACAAATTGTTTTAAATAATTGGCTTTCTGAGTTCAGATATTTTAAACAAAAAGCCAGAATTTTTCATAACCAAAGCCAAATACTTAATATGGGGACTGATTTTGACCATCTTGGTCCAGAGTCAGGTAGTAGATACTTTGAAGAATTAGCTCAAAAGCAAGAGCTGAATGAAGACCAAAAGGAAGCGTTGCAAAATCGTAGATTTTTCTACAAGGTAATGAAGACTGCTGGTTTTTCCAATTACCCCGAAGAGTGGTGGCATTGGAGTTATGGTGACAATATGGACGCCGTCAATACTGACAAAGATTACGCCATATACGGCGGTGCAAAACTCTCAGAAGAAAATAAAACTATTGAATGGGCCAGACAAGGTGTTTACGAAGACGCCAAAACGAGAGTCGGCAGTAAAGAACTTTTCGACAATTCAGTAGAAGAAGATCCCACAAAAATATAATTTTAATATAATGGCTCAGTCTTTCGGCTGAGCCATTTTTTAGTACTATTTTCTCTCTACCCTTATCGCGCCGTCGGGGCAGGTTTTTCCGCATACTAGCACGCAATATATTTTATTTTATGTTTGAATATTTCTTGTTTAAATCTAGAAAAATTTTGTCGATTTTTTTAATTTCTTTTTTATCTAAAACTCCGGCCTCGATAATTTTAAATTCTTTGCCGATTTTTCGATAAATATTTGGCGATAATTTTTCCTTAGCGGCTAGAAAAAGTATTTTATCTTCGGTTAAAATGTGGGCTCGAAGCAAAGTAACATATTCAAAGGCATTTTTAATGAATTTTTCAGTAGATTCTTTTTTATTAATATCAACCAAAGCCTGAGTCATGTTTCGAACGCAGTGGTGGCCAGAGTAGTGTTCTAGAAGCATCATTGCCACTGGACCTTTTTCTTTGGAGTAACCAGCTTGAAACATTTCGGCAAAAAGTCCGTCTTCCTCTTTGGTATGATGGAGTTTATCGGTAAAAAGACGAGAAAAGTATAAAATATCCTCCATATCGGCTTTAGGAATATAAATGTTCTTTTCCATTTTCTGAACCATGATCTCTAAAATATCTAGAATTTTGGAAATTTTTAAGTGTTCGTTATTTAGTTCTTTAATTGGATCCATTTGTTCTCCAGTCTGTTTTGATATTCTACTGTTTCTTTTCAATTTTCACAGCGCCATCAGGACAGGTTTTTTCACAAATACCGCAAGCGATACAGGTATTGATATCAACTTCGGGGATGGGATTACCTAGAAAGCCGACTTCTTTGGAAAACCTGAGCGCTTTGACCGGGCAACGAACGATACAAAGGGCACAACCCTTGCAATACTCGGGAAAACGAGTCCAAGTTTTTTTGTCGTCGGAAAATTCTTTAACAATTTCTTCTTGGGCCTTACCAGTTATTTCAATATTATTGATATCGATATCTTTAACCGAATTTACACCTTCATCAAAAGCGTTCAAATTCAATTCCTTAAGTTCTGGTTTTTTAGCAATTTTAGTGGCTAGTAAATCGAAGATAGTATCTATAATCGTACTATCATCCAAATCATCGATCTGCGACGAAAGCGCACCCAAAATTATCATATTTAAAACTTTGGTCGAGTATTTTTCTTGGGCCAGTTTTTGTGCCGCTATTGGCAAAGATTTCTTTATCTTTCCCTTGATGTCATCTAAAGCCTTAGTATGAATAGCTGAATTATCGTAAATAAATAAGGTATCGTCTGTGATAAATTTCTCCACCACTTCGATGGCACGGTCGCAAAATATTACCACTATATCAGCTTTCTCAAAGCGGGGATAGGCAATATTTTCCTCGGCTATCTGGACATAAGCCAAACTCACGCCGCCGCGTTGTTCCACCCCAAAACTTGGTATATAGCTAGTTTTTAGTTTTGATGTTTGCGCGGCCTTTGTTAGGACGGCGGCCACAGTTTGCACGCCTTGACCACCCTCACCAGCGAGTAATATTTTTAACATGATAAAATCCTTTCATTAATGGATAACTAATTGACTAAATAACGAATAACTAATAATAA
>JBAXXI010000039.1:0-2910 GCA_037127955.1 Candidatus Berkelbacteria bacterium | reverse complement strand
GCCAGGCGACATTATATGGGAAAATCTTTAATTGATAAGGATGATTTTTCTCAAGCCAACGAGGTTTGGCAAAATTTAATTAATGATCCAAAAAGAAATTTATATTTACCGACTGATTTGGTTCTGTCGCTTTCAATTGAAAAGGCCGAGGATGTGCAAGAGGTTGAGGTTGGCGAATTATTGCAGCCAAATTTTGAAGATTATGCGGCCACTGATATTGGTCCAAAAACCATCGAAAAATACATTAGTGTGATTCGTGATAGCAAAACAGTCTTTTGGAATGGTAATATGGGGGTTTCTGAAATCGATGAATTTGCTAATGGTACAGTTGATATCGCTCGGGCATTAAAAGATTTGAGTCAAAATGAAAATGTTAAAATTGTGATAGGTGGTGGCGATACTGTGACGGCGGTAGAAACAATCATGAACCGTCCGCTAGCTGGCGGAGAATCAAATATTTTTCTTTCAACTGGTGGTGGTGCCACGCTCGAATATTTGGCTGGCAAAGTTCTGCCCGGACTAAAAGCATTGGAATAATTTATAAAATTAAAAATAGATCGGTGCAAATCGGTCTATTTTTGATACTTGTTTTTAAGGAGAAAATCTGTTAAAATTGATAAGTCAAACAGGTTTAAAAATATGAAAGGAAATTATGATCGAAATTAAAAGAGAAAACGTCAGTAAAACTAAAATAAAATTAACTATTAAAGTGCCGTCAAAATTAATGACTGGTTATTTTGATAAGGTTTATGCAAATCTTGCACCAAGTGTTGAGGTTAAAGGTTTCCGTAAAGGACATGCGCCAAAGCATTTGACTGTTTCGGCTATCGGTGAGAATCGTTTTAATCAAGAAATTATTGATTTAGCCTTGAACGAAACTTATGCTTCAGCTTTGGAAAAAGAAAAAATTATTCCAATCGCTCAACCTCAAATTAATATTAAAATGCTTAAAGATTTATTGGCCGAAACTGCTGAACTAGAGTATGAAGCCGAAATTGATCAATTACCAGAAATTGTATTAGGTGATTACAAGAAAATTAAAATTAAAAAACCGGTAGAAGTTAAGGTTGAAAAAAGTGAAATCGATCAGGTTTTGAAGCACTTACAGGAGCAACACGCGACTTTTGAAGAAAAAGCTGGTAAAGCTGAAATCGGTGATCGAATTGAAATGGACTTCGAGGGCACAGAGCGTGGTGTGGTTTTGGACAATTTGACCAGTAAAAATTACCCGGCGATTTTAGGTAGTAAAGTTTTGATTCCAGAATTTGAAAAAGAAATCATTGGTCTTAAAAAAGGCGATGAAAAAGAATTTGATTGCACTTTAGGTAAGGCAAATTCGCCAGCTGACGAAAAAAAGAAAGTTCATTTTAAAGTGAAAATTCTAGACGTCAAAAAAGTTAATTCACCAGAATTAAACGATGAGTTTGCTGGTAAATTTCAACAAAAAAGTTTGGAAAAATTAACCGAAGCAATTAGTAAAGATATTTTAGAACAGAAAAATGTTGCGGCCAAACGTGAACTTGAGGGTCAGGTGGCTGAGGCATTGCTCAAGATCGCTAAAATCGAAGTGCCGGAAAGTTTGGTTGAGCAAGAAACTCACCGTATGATTGACGAAATGCGCCAACGTACTGAAATGATGGGATTGCCATTTGAGCAGTATTTGGCTCAAATTAAAAAAACCGAAGCCGATATTCATCAAGAATTCAAAGAACAAGCCGAAAAAACCGTTAAGGTTGGTTTACTTTTGGGTGAGGTCGGTAAGGCTGAAAAACTTGATCTTCACGCTCCTGATGCCGGTCGTCAAGTGATGGAAAAACTTTTGGAATACGCGCAGAAGTAAGGATTAAAGTATTCGTAGAATTGACTTTTTATTGAATTTGATGTACGTTTTACATCGAAAGGATTTTTATGAATAAACCTATAACTAACAATTATCTCGTCCCAATGGTGATCGAGAAAACTCAAAATGGGGAACGCTCGTACGATATTTATTCGAGACTTTTAAAAGATAGAATTATTTTTTTGGGTGGTCCGATTGATGATGAAGTGGCTAATATTGTCATGGCCCAACTTTTGTTTTTAGAGTCGGAAGACGCTAAAAAAGATATTTCTTTATATATTAATTCGCCAGGTGGCGTGGTTACGGCTGGTATGGCGATTTACGATACTATGCAGTTAATTAAGTCAGATGTTAGTACGATTTGTATTGGTCAAGCTGCTTCTGCTGCTGCCGTACTTTTAACAGCTGGTGCCGCCGGTAAGCGTTTTGCTCTGCCAAACGCTAGAATCATGATCCATCAAGTGATGGGTGGAGCTGAGGGCCAAGCCACTGATATCGAAATTCAAACCAAAGAAATTTTGCGCATCAAGAAAAATATTAATGAAATTTTAGCAAAACACTCGGGTCAAGAAATTAGTAAAATTGAAAAAGATTCTGACCGCGATTACTATATGTCAGCTGAAGAAGCTAAGAAATACGGTTTGATCGATAAAATCATTAAAAAGTAAGTGATCTTATTGCGGAATTTCAGTATTCCGAAATATAAAATTATAAAGAAATCTGTTTAAAATAATAAATAGATTATAAAAAATGGCCCAATTCGGGTCATTTTTGTATTAAAAAAACGGTTCGTGTGAACCGTTTAATGGTTATGGAAGTTTGTTTGGTATTGGTTTGTTTTTGATTCTGACAGTTTTCGTCGGAATTTTGGTTGAAACAATCTCGACTTTAATTTGTCGATTGCCTTTTTTGATAAAGGCTTTGATCTGGGTTAATTCACCCGAATCGATCATTTTGCCAATGATATTAAGTAGTCTTAAGGTATCACTGGGCTGATTAGATTTATTGGTTTTTGTCATAGCATCCACCTTTTGCTGCGAATTTGAAGTGTCAGTTTCCTGATCGACGGT
>JBAXXI010000038.1:0-2999 GCA_037127955.1 Candidatus Berkelbacteria bacterium | reverse complement strand
AGCGACGTTGTTAATAGTAGTTAAACCTTTAGCCAAAACTTGGGTCATAATCATATTTTCAGTCGCTGTCACTGATGGTCGAATCTCGATCTGAGCCCCTTCGTTTTTTTCGCGTTTATATTCATAAATACAACCATTTTTTACAATATCGGTTCCTAATTGTCTAAAACCATTCAAATGGTCTTCAATCGGACGGGCACCAATAGCACAACCACCAGGTTGAGGAATATTAATTTTACCAAATCGAGCTAAATATGGTCCGGCTAACACGATTGAACCACGAAACTTTTCAACTAAGGTTTCATCTGGATCAGCACTAGTTAAATTTGTTGTATCAATATTTAAAGTATGGCCAGTGCGCACAATCTCAGCACCATTTTTCTTTAAAATATCAATCAAAATATTGATATCTAAAATATCTGGTACATTTTCAAGTACAACTTTATCTTTAATTAAAACTGTCGCAGCGATCAATTTCAAAGCCGAGTTTTTGGCACCTAAAACAGAAATTTCTCCGGTTAACTTAGCTGGTCCTTGTATTTCAAATTTACTCATTAATTCCCTTTCTTACATTGCATACTTAGGACTATTGTAGTACAATTAACCTCAGAAAACAATAAAAATAACTTTTAATATTATGAAAAAACATATTCGACTAAAAATTTCATTTATCCTGCTTTGGGCTTTTTTAATTGTTTCATTCACGACTTTGGCAGTTTTTGTACTTTACGAGGCTAATGGTTATCGCCTTGATAAAACTACCATGAAACTTGAACAAACTGGTTTGGTGGCCATTGACGGTCTACCAAAACAAGTTAATATTGATGTCAATAATACTAGAATGAAAGATGTTTTACCTTTTAAAATGAGCAAAGCCTTGCCTGGTACATATGTGGTTAAAATTAGTAAAGATGGTTATTCTAACTGGACCAAAACCATTAAAGTTATTGGCGGTCAGGCAATAGATTTTAAGAAAGTCTATCTATATATTACAAATCCTCAAATCATAGAATCGAACCGTAATACAAACGCGGAAGCGATTAAAAATGATGCTAAAAATGAAGCAAATGATCTTTTGATTATTAATAATGAAATTTGGTATAAAAAACTCCTTGTCACACGCTTTAGTGATACACCAAAATCCGCCATCTTAACCGACGATCGAGAACATATTATATTTCAGCTCGGCAAAGAGCTTCGCGTGATCGAGCTTGATGGCGCCAACAACACTAAACTATTCGATTTTCCAACTAACGATCCGTATGTTTTTGCCATGTACCAAGACAAAATTGTATACGCTGCCAACGACAAAATTTACGAAGCTAAAATCCGATAATTTAGTACAAAAAAGTTAATTTAGTAACTGGGCTGTAACCACTAATCGATTTAAAGTTGTGCCAACTGGCGTACAAGTCATGAGACTGAGGGTTTTTGTATTCGTTTGGTTTAAAACCGAAAGATCATTAGGACTAACCACTTTTTTACCAGTGACAATATATGTATAAACTTTACTTTCGTGGGAAACATATATCTTATCACCCTGATTTAATTTGTCCAAAATTGCAAAAATTTCTTTATACGAGCCTTTATTCCACCAGTAATAGGACGAATGACCATAAATAAAAGTATTGCCAATCTGACCCGGCAAAGCCGTGCCTTCATAGTGCGCTACACCGTTTTCAAGAGCAGGAAAAACATTATCAGCTGGTACATTCCAGGTGATCGGTGTATCAATATTCATTTTTGGAATATATAAATGATTATTGCTAATAACTTTTTGATTCAAGACTTGTGTTAATTGGTTTTGTGATTTAAAAAAATATTTCGTTTTAGTCAAATAAGCCGGAAAATTAATGATAATAAAACTAACCAAAAATAAGAGTAAAAACACGCCAAAAGTTTTGAGTACACCCAAAATAAACTCGGCTTTTGAGCCATGCATTTGTTTCTTTAAATTTTTAAAATATTCATGATCTTGGTTCATATTATCCTTTGGTGGACCTGGCGAGAATCGAACTCGCGCCTCTACAATGCGAATGTAGTGTTTTACCACTTAACCACAGGCCCAAAAATTAAAATCTAAATAATTATTGTTAATTGAATATTAACACCTTTTTCCCTTGAATTCAATCCGATTTTGAGTTACAATGATATTAAGCCCGGGTGGTGGAATGGTAGACACGTAGGTCTCAAAAACCTATGAGCGCAAGTTCATGCGAGTTCGACTCTCGCTCCGGGCACCATTAAAAATTATCAAATGTGCATTTCTATAAAGAGGGGCAATGCAATCTCATATTATAATACAAATTTTACTTGTAATTAGCTCTATTTTAGGCCTTATTTGTGCCTTTTTTGTTTTGCGTGCTGATACAAAATCTTGGATTAATCGTTTCTTAGCCATTATCGTAATTTTGGCTGATTTTTGGGCTTTATCAATTTACCTTACCCTTAAAACTGGTAATTTAGACTTGAGCATGATCGCCTTTTTTTCCACCGCTTGGATCATTGGTGCTGGCAATCTACTCTTGCTTGAGGCTAGACAAAAACTATTTCGTCGTAATCTTTGGCTCATACTTATTCCGACAGGAATCATCTCAATTTTAAGTTTAATCGGTCATTATATGGTTAAACGAATTGATGTGACTAACGGTTTTATTAAAATCGTTCAAATTGGGCCACTATTTTACATATTTTATGCTTTTATTTTTATTTACCTATGCGTTTTTATTATTAATGCTTGGCTCGCTCTCAAACAAAACGAAGGAATCGAAAAACTAAAAATTAGCTATATCGTTACTGGTTTTGTTATTAGCGCCATACTCGGCTCTATCTTTAATTTAATTTTGCCAGCTTTTGGCATTTTTCAATTCAACAGTTTAGGCCCAATTTTTATTCTTTTTGTCTCTGGTGGGGCTGCATATGCTGCTACAAAACACTACATTTATGATTACCAAGTTGTACTGTCTGAGCTTTGGGCCTTCTTATTACTAATGATTTGT
>JBAXXI010000037.1:0-3466 GCA_037127955.1 Candidatus Berkelbacteria bacterium | reverse complement strand
TTAACTTCATTCCTAACAGATTTCAACCTCAATCGGACTAATTCAAAACCGGCTTTTTCTTTCGCTTTTTCGCAAATCACCTCGATTTGCTGATTAAACTTTAAAGTATTATTTTCTGGCTTCATAATTCCCCCTTCGATTGTTAATTTACTAGCCATATCTTACCTTAAAAACTGAATTTTGTCAATGCAAAAAGAGAGCCGATTTTTCGACTCTCTTTTTTATTTTTTCAAATATATTTTATTCTGATTTCTTATCACCCCCACCCCACCAATTGGTATCACCTAAACTTGGTTGAGCTGGCTTTTCCTCATCTTTTGGCTCAGTCTTTTTTGGACTGATATCGCCATCTTTATAATCATGTATTTTGACTGATTCGTCTAGCTTATCAACCGACGGTTCGCGCCAAGTATCTTTGTGAACATTAGCCCACTCTGGCAATTTTTCTGTTTCTACGTCTGTTTCCACGGATTCTTCAGTCTCAGCTTGATCTTCTTCGGTTAATTCTGCCTCCACAGACTCTTCTTCAACTTCTTCAATCTCTGGCGCTACTTCGCTATCTTCTTTTTCCTTTTTGACTTTAGTTTCTTTAGTATGTTCTTCAATCTCTTCGACTTCTCTGGCAATTTCTTCCTGAACGTCTGTTTCTTCCAAACTTTGAACCTCTTGAATTGGTCGATCTTCTTGAATCGGCACGCTAACGGCTTGACCCTCATCTACGGTTTGAACAAATTCCTCGGTCGACTTTGGCACAACTGTAACCGAAGCCACTTTATCAGCCGTATGCATTTTCATCATGGTCACACCTTGAGTATCACGACCAAGAATTTTCACTGTGGCTAAATCCATGCGGATAATTTGACCTTGTTTGCTGGCCAAAATTACATCGGCTCCATCACCATAAACCACATGGGTAGCGACCACTTTACCGGTTCGACTAGTCACACTGGCCACTCGGATACCCATACCACCACGTAACTGAACCTTAAACTGGCCAAATGGCGTGCGTTTGCCGAAACCATTTTCCAAAACGGCTAAAACAAAAGCTTGTTTTTCTAAACTTGGCAAAACCACATCCACACCAATCACTCTGTCTTCGCCGCGCAAATGGATACCGCGCACACCGGCAGCGGAACGACCCATTGGACGAGCATCTGATTCGTTAAACAAAATCGATTGACCTTGACTGGAAGCAATAAAAATTTTATCGTTACCGCCGGTGGTTTTAACCCAACGCAGCTTGTCTTTGTCATTAAGTTTAATGGCCACAATACCGGTTTTTCGCACGTTTTTATATAAAGCAATTTCACTCTTTTTCATCACACCGTGTTCGGTCACCATCACAAAATACTTCAGTTTCTCCTTATCAGCTGAGTCTAAAGCGATCACAGCTGTAACTTTTTCGTCTGGCGAAATTTGTAAAATATTAACGATCGCCTGGCCCTTACTGATTCTCGATGAAGCCGGAATATCGTAAACCTTGGTCTGGAAAATTCGGCCACGATCAGTGAAGAACAGTAAATCATCGTGAGTATTAGCAGCTAACATGTGTTCAATCACATCTTCTTCTTTGGTCTCCATGCCTAAAACGCCTTTACCGCCACGAACCTGCGAACGATAGACTGAAACAGGCATACGTTTGACGTAATTACCTTTAGTCAACATCACAATCACTTGTTCTGATGGGATCAAGTCTTCAGCCCGGAATTTACCAATTTCTTGCTCAAAAACGGTCGTGCGACGAGGATCAGCAAAACGTTTTTTCACATCTTGTAATTCTTTTTTAATAATATCGAGAATCATTTTTTCAGAAGCCAAAATTGCTTCAAGCTCACCAATCAATTTCATCAAAGCTTGATACTCATCTTCAATCTTCTGAACTTCCAAAGCGGCCAAAGCTGATAAACGCATATCCAAAATGGCGCTAGCTTGAAGCTCTGATAATTCAAAATTTTCGCAAAGCGCTTTTTTGGCATCATCACGAGTCTTACTTTTTTTAATGACCGCAATGACTTCATCAATATGAGCCAACGCTATACGCAAACCCTCTAAAATATGGGCGCGTTCTTTGGCTTTTTTAAGTTCAAATTCAGTACGGCGTCGCACCACAATCTGTCGGTGCTTCAAGTATTCTTCTAACACATTCTTTAAGGTTAGGATGCGTGGCTGAATCCCGTCAATCAAAGCCAACATGTTCACGTGGAAGCTGGTCTGCATCAAAGTTAATTCGTATAATCTATTTAAAATTTTCTTTGGATAAGCACTGGATTTAAGCTCGATCACAATGCGAACACCTTCATTTCGGTCTGATTCGTCGCGAAGCCCAGAAATACCTTCGAGTTTTTTCTCTTTAACTAAATCGGCAATTTTTGTAATTAATTCGGCTTTATTGACCTGATAAGGTAAAGACGAAACGATAATTCTAAAGCCACCTTTTTTCAATTCTTCAATTGTACTTACAGCCCTCATAACAATCGAGCCACGGCCGGTAGCATAGGCACTTTTAATCTGGTTTAAGCCATAAATTTCAGCACCAGTTGGAAAGTCTGGACCTTTCACAAATTGCATTAAATCATCGATATCACAATCAGGATGATCGATTAAATGGCTAATACCGTCAACCAATTCACCCAAGTTGTGTGGTGGAATATTAGTCGCCATACCAACGGCAATACCCATTGAGCCGTTTAATAATAAGTTAGGTAATTTGCTTGGCAAAACTCGAGGTTCTTGGCGAGTTGAATCGTAGTTATCCACAAAATCAACGGTGTCTTTTTCAATATCAACCAACATTTCCTCGGTCAAACCGGTCATGCGACACTCGGTGTAACGCATGGCGGCTGCTGTATCACCATCGATTGAACCAAAGTTTCCTTGACCATCAACCAAGGTGTAACGCATGGAAAAATGCTGAGCCATACGAACCAAAGTATCATAAACGGCCACATCACCATGAGGGTGATATTTACCCAAAACGTCTCCAACCACAAGGGCGGATTTTCTATATTTAACTCTCGCGCCCAAACCAAGTTCGTGCATGGAATACATCACGCGTCTGTGAACTGGCTTTAAACCATCACGAACATCTGGTAAAGCCCGAGCCACGATCACGCTCATCGCATAATCAAGGTAAGATTCTTGCATTTCCAATTCCAAATCACGGCCTTTGATCATACCGTAATCGGTTTTTTCTTCAACCGCATCGTCTGAACCAAAATTAAAAATCGATTCAGCCTTAGCCAACTCTTCCGGGTTCAAAGCGGTCAAATCAACTTCTATTGCCTCGCCCTCATCGTCTTCATCTTCGGCCATTTTGATATCGCTGGAACCACTATCTTGATCAAAATTATCATCAGATATTTCAGTTTCATCTGGCTCGACAACATCAGTTTCAATTTCTTCTTCGACTTGAGTTTCGTCGGTTGATTCTATATCTTCTTTTTTTATATCTTTTTCATCTGCCATA
>JBAXXI010000036.1:0-3538 GCA_037127955.1 Candidatus Berkelbacteria bacterium | reverse complement strand
GAACAGACCTTGAAGGAAATTCGTGTAATGAGCGAAGGGCTGAATTATGTTATGGAAAAAGTAAAAAAAATCGATAAGATCGAGGAAGATGTAGCGGTTTTAAAAGAAGATATGAAAATCGTCAAATTTTCTTTAACGCAAAAGGCCGATATTGGTCGCGTCGATAATCACGAGATCAGGATTACTGAATTAGAGAAAGTTAAATATTAAATGTCATCCTCGAGTTGGATGGTAATCTAACATCAGGGATCTAAAGGAGAATCATGGAAACAAATCAAAACCCGGAACATGGCCCATTTTGGATGTGGTTAGTTCTACTCGGTGTAGTTCTAGTCGGTGTGGGCTTTTTTGCTTGGGTTAATTTCGGCCAGAACAAAACCGAAGTTGCTACACCGGCCGTTGCTCCTGTAAAATCGACCGATACCATTTCTCCTGTTTCTGGTTGGAAGACCTATACAGATGCTGATTATGGTTTTAGTTTTAAATATCCATCTGATTATCCGTTAAGATCTCATTTTAATGGTTCTATTTGTCTTGATAAAAATTTACCATCAGCCGATCTCAATGAATATTGTCAAAATGGATCTGGACTAAGTACTAGTGTTGTTGACAGTAAAGGTGAAAGCTTAGTTGATTATGTTAATGGTTGGCAGTCTGGTCGTGGCCCTATTACAGATTACAAGCATGATTCGATTAAAATTGATGGTCAAGATGCGATCAAGGTTTCAAGTAACCCTAAGGTTTGTGATGTAAATAGTAAAGTCAATGATACGACGATTTGGACACTAAAAGATAACCGAATTTTTACATTTTCATTTAATAGTTGTTCAACTGATGTGGAAACCTTTAATAAAATCATTTCTACTTTCCAATTTACGACCCCGGTTTCTACCGCTGACTGGAAAACGTATGAAAACATAAAAGATGGGTATAGTTTTAAATATCCTCCAATGTGGACAGGCGGTATGCCGAATTGGTTTAAAAATACTAATCCTGCTTATGGTGTTGTAGTTGAGTCTAATAAGACATTACAAGAAACTATTGATTACTACACCTCTCCTGATCAAGTTTTTGCGAGTGCACCATTTTATAAAAAAACAGATACTATTTTTGCTGGCCAGAAGGCTACACAAATTTCCTATGGTTATAAAGGTGATGATGAAATCAGGATTATCATTTTCCAGTACAATGGTAAAATTTTTACTATTACCGGATATCCGAAAGAATCCTTAGAACAAAATGGTCCAGAAGTGAATACATTTGATTTAATTTCTGCTACTTTCAAGTTTATAAAATAATATCATAATTCGAAAAACAGACCCGTGAAAATGGGTCTGTTTTTTTATGGCTAAATCATATATTATTAAACTAATAGTAGAGGATATATATGTATAAACAAATTGATTCAAATAAAAGTAAAACCGTATGGTTGATGTTTTTCTTTTTGGTTTTTGTGATCGGACTTGGGTATTTCCTGAGTTGGTATTTTAATAATCAATTTATTTTGGTGATTGCGGTTGTTATTTCAGTGGTTCAAGCCTTGGTTTCGTACTACTCGTCAGATAAAATTGCTTTAGCTATTTCGCAAGCTCAAGAAGTCCCGCGTAAAGAGCCTTATTTGGAAATTCACAGATTGGTAGAAAATTTGGCGATTACGGCTGGTATTCCAAAGCCAAAAATATTTATTATTAACGATACTGCGCCAAACGCATTTGCCACTGGTCGTGACCCGGAACATGCCTCGATTGCTTTGACAGCTGGTTTGCTTGATAAGCTTGATAAGTCAGAACTCGAAGGCGTAATTGCGCATGAAATGAGCCATATTGGCAATTACGATATTCGCCTTATGACTATGGTGGTGGTTTTAGTTGGCTTAATTTCGCTTTTAGCCGATTTCTTTTTGCGCTGGACTTGGTTTGGTGGTGGTCGTAAGAGCGATAATAATTCTGACAATGGTGGCCAATTACAGACTATTTTAATGATTATTGGTTTAGTTTTAGTGATTTTATCGCCAATTATTGCAACCATGATTCAGTTGGCGGTGAGCCGAAAACGAGAGTATCTTGCAGACGCCACCGGCGCGCTACTGACTCGTTATCCAGAAGGACTGGCTTCGGCGCTAGAAAAAATCAGCGCCGATCAAGAACCACTTGAGGTAGCTAATAAGGCCACAGCTCATTTATATATTGCTAGTCCACTCAAGACTGATACTGACGAACAAAAGGGTGGCTGGACGAATTTATTTGAAACTCACCCGCCAATTGCCGACCGAATTAAAAAATTGAGGGCCATGATTTAATGAATAAAACTGACGCCATAATAAGAATTGAAAAATTAAGCCAAGTGATTGACGATTTTCGCTATCGCTACCATGTACTTGATGATCCCGAAGTCAAAGATAGTGATTATGATTCTTTGATGCACGAATTAGTTAGTTTGGAAAACGAGTATCCTGATTTAAAATCACCGAACTCGCCGAGCCAAAAGGTTGGTGGCGAGCCGCTTAAAAAGTTTGAAAATGTGACTCATGCGGCACCGATGATTTCCTTAAACGATGTTTTTGACGAGACAGAACTGGCGGATTGGTATGACCGATTAGTAAAACTCGCTGGCGTTAAAGAGATTGAAAAAAGTGGTTTTTTCTCTGAACTAAAAATGGACGGTCTGGCTGTGAGTTTGGTTTACGAAAAAGGGGAGTTGGTTTATGGTGCTACCCGCGGCAATGGAAAAGTGGGAGAAGTCATTACGGAAAATTTAAAAACTGTGCGTGCCATTCCTTTAAAATTAAGAAAAGAATCAAAGTACTACACCGACAAAAGAGTCGAAGTTCGTGGCGAAGTTTTCATGCCAATTAAAAGTTTTAACGATTTAAATAAAGATAGAGTCAAGATTAATGAACCGGAATTTGCTAATCCGCGCAACGCGGCGGCCGGGAGTTTGCGTCAACTGGATTCTAAAATCACGGCATCTCGCAACTTAGATTTCATGGCTTATGGCGAAATTGGTATCGATGTAGATTTTCATGAGGATGAGCACGGTGTGGCCAAGGATTTGGGTTTTCCAACCGGTAAATACAATAAGTTTTGTGCTAATATTTCAGAAATTATTGAGCTTTGGCATGATTGGACGAAAATTAGGCCAAAATTACCATATCAAATCGACGGTATGGTTGTAGTTTTAAATGATAAAAAAATCTTTGATAAATTAGGGATTGTGGGTAAGGCGCCGCGCGCGGCTGTGGCTTTCAAGTGGCCAGCTGAAGAAGTGACCACTGTACTCGAAGATATTAAGATTCAAGTTGGAAGAACGGGTGTGTTGACGCCTGTGGCAGTGTTGCGCCCTGTGGTAGTGGCCGGTTCAACGGTAGCTCGCGCAACACTTCATAATTTAGATGAAATTACCAAAAAAGATATTAGAATCGGCGACACAGTCGTGATTCGAAAAGCCGGAGATGTTATACCGGAAGTCGTTAAAGTCATTGAAAAACTCCGAACTGGTCAAGAAAAAGTTTTTCAAATGCCTAAAAATTGCCCAATTT
>JBAXXI010000035.1:0-3720 GCA_037127955.1 Candidatus Berkelbacteria bacterium | reverse complement strand
ATTTTGCAAAGCAAAATGCGCCACCAAAGAAGATGTTGCCCTTGACCCACCCAACCCATTCGCGGGCAACGCTAAGGAACTCCCTAAAGATTCATTTACAATTTTATAAAAATTAGTTATCATTATAGTATCAAGAAAGAAACCTTTATATTATATTCTATATACTATAATGTTATACAATTAGAAAAGATATGTCAAACAATAAAATTGCGGATAACTTAAAGAAACTACGGGCTAAAAAGGGGCTATCTCTCGAAAAGATTGCTCGCCTTGCCGATTTATCGCTCAACACCATTGTTAAGGTTGAAAATGGTGTAAATACAAATCCAACAATTGAAACACTAACCAAGATCGCCAAGGCGCTCGAAGTTGGCGTTGATGATTTATTAAAATAATTTAGGAATAATTTTATGACACAAAACACATTAGATAAAAAAGAAGCTATAAGATCAATCGTCCATGCGTCTGTTGAATCGTTTGCTGTTGGATTTCAAGGAAGACACGAGGGCGAATTAGAAGACCCAGAGGGTACATTGAATATGAAAATTCACAATGTTTTTATTGCTGTTCTTGGACCGGAAATTCAATACTACACCGCACTAGTGCGTTCTCTCGATAGCTCTTTGGGGAATATGTTAGAAAAAATGGCCATAAACATCGCTAAATTATCTTATGAAGTTAGACAAAATGTTGAGGGACCATTAAGCCTAAAACAAACTCAGGACATGGCTGAGTTATTGGAAAAATATAAACGACGAGAAATAACACCACCTTCCGCGGAAGATTATCAGTTTTTGCGAGTTAAGCCAGCGGAACAATCGCTTGTCACAAAAAGACACGATAGTGATTATTACTTAATTGACAAAGATACAAGTGATAATTATTTAATTGAATTAAAAATTGGTGGTGATTTGGATAATAAAAAAGCTCGATCAGAAAAAGAGGCATTATTAGAGCAATTTGCAATATTATCAAACACTTTACCAAAAGAAACGAATATTAAGGTATTTTTTGCAACAGCCTATAATCGATTTGGAGAAGGCAAACCATGGAGGCAAGAAAGAGTTAGACAATATTTTTCTGATGATGAGCTTTTAATCGGTAAAGATTTTTGGGATTTTGTCTGCAAATCAGATGACGGGTACAGCATTGTTCTTGAAGCCTATAAAGAAAAAGCAGGACTTATTAAAAGTTCATTGGATTCAATTAAAAAAACTTATTTAGGCTAATTATGCAACCACTTATTAAATGGCCGGGCGGAAAATCTAAAGAGTATGAGCAAATAAAAAATCTCATACCAAAACACACTCGTTATATCGAGCCATTTTTTGGTGGTGGTGCAATATTTTTTAAACTTAAACCTCAAAAAGTGATAATAAATGATATCTGCGAAGAGCTAATTGAATTTTATCGTTTTATTAAGGGCGAAAAAAACAAGCCTGAGTTCAAGAGTTGCTTATATGATTATGTTGATAATTGGGAAAAAATTCCAAAATACATAAATATATTCGAAAATGAAATTGTTAAACTTTATGATGATTATAAGAACGACAAAAAAACCGAAAAAGAGGTAAAAGAAATTATAACCCAAAAATTAAAGGCCAAAGAAGATCAGTTCAATGGTTTATTTTTAGAAAAATTTGCTCTTGATCCGAATAATTTACTTCAAGAAATAATAAAAAATTTAATATCTAAAATAAGCAGAACAAAAAAGATTGAAAAAGAACGAGGGACATTGCCTGACGGGGATTTGCATAAAAATATTGAAACCGCTTTTAGAAGTGGATTTTATATGCACTTCCGAGATGTGATGAATAAAAATGGTTCGAAATATAAAACTTCTTTAGCTAAAAAAATTGCTAACTACTATTTTATTAGAGAATTTTGTTATGCCTCGATGTTTAGATTTAACACTAAAGGTGATTTCAATATTCCTTATGGAGGAATTGCATATAACAATAAAGACCTCAGAAGCAAGGTAGATTATATATTTAGTGATGAGGTGGAAAAAGTATTTGAAAATGCGGAAATTTTGAACACTGATTTTGAAGAAATTTTAACTCGAAAAGATTTGAATAAAAATGATTTTATCTTTTTAGATCCGCCGTACGATACTGATTTCAGCGATTATGAAAAAAAGAGTTTTGATAAAAAGGATCAAGAAAGATTGGCAAAATGCCTGTATACAAGCAAAGCCCATTTTATTTTAATAATCAAAAAAACACCTTTTATTTATGATTTATATACAAACAAGAAAGGTATCAAGGTAGATAGTTTTGAAAAAACATATCTTTACAATGTTAAGGGTAGAAATGACAGAGATGTCGAACACCTCGTCATTTATAACTTTTGATGTCGCATGCAAAAATATATCAACACAATTATACATGGCGATTGCATAGAGGAAATGAAAAAACTACCCAACGATTCTGTTGATCTAATTTTTGCCGATCCACCTTATTTTTTACAACTACCCAAAGGCAAGCGCTTAAAAAGAGCCGATGGCTCAGAAATCATTCCAGTCGACAATGATTGGGATCAATTTGAAGGTTACGAAGATTATGATAACTTTACTCAAAATTGGATTAAAGAGTGTCAAAGAATTTTAAAGCCAACGGGTACATTTTGGGTAATCGGAATGTATCACAACATTTTCCGAGTCGGAACAATAATGCAAAATTTAGGACTTTGGTTTTTGAATGATGTGATATGGGTAAAAACTGATGCTTTGCCGAATTTGAATGGTCGCCGTTTTACAAATAATCACGAAACAATAATTTGGTCGGTGAAAAATAAGGATTGTAAAAAATATACTTTCAATTACGAATTTTTAAAGAAAATGAATGGCGGGGTTCAAATGAAAGATACTGATTGGGTCTTTGGACTTTGCAAAGGGAATGAAAGACTGAAAGATGAAAATGGCATAAAAGCACACCCGACACAAAAGCCGTTGAAACTTATCCAACAAATTTTACTAACAGCAAGCAATAAAGGCGATTTAGTTTTTGATCCATTTATGGGTAGTGGAACGACTGCTGTTGTCGCGAAAGCTCTTGATAGAAGTTGGATAGGAATTGAAAAAGATAAAAAGTATGTTGATTTGGCGAATAAAAGAATATTGGCGTTTGTAAAAAATTAGCTTATGAATAATGATTTAATAACAATCCTCGGTTTTGTAATTGGTATATTGGGTTTAGTTGCGACTCTTGTTGGAACATATTTTACTTATATTTCGTTTATAAACCCAATAACCCGTTTTAAAAAATATTTGAAAAATCCTGAAAATTGGGAAAAATTTCAAGGTATAGAAAATCATCTTTCTTTTTATCGCCACAAAAAATATCCCAATTTTCAGATTGTTATTGATTGGGACAAAGAATTGGTAGAAAATTTTCACGAAGAATGGATAAATGACAGTTTATACCCCGACAAATCGAATAACGCCTCTTATTATGTCAGACTAGAAGCAAATGCCATGTTGTTGGATAAAGAGCTGTTTGTCTCATTGGACGGACACAGATATTTTGTTCCAGTACCAAAAGTTTTGAGCGTAAAAAATGACGAGAGAGAATTTTATTATGATAAGCAACAAATTCAATTAGCAAAGATTGTCGGAAGACATCATTTTGAAAAAGATATTTACGAATTTGCGAAAGAGTGTAAAAAGCCTATACTAGTTAAGGAATAAAATTTTAGGTGGCGCGCCAGTTTTCAGCTGGC
>JBAXXI010000034.1:0-4235 GCA_037127955.1 Candidatus Berkelbacteria bacterium | reverse complement strand
TCAACCACAGATAGTTTACAATTTTTCATCGCCGGCACCGTACATGTCCCAACAAACTTCGGGAATGTATGCGCCTATGATGTATAATTGGAGTATCTTAGGGGTTTCGTATGCTCCGCCGGCCAAAATTGGTATAAATAACGTTAATAGTAGCGCTAACAGCAACGCCACTAATACGGTAATCAATATTGGTGAAGGTTCGGCCAAAGGTGAGTCCTGCGCGGCCGCAAATTCTACTGGTAAAGTTCAATAGAAAATTCTTAACAGATCAGATCGGTCCGATATTTATTTATCGGACCATCAAATTTGGGAAGAACCCAAGGCCTACAGTCGAAAGGCAAACAATTTTCAAAGAAAGGAAAATTATGTCAAAAAAATTAATCGTCATGCTTACCTTAGCTTTGTTAGTTTTCACTACTTCTGGTGTGGCTAAAGCCGCTACCATTAACAATGTTAACTCTAATGCTAATGCTTCAGCCAATAACAATGTGATAAACATTGGTTCTGGCTCAGCTAAAGGTTCAGCCAGCTCAGATGCTGATTCAACCGCTATTGCTAAGCAAACCAAAACGACTAAAAAAGTTGTTAGTAATGTTTCAAACAATGCTAACGCTAATGCCAACGCTTCAGCCAATAACAATGTGATAAACATTGGTTCTGGCTCAGCTAAAGGTTCGGCTACGGCTCGTGCTAATGCTACGGCTATTGCCGGCAGTAATAAAACTGTCAGTGTTAAGAAAACGAATTCAAATAGCAATTCGAATTCAAACGCTAACAATAATACTGTTAAAGTCGCGATGGCTACGACTGGCACTCAAAAGTCGTTACCAAAAACCGGTGCTGATATTGCTATCTCATTAGTGATTTCTGCTCTTGGTACAGCTGGTTACGCGGTTTACCGTGCTAAGCAAGCTGGAAACTTTGCCCATTTATTAAATTTTTAATATTTAGGTAAAATTAAAAAGACTCAGGCGATTGTATCAAACGAGTCTTTTTTTGTATTTAAAAACATGTCTTGAGAGAAAGCTTTCTTTCTGATACAATAACTTCATATGGCAAGTAAAGAAGAATTATACAATTTATTGAAGATTTCCGAAAAGGAAGAAAAAATTCGAGAAATTAGCGCCGAGATGAATAATCCCGATTTTTGGTCGAATTCTCAAGAGGCGGCTGAAAAAACTCAAAAAATGAGTAATTTGCAAAAAATTGTTGACGAGTGGACTTTAGCCGAGACGCCGGAAGAAATCCGAGCCTTGGAGATAAAAGCGACTTTGGCCGGAGAGTATGATCAAAATAACGCGATTATTTCAGTTCATGCCGGGGCTGGCGGAACCGATTCGCAAGATTGGGCCGAAATGTTACTACGAATGTTTGAGCGCTTTGCCGATAGAAAAGGTTTTAATCAGAGTATTTTAGATATTTCACCGGGTGAAGAGGTTGGGATTAAATCTGCGACACTAGAAATTAAAGGCGCTTTTGCCTATGGTTTATTAAAGGGTGAAGCTGGGGTTCACCGTTTAGTTCGACTTTCGCCATATGACGCCGATAAGGCTCGACACACTTCTTTTGCTTTGGTCGAAGTCTTGCCTGAAATTGAAAAAACCACGGATTTTGTAATCGATGAAAAAGATTTAAAGATTGATGTTTACCGTTCTGGTGGTCATGGTGGTCAGTCAGTTAACACTACCGATTCAGCAGTAAGAATTACGCATTTACCGACCAATACTGTGGTGGCGGTCCAAAACGAGCGTTCACAGCTACAAAATAAAGAAGTGGCTATGAAAGTTTTACAATCTAGGCTTTTAGCTTTAGAATTAAAAAAGCGTCGTGAAGAGGAAGTTAAGCTTCGAGGTGAACATATGTCGGTGGCTTTTGGTTCACAGATTCGTTCATATGTTTTACATCCATATAAGCAAGTTAAAGACCATCGAACTGATTTTACTTCGACCGATCCCGATTCGGTTTTAAACGGTGATTTAGATGGTTTTATTGAAAGTTACCTAAAAAGTCCATACAATATTAATTAAATCAAAATTAAAAAATCAAAAATCAAAATGACAATGTAAAATTTAAAATAGTGATACCTTTATTTTTCATTTTGATATTTACATTTTAATTTTACACGACTAAAAGGAGTCAAATGTTAGACAAAGCTAAACAACTTTGGGAATTACAAAAAAAAGCCAAAGCGATCCAAAAAGAATTAAAAGAGACAGAAGTTGAGGCAAAAGCTGCCTCTGGATTAGTAACCGTAGTTTTTAATGGCGAACAGCATGTTCAAAGTATTGAAATCGATGAATCATTATTAAGGCCGGAAAATAAGCGAGATTTAGAAAAAGCTTTGCAGCAAGCTATTGCCGAGGCATTATCCAGAGTTCAAGCTATTGCCGGTGAAAAAATGAAAGCCATTGCCGGTGATTTGAATATTCCTGGAATGTAAAAATTAAATACTTCTCGACCGTGCTCGAAGCAAGGGAGAAAAATGAAAAATATTAACGATTGGTTAGCGATTAAATTGACCAAGATGGTCGGTAGCATGTGGTGCGCTTATCTTTTTGCGATTATCGCATTAATTAGTTTGCCGGCGGCCATTGCCTCGCATAATGTTTTTATTTTAGTTTCCTGGATTGCTCAAACCTTTCTGCAATTAGTTTTATTATCAGTAATTATGGTGGGTCAGGATATTCAAAGTAAAAAATCTGAGGAGCGAACTGAAAAAACTTTGAAACATATTACAGCAGAAAATAATCGAATTTTAGAAGAAGTGAGCGAATTATTAAATCGGAAAGGTTAAAATGCGTTTAATTGTTGGTCTAGGTAATCCTGGTGAAAAATATATAAATACTAGACATAATTCAGGTTTTTTAGTGATTGATAAAATCGCTAAAAAAGAAAATATTATTTTACGATTAGAAAATGAATTTAAATCGGAAAATGGTGATTTTGGTAGTTTGGAAGACAGAGTCAAGTTAGTAAAACCTCAAACTTTTATGAATAATTCTGGTGAAGCCGTGAGCAAACTTAAAAATTATTATAAAATTGACAGCGAAGATATTTGGGTGATTCACGACGACATTGATTTAGAGTCTGGTAAAGTTAAGATTGTTTTAGGTGGCGGAAGTGCTGGTCATAAAGGTGTACAATCGATAATTGATCAACTTGGTACCGATCAATTTTGGCGAATTAGGGTCGGAGTTGGTAAGTCAGACATTATACCTGTCGAAGAGTGGGTTTTGATGAATTTCGAGGATAAAGAAGTTCTACAGAGTATGGTTGACAAAACCAGCGACTTTGTGGTAGAATCTTTAAGTAAAGGCATACAAAACACATCAATTTAATCAACTATTAATATGTGGGAGCCTAAAGGCGATATGACCACAGAAAGGAAAACATGGCTAAACAAGATTTAGATCAGTTGCTTGCTCAAGCTCAAGAAACCTTAGATAAAGGTGGAGATTTGAGTAAGATCGATAATGATCAAAACGGTAAGGTTAAAGAAACTGTAACCAAAAAGGAATCGATCAACGATAAAATTAAAAAATCTCGAATGGAAGCAAACCAAGCTGAAGAAGCCGCTGAAGAGATTGTTGATACCAAAACCGGTAAGAAAAAGAAAACTAAAAAAGGTAAAGCTAAAGTTCGATCAGATAAATATTTGAAAGCTTTAGAATTAATCGATCATAATAAAAAATACGCTATTGATGATGCTTTAGATTTAGTCAAAAAAACCAGCTTAACTAAATTTGTTGGTAATATTGAAGTTCACGTTCGTATGTTAGGTAAATCAGGTAAGCCAGAACAAGTTCGCGGTATGATTACTTATCCTTTTGTCACTGGTAAAAAAACCACAGTCGTTATTTTAGATGAAAAAACTATTGCTGAAATTACTGAAAGTGGTAAGGCTGATGCAGATATTTATTTAACTACTCCGGCTGATATGGGTAAAGTTGCAAGATTGGCTAAGATTCTTGGACCAAAAGGTAAAATGCCAAATCCAAAATCTGGCACGATTACAGCTGATCCAGAAAAAACCAAAATTGAACTTGAAGGCGGTAAGCGCGAATATAAATCTGATTCATACGGTATTGTCCACCAAGTTATTGGTAAAACCGATGTTAAAAATGAAGAATTAGTCGCAAACTTTAAAGCTCTTTTGTCTTTATTGCCAGTCGAAAGAATTGTTTCAATTAATCTTTCAGCTACAATGGGACCATCAGTAAAAGTGTCGAAGTAGG
>JBAXXI010000033.1:0-4246 GCA_037127955.1 Candidatus Berkelbacteria bacterium | reverse complement strand
GCGGCGATTTTTGGTGGCAGTGCCGATGTATTTAATAAAATTTTACTTGGCAAAATGAAGATGGGCACTAAAAATTATTTGCCGATTATTTTTGTCATGTTGGCTTTTATTTCTCTATTTTTAATTCCTTTAAATTTTTATTTTTCGGTTGAGGCACTGAGTTGGAAATTAATATTGATTTTAATTTTGATGATCGTTTCGGCTGGCGCCTGGAATGTGCTTTTAGCGAAAAGTCTGGAAACAGAACCGTTACATGAATACGAAGTTATTATTTTGATGTCGCCGCTGGTGACTGTTATTTTAGCCGCGATATTTTTGCCGATCGAACGCAATTTAGTCACATTTATTGCCGGTATCGTTTCTTCGATTGCATTGGTTTTAAGTCGTTTTCGAAAACATCATTTTGTTGTGAGCAAAACCGCCAAACAGACTATGCTGGCTGTAGTTTTGATTGGCGTAGAAGCAGTTTGTTTAAAAATTTTACTCAATTATTATTCGCCGACACTTTTATATTTTATTCGCGTTACAATTTTAGCTATTGTTTATTTAGTTTATTATAAACCGGATTTTTCTTTGTTAAAGAAATTTGATTTAACAAAAATCATGATTTTAACAGCTTTAATGGGAACGGGCGTGATGGTTTTGAAGTATTACGCTTTTCAAAAAATTGGTTTGGTTTTGACCACTATAATTTTGTTGATTGCGCCAATTATTACTTATTTGGCTTCGTATTTTTATTTTAAAGAAAAAAAGAATTTTGGCCGGGATGCGATTTGCGCCATTGTCATATCAATTTGTATTATTACGAGTTTAATATTAAATAGTTAAAAGTTGAAAGTTATGGACAATTTCGATTGTCGCGGAATTTCAATATTCCGAAATATAAGTGAAAAGTACATGGAAATCATTACTATTTCTTCTTTAGACTTTAAACCTTAAACTTTAGACTTAGGATTTTTATGTTTATCGATACTCATTGTCATTTAAATTTAGAGTCTTTTGAACGCGATTACAAAAAGGTAATCGATCGATCTTTTACAGGCGGTGTTGGTACGATCATTAATATTGGTTCTGATTACAAGAATTCGAAGCGAGCAGTTGATTTAGCCAAAGATTATCCGCAAGGAGTATATGCGGCTGTTGGAATGCACCCGGGCGATAGTCTGGGTGAAGTTTATAATGAAAAAAAGTTTTCAGATTTGCTTTATAGTAAAAAAGTGGTGGCTATTGGCGAGATTGGTTTGGATTACACAGTAGAAAAACTTGATAAAGTAGCGCAGGCCGAATTATTTAAAAAACAGATCGATTTAGCCGTTAAATACAGCAAACCCGTGGTCATTCACTGTCGGGAAGCTTACACTGATTTAATCGAAATTTTGAAAAGTTATGAGAATCTGCCAAAAATAGTAATGCATTGTTATGTGGGCAATTTGGCTGATGCCAAAACTTTTCTCGAAATGGGTTTGTATCTGAGTTTTACCGGCATTATTACTTTTAATAAAAATGAAGAATTAAATGAAGTAGTTAAATATGCGCCGCTTGAGCGTATTATGATCGAAACCGATGCGCCGTGGTTAGCGCCAGAGCCTCACCGTGGACATAGAAACGAGCCGCTTTACGTGATTGAAATTGCTCGAAAAATCGCTCAAATTAAGAATATTTCTTTGGCCGAAGTCGAAGTTCAGACCACAAAAAACGCCCAAGAGTTTTTTGGAATTTAGAAAAAATTTAATTTTTATTTTGTTCTATTCGACCCACAAATTGCGGGCGTCATCGCGAGTGATGGTGCCCGCACTAGTTTTGAGTTCTTTGAGTTTTTCTGCGTCAAAATGCGCTTGAATTTTTGGTGTGAGTTCAGCGATTTTGTTGTAAGAATAAATATAGTCATTAACAATAGCATCGATTTCTTTAACTTGATTGTTGAGAGTTGAGACTTGATCCTTCTTTAATGGGCACAAATGTTTATAATCACACCAGTCGCAAAATTTGTTTTCACAAGGTTTGAAGGTTTTAGTTTTAGTGATTTTGTCAGCTGTTTCGACGATTTCTAGTTTCATTTTTTCAATTTGTTCTTGAGTTCTAGCGGTTGTTAACATGGAATTGTGTTTTAAAAAATGGAGCGTCAAACGCATATCTTTTGCTTCTGGCCAAAGTGTTTGAACGGCAATAGCGTAGGTGGCTAATTGTTTGTCCTCATCAACTTCTTCTTGGCTCGGTAGACTTTTACTGGTTTTATAATCAACAATTTCGTATGCGCCAAATGGTAATTTATCGACGCGATCAATTACGCCACTAAGTGTATGATTTTCTAAAGGAATTTGAAAACGTTTCTCGGCGGCCACAACTTTTCGGAGCCCCGGTTTATAACCTTCGTGAAAATTCTTGATCATTTCTCGACCAAGTTCTAAATATTGATCAGAAGTTAGTTTGTCTGGAAAAACATCTTCGCGCCATTTGCTTTCGTAAAACTTAATCAAATCTTCAATTTTTGGGATGATCGGGTCGCGTCTAAGAGCCATTTGAACAACTTCGTGAACTAAGCCGCCAAAAAAGAACTCCGGTTTTTCCGGAACTTTAACCCAATCAATGTACTGAAATTTGTACTTAAGAGGGCATTGATTAAACGTTTGAAATGCTGAGTAAGATATGCGCATAAATATATCTTAACAGAAAAGTTGTGTTTAGCCAATTTTGAACAATTCATAAGTGTTTCGATCTTGACATGTTACATAGATTGTTATATAATATAATCATTAAAATGATTAATCATGGAGTTGATATGACTACAAAAACAATTAACGTTAACGAGTTACAATCACAAGTTTCCAGTATTTTAAAAGAAGTGCAATCGGACACGGTTTTTGAAGTTATGCGTTACTCTGAGCCGGTAGCCGTGGTTTTAAGTTACGAAAAATATTTGAGTTTAAAGGGCGAGTGTCGTAAATGTGTTCAAAAATTAACTAATATTGCAGACTCATTAAAAAAGAACAACGAGGCTTAATTTGAAAGTTTACCCGCAAACCAGCGACAATGAATATTCGAACAGAACCGCATCGGAAAAAAACGGTGTGCGGGTTTATTTGGACTACGCGGCGACCGGGCCGGTCAAACAAGAAGTTTTTGATGAAATATTGCCTTTTTTTAAGGGTGATTTTGGTAATCCGTCAAGTATGCATGAATGGGGTCGTTCTGCTCGCATTGCTGTTGATCGAGCAAGAACTCAGTTAGAAAAATTTTTAAATTTGCGTGAAGGTAGAGTTATTTTTACTTCGGGTGGTACCGAAGCCGATAATTTGGCGATCAAAGGTTTGGTTTTGCCTTTTTTAAATAAAAATGAGCAAAAACCGCACATAATTACTTCGACTTTTGAACATCACGCGGTTTTAAATACTTGTAAGGCGCTCGAAAAAAATGGGGTTGAAGTGACCTATATTAAACCTGATAAAGACGGTTTAATTTTGGTTTCTGCAATTGAAAAAGCAATTAAAAAAAATACGGTTTTAGTCACGATTATGTATGTGAATAATGAAATCGGTACGATCGCGCCAATTCGCGAAATCGGTCAAATGATTGAAAAAGAAAACGAAAATCGAAAATTAAATAAAGAGTCGAAAGTTTATTTTCATACCGATGCAGTCCAAGCGGCCGAATATTTGAATATGGACGTGGATTATTTGCACGTTGATTTATTGACGATTTCTGGACATAAAATAGGGGCACCGAAAGGTGTTGGTGCGCTTTATATTCGCAAAGGAGTACCTGTTTTGCCAATCATAACTGGCGGAGAACAAGAGTTTAATTTGCGAGCTGGAACCGAAAACGTTGCTGGCACTGTTGCCTTGGGCAAAGCAGTAGAATTGATCCAAAAATCAGAATTTAAAATAGATGATTTGAAAAATTTGCGCGATTACTTTATCGATCGAGTTTTAACAGAAATTCCAGAAACACAGTTAAACGGCTCAAAAGATTTTCGCAGTCCAAATAATATTAGTATTTATTTTAAATATGTCGAAGGCGAGTCGATTTTGATGAATTTGGATTTAGTCGGAATTGCGGCCAGTTCTGGTTCAGCTTGTACTTCTTTGTCGCTTCAGCCAAGTCATGTGATTATGGCGGTTTATGCTGACGCGGAACGAGCTCACGGCTCGATTCGTTTCACTTTGGGTCAAGCTACAACCAAAGAAGAAATTGATTATACGATTGAAAATTTAAAAAATATTATCAAAAAATTACGGGCCATGAGTCC
>JBAXXI010000032.1:0-4844 GCA_037127955.1 Candidatus Berkelbacteria bacterium | reverse complement strand
AATATATCAAGTTTGTATTCGGGAAAAGTTATGGATCATTTCAAAAATCCACATAATATGGGTGAAATTGAAAATCCATCTGGAGTGGGTCGGGTTGGTAACCCGGTTTGCGGTGATCTAATGGAGCTACAAATTAAAGTTGAAAATAACGTTATTACTGATGCAAAATTTCAGACTTTTGGTTGTACGGCCGCTATTGCCACCAGCTCGATTTTGACCGATTTGGTGATCGGCAAAACCGTTGAAGAAGCTTTAAAAGTGACGAATATTGCCGTAGTTGACGCACTCGACGGGTTACCACCAGTAAAAAAACATTGTTCAGTTTTAGCTGAGGAAGCTCTGCAAAAAGCAGTCGAAGATTACAATTCGAAAAAGTGATATAATGGTGGTATGAACTGGATTGATGGTGTCTTAATTTTAGTTTTTTCTTATTATGTACTCGAGGATTCTCGTCGAGGTTTTTTGAGAGTTGTAGCTGATTTTATTGGTTTAGTTTTGGCTTTTTCTATTGCGCTTTTCGCCTATATCCCATTTGCCTCATTTGTCTCAGTTAATTTTAATTTAGATTATGAAGCCGCCAAGCCTTTGAGTTTTTTAATTTTATGGATTGGTTCTCAATTAATATTTTTTATTTTTAGCAAAATTATTTCTTATTATACTCCAGCCCAGATCAAAGAATCTAAAACCAATCGATATTTAGCGGTTTTGCCGGCAATGTTTAAAGGTGTATTTTTTGTGATCATGTTGATCATTTTGGTTTTAGCGGCGCCGATTTCAGCTGATCAAAAAAAATTAATTCAAAAATCAGCGATTGTTAATTTGACTTTAAAATACGCTTCTAATTTAGAAGGAAGTTTGGAAAAAGTTTTTAATAATTCTTCGACCAAGTTGTCTGATTTGAAAACAGTAAGTAACGATACTAACACGGAAAGTATGGCTTTGAATTTTTTGACTAATAGTATGAATATCGATGAAAATGCCGAAAAAATCATATTGGCAAAAATTAATACTGAGCGACAGAAAATGGGTTTGAATCCGTTGATTTCAGATGTTTTGATTCGTAATGTGGCTAGAATTCACTCGCGAGATATGTTGGCTCGTGGTTATTTTTCTCATACGGGAAAAGATGGTGAAACCTTGTTTGATCGCTTGGTTCGTGCTAAAGTGGATTTTCAGGAGGCGGCAGAGAATTTAGCTTTAGCTTCAAGCCCGGAAGCAGTTCATGCCGGCCTGATGAATAGTCCAAAACACAAACAAAATATTTTAAATCCAAGTTTTACACGCGTTGGAATCGGCGTGATGAATGCGGGTAAATATGGTTTAATGGTGACGCAAGATTTTGCAAATTAATATCTAGAAGTTAAATCAATCATATGATTTTGTATGGAAAGCCGGTAGTTGAAGCTATCGAAAATGAAATTAAAGAGACAATAATTGATTTGAAGGCAGAAAATGTTTTGCCTTTTTTAGCAGTAATTTTAGCCGGTGATGATCCGGCCAGTGTTTTGTATACCAAGAAAAAACAAGAAAAAGCTGAGAGTTTGGGTTTAGGGTTTCGTTTATACCATTTTCCGGCCGATATTACCGAAGAAAATATTGCCACTTTGATTGGCGATTTAAATTTAAATAAAAATGTTCATGGGATTATTATTCAACTTCCACTTCCAGAAGGCTTCAATACTGAAAAACTTTTGGCTTTAATTGATCCATCTAAAGACGTTGATGGCCTAAATGGCGGTTTCCCAACGCCAACAGCTGGAGCAATTTTGGAATTATTGGATTATTATCAAATTGATTTGAAAGCTAAAAAAGTTGTCCTGGTCGGCTACGGTAAATTGGTCGGTCAACCTTTAGAAAAAATTTTATCAGAAAAAAATATCGATTTAATTGTGTGTGACTCAAAAACCAATGATATCAAAAATATTTTATCGTCGGCTGATGTTATTATTTCCGGAGTTGGTAAGCCTGGTCTGATCACTACTGAGATGGTGAACGAAAAAGTAATTTTAATTGATGCCGGTACGGCTGAAAGTAATGGTTCGACTGTGGGTGACGTGGCGCCGGAAGTTTACACTAAGGTCGCCGGTTATTCGCCGGTACCAGGCGGAGTTGGTCCAATTACGGTGATGAAACTTTTAAAAAACGTAGTTGAATCGGCTAAGGAAAATAAGACTTTTTAAGTCTATTCTCAGTTTTTAATTTTATTTTATATATATGCGAATATTAATTATTGAAGATGATCATAAGATTGCCGGAGCTTTAAAAAAAGGACTTGAACAAGAATCGTTTGCGGTTGATGTTTGTTTTGATGGTCAAGAGGGTTTGGGTTCTGCTTTGACAATTGATTATGATTTAATTGTACTCGATCGAATGTTGCCTGGTGTTACAGATGGTATTTTGATTTGTCAAAAAATGAGACAAGAAAATATTCATAGTCCGGTAATTATTCTGACGGCCAAAGATAAGCTTCAGGATAAAGTTGAAGGACTCAATATTGGGGCAGACGATTATTTAGTGAAGCCTTTTGCGTTTGAAGAATTTTTGGCTCGAGTAAAGGCTTTGTTGCGTCGTCCAGCAAAAACTTTGAAAAATATTTTAACCGTGGGTGATTTAGTTTTAGATCAAGGTAAATTTGAAGTTAAGCGAGCAGGTAAGAAAATTGTTTTAACTAAAAAAGAATTTTCATTATTGGAATATTTGATGCGTAATACTGGTCGAGTTGTGACTAAAGATATGATTATTGGTCACGTTTGGGATTTTGATGCCGATATTTTGCCAAATACAGTCGAAGTTTATATCGGTTATTTGAGAAAAAAGATTGATAAGCCATTTTTAAAATCAAAGTGTTTGATTCAAACTGTTCATGGATTTGGTTATCGTTTGGGGGAAGTAAATGACGTTTAAATTAGCTCAAATTAAATTGACGCTCTGGTATTTACTGATCGTGATGATGATTAGTGTGATGTTTAGTGTTTTGGTTTACATGGTGGCGTTTCGTGAAGTTTCAATTTTCAGTGCTCGTCAGTCAACCGAACTTAGACGAGTTCCGCCGGCACCTGCCTTAATGCATAGTGATTTTAATATTGATGATTTTGAAAAAGTCAGAAATAAACAATTAAGCGAGTTAAAAGCTCACATGATTCAGAATTTGTTGTTAACAAATTTAGCCATTTTGGTTTTGGCTGGATTGGCTAGTTATGCTTTTGCTAGGCGTACACTTGGGCCAATCGAAGAAATGTTGGAGCGTCAACATAGATTCACAACCGATGCTTCGCATGAATTTCGGACGCCGTTGGCAGCAATGAAGTTAGAGACGGAGGTGGCTTTAAGGGATAATAGTTTTAGTCTTTCGGACGCTCGGAAGTTATTAAAAAGTAATTTAGAAGAAATTAGCAAACTTGAAAACTTATCAAACGGTTTATTAGAACTGGCTCGTTTTGGTGATATTCAGCTCAAAATAAATAAGCAAACTGATAGTGTCTCGATTATTAGTGTTGTTAAAAATGTGGTTGAGCGTTTTGAATTATTGGCTCAAAATAAAAAAATAAAAATTATCACTAAACTGAATCAGGCGTCAGTTAAAATTGACCAAGATCAGTTTTCTAAAATTTTGGCAATTTTGATCGATAATGCTATTAAATATAGTCCGGAAAAAACTGCGATTAAAATTGAAACAAAAATTGAGAAGAAATTTTTTGTGCTCAATGTAGCCGATCAAGGTGTCGGGATTAAAAATAACGAATTACCGTATATTTTTGATCGGTTTTATAGAAGTGATTTGTCTCGATCTAAGAATCAGCGTCAAGGATTTGGTTTGGGTTTGGCGATTGCTAAAAATATTGTCAAAGCGAGTAATGGTCAAATCGAGGTTAAGAGTCAGGTGGGTAAAGGCACGACTTTTACGGTCAAATTTCCGGTCTGAGAATAATATTTTTTTAAGCTTTTCCTCAGTTTTAATTAATAAAGTTAAGTTGTATTAATAAAATAGGGAAAAATATGAAAAACAAAAAATTTTGGGTTATTCTTTTGATCATTCTTGTTGTTATTCTTGCCGCGACGATTTACTTGATTTTAAAAAATAAAAAAGGTGCGGTTTCTTATGTCACTGAAGATGTTTCGCGGGGCACGGTTGTGTCCTCGATTTCAGCCTCTGGCTCAGTGGTTAGTTCTAATTATTACAGTATTATAACGCAAGCTAGCGGTGTGGTTGAGGTGGTTTATGTTAAAGATGGTGATAAGGTTTCGGTTGGCCAAAAATTGCTTTCGATCTCCTTGGATCAGGACGGACAGCAAGCTCAGGCTGAGGCTTACGCGACATATTTAAAAGCTCAAAGTTCACTCCAAAGTGCTCAAGATAATAAATTAACTTTACAAAGTAGTTTAGATCAAACTGTTTATACTAGACAGAAAAATTTGGATTCAGCTAAAACGGCTTTAAAACAAGCTGCGCTCGATGAAAAAACTGCTACCAGCACGGCTCAAAAAGTCATTAAAAAAGCGGCGATCGTGGCGGCTCAAAAAGCTTTGGATTTTGCTCAGTCTCAATATAATGCCAATACTGATGTGACGGTGGCTCAAAGTAAGCTCGATGATGCGGATAATGCCATTAGTCAGGCCCAAATTAATCTGCAAGCCGCTAAAATTGCTTATCAACAAACTCAGTCGATTGTAACCTCGCCGATTAACGGTGTTGTGAGCGGGACGAGTTGTTATGTTGGTATGAGTATTACTCAAAGTTCAACTTCAAATAGTTCAAATGCTAAAAGTACAAGCGGTCAATTATTGGCTATATCTAATCAATCGAACCCGGTAATAAATGTCAGTGTTTCTGAAAGTGATATTGC
>JBAXXI010000031.1:0-5078 GCA_037127955.1 Candidatus Berkelbacteria bacterium | reverse complement strand
AACATAAACAAACCAATTTTAGGAATTTGCTTTGGTTTTGAACTAATTGCTCATATTTATAAATCGGAACTTACAAGATCAAAAGAAAAAGAAAAAGGTATTTTAGATCTTGAAATAATTCAAGACGACCCAATTTTCAAGAATATTTCTAATTTAAAAGTTTACGAAAGCCACCGCTGGATTGTTGAAAATGTTGGCGAGGATTTGCTGGCTCTGGCTAAATCCGAGGACGGCATCGAAGCCATAAAACACAAAAATCGACCGATTTACGGTGTACAATTTCACCCCGAAATGTTTACAGATCATACTTGCGGACAAATTATTATCAAAAACTTTTTAGCTCAAATTTAATCTTCTCAAAAAGCTCTAAATATCTATTTTGATATTTTTGGTCTGTTTTTTAGTATTAATAACTTGACCTGATCGAATTTTTGTGCTATAAACTATTCAAGGGGAGGTGTACCATGCAAATTATCGAAGAAAAAGTCGAAGTACAAAAAGTTTTTCCTCAATTTCGAGGCAAAGACTTAAAGGATCACCCACAATTTAGAGAGGCTGACGGCTACTTCGGCTATAAACAATTCCAGGATGGTTCGTACATGGCTCACTGTAGTAATCGGAATTCAACTAACATAATGGTTCATTACTTCAGATTCATGACTGTTTCTGGCTCAAAAATCTTTGATTACCGGTGGCATGTCAACGATCAAGACCCACTCGAAATTCTTGCAAAGGAACTTGATGATGAATCGACGACCTTAGACAAATTCTGCGCCAATCATGAAGAAGAATGGCGCCGCTACTACAATGTAGCAAAGAAAAAATTGCCACCTGGCCGAAAAATGGCCGAAGGAAAAATTCATTTTCTTGATATCAGCAAAAATTAATTCTCATCAACCACCCGTAAAAAGGTGGTTTTATATTTTTCAAAACTTTGAAAAATTCCGCGGCGATGTACCATTTATAATATTTTAAACATCGCCCATAATTCGACCAAATTTCAAACCATTGACATTTTTATTTTTTAGGTTTAGTATTAAGCCAAATCTAAAAAAGATTCGTATGCCGAAAAGGAGGCAAGAAATGGAAAATAACGCCAAGGCAGAACTTTTAGAGCATTTAAAAAGTGAGTATGGGCCGCAAGAAGGCCAACGACTTTTTGATGAATTACAGGCCGCCACCAAAGCAGAGCTTTTGGAACAATATGTACGATCCTATGGACCAATAGTCGGCCAACAACTTTTCGATGAACTGGAAGCCGCCGATGGAGATATCAAAAAAGAACACGACGCTATCACTAAGGCAGAACAGACCATCAAGCGAAACGAAAATCATAGTCACCATTTTAACGAGGTAGACGAAATCTACTGCAATTAAGTTGACTACGTCACTCAACCGCCGTCACCGGCGGTTTTTTAAAAAAAACGGCGAATTTTGATTCGCCGTCTGGCATATTCCTAAAAAAATACTAAGGTTCTCTAATCATTTCGCCCTCGTGGGCACTTCGCCATTTTTCAACTACTATACCTTTTCCATCTGAAGATAAATGAAGCATGGTCGTTGAATAAGAGGTTGGGCAGCAAATCCACCACGATACTTTTTTGGGGTCTGGCGAATGGTATGTGGTTTGAAGGTAAGATTTGCCAACTTCCGCGTCATACTTAATCACTGTGTCATAATCACCACTGTAACATGTGAGTCTATGCGGTCCATCGCTCGTATAATACTCACAATATTGGTTAGAACGATTATATTGCACGAATTTGACGATAGTCCCATTCTGATTTTGAAGTGGCGTCATAATATCTTTTTTGATCGGCGTACCATATTCAATTGAAATCCTCATGGATAAACCAGACCATAATAGAAAAGCGACGACAAATGTTGGAGCCCATGTAAAACGGCTCATACCACGAGATATACCAAAGCGAACCGCGATAAATGCAATTATCGCAATAATAATTCCAAGCAACATACTTAGAACCCCCTTTTACAAGATTAATTAGTGTCAAACACCAATTAAATAAATAATAGCACTTTACATTGAGATAATCAAGAATATTACTGTGACTTACGGGGATGGTTTTATGTTTAGTTCATTCTTGATATAAAAGAAAAATTGAACTATAATAACCACAGATTAAGTTGCAAAAAACTTAAAGTATATTTCGATACGAAGGAGGCGCGAAAATGTCCGATGGAAAACCAGATACCAATCTACCCAAAGAAAAGATTATTGACCCCATCAAAAAATGTGAAAACAAAGACGAGGAACCAAAGACTAAACCATTTGGGAAATCGATTATTGATGCCATCAAAAGATGTAAAAACGAAGACGAAATTTTGCCTCTTTTGAAACTAATCGAAGAAACCCAAATTAAAAGCAATCACCTTGCGATTCTGAATGCGATTGATGAATTTTTTGCTTCCCACGAAAATACAAAATCCGCTGGTGCAATTGTCGCCGTCACAACATCAATTTTAACTCAAAGAGATTGGGTTAAAAGCGCACCAGAAAGAACCGCGAGAATAATGACAGACATTATTATGAAACTATAACAAAATTTTTCTAACCGCCGGCCCGGCGGTTTTTTATTATCCTATCTTGACAAATGGCAAAAAATACCTTAAAATAACCGCAGATTAAGTTTTAAAACTTAAAGCAAATTTTACGAAAAAGGAGGCATAAACATGCCTAATAAGAAACTGAATGTCAGACCGTTTCATGAAACAATTATTGATGCTCTCAAACGGTGTCAACTCAGCAGTGATTCTTGTTTCTTCAACTAATTGAAGAAACAAGAATCACTCAAGATCACGACAAAATTATCAAAGCTATTAACGATTCTGTTAATTCTTCATGCGGTATAAGATATGCTGCTCATTGCTCGGAGATCGTTAATAAGACTAAAGAATCGATTTTAGCCCAAAAGGCTCTGATCTTAACAGTGGAAGAGAAACATAAAAAACGTCTCTTGAAGGCATATACCAGAACGTATGGTGAAAAAATCGGCCAACAATTAGCTGAAGATATAGAAGCGGCCGGCGATGACCTAACCAAAAAACACGAAGCTGTGAAAAAAGCCGAAGCAGCCTTAAACAGACCGCTCAAAGAAGGTGTCGATCAACAAATCGACTCATCGAACCCAAGGAGAAAAAAACCATAAACCAAACCGCCGCCCTGGCGGTTTTTTAAAATCAAATAATATCTATTTTAGAGCGTGTTGACGAGCTTGCCATTAAGGTAGCTTTCGATATTATCGATCATGATATCGTAGGACTTGCGACAAGTCACATCGGTGCGAGCGGCAAGGTGAGGCGTGGCTAAAATCTTAGGGTGATTAGCCAAACGAATATAGTACGGATCAGTTGAATCGCCAACAATAATCGTGCCACAATCATCGGCGGCGCCAGCAATTCGACCGTTATCAATCTCGCGAATCAAAGCATCAACATCATAAAGAGTACTACTAGTAATGGTCACAAAATAACAACCTTTTTTAAGTGAAGCAAAAAACTTAGAGTCCAAAAGCCCAATGGTACCAGGGTTTTCACTCAAAGCATTTAAAACAAAATCAGCGTCCTTAATACTTTCTTTCAGATTTACACCGCGATCAAAATAATTAACATCCATCAAAAGCGCCTCGCAAATTTCGCCCACGCGACTACCAATATTACCTTTACCCAAAATAGTAACTTTTTTGCGAGCCAAACCGATTTTGTCACACCAATTGTCTTGAGTAACTTTTTTGGTATCAATAATATTTGGAAAATCGCGTGCCAAATCCATCATCATGCCGATCATCCATTCAGCGACCGCTTCCTTATTACAACCCGGCGAACAAGTTACTATCACATTTTTATCTTTTAATTTTTCTTTATCAATCCAACCGACCCCAACAAAAGGCAACGATAAAAAAATATTTTCAAGTTTGTAAATATTATCTTTAAGACCAAGTTTGCTTGTACAAACAACATCAAAACCCCGAGTTCGATCCATCCACTCGTTTGAATTTTTAGCAAAAGTATTGTGAAAAACTACTTGTCCAAGCTTTTTTAACCGCTCGATCTGATCCGGATACATATGCATAGGTTGCATAACAACGATTTTTTTCAAAATAGACCTTTCTGTTATTACAAGATAATCATATCATATCTAATAATAGTAATAAATAATATCTGGTTACCCACCGAGCCAACCGATTCGTTGTACTAAAAAAGACAAAGTGGGCGGTAGAGGATTCGAACCTCTGACATTCACAACGTCAATGTGACGCTCTACCAGCTGAGCTAACCGCCCACTTTGCCTTTTTTAAACTAAACCATACTTTTTTAACTATTTTATTTTACCAAATTTTCACAAACTTTTCAAGAGTGAATCACAGTCCCAATTTTTTTACCTTGGCAAACTTTCAAAATATTATCTTTTTCCATTAACTTAAAAACTAAAATCGGAATATGATTATCTTTACAAAGCGTAATCGCCGTACTATCCATAACTTTATAATCATTATTTATCACATCTAAATAGGTCAAAGTCTGAAACTTTTTCGCCGTTTTGTCCTTTTGCGGATCAGCATTATAAACACCATCAACCTTGGTAGCCTTAAGCACTACTTCACAGTCAAGCTCACAAGCTCTAACCGCGGCCGCCGTATCGGTCGAAAAATATGGGTGGCCAGAACCGGCCGCTACAATCACTACCCGACCTTTTTCCAAATGACGAATCGCGCGATTACGAATATATGACTCGCAAACTTTTGACATATCAAGCGCTGATTGAACCCTATTTTCAATTTCGATTTTAGTCAAAGCACTGCCTAACGCTAACGAATTCATCACAGTTGCCAACATACCAATATAATCCCCTGTCACCCGTTTCATACCATGTTTTTCAGCCGAAATTCCCCGAAAAATATTCCCGCCGCCAAAAACCACTACAACCTCGATTTTATTTTTGATCAACTGTTGAATTTCCTTAGCAATATACTCACAAACTAAAGGATCAATACCATATTCACGCTCACCCAATAAAGCTTCACCCGAAAGTTTTAACAGAACTCGTTGAAATTTTGGAT
>JBAXXI010000030.1:0-5474 GCA_037127955.1 Candidatus Berkelbacteria bacterium | reverse complement strand
ATTTCGGTTTCACCAGCAAAAAAAGTTAAAGCTTCTTCGACTGACATAGCCAAAACATCGGCAATAGTTTTGTCATGCCAAGTAATTTCTAAAATTTCTTTATTATAACGCTTGCCTTTACACTCCGGACAAGGCATATAAACATCTGGCAAGAAATGCATTTCAATTTTTAACGCACCGTCACCACGACAGTTTTCGCAACGTCCACCACGAAGATTAAAAGAGAATTTTGCCGCATCATATTTACGAGTAATTGATTCTGGAGTATTAGCAAATAATTCACGAATTGGCATAAACAAATTGGTATAAGTCGCCGTATTACTTCGAGGAGTACGACCAATTGGCGATTGATCAATCGAAATAACCTTATCTAAGAATTTTACACCAGCGATAGATTTATGTTTACCAACCGGTTCTTTGGCGTGATGCAATTGACGAGCCAAATCTTTAGCCAAAATATCTAGAATCAGGGTTGATTTACCAGAACCTGACACACCAGTTACCACCACAAAATTATTTAACGGAATAGCGACTTCAACATTTTTAAGGTTAAATTCTGACGCACCTTTAATCACAATTTGCTCGTTTGTCTGTGGGCGACGTTTTTTTGGAATCGCAATTTCTTTTTTACCAGATAGATACAAGCCAGTTGGCGAATTTGGATTATTTTTAATATCTTCGATTGTACCTTCAGCACAAACCACACCGCCGTGATCGCCAGCACCTGGACCCATATCGATCACCCAGTCAGCCGCTTCAATTGTAGCCTGATCGTGCTCAACCACCACCACAGTATTGCCAAGCGTTTTCAAGGTATTAATCGTCTTAAGCATTTTATCGTGATCACGTGGATGCAAACCAATCGAAGGCTCATCAAGCACGTAAACCACACCCATCAAACCTGTACCAAGTTGAGTCGCTAAACGAATACGTTGAGCTTCTCCACCCGCTAAAGTACTAGCGCTACGGTCAAGCGTTAAGTAACCAAGACCCACATCACAAAGATACTGAAGTCTTTCTCGAACCTCTTTAATAATCTGACCAGCGATAATTTGTTCGAAATCTTGAAGATTTTTACTTTCCGAAAGCTCTTTGAAATATTCAAGTAATTTTTCAATATTCATACTGGTCACATCAACAATATTTTTGCCATCAAGCGTGATATTTAGAACTTCGGCTCGAAGTCTTTGGCCATGGCAAGCTGGACAGATCTTCTCTACCATATATTTTTCGATCTCTTTTTTAAGATAATCGGAATCAGTTTCATTGTAGCGAGCTTCAAAATTCGGGATGACACCTTCAAATTCACCACCAGAAGCTAAATCGCCATACATAATAATATTAACGATTTTCTTTGGTAAATCCTCAACCGCATCATCAAGCGAAAATTTATATTTAGTCGATAAATCCTGCAAAGCCTTATTATGCCAGTTGGCACGTGAAGTAATACGGGCCCATGGTCGAATAGCGCCTTCAGAAAGAGTCAAACGTGGATTTGGAATCACTAATTTAGGATCAATTTCCATTTTGACACCCAGACCCTGACAAGCCGGACAGGCTCCATAAGGACTATTGAAACTAAAAATTCTTGGTTGAAGTTCTTCTAAAATCGTACCGCATTTAGCGCAAGTAAAAAGCTTGGAGTATTTTTTTTCTTCGCCAGAAGCTATTTCTTGAACCAAAATCTGACCTTCGCCCATTTCTAAAGCTTTTTCAATGGTTTTTTCAAATTTAGCAATATCAAGTTCTTCATTTGGCACCACTTGACCAACAACTGCTTCAATTGTATGAAGTTTACTTTTTTCCAAAGTTAATAAAAGTGCTTCAACCAAATCCATTAAAATACCGTCGATTCTAACTTGAGTCACTTTTTGAGCCCGAAGTTTATTTAAAATATATTTATGCTCACCAGCCTGTTTTTTAACCACTGGCGCAAAAATCAATAAATTAGATTTTAAGGTTGAAAAACCAAAATCTTTGTCGATCGAGGCAATAATTTCGGTTGGCAATTGGCGCACCAACTCTTTCGAACATTGTGGACAATGCGGATGGCCAATTCGACTAAATAATAATCTTAAATAATCATAAATTTCTGTGATAGTACCAACAGTGGAACGAGGATTTTGCGTGGCGCTACGTTGATCGATCGAAATCGAAGGAGATAAATTTTCAATCCAATCAACATCTGGTTTTTCCAGATTACCTAAAAATTGACGAGCATAACTCGACAAACTTTCAACATAACGGCGTTGCCCTTCCATATATAAAGTATCAAAAGCCAAACTAGACTTACCAGAACCAGAAAGTCCTGTAATAACGACTAATTCATCGCGAGGAATACTAACTGTGACATTTTTTAGGTTATGAGCCCGAGCACCATGGATAACAATTTTATCTCTATTTTGCATATTTTACTCCTGTTATTAGTAATTTATGATTTTTGTTTCAAAAGCTTTTCCTATTGTACCAGATATGTCAAGACTTGTAAAGGGATAATATTGCAATCATCGTTAATTAATTGATAAATTGACTAATAACCTAAATAAGATTAAAATACTAAATGGACTAAATAATTTTCAAGGGGGAAATATGACTAAAGAAAAAATTATTCTGGTTTCAAATTTAGGTAAATGTGAGCATTGCGGCGCAATCATCGCGATCAGCGACAATCAAGTCAACATTGAATCAAGCGCCAAACCGAAAACTTGCCCACATTGCCAACAAACTTTAACCGAAAAATCTTTCGGTTTTGATAAAGTTAGTCTGCAACGTACGCATTGGATCGGGCCAGATAGTAATTGGACACAAACTCGTCCCAAGAAAAATTTTATACTTGGCGACTACTATATCTGTATTGGTCAGATAAAAACCAGGTTTTATGCCAAGAGCTGATAATTCAGCTCTTTTTTCTTGCCATTTGACAATCAAACAAATTCTCGATAGCATATTAAGTAAATAGAGTTAATTATTAACTCATAAATTTTATAAAAAAAATTATATATAAAATCAGGAGGAATCACATGATGGGCGACAAAAATGTTTCGGGACCAAGTACTATTATCGGCGCTAACGTTAAACTAGTTGGTACTCTTTACGATGCCAACGAAATTACTGTTCACGGACAAATCGAAGGCGAAATCAAATCTGATAATAATATCATTATTACAGAAACAGCTTACGTCAAAGGACCAATTTCAGCCGAAACTGTCCAAATCGCTGGACAAGTTTTTGGCTCAATTACCGCTATGTCTAAACTCGAAATCCTACCAACTGGTAAAGTTTACGGTTCAACCACAACCAAAGATCTAAATATCCGCTCTGGCGCTATCTTTATCGGTAAATCAAACATGCCAAATGGCGAAAAAGAAATGGTAGCCGCCGAAGAAATGTTAGATGACAAAGAAATAGCGTCTTAAGGTTAGCTCTAAAGGAGTAGTGAGTGTACTACTATATTATGGAGCCGGCCAGCGCGAAAGCCTCTTGGCAGGAGAAAGTTAAAGATACCTTAGGTGATTTAGGAATTGCAGGAGAAACTGTTTTCCCGTCGCCGGCAAGAACAATCGAAGAACTAGCCGCATTAGGCATTATGAAAGGTTATTCCACAATCGTGGCTGTTGGCTCTGAAAAGATCGTCAATAAAATTGTTACGGCTATGATTAATCAAAATGCTGGAAAAGATACTGTTTTAGGTATTATTCCAGAAGATTATGATTCAAAAATAGCCAAACGAATCGGCGTTAGTGACTACAAAGAGGCTTGTCAGGCCTTAAAATTTAGGAAACTAAAAACTATCGATATTTGTTGTATTGAACCAAATAAATATTTTATGACCGAAGCCGTCATTGAAACCACAAAAACAACCGAAGCCTATTTAGCTATGGATAAAATCCAGGCTGGAATCGAATTTAATAAAATTACAATCAAGCCCGGTATAAGGTTGGAAATCAATGATTTCGTTGAAAAAAAGGCACCTTCGATCAAAAATCTATTTAACGCTTTTATCGGCCGCAAACAAGAGGTTGGACCAGATATCTACTCTAGCCTTTTTCATTCTGACAGTTTCCAAATTGAAACACCAAAAACCTCCTTACCAGTCAAAGTTGATGACGATATTGTCGCCAAAACTCCGATTATCTGCCACCAAGAAAATAAAGCCTTAAAAATAGTTGTAGCTAAAGACAATATTATAAATTAAAGAAATTTCCAACTAACTCTTGAAAAATATCTTGATTTATGATACACTTAGCCAGTAGAAAAATAATTCATTAATACACGGGAGTCAAAAATTAAAGAGTCAAAAACTAATCAAGAAATTACCGCTAGCGAACTTCTTCTCGTCGGAGATGATGGTAAAAACTACGGTGTCGTGGGTTTAGATCAAGCTCTTTATTTAGCGTATCAACTCGATACCGATTTGGTCATGATTAACGAAAATCAGAATCCACCAATCGCTAAATTAATGGATTACGGTAAACACCTCTACAACTTACAGAAACAAATTTCCAAACAAAAAGCTCGATCGCATGAAACCGAAATCAAAGAAGTCAGAATGGGTATCAAAATTGGCGATCATGATTTAGCTGTGAAGATCGGCCGAATTAAGAAGTTTTTTGACGCTGGAGATAAGGTTAAAGTCACTATTCAACTCCGTGGTCGTGAGATGATTTTTCAAGATAGAGTTAAAGCCTTAATTGAAAAAATTAAACTCGAGTCCGGCGGTGTTGGCGAAAGCGATGTTGAAAGAATGGGCAACCGCTTCTCCACGGTATTGATTAAATCAAAGTAATATGATATTATATTAATATTGGAATTAATTTGCGGAACGCCGCATTTTTTAACTAAAAATTAATTTAATATATTATAAAAAATCGAGATACAGCACATGAAATTAAAAACAATCAAATCAGCAGTTAAAAGAATCGTTAAAATCACCAAAAGTGGTCTAGTTTTGCATCGAAAAACTTCAGCTCAACATAGATCAACTGGTAAAAGTAAACGAGTTAGACGTGACGCAGACAAAACTGTCGCTTTTAACAAAGTTGATGCGAAAAATATTAAAAAGATGGTTCCATACCTATAGTTAGAATTATCCTGAAAGGATACTATGGCTCGTGTTAAACGCGGTGTAACAACCAAAAAAACTCATAAAAATCTATTTGCAAAAACCAAAGGTTACAGACATGGTCGCAAAAACCTTGTCAAAATGGCTAATCAGGCTATGCTTAAGGCTGGCCAGTATGCTTATGCTCACAGACGTACCAAGAAACGTGATTTTCGAGCACTTTGGATTATTCAGATCAATGCTGCTTGCCGTTTAAATGGCACAACTTACAGTGTTTTTATGAAAGCTTTGAAAGATAACAAGATCGAACTAGACCGAAAAGTGCTTTCACAGATGGCCGAACAAAACTCTGCCGAATTCACTGCTTTAGTCGAAAGAGTTGCAGCCAAAGCCTAAATTTAAATTTATATCG
>JBAXXI010000029.1:0-5792 GCA_037127955.1 Candidatus Berkelbacteria bacterium | reverse complement strand
AAATGACGATTTTATTTTTCCATCTTACTTCAGGGAAAAAACCAAAACGCCATCTATCGCCGCGTTTTGTCTAACCTAACACTCAACCACCTTCGGGTGGTTTTTTATTAATTAAATATTGGAAATTTTTGATACACCAAACGCCTCAGTCCATTGAGGCGTTTAAAATAACCTGTTAGTTACTGTGCCTTCCTCTTGACTTAAACCATAAATTTATGTATAATACTGGTAACTTAAAAAAGGAGGTGTAACTTTACATGTCAACACCAAAAATTGTGTACTGGGCTGAACTTCAGCAACAGCTTTCCGCCGCCGGGCTACACGTTTCTGTTTCGCCAGATATGTCCCAAATTGTCAATGGAACTATCGACGATCAAATGTTTATGATGTCTATTTATCCCAAAGACGACGACGGCTTCCGACCATTTATGATTATCACGCTATTTGGTCAAAACGAAGAAACGGTTATTCCCAAGCTGAACGAATTCATGGGTTATAAACCATTCTGTAAGTATTTAAGCAGATTACTCGAAACAGCAACTGCCACTTACGAATGGGCCAAGGATGCACCGGAGCGTATGGTAGAAATCGAAAAAGATGACCAACAATACTACCAAATTGTAAAATTCGAAGAAGGCTTTGTAAAACCGAGTCCCCCGGACGTTGACGCGTACTTTCAACAGTTCACACCGGAAATTATTGCTTCCTGGATAGTTGCTGTTGAACAAAACCCAAAAGCCGAATGGGCTGGTCACAGTATTACCAAACTTCTGCCATTTGTTAAAAAAGTCTTGCCGCGTATCGGCAGCACACAAAGCGTGTTTGGCTTAAGTATAATTAGCGTCGAAGGCCCGGTTGCAAATGTAGAAAAAATTGTTCGTCACGGACTTGAGCCTCTGGCCAATGCCGGGGTACTAAACCAAACCGACGTCACTCAAATCGTCAATTGGTTTAACTCAACCGAACCAAGTTGGGATTCAGGCTTCGGACAAGAGTTTACAAGGTTTTCAATCGATGGACAAAACTACTACCTAAAAACCGATTCATACCGTAATTACCGCGATCTAAACTTGGTCGCGTTATAAACAAATTCATGGGCAACACTCGTTGCCCTTTTTTAATACCGAAAACACCTCAGTCCATTGAGGCGTTTCAAACAAAGTTAAAAGTCTTAATCAATTGACATTTTGTAATTTTTAGTATAAAATACACATAGGTTAAAAGCCTATCATATTTCAAAAGGAGGGCTATCATGCCCAGAAAACAAAATGATTCATTCCTGACAGCACAAGACATTAATGATGCTATCGATTTGGTTACTCCGTCCATTCTGGCTGGCATGAAGAGCGGTCGATTCAAACGAAAAATCGTTGCCGTTGAAGTGCAAATTGAAGACTACGCGGAATTAACTGTGACACGCTGGATTAAACTGGAAGAAAACCTCCAAATTGATAGACGTTTTTCGAGAATTGCTGCTCGTAAAACTGATCTGGCCATGCGCACGCACCAGTCAACCGGCATAGTTGTCAATGAGTTCCCTCATTTACTCACAAAGTACGACCCTATCTACCGTGGTGGCGTCTACGAAGCTGGAATCGCCGTCGGCGTCTCTGCCTTCAAAGCATACCACGACCATATGGTCGCTCTCTGGATCCTCGACGCTATTGTCGGAATCGCCCGTGAAAAATTCGACCAATTACAAGCAACCGGCGGCGACTTTATTCATGAATGCAAAGCCGCCCTCGGCCAGTAGTATTACTTACACACCTCCGCTCAAAGCTGGATTATTCTAGCCATAAACGGAGGTTTTTTATTTGTTTTAATTAAAAAATCGCTCCAGCAAAACGCCAGAGCGATTTTCTTTTTAGCCAATCAGGCCAGCTAGTCGAAGTAACCAGAGAAAAAGACCGAACGGGATAATGAAAAGTGCCCAGCCGATCGACAATCCAACTGGTGAACCCCACTCATCCCAATGTGATCTTCGCCACAATGGATATGGATTTTCCTGAGTTTGTTTCAAGATTCCATCCATGACAGCTTCGTCCATGGCTTTGCCATAATCTTTTTTGTCCACTTATCCTCCTGCGAAGTTAGGTTGATTTTCTATTCAATTCGACCTCCGCCAGCTGACGGATTTAAATAGTTGGGGCCCTTGAGTTCTATATTGGACTCCTTTGAGTGTCCCTAAGGGCAGGACAGGAGTATCTTTTCCAATTGCTTGTATAATAACCGATTCCAAGACTGAAGACAAGTTTTGATAATACACCAAACGCCTCTGTAAAAACCGGGATCAAATTTTCACAAAAAGTCTTGCATTATTTAGAATAATTTGTTTCTATAATAATGATTTGAAAAATTGAAAATTTAGGAAAAATAAAAATGGATAATCAAAATAATTTAAACGAAATAATTAAAATCCGGGAACACTGGCTTAAGATTTGCGTAATCGCTTTATTCTCACTAATAGGAGGATTGTTCCTAACTTTATTTATAATAAAGCTTTTTTCCGTTGAATTCAAAATAAATATTATTGATTTCAACTATTCCGATTTTATTTCTATATTGCTTGCTTTTTTCTCGGTAGGTTTAGCTGTAGCATTTTATTTGAAAACGACTGAAACAAGTAATAAGTTTTACGACAACACTTATAAATTTACGAAAGATTTTTCTGAAATTCTTGGAAGAATTGAAGTAAAATTTAGCGAAAAATTAGAACATATCGACAATGCCTCAATAGGAATTTCGGACAAAATCGAGAAACTAAAGTATCCTCAACAACCCACTGAAGCTAGTAGCGATAACAAGAAGATTGAAAAAGAAAAAATTGACGCGCAAAAAGAAAGTGATAAGGTAATAAACGATTTAGTTGATCAACTCGGCAAGACGAGTGAAGAAAAAAATCACCTCAGAACAAAACTAAAAAATGCAGAAGAAAAATTAATTCAAAAATCGATAGAAAGTCTTAGACAAAAAATTACTCTTGAATCCCTAAGGGATAAATTTGAAATAAACAATCTTCCAAACCAAATCGTAAAATTTACAGCCACCCAAATTATCCCTATTTTAGGACATGAAGCACTCAGATTACCAACTCAAGCATTAAATGATAAATTCCAAAGCATCAAGAATCGACTCCCAAAAGCATACATAGCCGATTTACAATTACACAAATTGATTGATAAAGAAGATAACCTAACAAATAAAGGCTATTTATTTATTAAAGAACTTGCAAAAAATAAGGAATAAAAACGCCTCAGTCCATTGAGGCGTTTGATTTGATCTGTTATTTCCAACCACCGCCACTCCGGGAGTGGCGGTGCGGTTAGTTAATTTTTTTCGTAATAAGTACTGGTGCCGGTTTTGCCAACCTGACAGATAAGGCCAGATGATTCGAGTTCGTCCAAGTAGCGCTCAGCCGTGGCGTCGGAAACCTTTAACAAATTTTGAACCTCTTCGTTCGTAATTTTTTCCTGGGTCGATATTAAACCGCGCACTTTTTCCAAATTCGCCGCCTTCTCGACTTCTTTTTCGGAAATCAGATCATGGTCTTTCCTACCCCAAATCATGTACCCAATGATTAGTCCACCAACTACCCCGCCCACGATCGAAATGAAAATGTTCATTTAGACTCCTTTTTAAATCTTAATCTTCCCTTTTTGTAAAAGCTGACAGTCGCGATATGTGAATTATAAAAAATCATTGTCCAAATAGAAATATTTCCATCTTCAATAAAATCACCACAATAAAAGAAATTACCATTCCAATTTTGGGAAAATCTGCTTTTATTTATTATATCTCTAAAATTCGGGTCATTGATCAAAAACATGTCTTGCACGGTCTGATCAAATCTTATGCGAACATTGTATTTTGACCAATCATACAACTTTAGGGAGTGAGCCACTAGAAGTCCCTTTGCAATATTAATTATAAGATCGTTCATTCTTTTAGCATTGATATTCAATAGATTAACAGTTCCAAGCAAAACACCCTCTTGTGTTTTTAATCCACCTTTTTGCATCTTGCTTATCAAACTACCTCTTATCCCCAACCCTTGACCCTTATTGAAACCATTTATAGCTTTATCGAAACCTTTTTGTGCTTCTTCATTAAAAGACGTAAGCTGAATAGCTCTAACCATATATTCTTCGTTTTTACCTTTCAAATTATTGTTGCACCGCTTACAACTTTTTAAAATAATCGGATTTGTTGGCCGATTAGGCCTAAAAATCACCTTTGGAATAACATGTTCTCTATCCAAATCTGATTGATCTCCACAAAGATAACATTTTTGGAGTATTTCATGATTTTTTGGAATTGACGTTATCCCTTTTTCAAAGTAGTTTCCTTGATAAGTCATAAATTTCTCTTTTTCATCCCAAATAAGAATTAATTATAATCATACTTTAAATATAAGAATTATCGAGTTATTTGCACCAAAAAATTTTGGTGGTCGGATTTTCTTTTACCAATTCTCTATTTTATACTTCTCTTGCTTTTCGACTTCGGAGATTTGTTTTTTAATTTCAGCCACATCGCTCTCATTTAAAGGTTTATATTCCGGTCTATTTCCAGGAATAATCGGATCTCCATATTTTTGCATAACAGCGTTTTTTGCACGACAATAAAGATGAATGTGTAGCTCAGGGTTCCAATTGCCATTATCCTGATAATTAATTCTGCCTATTTCCACCCCAATTTTGGCCATAGCTCTAACCATCGCTTCGCCAGAAATCATCGTCAACCTCATTAGCTCAATTGCCTGCTTTGGAGTTAATTTTGTCCGATCTTCAACTTTTACTTTAGGGCTTATTTTAATATGACCACCCTCAAGCCTATCGATTTCAGGTTTTTCGTGACTTTCAACAATGAAATTTTCTGTTTCGTAAATTTGCATTTTACTCCTTATTTTAAACGCCTCAGTCCATTGAGGCGTTTAAAGATTTTTACTGATTTTTACATTTTTTCTGGGGTAGAAACACCGATTAGATCTAAAGTGTTTTTTAGCCCGATTTTTGTGGCCTCGAGTAACTGCAACCTGGCCGCAGCCAACTTTTCATCGGCTTTGAGCACCGGACATTTTTCATAAAAATGATGAAAACTGGTAGCCAAATCGCGTGCGTAAAAAGCCAATTTTTGAACTTCATAATTACCAGCGATTTCTTCAACCAATTCTGGTAGTTTAATCAGTTGCTTAATTAAAGCAATTTCAGTTGGGTCAACAAGTAAACTCAAATCGACGTTCGAATTTTTGATTTCGGATTTAGCAAGAATACTATTGATACGCGCGTAAGCATACTGGATATAGTAAACCGGATTTTTGTCTGACTTTTCTTTGGCCAAGTCTAGATCAAAATCCATATGAGTATCGAGAGTTCTGTCTAAGAAAAAGAATCTGGTCACGTCCGGACCAACTTCATCAATTAATTCGTCGAGTAAAACGTAATTTCCGGCACGTTTACTCATCCTGACTTCTTGACCATTACTCATTAGTCTGACCAACTGACAAATCATGATTTTCAGTTCGCCAGCGTAGCTGGCCTCGGCTCTAAGCATATCAATGGCAGCCTGAAGTCGACCAATATAACCATGGTGATCGGCGCCCCAAAAATCGATCATCAGGTTAAAACCACGACTCATTTTATTGTAATGATAGGCAATATCTGAAGCAAAATAGGTGTACTCGCCCTGACTGGTCACGATCACACGATCTTTATCATCGCCAAAATCAGTAGTTTTGAGCCAAACAGCGCCTTCTTTTTCATAAATCAAACCTAAATCGCGTAATTTACCCA
>JBAXXI010000028.1:0-5834 GCA_037127955.1 Candidatus Berkelbacteria bacterium | reverse complement strand
GTTCAATTTTTAATCTTGTATTGCCAGCTTTTGGTATTTTTCAATTCAATAGTTTAGGCCCCATTTTTATTCTTTTTGTCTCTGGCGGAGCTGCCTATGCTGCTACAAAACACTATATTTACGATTACCAAGTTGTACTGTCTGAGCTTTGGGCCTTCTTATTACTAATGATTTGTTTAGTCTGGTTGATCTTAAATTTAACCATTTTTAATATTATATTGTTTGTCTTTTTGGCTAGTATTTGTGTTTTATTTATCCGTACAACAATTTCCGAAGCCGATAAAAAAATCCAATTAGAGAAAGATAAAGAATCACTCCAGAAGCTCGATTCGCTTAAAGATGAATTTTTGCAAATGGCCGAACATGAATTAAATACCCCGATCGGTGTGATCGAAGGTAAACTTTCCATGATTTTAGACGATAATTTAGGTGGTTTTAACGCTAAACAAAAGGAATATTTAAAGCCAATCTTTATGGACGCAAAACGGTTGGCTAAACTTTCGAGCAACTTATTTGAGGTTTCCGAGATTGATCAAGGAGAACTTAAGCTTTTTCCAGAAAAAACTCATATTACTGATCTGATCGTTCAAGTTGTTTCGAAAAATCGTAGTGAGGCTGAAGCTAAAGGTTTAAAACTGGAAATTGTCGCACCAGAACACTTACCCTACGTTAATTTAGATCGCGATAAAATCAAGAAAGTTCTATCAAATCTAGTAGAAAATGCCATCAAATTTACTAAAACTGGTCTAATTCGTATTAGTGCCGAAGTTCAAAAAAATCAAATGGTTATTTCGATTAGCGATACCGGCGTAGGTATTAAAAAGGAAGATATTAACAATATTTTTGACAAGTTTTATCAGGCCGATCGATTCGACGAAATTCCAATGGAACAGCAAGGTACTGGTCTGAATTTATATATTGCTAAAAATTTAATTAAAATGCATAACGGTCAGATTTGGGTTGATTCAAATCCTGGTCACGGCACTACTTTTTCATTTAGCCTACCGCTAACCAAGTAGAACTTGCACAGAAACCAGTTAATTGATATATTAAATAAGGAGTCAGTGACAAGACTAATTTTTTGAATATAAATAAATAAACTGAAGTATATTCTCGAATAAACTCGAGAAAAGGAGAAACATGACTAACAATTTAGACAATATTGAGGCAATGAGAAAACTAGACACAGCTGATATTTTACAGAAAACTAGAGAAATGCCTGAACAAATTGAAAGATGTTGGTCTGACTGGAAAACTATCGCGATTCCGGCTCATTTTGCCACCGCTAAAAACGTTTTGATTCTTGGCATGGGTGGATCAGGCATTGGAGCGGCCCTCACCATCGCTCTAGCCAAATATGATTGCCCAATGGTTGTCGAAGTTTCACGTGACTACAATATTCCGGCTTGGGTTGATAAAAGCACTTTGGTGATCGGTGTTTCGTTTTCTGGAAATACCGAAGAAACACTAGAAGGTTTTCGTCAAGCCGCTAATAAAACCGAAAAATTAATAACTATTTCGACTGGTGGCAAACTCGCCTCACTCGGCAGTCAACACCGCGCCCTTCACTATCAAATCAATTACGATTCTCAACCAAGATCAGCGATTGGTTTTTCTCTAACCTCACTTTTAGCAATTTTTGCCAAACTTAGATTTCTTGAAATTCGCGACAACGATATGAACGAAGTAGTAACCTGCCTTAACACTTTGCTAGAAAAAATTGATGCCGATGTTCTATCTTACCGTAATCCTGCCAAATTGCTTGCCCAAAAATTAGTTGGCAAAATTCCTGTAATCCTTGGCAGTGGCGTGTTAGCTGAAGTTGCTAGACGCTGGAAAGGTCACCTTAACGAAAATGCCAAGAACCAAGCTTATTTTGAAGAAATCCCGGAAATGAATCATAATGCTTTGGTTGGCTTGGAATACCCTGAAGAATTAGGTAAAAAGGTTTTCTTTATTCTTTTAGAGTCAAAATTCAATCTTGATCGCAATAAACGTCGTTCAATGATTGTAAGCCAAATCTTAACTCAAAGAAAAGTTGGATTTGAAAGCGTTTCGGTTGACACAAATTGTGGAAGAATTGCTGAAATGTACCAAATGATTATGTTCGGAGATTTTGTCGCTTACTATTTAGCAATTTTAAACAACGTTGAACCGGAACCAGTTAAAATTATTACATTTTTAAAGGATAGATTAGCCGAAAAGGAATAAAAAATTAGGAGGGGTAAATGAGTACTATTAAAGATATTGAAGCGCGGAAAATCTTAGATTCGCGCGGTATTGACACAGTAGAAGTGAGAATTTCTACTTCTTCTGGTATCATTGTGACCGATTCAGTACCAAGTGGAACTTCAACTGGTAGTCTCGAATCAATCGTAGTTGACCCGAAAGTAGCTATTGATAATGTCAATAATATTATAAGACCAAAAATTATTGGTATGAACCCCGCCGAACAAAGTAAAATTGACCAAGCCATGCTTGATCTCGACGGCACTCCAAATAAATCTAAGCTTGGCGCTAATGCCATTTTAGGTGTCTCACTCGCCGCCTCGCGCGCTGCCGCTGGTGAAGCTAAAATGCCACTTTACCTATACCTAAATGCACTTTTTAATCAGGTATCAGGCTTAACCATTAAACCATCGATTCCTACACCTATGATGGTCATGATTGAAGGCGGTCAACACGCCAAAGATAATCAAAATTCGATCCAAGAATTTCTAGCCATTGGTAGTTTAGAAAATGGCGGTAAAATCTGGAATCGATTAAAGAAAAATTTATCCCGTGACAATCTTGGGACCGAACTCGGACTTGAAGGTGGATTTGCACCTGATCTAGAGTATGATGAAGATGCCATTAGATTGATTATGGATGCAGCTCAAGATGAAGAATTAAATATCCCAAATGATATAAAAATCGGACTTGATATTGCTGGCAATTACTGTGAAATGACCCAGGATGATGTTATTTCGTTGATGCAGCGCTACCCGATTTATTCGCTTGAAGATCCATTTGCTGAAAATGATTGGGGTCACTGGAGTGAATTAAAACTATCGCTGGATCAACTTAAAAAAGATTATTTATTGGTTGGCGACGATTTATTTGTTACAAATTTAACACGTTTTGAAAAAGGCACTAATGATTTCGCCGCTAACGCAATTATTATCAAACTTAACCAAGTCGGAACTTTATCCGAAACCTTAGCTGTTATTTCCTTGGCCCATAAATCAAATTTTACTCATATTCTGTCTCACCGATCGGGTGAAACTATGGACACATTTATATCTGATCTGGCTGTGGCCACTGCCAGTAAATTCCTTAAATCAGGCGCACCATTTGCTACTGAAAGAGTTATTAAATACAATCGACTCAAAGAAATTGCCGAAGAATTAGGCCAATAATTGGAGGGTTTTTGAAACCATTAGTTTTAGTTATTCTTGATGGCTGGGGTTTAAGCCCAGAGCAAGAAGGCAATTCGATTTTAACTACGCCAACACCAAATATGGATAAACTTATATCCATGTTCCCTTTTTCATCTCTTCGAGCTTCTGGGGAAGAAGTCGGTTTGGAATGGGGTGAAATGGGAAATTCAGAGGTTGGCCACCTTAATCTAGGTACGGGCCGAGTAGTAATGCAAAACCTCTCTCGTATTGATAAAACAATCGGTGATGGTGCCTTTTTTAATAACTCAATCCTGCTCGAAACTTTTAATTACGTTGAAAGCAAAAATACAAACTTACACTTAATCGGACTCTTTTCGTCTGGTGGCGTTCATTCTCACATGAATCACCTCTTTTCACTTTTAAAAATGGCTAAAATGCGCAATTTTAACCGCGTTTTCATTCACCTGATTAGTGACGGACGAGATACCGCACCAAAAGTAATTTTGCAAGATCTGGCTAAACTTGAGGCGCTAATTAACGAACTCGGACTTGGTCAAATTGCCTCGGTTATGGGCCGATATTATGCCATGGATAGAGACAAACATTGGGAACGAACTAAAAAAGCGATTGACTGTTTAGTTAAAGATAATACATCGTTACAAGCTGGTACCGCACACGAGGCTATTGAATCAGCCTATAATGCGGATCAAACCGACGAATTTATTATACCAACCCAAATTGCCAATACAGCCAGGATCAAACCTGATGATGGAGTGATTTTTTATAATTTTCGGGCTGACCGCTCTAGACAATTATCGCAAAAAATTATTGAATCAGGCGATATATTTTTAGCTACTTTTACTAGCTACGGCTACGAACCTACGCCTAAAATCAAAGTGGCATTTATCACCCCTAAAATTAATAATCAACTTGGTTCAATGTTAAGTAAAAATAATCTTAGTCAACTCCATATGGCCGAAACCGAAAAATACGCTCATGTTACCTACTTTTTTAATGGAGGTTGGGAGCAGCCATTCGACGGCGAAAAAAGAATCTTGGTGCCCTCGCCTAGAGTTGAAACCTATGATTTAAAACCAGAAATGTCAGCTAAAGAAGTAACCGAAAAATTTATTGCCTCTTTTGGCAAAGATAAACCAGCTTTCACAGTTATTAATTTTGCCAACCCAGATATGGTCGGTCATACCGGAAATTTTAAGGCTGTCCAACAAGCTATTAAAACAGTTGATACAAATCTAGGTCAAGTTGCAGCCACAGTTTTAAACTCAGACGCCGACTTGATCATCACGGCTGATCATGGAAATGCTGAACAAATGATTAACCCACAAACAAAAGAAATTGATAAAGAGCACACCACAAATCCTGTACCATTTATATTAGGATTTAAGGAGAGAATTCGACCAAGTCTAGCCCCAACTTTAGACACAAAAATCGCTTGGGCCGTTCAATCACCTGTAGGCGTGTTAGCCGATGTGACCGCCACTATTGGCAAAAGATTAGGTGTTAAGCAAGAGCCCGAAATCACTGGTCAAAGTTTAACGGAGGTTATGTGACACAAAATACTCAAAAAATAATTTTAGTCATTATGGATGGTTGGGGTCTAGCACCAGCTTGGGGCGGTAACGCAATCGAGATGGCTGAAACTCCTAACTTAGACGCTTTATGGCGTAAATACCCGCACACTGAACTTAAAGCCGCCGAAGAAGCTGTTGGTTTACCAGTACACGAAATGGGAAATTCTGAAGTTGGACATTTAAATTTAGGTTGTGGCCAGATTGCCTTTCAAAATCTAACTGGCATTAGCTCAACAATCACAGATGGCTCTTTCTTTAGCAATAAAACCTTACTTGAAGCCTGCGACCATGTTCGAAAAAATAATTCATATTTACACTTATTCGGTTTAGTTTCAGACGGCGGTATTCACTCTCATATCGATCACTTATTTGCCTTACTCAAGCTAGCCAAAGATCAAAAAATCGACAAAGTTGTGATCCACATGATTACCGATGGTCGCGATACCGATCCAATGAAAAGTTATATTTATATCAATGAACTAAAGAAAAAAATTGAAGAAATTGGTGTCGGCAAAATTGTTTCGATTATGGGTCGATATTTCGCCATGGACCGAGACAAACATTGGGACAGAATTCAAAAGGCTTATGATTGCGTAGTCAAAGGTGTTGCGCCGATTTCAGAAAGCCCTGAAAAGGCTGTGGGTGAAAATTATCGTCAAAACCATACAGACGAATTTATTGTTCCGACTACGATTCAAACCAAAAACAATCCTTATCACCCACTTTCCGATAATGACGCGATGATTTTTTTCAATTTTCGAGCTGATCGTGCCCGTCAAATAATCGATACTATTGTCAGGCCAGATTTTCACAAATTTGATCGAAAAAATATCAAAAATTTATATTTTGCTACATTCTCATT
>JBAXXI010000027.1:0-6023 GCA_037127955.1 Candidatus Berkelbacteria bacterium | reverse complement strand
CTAGTAGTACTCTTTATGATGTTGATGCTTTGATTCGCGAGATTGATAACGGTCGGATTGCTGGCGCCGCCGATGATTGTGGTACGATTATTGTTGGCGATTCAACCGATCCGTACTATATTCGTTTGGCTAATCACCCTAAGATTTTAGCCACGCCTCACTTAGCCGCTCGCACCGATGTGACTTGCCGCAAGTCTTACGATATTATGATCGATAACATCGAAAGCTATCTTAAGGGTAAGCTCGTCAACACGCTCTAATGATATTATCAAGGTATTTAAAAACCGCCGGTTACGGCGGTGGGGGAAAGGGTTATTTTAAATTCATGATAATGTCTGTCATTATTTGTGCAGTTCTTTCTGGCGCGCTGTCAATCCAATCTTTTTGAGCCAAAATTGATGTCGTGACGCTGACAATCGCGCCGGCGGATTTTGTATTTTCGTGGGAAGCAAAAAATTCATCAATCGCATTCAAAATTGCAATGTGATTGCTTTTAATTTGGGTTTCTTCGATTAGTTTCAAAAGAGGCAAAATTTCGTCTTCGTTTTTACATCTTTTGATGGCATCAATAATCGATTTCCCAAATGGTTTAGTCTTTGGTTTCTCGTCTTTTTTGATGGCATGAATAATCGCTATCTCAGATGGCTTGGTTTCTGGTTTTTTATCAGACATTTTGCGCCTCCTTCATATCGAAATATACTTTAAGTTTTAAAACTTAATCTGCGGTTATTGTAGTACAATTTTCCTTGTAATTCAAGAGAAGATAATTTAAAAACCACCAGGGCGGCGGTTTGTAGGATTATAATTTCATAATTATTTCTTGAAGTATTTTTTGAGTTCTTTCTGGTGCGGATTCGTAATATTCTTTTTGAGCCAAAATCGATGTTGTGACACTGACAATTTTTCCAGCCAATTTTGTTTTATCATGAGAATTTGAAAAATCATCAATTGCATTCAGAATTTTATCGTGATTATTCGGAATATCGGTTTCCTCAATTATTTGCAAAATAAGAGAAAATTCTTCTTCGTTTTTGCATCTTTTAATTGCATCTACAATACTTTGATGGAACGGCTTAGTTTTTGGTTGTTCATCAGGCATGTTTATGCCTCCTTTTTTCGTAAAATATACTTTAAGTTTTACTAACTTAATCTGCGGTAATTGTAACCTTATTTTTACCAGAAGTCAAGAATCATAGCCATATTTTACCTTGACAATCGTGCTTTTTACTGGTATAGTGAGCATATCCCAAATTCAGTAAAAGGAGAAATAAAATGGGTGAACTTGTAAATACGCTATCGATCGATCGCGTACCGAATGCAGTAAATACGGCCTTCGCTGATGTCCTAAAGGCTCCATCAGCACAAAAACTTCTCGAGTCGTGTGATACTGGCGGTTATTTTTGTCTAAAGGTAATCGGTCGGGAAGAACTTCTGATCGAACCAATGCTTATCGGTGAGGTGTCAGACGATAACAAGGATGAGTACATTGAGCTTTGTCAGGAAAAGGTGCATCGTTTGGAGGCGGAATTCCTGGCTGATCCGCAGCATGTTAGATCAAGTTATCAAAGTCGTGATCCGGAAAATAATAAATGGGGCGGCGCCATTACTGGTTTTGATAATGATGGTACAGGCTATTTATTCGGCTTTTCAGGCTTACCGGAACTTTGCGATGAGGCTATCATGGTGGTCGCAGTTATGGAAGTTGGTCTGCTTGCTGACGATGAAGCACTGGAAATCGCTGAGATCTCTGGCAGCGATGATATTCTGTGGGAATGTGTGGATTTCGGCGACGGTATAGTCGATGACGGGAGCGATCGCTAAAATTTACGAACTTATCGGTTGGGTGAAAACCCATAAATCACCTTGGTTTATTGCCAGGGTGATTTTTTTAATCTTGAGCTTAATTTACTACAAACGCCTCAATGGACTGAGGCGTTTGTATAAGGTTCAAATTAGAGTCAAAAAGTTTTTGATAATAGTTTGGTCGCAAGTATCATCGGCAAGCATTTCGGGGTGAAATTGCACACCGTAAATTAATCGGTTTTTGTGTTTTATAACTTCAATCCCGTCCTCGGATTTAGCGAGAGCCAGCAAATCCTCGCCAACTTTTTTAACAATCCAACGGTGACTTTCGTAAACTTTTAAATTGGAAATATTAGCAAAAATTGGGTCATTTTGAATTATTTCGAGATCTAAAATACCTTTTTCTTTTTCTTTTGATCTTGCAAGTTCTGATTTATAAACATGAGCAATTAATTCAAACCCAAAGCAAATTCCAAGAATCGGCTTGTTTATATTTTCAATTAATTCGATTTCTTTGGCTAATTTGTTTTCATTGCCAATGACTGGAAAATCGTGTCCGCCGGAAAGGATGACGCCGTCGTAATTATTTATTTTTTCTAAATTTATATTAGAAAAAGGTTCGACATCGAAACTAGTGTCGGAAATTGCTTCCTTAATTTTATTTAAATAACTCGAGCCATTGTCGATAATTAATATTTTCATATGTTTATTATAAGCTATTGATTGTTTTTATCAAAAAAACAGGCCAAAAATATCAAAAAATCTCTTAGGTTTGTTTTTGACTACTCTAGGTGTCTATGTCTAAATTCTGTGCCTGAACCGCTTTTTAAATATTTTTCAAACTCGAGTGCTTGTTTTTTATTTACAAAATCGCAATACCAAATTAATTTCACTGGTCGGAATTTTTTTGTGGTATCGCATTTGCCTTGGTCATGATCAATGATTCTGGTTTTAATATCTTCGCTGAAACCGACATAATATTGCTGGTTTGACATTTTTAGAATATATACATAGTACATATATTTATTATAACAAAAAGCCCTCCTTCGCGCTGCGCGACTACGGAGGACAACCTTCTTTTCTTGTTATAGTAACTTCTTTACATAGTGGCTGTGCCAACCGTAGCTCGGTTCTGAAAGAAACGAGCGAAGGTTGGTGGAGCTGGGGGGAGTCGCACCCCCGTCCAAAAAGACCTAGGCACAATTCTTTAAAAACAAGCTTAAATTTGCTTTGGTTTTTTCTTCTATCGACTAAAGCTACCTAGATAGATATAGACCAAATTGTGACGCCCGCTCTCTCCGGTTGGTCATCAGAGAGGAAGACGCTGCTGTAAAGCTAAAACTATTAAGCTAAAGCTAAGGCAGGGCTAAACGTATTTTTTGCGTTTAAAATTTTGCCATTTGATTTAACGAGTCAAAATGACGTGCTCGACTTGAAATTGTGAGTTAATCTTTCTGTCGAATCTATACAGCCCCTTGCCAATTATTGTAGCATAATTATTGGCAATTATCAACGGTCAAGTGCCAATTTTCAAATATTGGAAGGAAAATCATCAAATTTAAGATAAAAATTTATCCACAGTTTAGTCAAAATTCGTATCAAAAACAAAAAATGTGGTTTTTGCAAATCGCTACTCCTTGTGGATTAACAGGTTTGAGTACTAACCCTTGACAAAGTTGACAGATATGGTAAAATTAAAACCATGTTAACTAAAAACGGTTAACTAAAGGGAAAAGTAGTTGACATCTGAACTTTAATAAGGATGGGGCTCAGTTATTCTTTCTCTTTTTATGGAGGTCATCATTTGTACACCAAACTTAACCAGTGGTACTGGTAGCCTGGACGATCACATATGCCAGGAAACATTTACCACAGAGAGCCTTACAGGCTCACAAAGGGGACAGTCTCAAGAGTATCAAGGGGATGCACCAAAAACAAAAAGAACCCTCAAACAAAAACAAAACACAATTAAAAAAATTAGCACGATTTCTGGTCTCGGATCAAAAATCAATCAAAAAATTACTCCTTTAAGCCCGTTTCGGGTAGGGGGATTTGTAGCTTTAGTTTTAGTTCTAAGTTTATTCGTAAACGCGCCTAAAGCTCAGGCTGCTTCTCTCAATTGGAGTGGGGCTAAATTAGCTCAAGTTGTTGCTGATGTTTACCCAGTTGTTGCACCGCAAACACAAACGGTTCAAGCACAAGCTCCGGTAGATACCAGCGATGATTTCATTGAAAAGCCGATAGTGACTGAAACCCAAATTACTCCGGTGGATCCACCTCGAGTTTTAGGGACGACCTATCGACGTGAACCAGTTGACTATTCATTAGTGACTGGGCCGCATTATTTTCCATACGGTTACTGTACCTATTATGTTTCACAAAAAAGAACAGTTACCTGGACTGGTAATGCTGGAACTTGGTTGTCGGGTGCAAAATCGGCTGGTTTGACTACTGGCGATGAACCTCAACCAGGTGCAATCGTAGTAACTTCCGAAGGCGGACGCGTGGGTCATGTGGCCTATGTCGAAGCTGTTAATAATGGTAAAATTACCATTTCGGAGATGAATTTTAAGGGTTACGGTGTGGTTTCAACTAGAACCATTAGTGATAACGCTAAATTCATCAAAGGTTACATTTATTAAACAGGCGTTTTTGTTTTAAAATTTAAAAGTTTGATATTAAAAAAAGAGGATTTCGAATTAAATCGATTACCTCTTTTTTGTTAAATAAATTTGATTAATTAAGTTCGCGCTCGGCCTGGCGATTAAGATCGCGTTTTTTTAGTTCAGCTCTGTGGTCGTAAATCTTTTTACCGCGAGCTAGAGCGATTTCGATTTTAGCTTTACCTTTTTTAATATAGAGAGCTAAAGGAATGAGCGATAAACCTTTTTGTTGAGTTTTGCCAATCAAGGATTGGATTTCGTGTTTATGAAGTAAGAGTTTGCGACTGCGTTCTGGTTCAACCATATTGGAAATATGCATATTCAGAATCCAGGCCTCGTCGTTTATAATCCGACAAAAAGTGCCGTTTAAATTAGCTCGGTGAGCGCGAATGGCTTTAATTTCTGGTCCAGTCAAAATTAGCCCCGCTTCGAATTTATCGAGGATTTCGTATTCAAGTCTGGCTAATTTGTTTTGACTAATGATATTCATACATCCAATATACCTTAAAACTTCGCAAAAAACCAGTCGTTTGATGGATGCGTTTTTAGCTTGACTTTTTGACAAAAAATCGTTGGCTCTTTACTATGAGAATAGGTAACAGAAGAAAATTCATGAACTTAAGGAGAAAATGACAATTAAATTTCAAAAATTAGTAACAGATGCTAAAATTCCAACTTATGCTCACCCAGGGGACGCCGGTTTGGATTTATATTCATGTGAAGATATTGTAATTGCGCCGGGGGCGCGTCACGCGGTGGCGCTTGGTTTTGCCCTGGAAATTCCTCACGGGTTTGTGGCCAGGATTTTGGATCGCAGTGGTATGGCTATCAAAAATGGTATTCATTGTCTGGCCGGCGTGGTTGATGCGGGCTACCGTGGTGAATACAAAGTGATTATGATTAATTTGGGCGAAGAGGCTTATACAATCGAAAAAGGCGATCGAGTGGCTCAAATGTTAATCCAGCCAGTGGAAATTTGTGATATTGAAGAAGTGGAAGAATTAAGTAACAGTGAGAGGGGCGAAGGAGGCTTTGGTGCCAGCGGAAAAAAATAAATTTAAACCCTGGAAGCGGTTGGGTTGGGACGAATTTTTTATGCGCATTGCCATTACGGCTACGGGCCGGGTTTCGTGCAATTACCACCGGATCGCTTCAGTTTATGTTGACGATGATCATAAAATTATTTCAATTGGTTATAATGGTCCATCGGTTGGTGATTACGATGGCAATACTTTTGGTTGCGCCAAGGTTGATGGTGACCCGATTACTGGCGAAATCCGTCGTTGCCGCGGGGTTCACAGTGAGGTTAACGGTATCATCAACGCCTTTGATACGCGTCGCTTAAAGGGCGCCACGCTCTACATTACCCAGTTTCCTTGTTACGATTGTATGAAAGTTTTAAACAATGTTGGGATTAAAAAAATTATTTATCTTCACGAATATATGCGAGTTAAAGATGGTTCCGACGGTACCGATCGAATTGCCGAGCCGGAAGCTTTGGAATTAGCGCACCGCCGCGGTATTATCCTCGAGCAATTTAGATTTGCCGAAGATGCG
>JBAXXI010000026.1:0-6751 GCA_037127955.1 Candidatus Berkelbacteria bacterium | reverse complement strand
TAACTCCTTGACAAAGATAAAAAATAGGCGTATATTTGAGGCAATTAATTTTTCCTGAATTGGATCTATCTAGTCAAAAATTGACTGGATAAATACCATTTCGGGAGAAGATTATGCGTACCTTAACCACCTCGTGTTTCCTCGTGGCTATATTCATATTGGCTTTGCCAATTTTAGCCAAAGACATCAACCTCAGAGCCAGTTTTCAGTTTGGCTATGACGGTACCAACCCTCAAGATGCACCGGCCGCGGTTGTAGCCGAAGGGCTTAACCCGACTATCACCAACCCGCATTCTGGCAATAGTTTTGACAAAACCAAAATCGGCACATTTGACGCCAATGATTTCGGCTCAGGCAGCTTCGCCAGTTTCTTTGGTCCAAACCTTCGTTTAGAAGCCGCATTGATCAAAGAAACTTCACCTTATATTGCCGTAAGAATCCCGCTTAATAGTGGTTTCGACTCGATTCATGGCAATACCGGCGAAAGCTACAGTTACAGTAAAGTTTTAGGTGGAGGCGCCGATTATGTTCGTTACATTTATGGTGCCGAGTGTAAATCAGCCGTTAGTCCAGAAATCGGGGTCCGTTGGACCAATACCGACTTTTACGACAGTCAACAAGAATTGGTTGGTGCTTATTCGGTTGGTTTAGAGTTTCGTAAACAAAACACTACCTTTTATAAAGGTTTGGAAGCTTACGGTAAACCTGAAGGATTAGTTCCTTTAGCTCAAGTCGGCAACTCGACTACCCTGCTTCACGGCCGCTACGAAAACCAGGCTTTTGGGGTCGATTTAACCTTACCTGTTTCAAAAGGCGGAAATTTCGCCTTAAATATTGTCATGAGTTTATCAAATGTCTGGGACACTCTCTCTGAAAAATGAACCTCTAGGAAGTATGTAAATACTTCCTTTTTTAATTGAAGATACTCAAGACTTCACAAACTTAAAAAAATATGATACAATCTTTTGTAACCTTAACAATCAAAGGAGGCAGACTATGCCAAACACAACAGCACCCAATCTCGTCACAATTGTCGGCGAGGCGCGTAATTGCAACGGCACTAAACCGCCGATTCAGGAATTCATCAATTTTCTTCAAGGTCCGTTGGAAGATCTTTGTATTGAAATCCATGAAGTTTTAAGCACCCAGCCGCGGCCACTTAGAGTAAAACTCAAGGTCGTCGGCCCACCGATTTATTCAAAACGCGAATTTTCAGGTATATGCATTATTGGCAAGGACTGTTTTGACCGCAAAACTGTTGAAGTCAGAATACGCCAGCGCGACACACTCCTCAATTGGAAATGCTTCCTGATCTTATCAGACGAAAAAACCGCGGACGTAATTTTAGGTCTCTCCAGAGTACATGTAACTCGATTCCTAAAACACGGCGAAAACGAAGCGATTCTCTTTGAACAAAGTCTTAGCTCAAAATCCCGGGACACTATTAATAGTCTTAAATCGAAAACTCTTAATCAGGTTAAAATTTGCGAAAGTTTGACGAAGAAAATTATGGACCCGGCAAACTTAAGAGAATTCTGTTACAAACTCGTTTTGCCTAAAGACAGACAACCTGAAAAACCAAGAATGTTTAGCGAAACCGAACTTTTCTTGGCCATCAAAGCCTATTCGACCGAAAATTATTCACCTAAAGTGATGAGAGCTGTTTTGTGCAACTTAATCATCAAAGGTTTATTTGACCCGATTCCTGACAGACCCGATGATTACCAAAATGTTCATTTTATGCCAAGTATGATATTTTACGAAGCAGCTGACAGTTATTTGGACGAATTAGAAAAAGAAAAAATTGCCAAAAGAGAACAAAGGAAATCAATTCTTGAGGCAAATTTATCTCGCGCCCAAGGAGAACTTGAACGATTGAAAGATCAACTGGCTCAAAAAGAACAGGATGTCCAACGAATCCAAAATGAAATCGAACAATTTGATCTCGAAAATTAGTATCAACCCTTCAACCGCTATGAAAGTAGCGGTTTTTTTATTGACAAAACCACATTTATATGATATAAATATCAAAGAATCAAAAACAAAGGGGAAGAACATGAACAATTTACCTGCTGAACTTAAAGCCAAAATCTTGGCGATTTTTCCAAACGACGAAGCGATCACTGAAGCGCTTGGCTGTAATCAAGAAACGATTATGCGTATCTTGTACAAACGACTCAATGACAACACTATCGAGCCGGGCGACTTAGCCAAAATCATTGGTGAGCACACACTGGAAGATCTGCTTAAAAGCATTTCCACGGAATCTGTAGAAACAGATTATGATCCGAGCGTAAAAGAACAAATTTTGCTTGATCATCCGAATATTAAAAATTATGATCCAGAAGAAATCTCCAAAATAGTTCTGAATTATAATTTAATAAAAAAAGACGATTTTGTCAGTATCAAAGAAATCAAATGCCTACTTGCGTTTGCTAAGCTATGTCAAATTATCCAGAAAGACAAACTTTATACGCAGATCGATCAAATTATCAACGAAATTAATGAAATTGACGTCATTGACGATAGTACTTTTATTGAAGAAATTGAAAATTTGGCCAAAATCGAATGGACCGAAAAAACTCTACCCGATGTCACCGAACGATTATTGGCTCACTACAAGCCCGCCGAACTGGTGACGGAATTTGTCTACTTTTTTCAAAGCGAAATACCCGTTACCCAGCTTCAAATAGCTTGTAACCTGCTCATCTTTAGCTTACCAATGTGGGCTAAACAACATAAAGGCAGTTATTTCTCCGACCTTGTATCAATTATGGGCGCAAGCATTTTCGATAATGCCGAGCTTCATATTAATCACGCGGACGAACAGTGTCAAATCCTCGGTCACGCCGTGGCCGACTTTATCGACGCCTACAATAAAATTTACACCAAATAACCAACCAACCCCTTTCTTAGAGAGGGGTTTTTAATTTAAAAATCGAGTACTAACGCCAAACATTCAAAGTATAATATTAGACACAATTATCACTATTTTTCAAATTCATACTGAGGTGTATATATATCAATAAAATTTTGCAACCGTTCTTTCTGCGCTTCATCCTTGATTGTTTCGAGTGCTTCTCTGGAAAGATTTAAATAAAACTTACCACGATCATAAATATTACCAGTATCATCAACCCCAACCCGACAAGGTTGAGTTAAATGAAAAACCAAATTATCGACATATTCTTTGTCGTTCATTAAATCTCTGTCCGACACTGATTCGCATGAGTTCATTTCTGGTGAATTTGGCATATTTTCCTTACTTTCTTATTTGTATTTATTTTAATTTTCCGCTAAATATTTTCTTTGGTCAAGATAAAATTTTAAAAAAATCGACCACAGCCTTGCCGTAAGGTGTTAAAAAATGCATAACCGAACGACCGACATACTGTTTTTCGATCAATCCGGCGCTTTCTAAAATTTCGGTGTGGTGCGATACTAATCGAAAATCAATCTCTAATTCCTGGCTAATTTGCCAAAGTGTCGTGTCGTTGGCCGTGGCAATATAATCTAAAATTTCCACTCGATTATGATTGGCCGCGCCCTTAAACACTCTTTCAATTCTTTCCACAATTTTCTTTTTCATCATTCATCCAAAATACTTAAATATTTCTTCACTTCAATCATACACCACCTTGATGATATTCTTACATTCGTACGAATATACGAATTTCGTCTAGGTATTTTTTATGAGTAAATAGAAATGTAAAAAGTTACTTTATGATTGAGAGTAAGGATTCGGGAAGTTTTTTGACTTTTATGGTTGGCGATTTTTGTATCAATGCTTTGGTAAAACGGTGAACGCCGTCAAGAATAATCCATTGATCGCGAAAATAGTAAATGACGATTGGAAAACTTAAATCCACGCCTTCAACTCGACGAGCATGAGTCGTTTCTTTATCAAAATTTTGAATTAGTTCACTAGGACTCAAATTCCAATCATCGGTCCCCTCTTTTTCTAAGTAACAAGTCTCTGCATTGTTCATCAAATCGGCTATCAACATTTCTTCGACCGGCAAATCTAGTGCCATAACCTTTTCTTCATTAATTTTAAATCCTAAATCAATTTCTTTCGGCTTCATAAATTTTCTCCTTTTATATCAAAGAATCTTATTAAATTCTGCTCTAAAAATAAAAAATGGTCAAGCTTATTTCTTAATAAATACAAAAAAACCGAGTTAATACCCGGTTTTTTGCTGAAGACTGAAACAATTTAATATCTGAAATACGATGATCTATATGGTGTATACCAAGAAGAACTATAATTTCTAGTTGGCGTATAATAAGAACTATTATACAAAGGCTGATACGAACGATAACCATAATTATCATAGCGATAGGCGTTTGGCAACGATCGTGTATAAGGAGAAACATATGTACCGCTTGATCTAAAATAACCATTTACAGTATAAGCTTTTGCGGCCGGTACCGTTAAGAATAAGACACCTATAAGCATTAATAGAAATAATAATTTTTTCATTTTTTCCTTAAAATATTAATTGATCGAACACAATGAGTATACACCTTACTTTTAATAATAGCTATATTTCTTATTTTTTTGATCTAGTTTTAATGTTTTTTAATATTTTAGTTTTGGTTTTTGTCTTAGTAGAAAATTTTGCTTTCTTAACTGTTTCAATCACATCTTTATGTTTATGCCATTCACCTGCCTTAACTCCCCATTTGTCACAATTTGTTTTACAAATATGACCACCACGAACATCTAATTTCCCAGGATGAGCCCAAATATTAATTGGCACAAACAAGAATGATAAAATTAGAAAAAATATAAAAATATTTTTCATTTAATTTCCTGGCAAAATTGAAACTGCCATAACAATAGCAAAACCTATAATTAAAGCAACTAAAATTAAAGATACGCCAATATTGCCTTTTTTAATTTCTTCCCACTCATTGATTGGAGTGAATTTGTCGAAAACCCAGAGTAAAACAGGTAAAGCGATAGCCATTGTAATTGCGCCTGTTAGCCCCCAGCCAAAAGTAATCAAATACTGTGTTAAAATTTCCATTTTTCTCCTTTCATATGTTTATTATTTTTCGAATATTTCACTTTTTAGATTTTATTGTAGTCTGAACAGGTTAAATTAGCAAATTTACGACAAAAACGTTCGCTTATTCACACGCACTATCCACAATTTTTATATTTTTATCTACATCGACAAGTAGGTATTGAGTATCAGTTAGCAAAACGGTTTTTAGGCCGGACGTGTAAAGATTAGCCACGGTTTCGTTGAGGTACAAATCGCGAAATTTGTCGCTACCCCAGTGAGGCTGGACCGCAATATCGGTTAAATTTAAACCCTCATAACCATTAATCTGCGGTGCCTCAGATACATCATCTAATCCTCTTGACGCATAAATATCTGGACCAGCCACCATCGCACCAGCGCTGGAACCAATATAGTACTTGCCACTCGAGACAAACTTTTTAAAAACTTCGGCGGTTTTGGTTAATTGAATTTGTTGAAGCAAATAAAAAGGATTACCACCTTCCATCACGATCCCGTCGACACCAGCCAGTTTATTTTCGACTTCCTCAGCGGTTTTACCAGTAATAGTATAATCTTCCAAATCATAACCTTGATCAGTCAAAGATTTTTTATCGTCTATTTTCCATTTCTTCTCACCCTCGGCATTTTCCGACGCGGTTAAAATAAACAAAAATTTCTTCGCGCTTTTATCAATATGTTGTGCAATGTGTCCTCCGACATTGTGAAGACTTGATGTCAAGATAATATTAAACATTTTTCTCCTTTACTTTTTCGGCTTTCTTAATTGACTCGATAAAACCTGGTAAAACCTGCATGGTTTCGAGTTCGGCGAGCGTAAACCAGCCAAAATCGATATGTTCATCGCTTAAAGCAATTGATTCGTCTTTTGCCTCGGCCAACACACAAACCACAATATACTGGATATGAGTACTAGCCAGCCCTTTCTTACTCCAAACACTAACCACTTGACCCATTTTAACGTTTTGCCAGCCCAGTTCTTCTTCGATTTCGCGGGCGAAACCAGCTTCCAACTCTTCACCAAGCTCGAGTCTGCCGCCCGGCAATTCCCAAAATTGATTGTCTTCTTTGACAAATAAGTACTTATCGCCGCGGCGAAAAATTCCTTTTTGTGTCACTTTTTGCAAACTAATTTCAGCCATATTTAATCTCCAAATTAATATTTAATTAACCTTATTGTATGCCCTTGGGGGCAAAATGGCAATTAAAAAACCCGCTACTTTCATAACGGGTTTGAAAAATTAACGCGTCCAGCCAACTGAACAAAATATATCACCGTAAGCGGTTCGTTTAGACGCCGCGGAGTGCTTAATTGTGGTCACAGTTTCAATCTTACCATCTGACAACCAGGAAATAGAAACGATTGTACCCGAACTACTATAATCGTCGTTGACGGACACAATGGCGTCGCTGTCTGGCGACCAAGCGATCGAATCTTCAAAATCCAAATTAATGGTTTTAACCAAACTAAAGTCAGAAACTTTCAAAATTTTGATCCCATCGTAAGTATTTACGGCCAAATACTGTTTGTTTGGCGATAAACGTATATGGTCAAAATCGTAATTAAATTTTGGCTTTAAATCGGTTATGATTTTTGCCACCGGATCAACCAAACTAATTTTGGCCGAGTAACTCATAATTAAAGTGTGGTCAGCCAGAGGCACAAAATACACACTGGCATCGTGATCGGCGGTTGTAAAATCAACGATTTTTTCCGC
>JBAXXI010000025.1:0-7354 GCA_037127955.1 Candidatus Berkelbacteria bacterium | reverse complement strand
CTTTATAGCCGGTTTTTTTAGCAAATTTGGCTAAATCATCGGCATTACGAGGATCGAGTTCAATTAAAATCAAACTATCCATATCTTTCAAGTGATTTTTAGCTTCGGTTAAGAACTTTTTGATAATTTCGGTGCCGTTATCGGCAGCAAAAATGGCTTCCTTTGGTTCAAATTCAGTGCTTTTGTCAGCGCCGTCAGCCGGTACATAGGGAAGATTAGCCATAATTAAATCGAATTTGATATTTTCATCAATGTTCTTAAACAAATCGGACTCAATAAATTCAATATTGAGTGTGCCGTTGTTTTTAGCGTTTTGTTGAGCCACTTTTAAAGCTTCTGGGGAATTATCGGTAGCTAAAGCCTTGATTTCAAGTTTTGATTTTTCTTCCTTGAGTTGGCGCATGACAGAAATAATCAAACAACCTGAGCCAGTACCCATATCTAAAACAGTTTTGAGTTTAGATTTGTGGTTTTTGAGATATTCGAGAGACTGCTCGACTAACCATTCACTTTCTGGACGAGGAACCAAAACATTTTTATTAACCATAAAATTGAAGCCAAAAAACTCTTTTTTGATCAGAATATAAGCAATCGGTTCGTTTTGAGCTCGGCGCGCCACTAAAATATCAATTCTTCGATTGAGCCGAGTAGGAATTAATTGATTCATATTTTTAATCAGTTCGGCTTCGCTGAAACCGGTGACGTGTTTAACTAGAATTCTGGCGTCCAATTCCGGGTTAGGAATATTAGCGTCTTCCAGGGTGTTAATAGATTGAATAAGAGTTTTTTTGATAGTCATATTTTATACCTCGTCGGTCGATAATTTTCTGGCTTGATCTTCTTGACTTAAAGCATTGATCATTGGGTCCATATTACCTTCCAAGATTGTATTGATACTGTGCCATGATTGGTTGATGCGGTGATCGGTAATTCTGTCTTGTGGAAAGTTGTAAGTTCTAATTTTTTCACTTCTGTCGCCGGTACCAATTTGGTCACGACGGGCATCGCCGCGCTCCTGGGCTAATTTTTCTTCGCGGGCAGCGAGTAAGCGAGAACGCAAAATACTCATAGCTTTTAATCTATTTTTAAGCTGTGAGCGTTCATCTTGGCAGCTAACGACTACGCCAGTTGGAACGTGGGTGATACGAACGGCTGAATAAGTAGTGTTAACGGATTGCCCACCGGCGCCGCCGGAACAAAAAGTATCAATTCTTAAATCTTCATTGCGGACTTCAATATCGGCTTCCTCGGCTTCTGGCAGAACCGCCACAGTAACAGTTGAGGTGTGAATACGACCAGCTTTTTCGGTTTCTGGTACGCGTTGAACTCGGTGAACACCGCTTTCGTATTTCATTTTACCGTAAACATTTTGTCCGATCATACGAAAAGTTAAAGATTTGATACCACCCAAAGCGCTGGTTTGAGAGTCCATTACTTCTACGCGCCAATTATTTTTTTCAGCATATCGTGAATACATACGAAAAAGTTCAGAAGCAAAAAGCTCTGATTCATCGCCGCCGGCGGCTGGTCTGATTTCGATAATAACGTCTTTTTTATCGTTTGGATCAACAGGTAAAAGCGCAATTTTAAGTTGAGCCTCGGCCTCATTTTTTTCATTTTTTAATTCTTCGAGTTCTTCCGTGGCCATTTCTTTCATCAAATCGTCATCGCCAGCCATGATTTCTTCGCATTCAGTGATTTTTTTCTCAATATTAAGATAGGTTCGAGCGGCCATGGCGGCTGGCTCGATTTCATTTTTCTCTTTAATGATTTTAAGAAATTCATTTTGATCACTCATTAGAGTGGTATCTTGCATTTTTTCTTCTAATTCATTAAATCGTGATAATATTTTTTCCAAACGTTCTTTATTCACTTTGACTCCATTTTGATTTGAAACTTATTAAAAAATCGGCGACCTAGTACACTTATAGTATACCAAATTGAGCCGATTTTAATATTGGCGTAGTTATTTTTTATTAGCGGTTTTTTGTGCTTTGAATTTCTCGGCCATTTCCATTTTGGCTTTGAATTTATCAACACGACCAGCAGTATCAATGAATTTAGCGGTACCGGTATAGAACGGGTGGCACGCTGAACAAACCTCAACATTGATTGAGTCGATAGTTGAACCTGTTTCAAAAGTGTTGCCACATGAACAGGTAACTTTTACATTTTCATTGTATTTTGGGTGAAGATTCTGTTTCATTCGATTTATTCTTCCTTGATTAATTAGCTTGTAAAAAAATTATACCATAATTAGGCAACTTTTGCAATACTTGGGTCGGAAACTTGTTAAAATCCCGTAGTTAATTTTGATGTTACTTAAAAATACATGTTCACATCTTGTCAAAATCAACGAGTTATTTTTAACACACCTTTGTAAATATTTAGATATTTTTTGTTAAAATCCCGTAGTTAATTTTGATGTTACTTAAAAATACATGTTCACATCTTGTCAAAATCAACGAGTTATGGTATGATTTATCTAACAAACAGAAAAAACAATTTTTGTAAAGAAAGGTTTCCTAAAATTATGCCAACATTAATGGATTTACTTGAAGCGGGTGTTCATTTTGGTCACAAAAAAGAACGATCAAACCCAAAAATGAAAGATTACACATTTAGTCTCCGTGAAGGAGTCTTTATTATCGATCTCGATAAAACTAAAGATTTACTTGAAGGTGCTTTGAAATTCTTAAAACAAGAAATTGAAGCCGGTAAAATAGTTTTATTTGTCGGTACCAAACGCCAAGCGAAAGACGTGATTAAATCGACTGCTGAAGCCGCTGGTATGCCTTATATTAACCATCGTTGGCTGGGTGGCACTCTAACTAATTATGAAACCGTTCGTCGTTCAATTACTGAAATGGAACGATTGGAAAATCAAATCGTTGCTCCTGAATTTGCGGCGATTACTAAAAAAGAACGCAAATTAATGACCGATCGTTTAGAAAAACTTCGATCTGTTTTTGGTGGCGTTAAAGATATGAAAAAATTACCTGATTTACTTTTTGTGATCGATGCTCATCATGAACAGTTGGCGATTGATGAAGCTTCTCGAATTGGTATTCCGGTTATTGCGATTGCTGATACCGATGCTAATCCAGAAAAAATCGGTCATATTATCCCGGCCAATGATGATGCGGCTAAATCTATCGATTTGATCATGAAAGAAGTCAACGAAATCGTTGGTGTCAAAAAACAGGTCAAAACAGAGAAAAAATCTGAAGAAAAAGAAACTAAAAAGGCTGACAAGGAGGACAAGTGAGTTTGTCAGAAGATATTGCTAAATTAAGAGAAGAAACCGGCGCCGGCGTCATGGACTGTAAAAAAGCCCTTGAAGAGTCTGGTAATGATTTTAAAAAAGCCAAAGAAATTTTAGCTTCAAATGCCGATGCGATCGCTAAAAAGAAAGCTGATCGAGCAACTCATCAAGGTGTGATCGAAACTTATACTCACGCTGGTAAAATTGGTGTGATGTTGGAATTGGCTTGCGAGTCTGATTTTGTTGCTAAAAATGATGATTTTAAGAAATTAGCTCACAATTTAGCCATGCAAATTGCTTCCATGAACCCTGCTGATACGACTGAATTGTTGACTCAGGACTATATTCTAGATTCTTCAATGAAAGTTGAAGAATATATCAATTCGTTAATCGGTAAAATTCGCGAAAATATTCAAGTAAAACGTTTTGCCAGATTTGAATTGGGCGAAGAGAAATAAAAACTCGTTTTTAATAAAGAAAGAGGGATTATGTTGCAACCAATCATCAACAAAATCGGTCCAAAAATGGACGAAGTTGTGGCTAAATTAAAAGAAGATCTCCAAACTATTCGAACTGGCAAGGCCAGTGCTTCTTTGGTGGATAATATTTCTGTTTCTTATTATGGCGCTTCGACACCGCTTAAAAATATGGCTAATGTTTCCACGCCAGATGCTAGTTTGATTAGTATTCAACCTTGGGATATTAGTTCTTTAAACGATATCGAAACTGCGCTTCGAAATTCAAATTTAGGTTTTGGTATTACTAATGATGGTCGAGTGATCAGAATCTCCTTGCCACCTTTGACCCAGGAGCGTCGTTTAGAATTTGTTAAATTGACTCACCAAAAAGCTGAAGCTTCAAGGATTGTACTCAGAACTTTACGCGAAGAAGCTTGGAAGGAAATTCAAGCTTTAGAAAAAGCTGGTTCTTTAACCGAAGATGATCGTTATCGCGGTGAAGAACTTTTGAATAAAGAAATAGCTGATTATAATAAAAAAATTCTTGAACTTAGCGAACTAAAAGAAAAAGAATTGATGACCATGTAAATAGAAATCCTTGCATTTGCAGGGATTTTAAAAAGGCGGAATAATGTTTTTAACGATTATTGTTTTTATAGTCATTCTTGGGTTATTGGTTTTTGTTCATGAATTCGGTCATTTTTTAGCGGCCAAGAAAGCTGGTGTTAAGGTTGAGGAGTTTGCTTTTGGTTTTCCGCCAAGACTGTGGTCAATTAAACGCGAGGGGACTATTTATGCTATCAACGCCATTCCTCTAGGAGGTTATGTTAAGCTTTTAGGCGAGGAAGGCGAAATTACATCGGCAAAAGGTGGCGTTAAAATCCCCGGTACCGGAAGTAGTAGTGCTCAAAAAGATTCTTTTGCTCATAAATCTGTTTTAACTCGTATTTGGATTGTGGTGGCCGGTGTTTTAATGAACTTTATTTTAGCCATTGTTTTAATGACGATTGGTTTTTGTATTGGCATGACGCCGTTAGTATCTGATCCGTCGCAAATGGTCGGGCAAAAAGAATCGAAAGTGATGGTGTTGGCGGTTGCGCCTGGTTCGGCTGCGGCTAACGCTGGGATTGGCGCTAACGATATTATCAATGGTTTTTCTTCGATCACCGATTTACAGCAATTTACCAAGCAAAACGCTGGTAAAGAAGTAAAAATTTCGATTCAGAAAAATAATCAAAATCAGGAAATGTTAGTTAAACTTTCTGATAAACAAGATTCGCCACTTGGCGTTAGTATCGTTTCGATTACCAAAATTAAGCAAAATCTTGGTCAGGCTTTTGTAACTAGTATTGTAGAGACTGGTAAGGTGATTGGGACATTATTTATTTTTCTGGGCGACATGATTAAAAATATTTTCACTACCGGTCACGCTGGTGCCGCTGCTCAAGGTGTCGTTGGGCCGATTGGATTGTTTAATTTTACGGCAGCCGCGATTAAAGTTGGTTGGATTTATGTCTTACAGTTAGTGATTTTATTGTCGATTAACCTTGGTATTGTAAATATTTTACCGTTTCCAGCGCTTGATGGCGGAAAAGTGTTATTTCTGGCGCTTGAAGGCTTGTTTCGCAAAAAAGTTGTAAGACAGGAAATCGAAAATATTATCCATTTAGTTGGGTTCGCGCTCTTGATTTTACTCTTCGTGGCGATTACATTTAAAGATGTTAGGAACTTTTTTTAAACTGAATTTGAAAGGAAACCATGTTACAATCTCAACTTTTCTTTAAAACTTTAAAAGAAACTCCGGCTGATGCCGATTCAATCAACGCTTCTTATTTTGTGCGAGCTTGTTTTGTGCAAAAGCAAATGGCCGGCGTTTATTCGTTATTGCCACTCGGATTGAGAGTTTATAAAAAAATCGAGCAAGTTATTCGCGAAGAAATGGATAAAATTGGTGGCCAAGAAATATTGATGAATGTTTTGCAGCCAAAAGAACTTTGGGATGAAACGGGACGTTCGGAATCGGCCATTGATATTCTATACAAATTTAAAGATGCTCGTGATAAAGAACTTTTGTTGGCGCCAACTCATGAGGAACAGGTTATCGATATTTTTCGAAATCATGTTAAATCGTATAAAAATTTGCCATTAGCTTTGTACCAAATTCAAACCAAATTTCGTAATGAGCCACGGGCCAAATCAGGCTTGCTTCGCGGTCGTGAATTCATTATGAAAGACATGTATAGTTTTCATGTAACAGAAGCGGATTTTGAGAATTTTTATGAAAAAGCTAAAAATGCTTATTTAGAAATTTTCAAAAGATTAGAGGTGCCGGTCAAATATGTCCGTGCTTCAGGTGGTATTTTTAGTGAGTTTAGTCACGAGTTTCAAGCTTTAACTGAGATTGGCGAAGATACAATTTATTATTGCGATGATTGTGATTTTGCTGAAAATAAGGAAATTGCCAAAGTTAAAGAAGGTGATAAATGTCCAAACTGTGGTGGTGTAGTTAAGGTTAGTGCTGGTGTTGAAATTGGGAATATTTTTCCACTTAGTACAAAATATACCAAAGCCATGAATACAAAAATTACCGATCAAGACGGTAAAGATGTTGATGTGATTATGGGTTGTTATGGTATCGGTTTGACCAGACTGATGGCGACCATTGTGGAAATGAAATATAGTGTCAATGAAAATAAAATGTTTTGGCCGGTTGAAGCCGCGCCATTTGATGTGCATTTAATTTCTTTAAATCAAAATACTGAGGCTGAAAAAGTTTATAAAAAATTAACAGAAAAAGGTTTATCGGTTTTGTTTGATGATCGAGATGGTTCGGCCGGTGAAAAGTTTGCCGAAGCTGATTTGATCGGTGTGGTCAAAAGAGTAATCGTTTCAACTAAATCTTTAGCTGCCGGTGGAGTTGAGGTGGTTGATGGCGCAAACGAAGCAAAAATTGTTAAAATCGAAGATTTAAGTTTCTAAAAGATATACATTTGACAAGAAAAGTCTAAAATTAGACAATTAATTTGTAATCAATTAATTGTCTTTTTTAATTCTAAAAAAAGACAAAAAAGGAGGTATCATGAATAATGACATGGACGTTCAGGCAGACGATGTCGTAGCCGATGACGCTGTGGTTGAGGGTGACGAAGAGGAGACTGATGAAACCTTGGGTGGTGTAGGTGAAGAGGTTGAGGAAGACGAAGACGACGACGAGCTACCTGAATAACATTGAATTTAATTAAAATAAGACCCCTTTGAGCAATCGAGGGGTTTTATTTTATTTGAAGATTGACAGAATAAAAAAATAGGTATATAATCGATTGTTACTTTAAAAACGGGGGGGTAATTTAATGAGTACCTTAAATTTAAATGTAGTGTTGCCGGATGAAAAATATCTTGGTTATTGTGTTGGAGCTAAGCGAGGCTTCGAACTTTTGAAAGAAGGTTTAAAATTAGCTAAAGAAGAAAAAACAGTTCTGTTTTATGAAACCGTGCCAAATGAAGTTTCATCAATTTTTAAAAAATTGTTTAAGTGGTGGATGTTTTGGATTCCTTTGAAAAAATACTCACCAGAGCTTTTAAAAAAATACCCAAACGCCATTCGCTACATTACGCCTTATGGCGCGAAACC
>JBAXXI010000024.1:0-7591 GCA_037127955.1 Candidatus Berkelbacteria bacterium | reverse complement strand
TATCTAATCAATCGAACCCGGTAATAAATGTCAGTGTTTCTGAAAGTGATATTGCCAAGATTAAAACCGATCAAAAGGCGACTATCACGGTTGATGCATTAACCGACAAAACTTTCGCTGGTAAAGTTATTGGTATCAACAAGACTGGTACGGTTAGCTCTGGCGTGACTAATTATCCAGTGACGATTCAGTTTGATAGTCAGGTTGATAATGTTTTACCGAACATGAGTGCCACGGCCAATATTATTTTAGATACTAAAGCCGATGTGATTAATGTGTCTTCGGCGGCGCTAACGCAAAATAATGGTCAGTATACGGTGCAAGTTTTAGTCAATAATCAACCGCAAATTAAGAATGTGGAGGTTGGTATTAGTTCCGATACGATGACTGAGATTATATCTGGTTTAAGCGAAGGTGAAAAAGTTATTACAAGTACAGTTTCAAGTTCAACTACAACGGCCAAAACGAGTTCCTCGACCAGTTCAATTTTTGGCGGTATTAGGACTGGTGGAGGTAGTTTTGGTTCAAGCGGAAATACTAATGTAAGATCGGGTTCGGCCAGTCGAGCTAACTAAAATATGATCAAATTAACAAACATTTCGAAAATTTATCATTCCGGTGATGTAGAAACCATAGCTTTAGATAGCGCAAATCTTGAAATTAAAGATGGCGAGTTTGTGGCGATTATGGGGCCGTCTGGGAGTGGTAAATCGACCATGATGCATATCTTGGGTTTACTGGATGTGCCAACTAAAGGTAGTTATATTTTTGATGGCCATGAAGTCAGTCAGTTTTCTGAAAATGAATTAGCTAAAATCCGTAATAAGAAAATTGGTTTTGTTTTTCAATTTTTTAATTTACTGCCAAGAACCAGTGCGCTTAAAAATGTCATGTTGCCAATGCTTTATGCTGGTGTGCCACTGGAAGAAAAGATTAAAAAAGCCATAGAATTATTAAAAATAGTCGAGTTGGGTGATCGTTTGGACCATACGCCGAGCCAGTTGTCTGGCGGTCAACAGCAAAGAGTGGCCGTGGCTAGAGCTTTGGCTATGGATCCACCGGTAATTATGGCAGACGAGCCGACGGGTAATTTAGCCACAACTCAGAGTGAAGAAATTATGCATATTTTCAGATCTTTAAATAAGCAAGGTAAAACTATTATTATGATTACACATGAGCCAACCGTGGCCGCCTATGCCAAAAGAATAGTAGTTTTAAAAGATGGTAAAATAATTTCTGACAAACCTAATACGGGGCAAAGACATGTCTAATTTTAACGAAATCATATCTACCGCAATCGAAGCTTTATGGCTTCAAAAAACTAGAACGGTTTTGGCGGTTTTGGGAATTGTGATTGGGATCGGGGCGGTTATTGCTTTAGTTTCTATTGGTCAGTCGGCAAAACAATCAGTAGAAAATCAAATTTCTTCACTTGGGTCGAATTTATTAACAGTTTCGCCTGGTTCGGCCTCGGCTGGTGGAATTAGAGGGCAATCGTCGGTCAAAACTTTGACCAATGAAGATGCCACAGCTATTTCTACTAGTTCTTCAATTACAACCGTGGCTAAAGTTTCGCCAGAAGTTTCGAGTCGTAGCCAACTTTCAAATGGTAAAAATAATACTAATACTTCGGTTGTTGGTGCTACTTCAGTTTACTTGTCGGTTCATAACACTACGTTGGAGTCCGGTAATTTTTTTGGTGATCGTGACGTCCAGGCCCAATCAAAAGTAGTGGTGGTTGGGCCTCAAGTTGTTTCTGATTTATTTGGAACCAATACCAATGTGATCGGCCAGACTATTCGGATTGATCGAATCGCGTTTAAAATTATTGGTGTGACTAAAACAAAAGGCGGTAGTGGTTTTCAAAATCCTGATAATATGGTGATTGTACCGATTTCGACGGCCCAAAAAACTTTGTTTGGTATTAATTATCTTACGGCTATTTCTCTGGAAGCTAAAGATAAAAATGCGTTAGTCAAAACTCAGGACGAGGTCGGGTATTTTCTTTTGACCAGGCACAAGATCAGCGACCCATCTAAAGCTGATTTTACAATTATTTCCCAACAAGATATTACAAGTGCCGCCACTCAAGTCACAACAACTTTATCAACCTTGTTAGCTGGAATTGCGGCTATTTCGTTGCTGGTTGGCGGGATTGGTATTATGAATATTATGTTAGTAACCGTAACCGAGCGAACCAAGGAGATTGGTTTAAGAAAAGCTTTAGGAGCCGAAAAGAAAACTATTATTTGGCAATTTTTGGCCGAAGCCATAGTTTTGACCTTATTGGGTGGGATTATCGGGATGGTTATTGGTATTATTTTGTCGTTAATAGTATCTTCTTTGATGAATTTACCTTTTACGGTTTCTGTTGGTTCGATCTTTTTGGCAATTGGTGTCTCAGCGGTTATTGGAATAGTCTTTGGCTGGTTTCCGGCACAAAAAGCTGCTAGTATGTCGCCAATCGAAGCTTTGAGATATGAATAAGTGAAAAAAGTTAAATATTAAAATTAATAAGTAGAAAGGAAATTATGAAAAAAGAAATCAATTTTTTGTTAGCTATTGGAATTATGGTCGTGGTGGCTGGCGGAGCTTTTTATGGCGGGTTGTCTTATCAAAAATCTGTATCAGTTAAGGCTAGATCGAATTTTGCCGGAAGAGCTGCAAATGGCCGAGTTCAGGGTCAAGGTTTTCAAGCTGGCCAGCAAAGACCAGTTAGTGGCCAGATTATCAGTCTTGACGACAAGAGTATTACGGTCAAGATGAGGGACGGTAGCTCAAGAATTGTTTTAATTGGCGATAAAACGGTTATTGCAAAATCCGCGGTTGGGTCAAAAAGTGATTTGGCACAAAACGCGCAAGTTGGGGTGACTGGCACGCAAAATTCAGATGGCAGTTTAACCGCTCAGAGTATTGATATCCAGCCAGAAATTGTTAAATAATATTGGTGGTTTAAATAAAAAAGTCTGTCTTTGTGACGGGCTTTTTTTGTTGGTTTAAATATGTTAAAATAAACCTGATGGATACATTAGAAATTGATAGTCAAAATTTAAAAAATATTGATTTGAGAACCTCGCGGCCGCGAGTGATTGTTGGTATGAGTGGCGGCGTGGATTCTTCGGTGGCGGCCGCGCTTCTGAAACAACAGGGTTATGATGTGATCGGTATTTTTATGAAGCTTTGGGCTGAAAAAACCGATAGAACTGATTTAGTGCGTGAAAATATTTGTTGTTCAGTCGAGGCTTCGACCGCGGCGCGGGCTGTGGCGGAAAAACTCGGTATTCCTTTTTATGTAGTTAATTTTGAAAAAGAATTTAAAAAAGCCGTAGTCGATTATTATGTGAACGAATACGAGTCTGGACGTACGCCAAATCCTTGCGTGATCTGTAATCGCGATATTAAAGGTGAACTTTTAATGAATAAAGCCGCTGAGCTTGGAGCCGAATTTTTAGCTACTGGCCATTACGCCAGAATCAAAAAAGATAAAAGTGGTTATCATTTTTTAGCTGGCGTTGATGAGAATAAAGATCAGACTTATTTTTTGTGGACGCTGACTCAGGAAAAATTGGCTCATATTTTGTTTCCTTGTGGTGGTTACACTAAGCCACAGATTCGAAAAATCGCTTTTGACCTTGATTTGCCAACAGCTACCAGGCGTGAGTCTCAAGGAATTTGTTTTATTCCAGATAGAAATGTAGGCGGATTTTTACGCCGGTATGCGCAAAATTTAACCGAACCCGGTCCGATCAAAAGTGTTAGTGGTGAGGTTTTGGGTCAACATTTGGGTCTGATTAATTATACAATCGGCCAGCGCGAACGTTTGGGGTTAGGTGGGCCGAATGCTTACTATGTGGTGAGACTCAACAGCGCTGCCAATACTTTAGTAGTGGGCGAGGATAAAGATTTATTTACCAAGGAGTTGATGGTTAGTGATCTTAATTGGATCAATAAACCGAAGTCAAAAAAAATCGGGGCAAGAATTCGCTATGGTCATGCTATTGATGAATGTGAAATTAAAGAAATTGGTGATGAGCTAAAAGTGGTTTTTTCTAAACCACAACGTGCCGTTACACCTGGTCAATCGATTGTTTTTTATGATGGTGAAGAGGTTTTGGGCGGCGGAATTATTAAATAAGGAGAAAAATTGGAAAAAATCAAAAAACTAACCTCGACAAAAAAATTTATTAAAATCACTATTTTAATCTTGTTTTCCTTAATCTTCTTTAGCGTCGGTTATTTAATTGGCCACAAAAATTTAATTTTTGAAAAAAACTTTAAACCAAAATTGGTTAATCAGGAAATTATTAAATCAAAAACTGTGGATTTTGCTATTTTTTGGAAGGTTTGGGATTTGGTTTTAGCTAAATCTGTTGATAAACCTGATATGCAAAAAATGGTTTATGGTGCTATCTCTGGTATGCTTGGTTCAATGGGTGATCCATATTCGATTTTTATGGAGCCAAGTTTGAGCAAAGCGTTCATGGAGGATCTGTCAGGTGAAATTCAGGGTATCGGGGCGGAAATTTCGATTCGCGATAGTAAATTGATTGTGGTTTCGCCGTTAGCTGGTTCGCCGGCCGAAAAGGCAGGTCTCAAACCTGGCGATCAGATCGGTTTAATTGACGATAAAATTGCGGCCGATTTAACTTTACAAGAGGCGATAACTCATATTCGGGGCAATGCAGGAACCAAAGTTAAATTAACAATTATGCGTGACGGTTGGTCAGAGCCAAAAGTTTTTGAAATTCAACGTGAAAAAATCGCTATTAAATCTGTTAGTTGGCAAGTTCGCGATGATAATATTGGTTATATCAAGGTTAATCAGTTTGGTGACGATACCAATTCCTTAATGAACCAAGCTGTCAGCGAATTGTCTGGCAAAAACGTTAAGGCGGTTATTTTGGATTTGAGACACAACCCGGGTGGCTATTTGGATTCGGCTGTCGATATGGTAGGACTATTTAGTAATAAAGGTACAATTGTTGTAAAAGAAAAAGATAAAGATGGTAAAATTCAAACCGAAGCAACTAAGCTTGACCCGATCATGCCTAATACTAAATTAATTGTTTTGATTGATGAGGGTTCGGCTTCTGCCTCTGAAATCGTTGCCGGTGCTTTACAGGATAATGGCAGAGCGACTCTGGTTGGTCAAAAATCTTTTGGTAAAGGTTCAGTTCAGGAGATGCAAGATTTGGGTAAAGGTGCGAGTTTGAAACTAACAATTGCTAAATGGTTAACGCCAAAAGATCGAGAAATTGATCACAGAGGGATTGAGCCAGATGTAAAAATAAGTTTGACTGAAGATGATCAAAAGACCAATCGAGACCCGCAATTAGATAAGGCTGTTGAACTGGCCAGATAGTATTGACCAAATCGCCTTGAAATATCCGTTCGCTTTCGGCCACCCTAACCAACCTAGACTCGAATTGTCATTCGGGTCACCGGCCACGCTCAGGATATTTCTTCGGCTTGTAGTTGAAGCGGAATTTCAGTATTTCGAAATATAATTTACAAAGAAAGGATATTTATGAAAGTTTTTTTAATCACTGATGTCAAAGGCTTGGGAAGAAAAGGCGAGATTAAGGATGTGAATGATGGTTATGCCCGAAATTTTTTGTTTAGTAAGAACCTAGCAGTTATACCGACAAATGAACAAACAAAGGTTATTATTGAGGATCAAAAAGCTACTCAGTTAGAGCGAAAAAAAGAAAGATTGGCACTTGAGAAAAGAATGGAAGAACTGGCTGGCCAGGAATTTGTTTTCAAGGTTAAATCTGACAAAAATGGCCATCTGTACGGTTCATTGGGGCCAAAAGAATTAGCCCAAAAAATTGGTGTGAATGAAAAAATGCTTGATGTTCATATTAAACAAATTGGCGAACATATGGTTACAGTCAAATTCGGTTCAGACTTATCCACTAGTGTCAAAATTGTTGTTGAAAACGAAAAGTAGTATAATTGATTTGAATAATATAAATAATAGATTAATTTAAAGTTAACCTTTAAACTGCTTTAAATTTGGTAAACAGGAGGGATAAATGAACGAGCCTTTTGGTAGCAATCAAACAGGTCAACAAAATCAAGCGCCACAACAGACCAATTGGGCGCCTCAACCAGTCGCAACTCAACCAACTAACGCGCAACCGAGTAGTCCTTTTGAGACTATGCCGATTCCTGATATTACTGGTCCATCAACTGCGCCAGCCGGCCAGGATTACGCTCCAGTCATGATGGAATCAGCTTCGCCAAAAAGTAGTGTTTGGCTTTATGTAGTTTTGGCTATTATTGTGGTGGGTGGTTTAATTTTTATGGCTTCATGGATGGGTTGGTTAAATTTCGGTAAATTATTTGGTACAAGTAGCCAAACCACGAATCAGGCCAATAACACCGTGACTACGCCAACCGAACCAGTTGTAGTGGTTAATAAAAACGATGCCACGCGTAAAACTGATTTGGCTAACATTAAAACTGCTTTACAAAAGTACTACAACGACAAACAATCTTTCCCGGTTTCGATTACTCTAAGTAAAACTTCTGATACGGAAACTCCGCTTAAAGTTTTAGTGCCAACTTATTTACCAAGTTTGCCAATTGATCCTTTGTCGCCAAACAGTTTTTATGGTTATAAGTCAGATGGTAAAACATTCCAATTAAGCGCGGTTTTGGAAGATAAAAGTGACTCATCGGGTCAATTAGTCGGATCTTTGTTTTTGTACATTGTTAGTAATACCACATCGGAAACCCCAGTTACCAGTAATCCGGTTACCACAACTACCACTACGACGACTCCAGCTGTTCAAACTACGACTACGCCAGCCGTAAATGATTTGCCGCTCGATTCATCGTCAACAGTTGATTCAAGTTCGTCTACTAGTTCCAGTTCGTCTTCAACTTTGGGTATTTAATAAATAAACATACAAAGGATTATCATGATGATTTTATGGATTTTCTTAGGGATCATTGTCTTTTTTGCCTTGTGGTTCATTGGTGTTTTTAACGGGATCGTGGTTTTAAAAAACAGAACCAAGGAAGCTTGGTCTGATATCGATGTTCAATTAAAACGTCGCCATGATTTGATTCCAAACTTAATTGAAACTGTCAAAGGTTACGCCAAACACGAAGATTCGGTTTTTACAAAAGTGACCGAGGCTCGTACGGCCGCTATTTCGGCTAAAGCTCCGGCTGATATGGCTGAAAAAGAAAATGTTTTAGCCGGCGCGCTTAAATCGGTTTTTGCTGTGGCTGAAGCTTACCCGGAACTTAAAGCCTCTGAAAATTTTCAGAAACTTCAAGATGAACTCACTGATACAGAAAACAAAATCGAAGCCGCTCGTCGTTTTTACAATGGCAATGTGCGTGATTTTAACACTAAAATTCAACTTTTCCCAAACAATATTGCCGCTGGCATTTTGAGTGTTAAGGATTTTGAACTTTTCGAAGCCGCCGAAGGCGAAAAAGCCGTGCCGGAGGTTAAGTTTTAAGGAACTATTTATGTCGAAAAAAGAATTCAGCGCAACCGAAGTTATGGCCTTGCAAGAACAGACCTTGAAGGAAATTCGTGTAATGAGCGAAGGGCTGAATTATGTTATGG
>JBAXXI010000023.1:0-7975 GCA_037127955.1 Candidatus Berkelbacteria bacterium | reverse complement strand
GTATGAGTATTACCATCACAAAGCATAAATAGGTCGCCACCATCGCCACCATCGCCACCATCTGGGCCACCTTTTGGAATATATTTTTCACGTCGAAAAGAAGCGGAACCATTTCCGCCGCCACCGGCACGAACCTTAATAACTGCTTCATCTGTAAACATAATATAATATTCTAATTAATTAATTTGACTGAACAACTAATATTAACACAAATTTATAATAAAATCAACCTAAAGGTAGTTTAACGGGTTCTGTGGAGAATTATTCTTTCTGATTTCGAAGTGTAAGTGAGTGCCTGTTGACCACCCAGTTGAACCCATAATTCGGAATGCTGAATTTCCGCGGTTCAACGACTTACAGATAGTTTAACGGGTTCTGAGGGGAATTGTTTTTACGAATTTCGAAGTGTAAGTGAGTGCCTGTTGACCACCCAGTTGAACCCATAATTCCAATCTGTTGCCCTTGATTAACATATTGCCCGTTAGACACCGTAAAGGCCGACATGTGACCATAAAGAGTCGAATATCCATTTCCGTGATTAATCACAATATGATTACCATATCCACCACCCCAACCACGATAAAGAGTAACTGTACCTGAAGCTGAAGCCAAAATCGTCGTACCGGACCGACTAGTTAAATCAATTCCCGTATGATATTTTTCAAAATTAGTATGACCAAAAACCTGAGACATATCCCAACCTCTTACTGGACGACCAAAAGTACCTTTAAAAGCAGTTTTAACTGTATTAGAGACCTTTTTCAATGTTGCCAATGTATTTGCACTCACATCTTGTGGCGGCAACATTAATTTTTGCCCTAATTTTATATTATCTGAAGTCAAACCATTTTCATTTTTAATTGTAGCTATTTTTAAACCATACTCCCAACCAATCGAAGAAATTGTATCTCCTGGCTTTACAATATATGCGATACTACCTTTTCGATTACCACTTATATCGGCGGCTGTGGTTTGAGTCTCAATAATCACGGGCTTACCTAAATATTCCTCATCTTTCATGGCCAAGATTACACCAACTGAGTCACCTTCAATCATTGGTGTATACGGATTGATCGCATTAACTGTCTTGGCCACCGTATATGGATCCAAGTCCATCACTTCAGCACTAGGCACATATTCGGTTGAACTCTCTATTGATTGAACATAATTTGAAATAAAAACAAAAGCCGTAATAATTAAAATTGAACTATATGGCAAAATAAACTTCGTAAAAAGTTCTTTGAGTTTGTCTGGCGTCCGATTACGAATTTTTTTTATAAGAATCTCTATCTTAAAAAAGATTCTCTTATATATGGATCGAATTGAGTCAGGAAGCAATAAATCCTCCTTTTGTATTGACATTTTTTAGTCTATCATAATGACTAAGGATGTCAATTTGTAAATTTTTATTTTAATATTAAATTGTATGACCAAATCAACCAAAATTTTAATTAGTCTGTTCGTTTTCCTAATTATTCTTGCCTTAGGCGGGATTGGTTGGATTTTGTTTAATAAAAAAATACCTAAAAATTTACAGGATATAAAATTACCAGCCATTTCTCAAATTGGCACAGCTAATACTCCTGGCGGCCTCACCGGCCCAACCGAATCAGTAAAAGCCAAAACTCTATCTGCCGATAAAATCATCGCCCTAACAAACGAATATCGAGCCAAAGCGAATTTACCAGCATTAAAGAAAAGTATTCTCTTGACCCAAGCGGCCGATATTAGAACAAAAGATATGTTTGACAAACAATATTTTGAACATACTTCCCCGGATGGCACGAAACCATCCGATGTCGTACTAAAAGTTGGCTATGATTTTTCGGTCACCGGAGAAAATATTGCTCTGGGTGACTTTGAAAACGAGCAAGACTTGGTTGATGCCTGGTACGCCAGTCCTGGCCACCGAGCCAACATATTAAACCCTGAATATACAGAAATCGGTGTATTTTCCGATCTTAACGCTTTTCAAGGAGATAATAAGTGGATATCGACTCAAGAATTTGCCAAAATGGCCGCTAAATGCACTAAACCAAACCAGCAACTTTCGACTGAAATTAATCAAAAAACCACTGAATATAAAAACATACAAACTCAATTAGATACTTTAAGTCAAGAAACTCAATCTCTGATAGATCAAGCCAACCAAAAAATTGCTCAAGGCAATACGATTTACAAACAAACTCATAGTAAATCCAAGGCTCAACCTTTTTGGGACGAAGGCCAAAAATTAAGTGACCAAGCTAAACCAAAAACCGTTCAAATAACTCAAATTGATACTCAGCTCAAGGATCTTTTTACTCAAATCGACAACATGGTCAACCAGTTTAACTTGCAAGTAAGTTTATACAACAAATGTATTAAAAACTAAAATTAAGGACTAAAAAACCCGCTCGTATTACGAGCGGGTGTAAGTTAAAAAGCCTTAGCTCTAACCTGATGGTGCTTTACAATCAAGTTTCTTTTATGCGGCAATTTTTTAATAATTCTCTTGGCCAAATCTGTTAATTTGTACGGCGACCAATCTTTATAAATCGCTGAACCACCTGGATTACTATGATCCTGTTCGGGCCGACCAACAAAATTAACCTTGTAAACTAAAATGGATTCTCCCTCGTGATCAAGCTGACAAACCTGAACTGGCGCATTTACCACTGTCAAACCGGTCATTTCTTTTTCAATGGCTATCTTTAAGGAAACTTCGATTCCCATTTCTTCAACTTCTGGCGTAACTTCAATGCCTGGCAAACCATATCCACCACTGGCGGCAGATATGCGCTTAATCATTAACCATCTTTCTTCAAACTTTCCGTTATGATCGAAAATGTCTTTGAAGACCAAAGCGATGGCGATTATTTTTTTCATTTTATTCCCCCCCTTGAATTGATAAAATTGCTTTTTAATGTACCTTAAGGTTTTTTATAGTATAGCTGAATTTAGCAAAATGTCAAGTGGCAGAAATTATAAATCACTTAACACTTCGTTTAATTTTAAAAACCCGTGGATTACCACGGGTTGAATATTAACCTTCTGTAAGTAAGATAAGACTCATTTGTTCACGAATATTTTTCATCGCTCTACCTGGAAAAGAGGCTGAAATCCCCAAAATTCTGGCAATATCGGCCAAACTGTTTCCTTTTAAAAACTCCTTTAATACTTTTCGATCAAGTTCTGGTAGTTTTTGAGTAAAATCCTCCATCGTCGTCTTACAAATAATTTCATCCTCAAGAGTATTCGGATCTAAAATTTGCCTGGAAGTACTTTCTTCATTTTCATTTAGAGCTGGCTCATCCAGCGAAACCATGGCAAATCGATCTTGCAACGCCATTTGCTTACCGTAATCACAACCTTCCAATAGTTCCGAATCGACTTCTTCGTTTTTGTCTAGTTGATACTTCAGGGCTTGAACTGCCGCTGGGATATGAACAAAACTAAATTTGTCCCTGAAATAGTGTTTAATATCACCAATAATTAATTGTCTGGCGTAAGTATAAAAAACCACACCCTTGTTAGGATCGAATCTAGTGATTGCTTTTAAAAGCGCGATTCGAGCCACTTGGAGGCAATCATCTTTTTCACTTGGTGGAATGATCATGCCACTGTCTCGGAGAATCCTGCTCGCCATTGATTCATAAACATAAATTAAGCGTTCCAATGTTTTCTGGTAAGATGAATCAAACCAGTAACAAACCCATAAATTGATTTTTTCTTCGCGATAAGTTTGATCTTCGCCAACTGCGATTTCTGCCTTTTTTCTGTAACTCATACGCGCCTCCTTTGAAAATAGATTGTTAACGAACTAGTATAAAATATATTCTAATACAAAAAAAGAATAAAGCAATTTCTTGATCTATTCTTTTTAAAATTTAACGCTTAATCGATAAACAATTTTTAAGTTTTAAAAAATTAAACACTAAGTCGACGGATAATCTCTTCTGTTTTGTAACACTCAAGAGAGTCGCCAACTTTGATTTTGGTGGCACTCGTCACTTTTAGACCACACTCAAAACCTTCGAGGACTGAATTAGCCGCACTTTTATTTTGTTGTAATGAAGAAATCTTGCCTTCGCCGATTGTTTCTTTTTCACGCACAATTTTCACCACACAACCATTTTCAATTTTACCAGTGGTAACTTTACCACCAATAATTTGATCTTGTCGTGATACCTTAAATATCGCTAAAATTTCCATGCGTCCAACTTCAGTTTCAATGATTTCTGGTTCAAGTAAACCTGACAAAGCCGCGGTTAAATCGTCGAGTAACTGGTAAATAATATCATAAATACTAATTTTAATATTTTCGCGTTTAGCCAAATTCATCACTTCGGCATTGGCTTTAACTCTAAAACCAATAACCAAAGCTTCTGAAGCCAAAGCCATATTCACATCTGAATCCGAGATATCGCCCACACCCTCATGAACAATATTGATCTTAACTTCACTATTAGAAATTTTTTCAAGTGAAGTTCGGATAGCTTCAAGCGAACCAGCTACATCTGACTTTAACACAATTTTTAATTCTTTTAATTTACCTTCTTTAATATCTTTAGAAAGTTCGGTAATGGAAATAACTTTGCGGTGAATACTCTTGGTTTTAACCAAATCACGAGCTTCTTTTTCATTGCTCACAGCTTGAAAACGATCACCAAAGTTTGGTAAATCCTGAAGACCGGCAATCTGAACCGGAGTCGACGGACCAGCTTCTTTAATTTTCTTGCCCAAATAATTTTCCATAATACGAATTTTGCCGTAGGTCTGACCAATAATCACTGGCTCGTTCAAATGAAGAGTGCCTTCTTGAACCAAAATAGTCGCCAACGGTCCTTTACCAGCTTGCATATGAGACTCAATCACCACGCCAGCGGCCGGCACGGTCGCATCGGCTTGCATTTCTTTCATATCGGAAACCAGTAAAACCATTTCCAAAAGTTCGTCAATATTAGTGTGGTCTTTAGCCGAAATTCCCACCATCGGCACGTTACCACCCCATTCTTCTGGTAACAAACCAATATCAGCTAATTGACGCTTAACTCGATCAATATCGGCATCTGGTAAATCAATCTTATTAATGGCTACCACCACTGGTACATTTGCTTCTTTAGCATGACGAGCGGCTTCCACAGTTTGTGGCTTAACACCGTCGTTAGCAGCTACCACTAAAATAATTACGTCGGTAATATTTGCACCGTGAGCTCTCATAGCCGAAAAGGCTTCATGACCAGGAGTATCTAAACAAGTAATAGTTCGCTCGGTTTTTGATTCTTTTGATTTAATAGTGACTTGATAAGCTCCAATATGTTGAGTAATACCACCAGACTCGGTAGCGACCACATCGGTCGAGCGAATCGCGTCTAAAAGTTTGGTTTTACCATGGTCAACATGACCCATCACAGTAATAACTGGTGGACGTGAAGTTAAATGTTTACGAGTGGTTTCAATGATTCGAGTTTGTTTTTCTTCAGTTTTAGGCTTAACATCGTAACCTAATTCATCGCCAATAATCGCCATAGTTTCAAAATCGATCGATTCATTGATCGTGGCCATGACTCCGTTTTTAAACAACGCACCCATCACTTCGGTAACTGGTAATTTAAGTGCTTCGGCAAATTCGCGTACCGAAAGAACACTCGAAAGCTCCACCATTTTATTGAGAGCTTTAACTGGTTGAGCATTGACCTGAGCCTGATTTTCCATTTGTTGGGCTCGCAAAGCCGATGTTTTAACATCTGCTCTAGCCTGCTTCTTACTTGGTTGTACGCGTTTTTTCATAGCCATATATATAATCCTAATTCTAATATCAAAACTTACTTCTATATAGTACTCTTACATCAGGCAAAAATCAAGGTGAAACGCTAATTCTTGACTCTTATTGAGAAAAATGTTAAGATTTAGCTACCAAATTTTGGAGGTAAAATTATGGCATGGGGTTATGGCGAAAACATTAAAGTCGATCAAAAATCGACTAACATTCACACCTGTCCAGCCCAGGAAAATGGTCAAGCCTGCGGCGCAACCATCGAACTACCGGCAGATTACTGTCCCGGTGACCCACAAGTCACAGTTGAGTGCTCAAATCCAAATGGATTAAAGCCGCACAAGTTCATTATCTTTACCACGCAAAACACCGAAATCAAAGAACTGGACGGACAAATTCAAACATTTGCCTCAACTGAAATTCATGATTAACCGGCACCAAGGCGCAACCGAGCTTTTATCGCTCGGTTTTTTTAATTATATTTAATTACGACTATCTTGACTTTTTTTACAAAACGCCATACAATACACGCAGCGCAACTTAACAACACAACCACCCTTCGCGTAAAGCTACGGGTGGCAAAGGGGGAACAAAAATGAACCAAAGTTTTAACAAGGCCACCGACGAAGAAAAAGTGGAAGTCCAGAGAATCATCGAACAGATTAATAATGTTTTGAATGATTTCGTTAAAAGCACTGAACCAGAAGACGGGTCAAACAGAAACAAATTCGCACCGTGGCTTGGCTTTTCCGATTTTTGCACGACGTTAAAAATCAAGCAGTATTCAACCTATTTTCGAAATTACTATCAAAAATTTGGTTGGACACTCAATCTTGAACCAAATATTAATAAGTATGATTTTATGTTAGTATCGCAAGCCCCTCCGATTATCAGTATACCTAAAACTCTGAAAAAAAAGCCTGAGGAGCCTTATCATTCTTACCATACTAAGATAAGATCAAAATACTCTTCAGAATTTGTTAAAATACTACAAATTTTCAAATCCATTCAAATGAATCGCATTAACAATACTTGGCCAATCATTGAATATTATGAAAAAATTAATCTGTTAGAAAAGTTACTCGAAAACAACGATTATTCAATTAACTTTGATTTATACCAAAATCTTGATTATGACTATCGAGAAGAATCAATGTATATTTTCGCCCAGTGGTTAGCCGAAGAATTTAAAAAATACGGTTGGCGACTTGAAGCAAAAATTCCTGGCCCAAAAGCTATGCACAAAGAAAATTTATTTGAATTTAAAGCATTTCCAATCAGAGATGAAACTCAGCTTGAAAAATATTTTAAATTCGGCCCCATCTTAAGCTGGCCAGACTACCATAAAAGATTGATTGATGAAACATATTTTCATCATATATTAAAAAGACATACAAATGATGTATATTATTTGTATGTACCCAAAAGCCTCGTAAATCGACTAAGACAAGCATTCAAAAAATTAAACCAAAAAGTTAAATTTAAAGAATTTACCGACGAACTTGTGACAATGCTCGTTGACTAAAAACCTACAACCACCCCTTACCGGGTGGTTTTTTGATTTTCATTGATTGACAAAAACCATAAATCGATATATAATTACACTAATTATTGCACTTTTACACCGATTTGGGTGGCAATTTAATTTGGGCATTAACCTGATTAAATTGCCACCGAAGTCATTGAGCTTGCGGGTGAGCATTTGCGAGGTATCTGTATGATACATAAAACTTTTGTGGCGCTACTGGCCACACTCCTCTTGTCTTCTATTTTGCTGGCTCAACCAGAACCACCAAAATCGGAAGAGTACATTGTGTACAAAGATAGTAAGGTCCACGACATCAAGACCGACTTAGAAAAACCGGTCCGAGTGGATTACATTGCCCCAGGCGAAACCACCACCGTGAATCTCATGCCTGGCGGCGGTATCTGGCGACAATTTGAAACTTACCAGGAATGCACGGTTAATATTTCTGGAGGCTTCTGTGTCAATTTCTACAGTTACGACAACTCGACAATTAATATATCAGGTGGAACTTTACATAATTATTCGAGTTTCAAAGACAATACGATTGTTAAAATTAGTGAAGGTGAATTAGAAGGTAGCACACATATTGACGATAAAGCCAAGGCCACAATTACTGGCGGCAGATTCGAAAGTTTAATCGTCTCAGATAAAGCTCAAGCAACCGTATCTGGAGGCAGGTATAAATATAT
>JBAXXI010000022.1:0-8584 GCA_037127955.1 Candidatus Berkelbacteria bacterium | reverse complement strand
ACAACTCAACCAGGAATTTATGATTCGTTCTTAAACACGGGTCTAATTGCTCGTGGTATCAGTAAGAATATTATTGATATAAAAATTCATAATCTTCACGATTATGCTTACGACGCTCATCGATCAGTCGACGATACTCCTTATGGCGGCGGCGCTGGCATGGTACTCAAGGTTGATATTATGGCTAACGCAATTAGAAAAATTCAAGATTCTAAAACAAAATGCAAAGTTGTTTTGATGACGCCACAAGGACAAAAGTTTACTCAAGAAAAAGCTAAAGAATTAGCTAAACTCAATGAAATCATTATTATTGCTGGCCGTTTTGAAGGTTATGATGAACGTATTCGCGACTATGTCGACGAAGAAATTTCCGTTGGTGACTATGTTTTGACCTCTGGCGATTTACCAGCCCAAATCATCATCGAAGCTACATCACGCATGATTCCAAAATTTATTGAAAAAAATGAATCAACCGAAATTGAATCTTTTTCAGAAAATCTCCTGGAATATCCGCAATATACCAGACCAGAGACCTTTGAGGGTAAAAAAATACCAGAAATCTTAACTAGTGGTAACCACGCTGCCATCGCCAAATGGCGCCAAGAAGAGGCTCAAAAACGCACCAAAATTCGTCGACCCGATTTACTCAAATAAAGATTTGACTTTTATAGTGTTTTAAGATACAATATTCATATTAGGAGTCATTTAATGTCAAATATGCCGGAAATAATTAAGCAGATCCAAAAAGATCTGGCTTGTCCAATCTGCGGACGAAAATACGAACTTTCTCAAATAAAAGTTCGAGGTTCATTTGAGCATATATTGGTCGTTCAGACCAATTGTAGCGACGGCCATTTAACCTTATTTATGACACTATTCAATGAACAAGAAAAAACCATTGCAAAACCAGCTATTACAACCGACGAAGTCTTAGATTTGTCCAATAGCTTAGATGGTTTTAAAGGTGATTTTGAAAAAATTTGGACCAAAAAACAATCAAAAAATTAAATTTGAATCTAATAAGCGACTTCTCGTCTGCGTTGCTCGCTCAAAGTAAAGGAAAAAAATTATGGAAACAGTTAATCTAAAAGCCACTGTTCGTACCGAAACCGGACGACAAGCTAAACAACTAAGAGAAACCGGAAAAATTCCAGCCGTTTTGTACGGACACGGCGTTGAAAACACCAACATTGCTTTTGATCGCGGTGAATTTGAAAAAATCTTTAAAACTGCCGGTAGCTCAACTATCGTCACTTTAAAAATTGAAGGTAAAGATGCGGTTAAAGCCTTAATTCTTGATCCACAGTACGATCCATTAACCGATAAAATCATTCATGTCGACCTTTATAAAGTAAACATGAAAGAAGAAATTCACACAGAAATTCCTTTGACTTTTGTTGGCGAATCAGCCGCAGTTAAAGATTTCCAAGGTAACTTGATTACCAACAAAGACGAAATCGAAGTCAAATGTTTACCAGATAAATTGGTTTCTGAGATTGAAGTTGATATTAGCGTTCTTGCTACTTTTGACGATGTAATTAAAGTTTCTGACCTTAATATTCCGGAAGGTATCGAAGTTCTTACTGAAGCAGAAGAAGTTGTGGCCATGGTCACCGCTCCTCGAAGCGAAGAAGAAATGGAAGCTATGGAAGCCGAAACCGCAGGCGACGCTGAAAAAGCAGCTATCGAGAATATCGAAGCTGCTACTGAAGCCGAAAAGGCCGAAAAAGCTGAAGGCGAAGAAAAAGCCGAATAAGATAATAATTATCTATATAAAAAAAGACGCTCGAAAGAGTGTCTTTTTTTTGATCATCTAGTTCGCGATCAATTGAAAAATAAACCTGTTTATGGTACAATTTGACTACAAATGAATTATTTTATTCTCACGCTTGGCTGTCAAATGAACGTGGCCGATAGCCAGCGCATCGAATCAAAACTCAATAGCCTTGGTTACAAAAAAACTTCTGAAAAAGAAGCTAATTTGATTGTGGTCAATTCTTGTTCAGTGCGACAAAAAGGCATTGATAGGATTTGGGGCGGCATTAAAAAATGGCGCGCGACCAATAAAAAAATTTTAATTAGTGGCTGTGTTTTAGAAAGTGACCGTAAAAAATACGCGGCGCGCGGCATCGATTTTCTCCATGTCGACGATCTACCAAAAATCGATAAAAACTTAAAAATCGATCATAAAAATCAAACCGAACACTACTTGGAAATCGTGCCGAAACTTTCAGGCGCAATCGCCTACATTCCAATTATGACCGGTTGCGATAACTTCTGTTCCTATTGCGCCGTCCCCTACACTCGCGGCAGAGAAGTTTCGAGAACAATCGATGATATTGTAGTCGAAGCTAAATCCGCACTCAACAAAGGTTTTAAAGAGATTTGGCTTTTGGGCCAAAACGTAAATAGTTTCGGTATGAGTAAAGCGCAAAAATTAAAAGGTCAAACTAATAACGATAATTTTATCAAACTATTAAACGAAATTGATGATTTGGATGGAGATTTTGTTTTTAATTTTATTTCCAGTAATCCACAAGATATGGGCGACGAGTTAATTGATTGTTTCGCAAAGCTTAAAAAGTGGAATAAAGAACTTCACTTAGCCATGCAAAGTGGCGACAACGAAATACTTCGCCGCATGAATCGCAAAGAAACCAATGAAGAATTTCTTGCTCTTGTTGATAAACTAAAATCTAAAATTGAAAATTTAAAATTATCGACCGATATTATTGTCGGCTTTCCTGGTGAAACCGAAGAACAGTTTAACCACACACTCGAGGCTTGCCAAAAAATTGGCTTTGAAAAAGCCTATGTAAACCAGTACTCGCCTCGCGCCGGCACCGTTAGCGCCAAAATGACAGACGATGTCCCGCGCGAAGAAAAAATGCGCCGCTGGAAACTCCTCGACACTTTAATCAACCACAAACACAAATTATAGTTCTGATTCCAAATGGTCATCGTCTGGATTTAGTAATTTATAGGCATAGCCCACGCTATTAATTTTAATTTTGCCAAGATTCAAAGAGCGCAGAAAATCTTTCATTTCATCGGCAATCTCTTTTTGATCACGAATTGTTTCGCCTTTGTACTCAATTTCCACAAAATTTCCCAAATTTTTAACTTCATCAAGCGCGATTTCCCAATCTTTAAACAAATAGGCTTTTCTCTTTTTATCAACAATCACGACCGTACTAAAATCTAAAACATTCAGAATCTTCTCTAGCTGATCAATCTCCCCAATTATTGTTTCGTATTCATCACAGTGGTTGGATTTTTTATTTTCGTCTCTATGCCAGTTTTTATAAGTAATAGAGTATTTTCCGTCGGAATTTCGCAATCGGAGCCACTCATTAATTGGCTTAATAGCCTTAAAATCACGGTGCGCTGGCGTATAATAATGATCAATTTGATGCTCGAAAAATATGAACTTACCCTCTTTTTCCAAAAGACTCACAAGCGGTTTTGTATTTTCAATTTCGACTTGAATTTCTACTTCGACATTTTTCATTAATTTTCTTTCTAGGAAAATTCTAAAATTTATTTGCCCAACTTTATCATAGTACAAAAAAGCGGCCATGATAACAGCCGCCTATTAATAGTTTCTAATTTCCCATACCAACATATCCCAATTTAAAACACCGAGCCTTCGATTATGAATTGTAAATTCAATGACGCTTTCAGGATATTCATTAAAGATTTCTTGAAGTCTATCCCAATTATGTTCGCCTGCAAGATACTTGGTAGCCAATACCGCCGCCGCATTATGAACATAATGAGTATCTATGTTGATATTAGAGTTTCTTGACCAAAGTAATTCATACCCATATTCGGTACGGCCAAGATGGCAAATGCAAATTAATGATTCTGGTGGTTCCCATTCATGAAAAAACAACGAAGATTGTCTTGCACCCGCACGAATCAAATCACTATAATATTCAACGCATTTTTCCACCGTCATTCCTGGCTTGAATTTTCCCCAAGGAATAAACGATCTAACTGCCACGATTCCATTAAAACCGCTTTCGAGCAATGCTTTCGACTCATGCCAAATTTTAGTCGCATTAATCCAAGTTCCTTTTTCAAGTAGCTCGATCGATTGCATTTTACTACGCACAATCATAATTGGCTCCTTTGGATTGTTAAAGTATATTAAAAATACACCCAAAATAAGAATAAATCAAGACATATAACTCAAAAAAAGAGAACCGAATAGGTTCTCTTTTTTAAATATTTCGATATTTTTATTAAATTTCTTTTAATAATTCTTCAACGGTTAACTCTTTTTGTTCTTGAGTTTCGCGGATACGAACAGCCAATTTACCTGACTCAACTTCTTTATCACCCAACACAATCATGAACGGAATTTTCTGCATTTGCGTATCACGCATCTTGCGACCAACCGATTCAGCGCGAACATCAACTTCCACTCTGGCGCCACCATCGATTAACTGTTTGGCGATACCTTGTGCAAACTCATTGTGCTTATCGGAAACAGGTAAAATTGCCACTTGAATTGGACTCAACCAACTTGGCAAGGCCCCGCCAGTTGATTCCAAGAGAACCGCCATAAATCGTTCAACTGAACCCAAAATGGCGCGATGAATCATGACTGGGTGTTTTTTATTACCCTCTGAATCAATATAATTTGCATCTAGTCGTTCGGCCATGGCAAAATCCAACTGAATTGTGCCCATTTGCCAAGAGCGACCCAAAGAATCTTTAACATGAAAATCAATTTTTGGACCATAAAACGCGCCATCACCAGCATTAATAGTGTAAGCAATTTTTTTCGCATCGAGCGCTTTTTTTAAGCCACCCTCGGCCTTTTCCCAAACCTCATCGGAACCAATTGATTTTTCCGGACGAGTTGAAAGTTCAACTCGAATATCTTGAAAACCATATCGCTTGTATGTTTCGTGAATAAAATCAATCAATTTTTCGATTTCTTCTTCGATCTGCTCGTCCATACAATAAATATGAGCATCGTCTTGAGTCATATTGCGAACGCGCAAAAGACCATTAACTTCACCAGCCTGCTCGTAACGAAACACACTGCCAAACTCTGAAATTTTAATTGGCAATTCTTTGTAAGAGTGAATTTCTTCTTTAAATACCATTAATCCGCCAGGACAACTCATCGGTTTCAAGCACCAGCGTGGCTCTTTGAGTTCTTTTTCATTACCAACAAAAAAGAGTTTTTCATGATAGTTTTCAAAATGACCCGATTTTTTCAAGGTTTCGGTACTAATCACTCTTGGTGTATTAATTTCAACATAACCGTCTTTAGTAAGTCTTGAAGATAAATCGTCTTTAATCAAATTAAACAATGTCCAACCTTTTGGCCACCAATAAACCACCCCCGGCACCTGTTCATCAAAACTAAAAAGTTTTAATTCGCGACCAATGGTTTTGTGATCATTTATTTGTTCGATTTCGTTTTGCTCATTTGACATATTTGCCTTTCGATTGATTATTAGTTACATTTTACACCAGATCAGGAGAAACCGCAAGAAAATTGCTTTAAAAACAGGGCCGTTACAGCCCTGCTCAGAAATTAATCAAAAAGTCTTTTGTCTTGCCCCAGTGTATACCAATTGGCGTGAAAGAAAAATTCATCCCGATTACAATCATTCCACGGATATCGCCCGAACAAAACCGGTTTAATCTTAGAACCAACAAAATCGTCCAAATACTCCGGATTGTCTTCAATAATCATATGCGCGCCAAGCTTTTGACAAACATCAATTTTCTTAACCGATACGCCAGTTACCCCATAATTATTAGTACAAATTTTATCTGTAAAAATAGATGGGTAATGAAGTTCGACCAATGCTTCGGTCACGGCCAACGCCTCAATCTGTCGAGATGTGACCAAAATCAAAGTTTTACCTTCTGTTTGCCAACGACGTAACACCTCATATGCCTCTGGCATCGGTTTCACTCTTTTTTGCCAGGCAGAATTAACAAATTCCAACCATTTATCAATCGCCTGCTGACGCGTCCCACCCCAAACTTCCCAAAAATGGTAACGCGTAAATTGATCCATAGTCAGATTGGTGTCGTACATCACATTGTGCCAATCAATTAACGCCGGAATTGTTTGAAACAAAACATCGTCGGCATCAACCGCAATTGTCTCTTTCATATTCGCCCCCCTAAATAAAAAGTGCCTTCTGGATAGAAGTAATCTCATTTTACCTTAAATTAGCGGATTGTCAACCCAAAATCAGGGTTTTTAAGGCTAATTTTAACCTTATAGGCTTGACTTTTGACCAATTTTGTGCTATAATATATTGATTATACTTAAAATCGACCATTTCAGTAAGGAGGATGGATGAGTGTCAAGTTCCATCGGTCATTCAATCTTGGCAGCAGTAGTGGCGATACCAACCAACGAAGCAACTCTACCTGTAAAGGTAGCTGTTGTAACTGGCCTGGTATTAAGCCACGGTTTGCTTGATGCAATTCCGCATCATCACTTCTACTCATTCGCTGGCCTTAAAGTTAATTTTGCAAAAAATGCTTTAGGCGCAGTGGTTGAGTTAGGCGGCGGACTTTTAGTCCTGCCATATCTTTTCTGGCATTTCACCGGCGTCGATCCTTTATGGCTCGCCACCTGTGTCTTTGCCGCCAGCTTGTTCGACTTTTTAGTCGCAACTGGCAACCAACTTTTCGACAAACTTAACCACTGGTTTCACTGGTGGGAAAAGGGCGAAAGTTGCACCATGGTTAATATCTTCTGCGAAATCGCTACAATTACTCTGATCTGCGCTGTAGCAAATTCTCTCAAATATTAATCGATTTAAAAAGCGGCCCGCAAGGACCGCTTTTTTCGTACAAATATTATTTTTAGTTAATACCAGGCACTGGAAAATCTTTGGTCATTTCCTTAATTTCAGCCTTAATTTCAGCTAATTTTTCCGGATTATCCATGTTTTCAGCCACAATGTTGAACATTTCGGCAATACGCTGCATTTCTTTAACACCCATCCCGCGCGTAGTTAAAGCGGCCGTACCAACACGAATTCCAGAAGCCACTTTTGGCGGATTTGGATCGTTTGGCACCCCGTTTTTATTGACCGTAATACCTGCTTCGTGAAGCGCGGTTTCAAAAGCCGCTCCAGTTAGGTTTTTATTGCGTAAATCCACTAAAATTAAATGATTGTCAGTACCGCCGGTGACTAATTCAAAATCAAACGACATGAGAGTTTTAGCAAAAACCGCCATATTGTCGACGACATTTTGAATATAAGTTTTAAATTCTGGTTTTAAAGCCTCGCCAAAAGCTACAGCTTTAGCCGCAATGACGTGCTCGAGTGGACCACCCTGAAGCATCGGAAAAACCGCTTTATCGATTTTCTTGGCCAATTCTTCATCATTTGTCATAATTACACCTGAACGAGGGCCGCGGAGCGTCTTGTGAGTGGTAGTGGTGACAATATCGGCCACGCCAATTGGTGATTTATGCACGCCTGTCGCTACCAAACCAGCAATATGAGCAATATCGGCAATTAAGTAAGCCCCAACTTTATCGGCAATGGCTCGGAACTTTTTAAAATCAATTTGTCGCGGGTAAGCCGAGTAACCACACATGATGACTTGCGGCTTAATTTCCTGGGCCATTTTTTCAATTTCGTCATAGTTTAGCACTCCAGCTTCTGGATCAATGCCGTAAGAGTGAGACTCAAACCACTTTCCACTAAAACTCACTTTTGCCCCATGGGTTAAGTGACCACCAGAATCCATACCTTGACCCAGAATTTTATCGCCCGGCTTAATTAGTGCGGCGTAAGCAGCCATATTGGCCGATGAACCAGAATGAGGTTGAACATTGGCAAACTTACAACCAAAAAGTTGTTTCAATCTTTCGATGGCTAAAGTTTCAGCTTGATCGATAAATTCGCAGCCACCATAGTAACGCGAACCTGGGTAACCCTCAGCATATTTATTAGTCATGATCGAGCCAGTCGCTTCAAGGACTGCCTCTGAGACATAATTTTCCGAGGCAATCATTTCCAAGCCTTCTGTCTGACGAAGCTTTTCATTTTCAATAATTTGAAATATTTGTTCGTCACTGTTTTTAAGGTTCATTTTTTGCTCCTTTTTTCTAACTCAAAAAAATTAAATTTTAATCCATTTGACTCAAATGGTTCGCTCTCCAATACTATTTTATCAAATTTTGCATAATCTGGGAAAAAAGTATCGGCTTCGAACTCTTTGTCTACCAAAGTTAAATAGAGTTTATCGGCTAAACCAATTGTTTGCGCATAAATCGAACCGCCACCAATTATAAAAACCTCATCACTAAACTTGCCGCCAATTTCTATGGCTTCAGGAATTGAATGAGCAATAGTCACACCATCGATTTTCAGATCAGGATCTTGGCTCAAGACAATATTTAGTCGATTTGGTAATGCCCGACCGATTGAATAAAAAGTGCGCTCACCCATAATAATGGCTTTTCCCGTGGTTTTTTCTTTAAAATGCTTTAAATCTTCGGGAATTTGCCAAAGCAAAGCATTATTTAGACCAATCTCCCGATTTTTACCCACCGCTACAATGATACTAATTTTTGGTTTTT
>JBAXXI010000021.1:0-9165 GCA_037127955.1 Candidatus Berkelbacteria bacterium | reverse complement strand
GGCCCAAAATAATACTAACTTTTAAACAACCAGCTTGCAGCCATAAAAACCATTAAAACGCCGATTAATATCCACATGGTGTATGAACCGCCAGAACCAAGATATTTTTCCGCCCAATAAGCTTTGCCGAAAAACTGAACCATTTGCAATCGATATTTGATCACGGTCATACAAGCAAAAATCGAAGCAATTAAAACTAGAATTTTAACAAATACCACAGTGTCCCTCCGATCACGATTAACTCTGTTAATAAACCCCAAAACCAGTATTTTGGTTTAATGAAAAAATGAAATTTATCGTGTAACCAATGTAACTGAGCAAAACCAGGCTTTTCTCTTAAAAAACGGATAAATGGGTTACTATCGATCAGGTCAACGGTGATTCCACCCAAGGCGCCGACGCACAAAACCGTGAAATCTGGTCTATGATGAAACAAGATATAGAATACGATGGGAAAAATAATGATTTCAGTAAAACTGTAAATATAAACCCAAAGTGGCCATTTTTTATTTTTATTTTCAAAAAATGTTCCAGGATCAAGGTGCGGTATGGCATCGATCACAAAATGCGAGAAAAAACCCAATATAAACGCCAGGGGTAAACTTTGCGTCGCTGTCGCTAAACTAGCTCCAACTAAAGCATGAGGCGTAATAACCACACTCTCTCCTTATTTTTATTCTCTCTCTGGTGGGCGATACTGGACTCGAACCAGTGACCTCGTCATTATCAGTGACGCGCTCTAACCAGCTGAGCTAATCGCCCAAACTTAAACGCCCACCAGAGAATGAATAAATGTAATATTTTTAACTAACAATATTATTCTAGCAAATTTTACGATCGATTTCAAGAGATTACAAGGTTGCTTATCATTTTCACTAAGACTCTGATATAATCAGATTATGAAAATAAACTTTCAAGAAATTTTTCAAGATTTAAAAACCGCTAAAAGAAACTGGTGGCTAATCTTGTCAATAATCGTCTTGTTGATTTTTAGCTACCCTTTTGTATTTAAAAAACCTGTAACTCAAATAAAAATCAAAAATCAAATTATCAAGATCGAACTAGCCCGAACCTCGGACGAACTAACTAAAGGACTGTCCAACCGGGATTTTTTAGATCCAAATTCTGGCATGCTTTTTATTTTTCCACGCACTGATATTTATAAATTTTGGATGAAAGACACCCGAATCCCGCTTGATATTATATGGATCAACCATAATCAGATTGTCGAAATGACGAGCTTAAATCCACCGATCGATAATAATATTCCTGAATACTCACCAAAAAATCCGGCCAATTACGTTTTAGAAGTAAATGCCGGATTCATCAAGAATCATGATATAAAAATCGGTGATAAAATTACTCTTAAATAAGTTAGCCTAAATCAGCCAAAGTCACAGTCAAGGTTTGACCCTCAGAAACCGCACCTTCAAGCATTTTTTTGGCCAACAAGTTCTCTACCTTTTGCTGAATCACTCGACGCATTGGTCGTGCTCCAAACTGCGGATCGTTACCTAGCTCAACCAATTTCGTCAAAGCACTTGGTTCAACCGCAACTTTAATTTTCTTTTCAACTAACATTTTATTAATATCGGCCAACATCAGATTGGCCACTTTTTGTAACTCCACGCTATCCAATGGTCTATAAACAATCGTAGCATCAAAACGGTTTAAAAATTCTGGGGTAAACTTACCCTGTTCCTGAAGCTGATTGATCAAATTCTCCTTCAATGTTTCTGAGTTCAAACTCGTCACGTTTTCACGAATGTACTCTGAGCCGGCGTTTGAAGTCGCGATAATAATCGAGTTAGTAAAATCGCTCACTCGACCAAGAGAATCAGTCAAACGACCATCTTCAAAAACTTGCAAAAATACATTCAAAACATTTTTATCGGCTTTTTCAATTTCATCAAGCAAAATAAGTGAAAACGGGTTAGCCAAAACTGCATCGGTTAAAATCCCGCTCGGATTGCTGGCGCCACCCAACAATCGATCGATTGAGTCCGGCTGTTGATACTCTGACATATCCAAACGGATCATTTGTTTTTCCGAACCAAAATATGCTTCAGCTAGAGCCTTGGCTGTTTCAGTCTTACCCACACCAGTTGGACCTAAAAATAGAAAAACCCCAACTGGACGTTTGCCAGAAGTTAAACCGGCTCGAACACGTCGCAGGACATCAGAAACTGCACTAACCGCTTCATTCTGACCGATCACTCTAGAGTGTAAAATATTTTCCAAGTTTAATAATTTTTCTTTTTCGTCTTTATTAGCCTGACCAATCGGCACATTCACTTTTTTGGAAATAAACTTTTCCACATCTTCCGGAAAAACAATTTTTAGTTTACCGGTTCCACCCAATCCCACTGCCACTTCCTCAGTAAAACGCAAGGCTTTTTCAGGAAATGGTACGTCGTGAACATAACGGTCCGAAAGCTCTACCACACTCTTTAAGGACTGATAAGGAAAAAATGTATTATACTTAAATTCAACATTGCCGACCCAATCAAGCATAATGGCCAAGGTATCCTCGGCGGTGGCTGGCTCAATATCAATCTTTTCAAACGCCTCAGCGATTGAGGCGTTGTTTCTAACCCGACCAAAATAATCTTCTGGCGTGACCGAAGCAATAATTCGAAGTTTCGAATTTTCAAAAAACGGTAAAAAGATTTGCGAAGCATCAATCGCCCCAACCTGGTCAGAACCATTCGCACTATTACCGAGCAAACTCTGAAAATTATCGATATACAAAATGATATTACCGGCATTAACCGCTTCGACTAAGACATTGTTAATTCTCGAGACTAATTCGTTTTTCGTGCCACCACCAATCAAACGCGCCACATTAATTTGTCGAATTTTTTGATATTTAAGATTTGGCTTACAATCACCTTTGGCTATCTTGCTGGCCAAGGCATTTACAATAGTTTTCTTACCCACACCTGGCGCACCAACTAAAAGACAATTATTCTTCTGAGGTTTAGACAAAATATTTTCGATTTCTTCAATTTTACTAGCATGACTATAAGTATCAATAGCGTAATTTGGATCACTAAAATAACGAGACAAATCCGTTGAATAAGCAGCCAAAATCGGCGTATAACCATTAGACCAATCCTCACCAATACCGGCCACGGTAAAACTTTTTTGCCAAAACTTTGGTATCTGTACGTCTCGGTTCATTTTCCTAACCCACTCGATACATAAATCAAAATCTTTTTGATTAACCTTATTATCGATTAAAAAGGCTTTGACAGACTCAGAGGAAGCCACAATCTGCTCTAATACATCTTCGATCTCGACTGGTGTTTTTTTGCTTGCCAAAAATGCCAAAATATTAACCATATCGGCTGCAAATACTGGGTTCGGGACCCGTTGACCAACCGTTGCTTTAGGCATAGCCAATCCCATACGAATAAAAATAATTCGACCGTCGTCGGTCAGCGTCACTTTTTCAAAAAAATAATCAGCCGTGATTTCCGGTCGGCCTTCTTCTTGAGCTGATTTATAAATTTTGTCTAATAACTCGATCAATTTAGGCGTCAATTGATCAGCTAAATTATCTTGGCTCGGTTTAGGAGTGGCAAAACGCGCTGCCAATAAACAACTCTCGGTTAGCAAAACTAAGCCTAGAATCACTTGGGCCAAACCAGCCAAAACGGTTGTGCCTTGAAAAAATAAAATAAAAGCAATGACTAAAAAACCCACGCAAATAATAGTCAAAATAATAAACATTTGACTAAAATTTTTCTTGTATCGCCAAGCTTTATAAGCCGCTGAATTCAATAAATCAAACTTAACCATTAATCACCACCTTTAAACCGTTAACAATTAAACCAATGACGATAATCGGTAGTAAAATCCAGGCCAACCACAAACAAAAGAAAATCAAGAAAAAAGTTGTTCCGATAAATAAGCCCAAAATAACCGTGAACAATCGGATCACAAATCCAATTAATCGCGAGATCATATTATTTAGAAAAATATTCATCCTGGTCTGGAGCGAAGCGTTTTCAGCCCAGGCTTCATCGTGCTTCCATGGATCAAAAAGAGTACGAGTCAATATTGTAATTGAAAAAAACGAATAAACCTTACCTGTCATAATTATAATGGCACGCCAAAAATTAACTAAACCCTGGCCATACCACCACGAAAAATATGTGACCATCCCGCTCCTTTAATTTGAAAATAATCGAACTTGGACCTAAATCACCAGAAATATTTCGATATTTTCTTATGCATTTATCATATCACATTTCTTAAGATTTTAAACTAATAAACAGAATTTAAAAAAAACCCGCAATTTTCATGCGGGCTGTTTTTGTAATTCAACGAATAAGATCATTAATACTAATATTCAAATTTTCCAAAGATTTTGTGTAATTATCACCTTCTATTGGGAAAATAGGAACATAAGATGAACTCTCAGAATAAAACCGTGAAAGCTTACTCACACCAAGACCTTGTGCCGTTTTCAAATGCATTGTACTTAAATCAAAATTTAAAAGACAGGCATAACTACGAAGCGCAGCCAAATCATCACTGGCATTAAAAATAAAAGGACTACGTCTTACCTCAGTATAATCAATAGTGTAAATGTGCGGCCGAGACTTCATGGTTACAGAACCCAGCTTAAGATCAGAAGAAAATCGATCTTTGGTCAAGACTAAAGTCAAAGTTGCACTAACAGAATTACCATTGACCAAAATTTCTCTCAAGTCATGATGGTAGTATGGAGCCACCACATCAACCAAATCAAGACCCGTATGGTGGTCACAATCTTTAAAAAACATAACTCGATTAGCCAAACCTATAATATCCTGACTGCCAAACAAGCCGGAACTAAAAATTAATCTCGGCTCAACTCTAACATCACCTATTAAAGTAATTTCCATCATTCCCCCCCCTATCTTTTTATCTTTTGCGGCCAAAATGGCGGCAAAGTAATACTTTTTTGAACTTCTGTTATAACAACCGCTACCAACAAGGCTGATATTACAAAATAGTAAAAAAATATAACAGCTGGCGTGTCGCCATCTTTAATCTTCTCAAAACCAAGCCCTATCAATACGGCGCATACCAATATCAGCATCATACCACACCAAAATCGATACAAGCCAACGCCAATCTGTTTAAGCTTTTCACTTGGAATATAATCTGGCTGATACACTAACTTTCTTTCTCTTAAAGAGATGAAAATCGGCACAAATAGTGGACCAAATAAAATTAATAAGATTATCAACCCGGCTACAATAACATGCCAAGGGCCAAAAGTAAGAATAATTTCGCCAGTAGACATGTTGGTCAATTTAAATGTTGCTCCCATAAATTGAGTTAGATTCATGATTTTTCTCCCCCTTCTTTTTGCGCAGATTTTTCTGCCTCGCGCTTAGCAAAATATACCCGACGCCATTCAATCTCTGCATCAAAACTTTCTTTAGTATGTTGACATTTTGCGTACGGAATAGCCCTGAAAACAGAATCCGGACAACGTCCACCTCTACGAATCACCAAGATACAACGATTGGCCGAATACGAATGCAACGAAATATTGGCAAACCGGCATTTGTCGCAAGTTCGATTCTCATCGAAAGTTTCATCTAAAATTTTTTGAGCCTCTTCATCGATTTCCGACATAATCCCCCCCTTGTAATATTTTTAAAGTTCTACCGCCACCATAACAAAAATCCCCATATAAGTCAACATATGGGGAGTAAGAAATTGTTACTTGGGCGGATCCCAATCTTCTACAGTCTTATCGGCCGCGCTGCGCCGAAAGTTACAAAAACCCAGACAAATTACAATGATTCCAATAGCAGCCAGAATCAAAATGTAATTTCTGACAAACCAACCGCAAACATTATTCAGTATTTGCATTGCTCACCACCTTCTTCTGGCCAACAGAAATTTTAATAATTTTATCGTTTTCATCTAAATCGATGCGATTAAGAATCATACCATGGGTAATATTTTGATCTATTTTTCCAATAGATGAATGACCATGTTTTTTAGCAACAATTTTCTTGGCTTCTGTATCATTTTTGGCCCAAAAATATATTTTAGGCGGACCAGCCTGTGAATGATAATCAAAAGTTTGCTCATACTGATAAAAACCAGCTTTTTTCTGCATCTTAATCATCTCTATATAGGTGGGCAAAACGATGTGTAAGTCAGCTGTCTGAGAGGCAGTAGAATTTGGACTATAGTCTACATCAACTGTGGTAAAAACTTTTGCACCACAAATTGTCAAAAAATTATGAAAACCGTGCGGTACCCCATTTTCCAAAACAATCTGTGCGATTTCGCTTTCAAGATTTTGAATTGGCGTGTCCTGGTGAAGCTGGTCATGCTCGAAATAAACAGTTTTATTCATTGACGGATAAGGACCAAAAAGGTTACCTTCTTCTCTTTTTGTACTCATTGTTAAAGTCCTCCCCTTGTTTTTGATACCTAAACTATAACAAAAATCCCCGCAACAATCAAGATGCGGGGAGAGAAACTAGACCACTTACACCTCCAAGGTGCAAGTGTGGTTAAAAAACTATTTATTAGCTTCGCGGTACATAGAACAAAGCTTGGCCACACCGGCCAAGAGACTCAATTGTTGCACCGGACTGTCGGTATTATGTGGTGAAAGTTTATAGCCTTTTCTTTCATCTTCATATTCGCACGGATCTAATCCGCAGGCATTACCCGGCACCGAAAAATTAATCCAACAAGGCTTAGTAAACTCGGCACTAAAATTATGTCTAATTTCAGCATCGGATCTGGTATCATCGGAACGTAAAACTCGCCTGACCTGAATCATGGCTTTTTCCACATCAGTTAAATTACAGCCATGCTCAAATGATCGCAACCAATCTACTAAAGCTTTTGATAAATGCACCCAGAGCGCAAAACCATGTATAAATACACCTTCCGTTTTCATGGTAAAAGAAATTAACTGTGATTCCGCGAGTATTGGCGGCAATAATTCCTGTTCGTAATTTAAAAAACTGGTCAATAAATTTAACGATACAGATAAATCAATCGATCTGCGTCTGGAAGAAGATACGCCGGGCAATCCGCTTGGAATCTGAGCTTGAAAATTTGTAAAATCTTCATCTTGACCAATTCTCTTAATCGAAAGGCCAAACCCCCACTCATCCTCGGTCGGCGGCACAAATTCAGCTAAATCCAAACCTTGATCCTGTTTAAGGATACCGATAATCGGCGTATTCGGCGTTAGTAATTCGTGCATTCTTGGCATCAGCTCATTGCGAATACCAAATACGAATCCAGGTAAATCACTGTCCCAACCCAGTTTATAGTAACAAGGTAAGGCTCTTTTTGACACTTGAAAATCCAGATTAATCTTGCCTTCATCAAACATTGTTCTTCTCCTTTGTTAAGGTATAATCGCTGGCCCCAATATAACAAAAATCCCCGAACCAGTCAAGGTACGAGGAATAAAAAATTTATCTAAAAGTGTCATAAAGACTCTGAAAATTGTATTGGTCAGGACGTCGTAAATGGTAAGAAATCCAACGCCTGACTAAATCAGCCGGAGTATACAGCTCATTTTTGTAAGTCATGGTCGCCGATTGATCAGCACCATACTCAACCAACATCTTAGCCGCGTTTTGCAAAATATCAAGTCCGTGACAAACAGGATTACTCATTACAAGAGTATGAAGAGGTGTTTGGCCATTTTTCATCGCAACATTTGGGTTAGCCCCATTAAGTAACAAAAATAATATGCCATCCAAATTTCCGGCTTGGCAAGCGACATGTAAAGGAGTAACAAGCTCGCACTTACAGGCCAAATTGACATCGATACCATAATCCATAATTCGCTGCATTAGCTCAAACGGATAGCGTCCATAAGAAACTGCCCAGTGAAGCATGGATTCACCGTGAATTTTAACCAATCTTGGATCGGCGCCGTTATCCAGTAAAAGATTAACGATACCGATCTTGTCAAAGCCAGTTTTGATATTACCATCAGCTAATCTGGACATAATGTGGACATCGTCGGTTTGAGGCTGAATTGCATTAGCCAGCGACGGATCGTTTTTCAGCTCACGCAAAAACGCGGCTGGGTCTTGAAGAATGTCTTCAAAAAATTGTTTAAGATTCATGATATTTCCCCTTACAAATCAGATATAACAGATATAACACGATTAATACTTTTTGACAATAGTTTAATAAAAAACCGCGCCTTCCGGCGCGGAAAAATTAAAACAATAATTTGTGATTTTTATCCTTCAATTCACGGTAATCAATAAACAATTTGTGACAACGAGCATTGTAATCCTGATCATCATGAGGAAAAACCTGATACAAACCTTTACTCATCGATGATTGAGTCAAAGATTTAATCCCAAATGAATCCAAAATCTGCCGATCAACCATACTCGAAAGCGATTTAAATAAATCCAAGAATGAACGCACAGCCACAATATGACTCTTAGCTTGGAAAAAATACGGCTCCATTTCAGGATCAGCATAATTAATCAGAAAACGCTCATATTCATCGAGCGATGAATCTGTATCTTCACCTAAATCCAATAAACAACCGGTTGGTTCAGGGTCTTCGTTTAGCTTAAGCAAACAACCGGCAGGTTTAAACGGATAAACAATCAAACTGGCCATTTTGGTCTTGCCACCTCTTAACTGCTCAATCAAATCCAAGATATAAACTTGGCCAAACAAGGGATCCAAGTTTAAAGCTTTATTAATATCACCTTGAGGATAAAAATAAAGATGCGGAATTGGCTCAGGAATAACTCGGTGATCTTTGTTAAAACGAATGGCTGGCTCAACCGCCAAAGTCCCATCAAATTCAGTAATCATAAGGTTCACCTCCAAAGGATATTTAGACCATATCAGTTAAGCCTAAAATAGTCAATATCTTTTAAGCAACAGTTGACACCTATCCTAACCAAATAAAATAAATAACACAAAAAGAGACCGGTTATTTCTAACCAGTCTCTTTAAGATTTAATCATTATTTATGGTTGCAAGACTTGGCTTTAACTAACTGAGATTCAGCAGTTAAAGTAAGATCGACACTATAACTGCTTGACCAATCAATTGATTTGGTCAAACAGCCTAGGTGTTTACTCCCTAGAAAGGAGGTGATCCATCCGCAGATTCCCCTACGGATACCTTGTTACGACTTAG
>JBAXXI010000020.1:0-11586 GCA_037127955.1 Candidatus Berkelbacteria bacterium | reverse complement strand
CCATTATGAGTAAAATAAATTTTTCGTAAATTTTTTAAAATTTTAGTTTGATTAATACTTTCATTCATGGCCTGGTGACCAGCAAAATTTCGATTTAAAAAAGAACCATCGAGAACAGCAATTTTCGATTCTTTTAAATATTTTTCAGCCCAATCTAATTCAGCAAAATCAGGAATATAAATCAATGGACCAATCTCTAAGCCAACGGTCGTGATCGAATTAGAATGCTTAACTTTAAAGGCGTAAAACTCGATCTCCTCCCATTTAAAATGTTGACCTGGCTTCAACCGAATAATCTCTAGATTTCTTTTAACTTTGAGTAAATCCTTGACACCAGCACAATGATCATCGTGCTCATGAGTAATTAAAACCAACTCTAAATTTTCGATTTGATTTTTACGAAGTTGTTTTGAAATATCAGGACCAGCATCAACTAATATTTTTTTATTTATCAATATACAAGATCTCAATCGTTGATCTTTTTTATCTTTAGAAACACACTGTTCGCAATCACAACCTAATCTCGGTGAAGACTCTGCATTTGATGTGCCTAAAAATTTAATTAAAATATTTTTCTTAATTTTTGACATATATTTTTACAAATCTATTAAATCTTACTTAATCAATTTTAAACACGAAACAAAAAAGATATCAAGAGTAAAATTATTTTTTAGCACTGATTCGTTTAATTTCATCGAATATGAGCAAAGCCGAAATAATCAAAATCAAGGCGCCGATTTGACCATATTTTAATTGCCAAAACCAAATCGATTCATCTTTAACTGAATCGATAAAAAATCGACCAAAACCATACAGACCAATAGACAAACTAAAAACTGTACCAGTTAGCCATCTATTTTTATTTTTTTGATAAAGCCAAAAACAGACTCCGCTGATTAATAATAGCCACATGCTTTCAAAAAGTGGTGTCGGAAAACGACCCCAAATTCCTAAAATTGATAATGTCGGAATTCCTAAGCTATCACCGTTTAAAAAACAACCAATTCGGCCAATCGCCCAGCCTAACATCAAAGCGATACTACTAATATCCAACCATTTTAAAATATTTTGTTTTTTGTTTTTTAAAACTAAAATGGTAGCTACCAGACCACCTGCCATCCCGCCAAAGGACACCATCCCGCCATTGATTAGATAAAAAATATTATCAAAACGATTAGAATATAGAATAATAAACAATAGTTTAGCCCCTAAAAAACCGGCTAAAACCGAATATATCAAAATTTCCATGACTAAATCAGTACGCATTTTTTCTTTTTTAATAAATTGATACAAAATAAATCCGCCAAAGATAATGCCTAAAACCATCATCAGACCGTGTGAATATATTTTAATCAAACCGAAACTATAAATAATTGGATACATGTTTCTCCTATTTTTATTATATAAGTATTTTAGCTTTATTTCATATCAAGCTCTAGTCAAAAGGGTAAAATAATGTTAAAATATAAGAGTAACATCATATTTAAAATTAATTAACAATGGACGATTTTCGACATTAGTCGATCGAGGGCTTTAGCCCGACCACTCAGTTATCCACTTCAAGTGGATTAGAGTACAAATATTTATCGAAGAATTAAAAATACTAATTAACAATGGACGATTAGCTCAGTTGGTTAGAGCGCTTGCATCACACGCAAGAGGTCACTGGTTCGAATCCAGTATCGTCCACCACTAGAAAATATTATGCAACCATATATTTATTACCTCATTAGTCTTGCTGGAATCACAGTTTTTGTGATCTTGCTCCAAAAATTTTCTCCGACCAGAAGTCTAATTATTGCTCTCGTTAATATTGTTTACGGTATGGTTTTACTGACCAATATTAGTACATTTATGCCCAACCTAATTATTCTACTAGTCGTGGCCGGCGTCTTGATTGCTTTTGGCGTTCAAGGTTTCATCTTATGGTTTAAAATGACCGATTGCAACTTTAAAGATCAATGCCCAGATACTACTAGTTTCGAAAATTGGTGGAATACTATCAAAACTTTTAACATGATCTTAATTGTCGGATTAGCCTTAAGATTTTTTGTTATCCAACCCTTTATCGTCCAAGGACCATCAATGAATAACAATTTTCAAGATGGCGAAACGATCTTAGTCGACAAAATCACTTTTAATTTTCGTCAACCAATCCGCGGCGAAGTCGTTATTTTTAAGGCACCGAATAATCCTCAAGATGATTATATTAAGCGTGTCATAGGCCTGCCTGGAGACACGGTTAAGATCGAAAAAGGCAAAGTTTATGTGAACAATAAACTTATTGATGAATCGTTTTTGTCCGAGTCCGGCAAAACTCCAAACGATAGCGAAATTTTAACTAGAGTTATTGGCACAAACGAATACTTTGTTTTGGGTGATAATCGTCCAGATTCATCTGATTCTAGAGAATGGGGCACGGTTCCAAAAGCCAATTTAATCGGTCGAGCCATTATCGCCATTTGGCCAATTGACATGACTGGTTTAATCAAAACTCCTCAAATCTATCCATATTAAAACTAATTTATATATTTAAAATATGTCATTAAATTTTGCCTGTATTACACCTCACGCGCCAATTTTGATTCCAGAAATTGGCCAAGAAGACTTAACTAAAGTTACCAAAACAGTCGATGGGCTTAAAAAAATTGCTCAATCTTTTGGTGAAGCCGAAATCGATACTTTAATCTTTATTTCGCCACATGCACTAGTATTTCCCGACCGATTTAACATCTCTACTATGAGTAAAAACCTCGGCAATCTAGCACAATTTGGTCAACCAAACATTAAATTCGAATTTAATAATGATTTGGAGCTTGTTGATCAAATTCTAACCTTTGCCAAAGAAGAAAACATCCCAGTTTTTCCTTACGATAATAATGGTGATTTTTTCGAACTCGACCACGGCATTATGGTGCCACTTTACTACCTTAGAGCCGAACAAGATTCGAGCTTAAAAATTATCCCAATTGCCTATTCCGGACTAACCAGAGCTCAACATTTTACTTTTGGCCAACTGATCGGCGCGGCCGCCAAGGCCCACCCAGAAAGAGTTGGTATTGTAGCCTCTGGAGACCTGTCTCACCGACTTATCTCTGGCGCACCTCAAGATAATCCTAATGCCGGCAAAAACTTTGATATTCTCCTAACTGAAGACCTAGCCGCCAACAATGTTCAAGAAATCATGTTCTATGAAGAAGATTTTGTTGAAAACGCTGGCGAGTGCGGCTACCGATCAATCATTACTTTACTCGGCGCTTTAGACAATATAAAAGTAAAACCAGAACTACTCTCCTATGAAGGCCCTTTTGGCGTGGGTTACACCACCATTAATTATATTTTACCGGAGACAGACTAATGGATATTTACACCCAACTCGCCTACGACACAATTAAAATGTTCTTAATCGAAGAGAATTTACCTGACTTAAAAAAAGTTAATCCAGAATTATTAAGTAAAAAAGCCGGTTGCTTTGTCACGCTTCGCGACAAAAACGATCAACTGCGAGGTTGTATCGGCACAATCAAACCACTTTATAAAAATTTGGCTGGCGAGATAGAAGCCAATGCCGTAGCCGCCAGCACTCAAGATCCCCGCTTTAGTCCAGTCACGATCGAAGAGCTAGATAATTTAAAAGTTAGTGTTGACGTTTTAAACGATCCGGAACAAATATTTTCAAACGATGATCTAGATCTCAAAAAATATGGTATCATTGTTCAGGCCGAAGATGGTCGCGATGGTTTACTTTTACCAAATATTAAAGGCATCAATTCAGTTGAAGAGCAAGTCATTATCGCTCGTGAAAAAGCTGGCATTGAAAAAGACGAACAAATTTCTCTTTTTCGCTTTACAGTTGATAGACATGAATAGTACTATTAATTTATGCAGATAGCTCAAATTGTCCCAAAAGTTAAAACGCGAGGATCGGGAATTTTCGATTACTCCATCCCACCAGAGCTTTTAGTCCAAATTAAAATTGGCCTTTTAGTCAAAGTCCCTTTTCACGGTCGCAAAGTCGAAGGGATCATTTTGACAATCAAAAAAAGTTCTAAATTTGATAATTTAAAACCAATTTTAAAAATCATTGATACTGTTCCAGTAGTAGATGAAATACATATTGAATTGGCGCGTTGGATGAGTGAATATTATTTAACCGATTTTACAAAAACTTTGTTTGAGAATATCGTTCCTCCAGCCAAACGCACAATTAAAAAACAAACCGACATTATCGAGCCAGAAAAATCAATAATTAATGAAACAAAAAAACCCGGTAAAAAATTCTTGGTCGTAGCTGATTTTAAGGCTCGTTTAATGTTCTACCAAAAAATCATTTCTAAAGTTTTATCACAAAATAAACAAATCATAATTTTAATACCAGATCTTGATCTAGTGCCATTTTTCACCAAAAACATCAAAGAAGAAATAAGTGTGATTTCATCTGGCATGACCTTAACTAAACGTTGGAAAATCTGGGATTCAATTCGCTGCGGTCAAACAAGAATAGTTATTGGTTCAAATTCGGCAATTTTTGCACCAACTAAAAATCTGGGTTTAGTTATTATTGACCAGGAAGAAAATGAAACCTATAAAAATGACCAATCGCCACGCTTTAATATAACAAAAGTTGCTCATGAACTTACTAAACTCACGAACGCTAACTTAGTAATTGGCTCAATTTCGCCGAGTCTTGAAACTTATCATACGGCCAAACAAAATAAATATTTATACAAAATAAAACCTGACCAACCTGCTAACATCTCTATTGTTAATATGACTTTTGAACGAGGCATTTTAAGTCAACCACTCAAAGACTCTATCGAACAAGCTATCGAACTCAATCAAAAAATTATGATCGTTCTAAATCGCAAAGGCGAAGGCGCCAGACTTTTTTGCCCTGACTGCAAATGGATTCAAACCTGTCCAATTTGCAAAAATCCACTTAAGCCAGGCACAAACACGTCTAAATGCACTAATTGCAATAAAGACTACTCTGCTCCAGCCATATGCCCAATCTGCCACAGCTCTAATCTTAAGAATATCGGCATGACGACCACAAAACTAGAAAAAATAATTCGAGAAAATTGGCCAAGCATTAAAATTACTCGAATCGAAAAAGATCATATTGATACAAGTAAAGATTGGCAAATAGCTATCGTTACTAGCTTTGCCCTTAAAACAGATTTTCCAGAAATAGAAACTGTAGTTTTACTAGATGCAGATTTCGGACTCAATTTTGCTGGCTACAGAACCGAAGAAAGAAATTTTCAAACATATTTAAAATTTTTACGTTTGGCTAAAAACGGCTTGATTCAAACTCATCTACCAGAAAGCCAACTCGTTAAAAATTTAGCTAGCCTGAATTATGAAAATTTTTATGAAACAGAAATCACTAATCGTCAGAAGTTTAATTACCCACCTTTTACCAAACTAACAAGAATCATTTATCGTAACCCCGACAAAATGATCTGCTCAAAAGAAGCTGAAAATGTTACTTCCACACTATCAAAAATAATCCTGGACAATCATTTAGATATTAAATTACTAGGCCCATTGGCCAGCACCTCAATTAAGCATGGTTTTTTCTATCAACAAGTCATCTTAAAACAAAACAAACGTTCTGTACTTGTCGACAATTACCTTAGAACTCTGCCGAAGGGCTGGATTATTGATGTCGACCCTTTTGATATTAATCTGTAAACCGATTCAAATTTACTCGATTTTGAATACATAATTTGATACAATATAAACATGCGTATTGCTATTTTTACAGAATGTTATCTACCGACAATCAATGGCGTAGTCATCTCGATTGAAACTTTTAGAGCTGAACTCGAAAAAAGAGGTCATGAGGTTTTTATTTTTGCACCAAAAACAAAAGATTTTATCGATAAAGACAAGGAACATATTTTTCGCTTGCCTTCATTTACCTGGCCTAGCCAAAAAAATTACCCTTTAGCTGTTCCGTTTTTCTCTTGGAAAATTGCCAAAAAAATCAAAGAACTCAAAATTGACGTTATCCATAGTCAACATTTATTTACTGTCGGCAATCTTGGCTTGCGTATCGCCAGAAAACTCCATATTCCTTTTGTTTACACTTACCACACCCTAATCGCTGAATACACACATTATGTTCCACTTTTTAGCGATATCAGTAAACAATACTTGATCGCACTTAGTAAAAATTTCTGCAATAAATGCGACCAGGTCATCACACCATCACCGTCTATGGCTAAAATTTTAGTCAAATACGGAGTTAAAAAACCAATCGAACCAATTCCGACTGGCATTCATATTGAAGCTTTAAAAAAACATTTTCCGGACAAAGTTATTCGAGCAAAGTGGGATATACCAGAAAATCGTAAAATTTTGCTTTATCTAAGCCGAATTGCTAAGGAAAAAAATATCGATTTTCTACTTAAAAGCATGAAAAAATTAGTTGAACGCCGAAGCAAAAAACATAAGCTAGCTGACGTTCATTTATTAATGATTGGTGGCGGCCCAGAATTAGGTTTTTATCAAGAACAAATTAAAAAAATGGGTATTGAAAATTATGTCACTTTCACCGGCATGCTTAAAAACGATATTGCGGTACGCTACTACGGCGCCGCCGATATTTTTGTTTTTCCATCAATCACCGAAACCCAAGGCATTGTTGTTTCAGAAGCCATGGCCGCCGGAATACCCGTTGTCGCGGTCAATAAGATGGGGCCAAGCGATTTAGTTAAAGATAATGAAGATGGTTTCTTAACAGACTTGAATCAAACCGAATTTACTGATAGAATAGAACAGCTTTTAGATAGCACAACCCTTAGAGAAAAAATGGGTCTAAAAGGCACAAAAAACGCCGAAGAGTTTTCGAGTGAAGCTTGCGCCCTAAAATTAGAAAAAATTTATAATTTAGTCATACAAAATTTCCATAGTAAATCTGATTAATTTTGTATTAAAAAACTTTCGCGAATCTAACAGGAGATTCTATGAAAAAACCATCAAACAACTCAATACCAAAAATAATTACAGTTCCAGACAAAAGTCTAGCCAAACCAACTCAAAAAGTGGTCAATTTTGACGAATCACTGAATGAACAAATTGAAAAGATGGTTATCGCCCTTCGTTCCGAAGCGGGTGTCGGCTTGGCCGCCAATCAACTTGGCTACAATAACCGCATTCTAATTGCCGAATGTCCTTATGAAGATCGCGGACTAATTCCATTAACCGTATTTATCAACCCGGAAATCATCGAATATTCAGACGAAACCGATATTTTTGACGAAGGTTGCCTATCTGTCCCGCCAATCGAACTTGAAACCGAACGATCAAAACATCTCAAGGTTAAATACCAAGACGAAAAAGGTCAAATTCATAAATTTGCTCCTAAAGGCTTTTTAGCACGTATCTTGCAACACGAAATTGATCACTTAAACGGCATCCTCTTTACCGACAGAGTTCGTGACAAATATTTAAAAGATTTTCCAGAATTAAAAAAACAAAAAATTATTTTTATTGGCTCTGGAGAATTTGCCTCTATCATCCTTAAAGGCTTAATGATGCTTGGACTCAATATTGTCCAAGTCGTAACCGAAAAAGCTAAACCAGCCGGACGAAATAAAGAACCACGACCAACCCCAGTTTTTGAATTAGCTCAGGTTTTTGAAAAAAATATTTTAGAAACTGAAAACATTAACTTAGATGTTAAAAAAATTCAGTCCGAAAAGGCTGACTTAATTATTTTAAGCGACTTTGGACAAATCTTAAAAGATGATATTTTAACCGCCGCTAAACTTGGAGCTATCAATCTACATCCATCACTTTTGCCAAAATATCGCGGCGCTACCCCAATCCAAACTGCTATTTTAAATGGTGATAAACTCACGGGCGTGAGTTTGATACAAATGGTTCCAGGAATCGATCAAGGCCCGCTACTAGCACAAATAAAAACAGAAATTTTTGAAGATGAAAATAGCCTCGAACTAGAAAAAAGATTAGCTGTCTTAGCAGTCAAACTTTTATTCCACGCATTACCTAGACTAGTCAGAAATAACTTAAAACCAATGGCTCAAAACGAAGCCGATGTGATCAAAACCCGTAAATTCAAAAAAGAAGACGGTTTAATCGACTGGACTAAATCTGCTCAAGAAATAGACTGTCAGATCCGAGCTTTTTTCCCTTGGCCGGGATCCTACACTTTTCTAGACGATAAACGTCTGATTGTACGCGCCAGCCATATTGAAGAAAATAAATTAGTGCTCGATGTTGTTCAACCTGAAGGGAAACTACCAATGAGTTTTACCGATTTTCTCAAAGGTTTCAAGGGTACTAAACCAGAATGGCTTAATAAAATTAAAATTTAATTATGAATTTTCCTAAAAGTTTTTTATTTGGCTCAGCCACTTCAGCCTATCAAACCGAAGGTCAGAGTAATTTGACTGACTGGCACGACTGGGAATTTGTTCCTGGTCATATTATTGATGGCTCAAACTCTATGGTCGCGGCAGACAGTTGGAATAAATGGCAAGACGACATTAAAATTCTCAAAGAAACTCACCAAAATGCTTATCGATTCTCTATCGAATGGGCAAAAATTGAACCATCTGAAGGTAATTTTGACCAAAGCGCCATTGATCACTACAAAGAAATATTAATCGAACTCAAAAAGCAAAATATCACTGCCCTCGTGACTTTACACCATTTTACCAATCCAGCTTGGCTTGGGAAAATTGGCGGTTTTGCTAATCCAAAATCAATCATGTATTTTACCCGTTACGCCACTAAAATCATCAAAGAACTTGGCGATTTGGCCGAACTCTGGACTACCTTCAACGAGACAAAAGTCTTAATTATGAAGGGCAACCTTCAAACCGAGTGGTTCCCAGGTAAATTTAACCCTTGGCGAGCCTTTAAAATGTACAAAAACATGATTAAAGCTCATAACAGCGCTTATATAGCAATTAAAAAACTTGGGCATTACGAAGTTGGTATTGTTCAAAATATTAGCGCCTACGTTGTGAAAAAACCAAACTTTTTTAACAATATTTTAGTCAAGATTGCTCGCTATTTTGATACAACTATTTTCATTAAACCAACCGCCAAACATATGGATTTTCTAGGTGTAAACTACTATATGAAATTTGAGCTTCAGACCAAAGCACCCTTTTTATCGCACCCCAACACACTTAAAAACGATTATGGCTGGAGTATCAATCAAGAAGGTTTGTATCAAGTCATTATGGAAAATACTAGGTGGGGTAAACCGATTTACATCACTGAAAACGGCGTGGCCGACGAAAAAGACTTAATCCGACCAGATTTTATTAAACAAGCCTTAGAAAATATCGATCAGGCTATAACCGACGGCGCTCCAGTTAAAGGCTATTTCTATTGGTCGCTTTTAGATAATTTTGAATTCGCCAGCGGCTACACCATGAAATTTGGCTTGGCCACCATTGACCGTCAAATCAGACCAAGCGCCTTTGTTTATCGTGACTTAATCGACAAACTGATTTCAAAATAAAAAATATTTCTCTCGTCACCTTGACAAAGGCTCTATTTTATTGTAAAATCTAATGTTTCCAATGGTTGGAAATAAATAAAAAATTAAGGGGAACTCTCATGCGAGAAAGTAAATTAACAATTGAAGAAAAAAAAGAAATTGAAGAAGAAATTGAAAAACTACAAAACCAACGAGAAAAAATTGGTCGTCGAGAAAGATTAGTTAGAAAAATTAATTTGTTTGTACTTCCAGTATCAATACTATATGTATTAATATCTTTTGCACATCGAATAAACAATAGTACGCTTATCTCTTGGTATGACGCGCTTTCTAATCGCCCGCCGACAATGCTAATAATTTCCTTAATACTATTTATTACCGTGTTTACCATTGCAATTATAACTACGGTAAATGAGAGCGGTGAAAAAATAGCGATCACCAGAATAGCTGAACTACGCGACAGATTTAATGGAAAAATTGTAGATCAAGAAAAAGAAAAGCTGGAAAAACTCCGATACCAATTAAAAATAATTTGGTATTTATGGCTACCTTTTATGATTTTGACGTTCGTCTGTTGTGTTTTTAGCAGACAATTTGGTATTAAAATTGACTCTGAAAACTATTTACTCAACTACATAACAAGCATCTGTCAGGACAAAAGTTATCAGATAATAATCCATCTGGACAATTTTTTCACCATGTATCGTACTTGGCTTTCTATTCTTATTTAAGGATAAGGCAATTTTAGATCTTGAAAAAAAACTGGCCCAAAACGCACCGCCTGCCGATATTCCTGGAACTGGCATACAATGATTAACCTATTTATCCCCGAATTTTATTCGGGGATTTTTTAATTCATAACAGGTTGACAATTATATTAAAATTTGATACAATTAGTTCAGATTTCATGCTTCGTCACAAAAGAAGCTCTCTCAAGAAGTCTAAAAGTAAAAACTTAAATTCATCTCGATAAATTCGAGACAAAAAGGACAAATAAATGTTAGTTATTAGACTTACCAGAACCGGAAAAAAACACCAACCAAATTATCGTATCGTTGTCGCCGACAGCCGTAAAGCTGTTTCTTCACCATACGTGGAAATGATTGGTCACTATGACCCAAGAACCAAAGCTCTCGTTTTAAATAAAGAAAAAGCTGTTGACTGGATGAATAAAGGTGCACAACCTTCAAACACAGTGGCTAAACTTTTTGTTCAAGAAAAAATTGAACATAAATCAATCAAAGTTAAAATCTATCGCAAAATCAGTAAAAAAGAGTTAGAACGACAAAAAGCTGAAGCTGAAGTCGAAAAAGCTCGTGAACAGGCCGAAAAAGAAGCCGCGAAAGAAGCCTTTGAAGCCCAAGTAGAAGCAGAAAAAGCTGAAAATGAAACTGTTGATCCGTTATTAGCTGCCGCCGATGAAGCTATTGCCGAAATCAAAGAAGAAGCCGCTGAAGCAGCTGAAGAAAAGTCTGAAATTTCAGAAGAAAAAGTTGCTGAAGAAACCGAAAAAACCGAAGAAAACGCAGCTTAATCCAGTAAATATTGCGTTTTAATGTTAGTTTGATACAATTGAAGCAAGCAGCCGTCGAACTGCATAAAAACAAAGATACATAAGTATCAAAAGACACGTAAAGGAAAACATGCCACAAGCTGATCAAGAATTTGTCGAAACAGTTGTCAAAGCGATTGTTGACAATCCAAACGATGTTAAAACCAGTCGTTCAGTCGATGAAATGGGAGTTTTAATCGAACTTACCGTTAATCCTGAAGATATGGGCAAAATCATCGGTAAAGAAGGTCGCACCGCTAAAAGTATCCGAACTCTTTTAAGAGTCTTGGGTGCTAAAAATAACGCCCGCGTCAACCTTAAAATCGTTGAGCCAGAAGGCGGAAAAGAAGTAAAAATCTCCGACGATAATGGCGAAAAACCATTAGAAGACGGACAAGCTACTGAAGTCGTTTAGACTTAAAGCTTAAAAATATATTGAAATTCCGATTTATTCGGAAACAAGGATCGCCACAATCCTTAAGCCGCAAGGCTGGATTTGGCGATTTTTTGTAAATAAAACTAGGTTAAATCATGAAATATAAAATTG
>JBAXXI010000019.1:0-12167 GCA_037127955.1 Candidatus Berkelbacteria bacterium | reverse complement strand
AACTGTTCAAGCCAGGCTAAAAGGTGTTCGAAACAAAGTGCATCCAGCCCGCCATTTATTTGAAAATATATTTGTACTATTGAGTAAAATTCTTCGCGAAAATTATAAGGTTAGAATCACAAATTGTGATTTTAAAGAGGAGATATTTTGAAAGAATTATCGATCTCGCAAACAATTGAAGAAAAGATCTATTTTATACGCGGTCAAAAAGTCATGCTTGACCGAGATTTGGCGTGGCTTTATGGCGTACAAACTTATCGACTAAATGAGGCGGTTAAAAGAAACAAGAAAAGATTTCCTGAAGATTTTATGTTCAAATTAACAAAGGAAGAAGATAATCTTTTGAAGTCACAATTTGTGACTCCAAATATAAAGGATACATCTTTAACATCGCAAATTGCGATGTTAAAGAGGGGTCAACATTCTAAATATTTACCTTACGCCTTTACCGAGCAAGGCGTGGCCATGTTATCATCGGTTCTAAATAGCGACCGGGCAATTCAGGTTAACATTGAAATTATGCGGATTTTCATCAAGATTCGAAATATGCTTTCGGAGCACAAAGATTTGCTTAAGAAAATCGATGCGATGGAAAAGAATTACGATCGGCAATTTCGGATTGTGTTCGATATTATCCGTGAACTAAACGCCCCGCCGGCAAAACCTAAAAAACAAATTGGTTTTAAGTTGGAGGAATAATGAAAATATATTTGATGCGACATGGGCAAACGACAGGTGATATTGAAGACCGATATGGCGGAGATTACGAGGACCATTTAACTGATTTAGGTAGAACCCAGGCCAAAGAGCTAGCTGAAAAATTATTGAACTTGAATATCGAAACAATTTATTACAGTCCTCGGATTCGGGCCACGGAAACCGCGGAAATTATCGAACAAGTGACGAAAATTCCGCTGGAATTGGAAAATGATCTGCGTGAGCGAAATGCTTATGGCATTTTAACTGGCAAATTAAAATCAGAGGTCGAGGAAACAGATCCAGAATTAATCGAACTATTAAAAAACCCAAAGGCTACTATAACTGGCGCCGAAGAATATAATTCATTTAAAAATCGTGTAACTGGTATTTTTAATAAAATCGCGAATTCAGGTTCAGAAACTGTCGGTATAGTGACTCATGGTGGCGTCATTAGTTGCTTTTTAAGGGAAATTATTGGTCGTGAAAGAAAAAGTTTAGGTGATTGCGCCATGATTGAACTTGAATATAGTGGTGGTAAGTTCATATTAATAAAATCAGATGGTTTGGAATTGGAGGAATAAAATGATTAAAGTTGAACCGTTAAATAGAGGAAATTTTGACGAAGCAATTGAACTACTGAATATAGTTTTTGCTTATGATACACCTCATTCGCAACAGGCCTTTTTGTCTAGTATCGATCCTGAAGTCTATAAAAAATATAAAGCTACTGGTGAAATTTTCGGCAAAAATTTAGAGTATTTTGTGGTGAAAAATAATGATGGTAAAGTCATTGGCACGACTGGCTTCTATAATAAAGATGATGATGATTCTGATGTGACTTGGTTGGGTTGGTACTGTGTTGATCCAGATTTTCGTGGTCAAGGTTTTGGTCAGGAAATTTTAGATTGGACAATTGATGAGGCTCGCCGCCGTGGTAAAAAATATATGAGACTCTATACTTCAACTAGGCCAGAGGAAAAATCGGCCAATTTGATGTATGAAAAAAATGGTTTTAAATTATCAAATGATAAGCCAGAACCAGATGGCGATTACGAGATCGTTTTCAGAGAGAAAATATTATAGTCCGATAGTAATTGCGTTTGATTCTTGGTAAAATAGAATTACTATTAAAGAAGGAGCGATTTTGATGGATATTTTTACGGGTGAAAAACTGATTGAACTCATAAAATTGGTTGGGTATTTTGGTGTTTTTGGGATGGTTTTTTCCGAGACCGGACTCTTGATTGGTGTGTTTTTGCCGGGCGATAGCTTATTATTTACGGCCGGTCTTTTGGCTTCTCAGGGATTTTTAAATATTTATATTTTACTGCCAGTGCTTTTTGTGGCGGCGGTTATTGGTGATAATGTTGGTTATTGGTTTGGTCACAAGATGGGCGATAAGATTTTTAGTCGTCAGGACTCGAAAATTTTTCATAAAGATAATGTTTTAAAAGCCCAGAAATTTTACGATAAATATGGACCAATGACGATTATTTTGTCGCGTTACATTCCAATTGTTCGAACCTTTGCGCCACTTATTGCCGGAGTTGGAAAAATGGAATATAAACGGTTTTTTTGGCTTGACATGATTGGTTGTTTGATTTGGTCTGTTGGTTTAACTTTAGCCGGTTTTTACTTAGTTAAAATTTTTCCAGGTCTCGATAAATATTTGACTTTAGTAGTTTTAGGAATTGTAGTTTTATCTGTTATTCCACCAATTTACCATTATTTAAAAGAAAAGTTCCAAGTTAAAAGTTAAAAGTATATGGAGGTTGTATGACTATCAAGAATCAGGTTTACAAGTGTGGAATTTGCGGGAATATGGTTGAAGTTTTACATGTTGGTGGCGGAACTTTAGTCTGTTGCGGCCAAAACATGGATTTGCAAGAAGCCAATACTGTCGATGCGGCTGCGGAAAAGCATGTACCAGTGATTGAAAAAACAGAGACTGGTTTTAAGGTTAAAATCGGTGAAATTGCTCACCCGATGACCGAGGAACATTTTATCGAGTGGATTGAACTAATTGTTGATAACGAAGTGATGCGAGTGGATCTGAAGCCGGGCGACGCGCCTGAAGCGGTTTTTGAAACAAACGCCGAAAAGGTGACAGCTCGCGCTTATTGTAATTTACATGGGTTGTGGGAAAAGGGAAATTAATAAATAATATTGAAAAACCCTCCTTCGCTTCATCCTTCGCATAAAGCTATGGATGGCGCAGAAAGCTTCGGAGGGCGCAGGAGGGTGTATGAAAATTCCTAATTGGGGTAAAGCCATCATTATCGCGGCAGGAACCTTTGGTGCAGGGGCACTTGGTAGTGCGTTTACTTTTAGTCAGATTCCTGGTTGGTACGCGACTTTAAACAAAACTGTTATTTCGCCGCCGAACTGGGTTTTTGGTCCCGTTTGGACTTTACTCTATATAATGATGGGTGTGGCCGCGTTTTTAGTGTGGCGCGAAACCAAAGAAAAACAAATTGTCAAAGAAGCCATGCAGCTTAATGCAACTCAATTGATTTTAAATGCTTTATGGTCAATTTTGTTTTTTGGCGGACATTTGTTGGGTATAGCGTACCTGGAAATTATTGCGTTGTTAGTTGTAATCATATTGACTACTCGTTGGTATTTTAAAATTAATAAGGTTGCCGGCTACATGATGTTACCTTATATTGTCTGGGTGGCGTTTGCTTCGTTTTTGAATTTGTTTACATGGCTTGCTAATCGATAAGAATTAGTTATAAACTAAAATTAAGGAAACTTATGAATAGAAATAAAAATTATTTTAAGTGGATGTATTATGTGGCTGGTGGTTCATTACTGCTTCACTATTTGATTCTTTGGATATTTAAAACTGATGAATCGTTTTTATTTCTTTTGGCTTTTGTTGTATCGGCGACGGCTGTGACTACTTGGATTTTTGATTATATCGATAAGAGAAAAGGTAGATAATTTCGTACAAAGGTTTTATTATGAAAACAAAAATTGTAGCAACGATTGGTCCGGCTAGTTTAGATTTTGAAACAATGAAAAAGATGGTAGATGAGGGTATGGCGATCGCCAGACTTAATACCAAATATGGTTCAGTCGAGCAATATCAAGGAGTGATGGAAAATTTAAAAAAATTGAACAGACCGTTGATGTTTGATGTTAAAGGTCCGGATCAATTAGATTGGCTTATGACTCAAGATTTTGAGTATTTAGCCGTGTCTTTTGCCGAAACCGCCGAGCAGGTATTGGATATTCGAGCTAAATTTATGGGTAAACCCTTAAAGATTATCGCTAAGATCGAAAGTGGTAAGGGTATCGATCGATTGGAAGAATTGATTAAAGTTAGTGATGGAATTATGGTGGCGCGGGGCGACCTGGGTCGCAATATTAAGCTTGAAGATGTGCCAGTTTTTCAAAAAATTATTATTAAAAAATGTAATGAAATGAAGAAAATGGTGATTACGGCCACTGAAATGTTGCTCTCCATGACTCATTCACAGACGCCAGAACGAGCCGAAGTTTCCGATGTAGCCAATGCGGTACTTGATGGCACAGACTTCGTTATGCTCTCTGAGGAGACCTCGACTGGTCAATATCCGGTGGAAGCGGTGGCTGAAATGCGTCGAATTATTGAAGAAGTTGAAGCTAAAAGTAAATTATTAGAATAAACTTTGGTTTAGAAATTAATATTTTAAAAAATCGTCCAGATTCTGGACGATTGTTGTTATTGAAGATCTTTGAAAAATTCTCGAATTTCTCCGTAGGTAGTGATAGTTTTTGGGATGACAACGCGTAAGTGGCAACTGCGGCAAACGATCGCGTTTGAATGTTCAGAAACAGGTTTAAGGTCGAGATAGCCCGAGCAAATATCGTGGGTGCCAACAATCGATTTTAACTTATCTTTATCGTGAATATGATGTTCGGGTAGTCTGGCAGAGCATTCGCGTAGAGTTTCGCCGTATTCGGTTAAGACAATTGGTTCGAGTTGAACACTTTCTTCGATGGCTTTTGAAAGAGCTATAAGCTTTTCTCCAAGTTCCAAAACGTATTTTGCAGGTTGACCGACCAAGTGCCAGATTTCATCAAGCCAGCTTGTCGCTTTCTGATGCTCTTCTTCATCATCAAAAACTTTAATGTTCGAATTTTTGTTCAAAACGCGGATTTCGTCAGACGAAGACCCATCATCATCTCTAAGATGAATAGTCGATGGCTCATAAATCAGGTGACTTACCTTAAACCCTACATATCGTAAAAGTTCAAGTATAACCTGATTTTGTTGATCAATGTTAAGTTTAGTTTCTTTAACAATGATACCGTAAATACTATCGGTCTTTTCAAAACCAGTCTTTACTGTTGTCATGGTGCGCTCCTTAGGTTAAGATAAATTTATCTAAACATATTAAAATATTGGAGTCAATAGATGGCGTTGGACGAAATCGAAGAAATTAAACATCGGATTGATATCGTTGAGTTTATCTCAAGTTATTTAACGGTTAAAAAAGCGGGTGCTAATTACAGGTCACTTTGCCCTTTTCATCATGAAAAAAGTCCATCCATGATGATTTCTCCGGAAAAGCAGATTTTCAAATGTTTTGGTTGTAATGAAGGTGGTGATGTTTTAACTTTTGTCATGAAAATGGAGAATTTAGAGTTTCGTGAAGCACTAGAAATGTTAGCAGCACGCGCTGGCGTTAAACTAGAAAAATACCGACAATCACCGGAATATCAGAAAGAAAAAGATCAAAAAACCAATCTTTACCAGGTTAATAATTGGACGGCGCGGTTTTTTAATAAAATTTTGACTGAACACCCGGCCGGAAAAGTCGCTCTCGATTACTTGAAAAATAGGGGTTTAACCGACGAGACAATTCAGGCTTTTATGATCGGTTATGCGCCGGCTCAACAGGTTTTAAAGCAGTTTTTACATCAAAAGAATTTAACCGATAATGATATCCAGGCAGCCGGCGGACCAGACAGGTTTTATAAACGAATTGTTTTTCCGATACGTGATGTGATGGGTAATATTTTGGGTTTTACTGGACGAGTTTTGGAAAAAGGTCAAGAACCAAAATATTTGAATACACCTGAAACTTTGATTTTTCATAAGGGCCGAGTTCTTTTTAATCTTGACCGAGCCCGCGGTGATATTAAACTGGCTAAAGCCACAGTGGTGGTTGAGGGTCAAATGGATGTGATTGCCTCGGTTCAAGCGGGGGTGAAAAATGTTGTGGCTACCTCTGGTACGGCCTTGACCGAAGATCACCTCAGAACACTTTACAGGTATACGCCAAATATTATATTTTCGTTTGATTCAGACACGGCTGGGCTGACAACCAGTAAAAAGGCTTATGAAATGGCGATTGCCGAAGGTATGAACGTCAAAATGGCAAATTTAGGCGATTTTAAAGATCCGGGTGAAATGGTGGCGGCTGACCCAAAACTTTGGCAGGAAGCCGTGGAACAAGCCCAGCCGGTCATTGATTGGTACTTTAGATTAGCCTTTAAAAATTTTGGTCAAGACGATCAGGAATTGTCACCTCAAGGTAAAAAAGAGATTGCCAAAGAGTTGATCCCGGTCATTAAAAAAATTCCCGATGCGATCGAGCAGGCTCACTATGTCGGGGTTTTAGCCCGTAAATTAAAGGTGGCCGAACAGGTGATTTTTGATGCTTTAAAAAATGTTGCTTCCGCTCAAGCACCAAAACCAGAGAAAGAATTAGTTAAGAAGACTTTTTTGCCAGAAGAAATTTTAGTTGGTCTCTTGGTTGTGGCGCCACAGAATATGAAAATTGCAGCTGAAAAAATTAAAATCGATGATTTTCAAGATCCTTGGTCAAAGACGCTTTACACCCAGTTACTTTCTTGGTATAATAGTGGTACGAAGGATCAACTTGGGGATTTTTTGAAAACGCAAATTTCTAGCGAACAGTATCAAAAGTTAGAGCTGACAAAGCTTGAACTTGAGACAGAATACCCTAATTTTGATCAAACTATTATTGATATATTGGATAATTTAAAGTCGCACAGACAAGAAAAAATTAAACAGTTCTATGCTGACGCAATCGCGCAGGCCGAGGAAAAAGGGGATCGAGAAAAATTAAAGGAATTGGTGAAGGAGTTTCAAAATGCCATCTCAAAATAAAGAAGCCAAAGCCTCTCGTCAGAGACAGGCGGACGATAAAGTTGTTGCCGCTAAAATTAAAGAAGCTAAGAGCAAAAATCCAAAGAAAAAAGTGAAAGAACTAGAGATTAAGTTTCCTCATGAAGTGAAACAGCTTTTGGAAAAGGGTCATGCTCAGGGTTTCGTGACTTATCAAGAAATTACTCAGGCTTTTCCTGAACCAGAACGCAACCTAAGTTTGGCTGACGCGCTTTTTGACGAATTTTTAAACCAAGGTATTGATGTGCGTCAAGGTCGTAAACTTTTGGAAATTCCAGGAGAAAACGAAGAAAAAGAGACTAAATCGGCTGAGCTTAAAGATATTTCTGATGACTCAGTTCGTATGTATTTACGTGAAATTGGCCAAATTCCTTTGCTTTCGACCGAGGAAGAAATTAAATTAGCCAAGAGAATTGAGGCTGATGATGAAAATGCTAAGCGTAAACTAGCAGAAGCTAACTTGCGTTTAGTGGTTTCGATTGCTAAAAAATACATTGGTCGCGGTTTGTCTTTGCTTGATTTGATTCAAGAGGGTAACACCGGTCTTTTGCGCGCCGTGGAAAAATTTGATTATCACAAGGGTTATAAATTTTCAACTTATGCGACCTGGTGGATTCGCCAGGCTATTACCAGAGCTATTGCTGATCAGGCCAGAACTATTCGTATTCCGGTCCATATGGTTGAAACTATTAATAAATTGATTCGAGTTCAACGTCAATTGGTTCAAGATTTGGGCCGCGAACCATTACCTGAAGAAATCGCCGCCGAAATGCAGATGCCGGTTGATAAGGTTGAGCATATTATTAAAATTTCTCAAGAAACAGTTTCCTTGGAAGCGCCGGTGGGTGAAGAAGAAGATTCGAAATTGGGCGATTTTATTGAAGATAAAGTTTCGTTATCACCTGAAGAATCGGCTATTTATCAATTGATGAAGGGTCATGTGGGGGATTCATTGGTGGCATTGGCGCCTCGAGAACAGAAGATTTTGAAAATGCGTTTCGGTCTTGAAGAAGGTGGTCGCACTCACACCTTGGAGGAGGTAGGTAAAGAGTTTGGGGTGACGCGTGAACGTATTCGTCAGATCGAGGCTAAGGCTTTACAGAAGATGAAGAAAAACGAATCGAGTCAAAATTTGAAAGATTACCTCAAGTAAAATATAGAAATATTGTATTTATACCGAGAAACCGCCTGTTGCAATTTTGGCGGTTTTTTGGTAAAATAATTTATGAAATCAATGATAGGAATCAAATTATTTGATACTTGATCATTTTTTATTATTCCCCGATAGCTCAGCGGTAGAGCAAATCCCTGTTAAGGATAAGGTCGTCCGTTCGAATCGGACTCGGGGAGCCAAAAAAAGCCCATTGAGAAATTGATGCGCTTTTTTTAAAATATTAGAACGGACTTTTCCTATTGTAGATAAGGTCGTCCCTCTTTTGCCTGCGGCAAAATATTTGCCAATGCGCGAATCGGACTCGGGGAGCCATGTTATTGATTTTATAAAAAAGCGGTTTAAAGCCGTCTTTTTTTGTAGATATTAACAGGTTAACCTGGAAACGCCTCAATGGATTGAGGCGTTTGACAATAAGATATATTCTTGAAGAATTACTCTTATTATTGACAAAACTAATTTTAACTGGTATAATTTTCTCAATTGGTTTGATTTTTCAAACGAATGAATTATTTAAGGGGGACGGAACATGAATACAGTTGATGAGTCGATTTTGATTGATCAGGATGTGGTCAATCAGGTTTTTTTGGATTGTCTTTGTACACCAAGGGAATTTGAGCAAATGGATAAGGATCACGAAAATTGTCTGATTGTTGAGAGTAGATTTGGTCGATATTTATTTAATATCGGTCGACTTGAGGCTCAGCGAGAACAGATTAAGACCTGGCTTGAAGCTTTACCGAGAGTGTTTTTTGAAGAAAACGGCGCGCCGTTTTCGGTGGCTTTTTACCAGGAAAATGGTCCGGTTTGGGCGGGTATCCCTATGCGAATCGATCAGCTTTTTGCCATGGGGCAAGGTTTAGATTTAGTGGTTCTTTTACCGGAATCTAATCCGCAGCCAAATCAAAATCAAGCTTGGTACAAAATTATTCATTAATTTCTCGAAGCCGCAGTTTATCTGCGGTTTTTTTAATTGCCGAATTTTTACAAATTTTTAGTGTTTTTAACTACCAAAAAACCGCATCTTTAAAAAAGCTTGCGGTTTTTATAAGAGTATTAGGCTTTTAATGCGGCTTTGACACCACTTTTTAAACCATCGTAAATAAGGTTGATCGAATTGTAGTCTTTTTTGACAGTTGGTAAATCTGTAACTTTGCTGATATCGGTTTTCATTTGATTCATAATAGCGATATCGGCATTAACAACATTAATCAAGAAAGCTTTGCGATCAGCAGTGATGCCTTTTTTTGAATTAATGATTGTAATTTCTTTGTTAAACCAGGCGATACTGGTAGTGATACGGCTATAACTCTTGGTTTGTTTAGCTGCGATTTGGTCGGCAGTTGATGAAGCAAAAACTGCTGAAGGGATAAGCATCGCGGCAATGGCTAAAGTAGCGAATAATTTTTTGTTCATGTTATTCCTTTCATTTAATTTGATGCTATCGACCAGGCATTAAACACTTTAATGTTCTTACATATATATTAACATATTTTGATAATAAAAGTTAAATAAAATATGCAAAAATAATCTAAAATTCAATATTATACCTTGTAGCTATTTTGTTTTTTTGTTTAATTTGCCATAATGTAAATATCCCTTATTCTAGCGATCCAAAGGGCGTATTTAGTGTAAATAGTTACATGCTTGTTTTTAGTGTGTAGTTTTTTACGAAGGAGAAACGAACAAAGACAGTATTTGATTGTTTTTGTTGGTTTAAATTATGCTTCAGCCAGAAAGTAATTTTTAGTTGTTGCTAAAAAATTTGACAAATATTTACGTATTTGCATATTTTGTTGTGCTCAAAAGTTATCCACATGTTTATCCACAATTGAGTCTAAATATTATAAAAATGAACCTGTTAAAATTGTAGTTGACTTATACACATCTATTGCATGGGTGTGTGGACAATGTTAATATAATTATAGAGTTAATAACCTGATGTAAACCAGAAAAAGAGGCGAGCAACCTAATTTTTCGTTAATTACAAAATAAAAGTAGTAACTGATTTTGATCAAGATTTCAGTATAATAATATAAGGTTAAAATGTCGCAAGGAGAGGGACAACTTTACCCGGCGCCGGTTAATCGGCGCGTCGAAGAGCTCGATACAAGGCTAGCGCAGTTGCAGAAAAGCACGCGCGGTTCTTTTCGTGCGATGGTTGGGCCTCATGATTTATTAAGACAAAAATTTCGATGGTACTATAATTGGCATATGAATTCGTGGGCAAACATTGTCCATTGGGCTGTTTTAAGTGGTTATACGGTAGCGGCTTTTGTTTTGGTGTTTACTTTGGTTACCAAAGCTCCGTCACATTACGCTCAGGCCGCTTCAAAACAAGCTTGGTCTTCAAGTGAGGAATGGAAGACTTGGAAATTAGAAAATCTTGATGTAACAGATGGCGGTTTGACGCTAGCTTCTAATGTGGTTAAAAGTTTTTCTTTCAAGCGATTGGCCCAGGCTGATTTAGTGCCAGTTTCAACTGATTCAACTGCTCCGGCCGCATCTGATAAGGTTGATACGACGACCACCGATCAAACTAAAGTTGATTCAACTAAAGATACAACAACTGTGGCTCCAGATACTACTGTGGTTGCTCCTGCGCCTGCCGCCGATACCGCGTCAGTAACCGAAGTCAAACCAGTTACAACACCAATCGAGGCTGTAACTACACAAAAACCAACCGATGCCGAGGCAAATGCGCCTCCGGCTGAAACTAAAACTGAATACGCCAGAACTGGTTCGGCAACCATTACTTTTGATCCACAAGGTAGCGAAATTGTGGATTGGTTGAGTTTTGATGCCTCCGAAGATTTAAATGGTGGTTCGATTAAAAAGGAATTTTCAACCGATAATATCTTGTGGACCGAAGATGCTAAGGATTTAGCCGATTCAGACAAAATTTATATTCGTTTAAATTTTAGTACTAATGATTTGACTAAATCGCCAGTTTTGAAAACTTTTGCGGTCAATTATTCACGACTACCAATTGCACCAACTGATTTAAAGGTGAGTGAGCATGTTGGCGCGATTGGTTATAGTCAAGTTTTGTCGGCCGGTATTTTTTCTGATCCAGATAATGATTTACATGGAGCCTCTCAGTGGCAGGTGACTAATAAGTCGGGTGAGTATACCGCAACTATTGCTGATTCTGGTACTGATACTAAAAATTTAACTTCTTATACAATCGATCGCAAATTGGCTGATGGAGCTTACTATTTTAGAGTACGTTACCAGGATTCAGTTGGAGCTTGGTCGCCATGGAGCGCTGAGTGCGGTTTTACGGTTGCGGCTAAAGAGGTAACAGTCGTCGGTGGTGATCAAATTAAGAAGAATAAAGATGAAATTGTTACTGATCGTACTGTCTCTAGTAAAACTATTAGTAATGGTGGCGGGAAGATGACTCTTGAGTCTTATTCTGGTATCATCCATTATAAAGAAGATTACAAAGATTCAAAGGCTCAATGGAAGGATATTAACCCAAGTCACTATGTCGACTTCCCTGATTTTGTGCTTTACGATCAGATGCCGTCAACGGTTAAGGTTTATAAAAATAAAATTGGTTATGAAATTCAGTCACGTGAAACTGGTGAAAAGTATACAGTTGAGCTTCAAGATGTCGATGGTGCGCCACAACTTTCTTCGGCTAAAGGGACTAATGGTTTAGTTAGCTGGGCTGATATCAATAATCCAGTTGAAAAGATGAAGCAGCAAAATAAATATTTTGCTCAGTTTATCAATCCGGCTTTGGCTCAAGAGGCGACTCCAAACACTGATAATGGTAATTTAAAGTTCGAATTTCAAATTAGTGAAAATGGCGTGCGACTTTGGAAGACAATTGAGGGCCCAGACGCCCCTAGGAACTTCAAATGGAAGGTCACGCGAACTGGAAGTGGTGATGCGCTTAAATTTAGAGATACTCCAGATGCCTTCCAGGTTGAGAATGGGGCTGTCCAGGAAGACCAAAAGGTTGTTATTGATGCCAAAAAGATAGATGGAACGAAGAATGACTTTATTTGGCAAGAAACCGCGCCAAGTTCAGATTTGAAAATCGATACAGATGTGACCTATTTTCCTCAGGAAAGTGGTACAAGTGGGGCTAAAACTACCGATGGTGTGATTTCATGGTTCACTGGTCGTGGTGTTACTTGG
>JBAXXI010000018.1:0-13332 GCA_037127955.1 Candidatus Berkelbacteria bacterium | reverse complement strand
CTTTATAAAGCCAAAATGACGGTCGGCAAACCTGTTAAAAGCGGTATTCAAATGGTCATTATTGGCATGAGCGCAGCGCTGGCCGGTTACTTTATCGGCAAACTTTTCGGCGCAATTTAGCCACTAACCAACTCTTTCTGTCTTGACTTAAGGCTTATTTTTTGGTACAATACTTCCATCAGTCCAGGACTGAAAAAATCAAAGGGGGCAAAAAATGAGTACCTTAAATGTAAAATCTCAGCTGGTTGATTATCTACTCGATAAAAGGCCAATCAAACTCGAATCCTTAGCTGACACAATCGCGGAAATGTCGACCGAAGACAGGTTTGGCCAGATCATGGAAATTTTCCTTGCTAACGACGAAAATCTTGATGACGCTTTTGGCGAAGTTATCTTTTTTCATGAAACCATACCGGAAGAAGACAACGCCGAATTTTACTGTGCTTTTGGCGCAATTTACGACGATGACGCTCACCAAGACTACTTTGAACGATTAGCTCAACTGATCGTTAAGTTTTTCAAAAATCACCCGGACAGACAAGAAGAAATCACTGATCTAATGAGAATGCAAAGATTACAGAATGGTTTCTATGGCGATCCAAACTTTGATGAAACTTACTTTGGTAGCGAATTTCATATCCTATCAGAAGTTATTGATTTCTCTGATCCAGAAAAATCAGACCAAATTGAGATCGAAACCGACGAACCGGAATACGAAAAATCAACAATCTTTGACGATCCAAACGAAGTTATCAATTTAGATATTGATCCGCACGCTGACAAAATCCTAATTGATCGCGAAGAATAACACAAAACCCGCCTTTACCGGCGGGCTTTTTAAATACATTATTTTAATTTTAAACTGAGATCTTCATTAAACCAGCCATTATACAAAACCGCATCTTTAAATGTAGCACTCAACTGGTCGCCCGTATTACCAGGTTGTTTTTGAACCAATAAACTATAATTTGAGGTTGGAATTGGTAGTTTGTAGGTAAGATTTAAAACATTGCTGGTTTGAGGCGCGGTATTTATCCACAAGCCAAACACGGTTTTGCCAGACTCACTACCAACCTCAACCTTATCTTTTATATCCTGGCCATTAAGTTCGGCTCGAATCAACTCTGTTCCTTGGGGCACTAAAATCCTTGTCCAGTTAACATTGACCCCGTCTGGCCAAGCATAACTACCAGTGTGAGACCTGGTTAAAGATAATCTTCCAACTAATCCAGCTTCATCTGACTCAACCTTATAGTCAATCGATTCTTTGATCTTAAGCGAAGTTTTCGCTCCACCATTTTTTTGCATGGCTAAATCTGTAATATTAGCATTATTGATCGCCAAATAATCACTCTTGGTGTCTTGAATCTCACCACCCCAATTATTATTTAAAATAGCCTGTTGAATACCCGCGTTATTCGACTGAAATAAAACTAATTTTTGATTAAGCGCATCCAAACCAAACTTAATCAACTTAGCTTTAGGTAAATCTGTTGCCCGAGCCATGACGATCGGCATCATATCTTTTAAGATAGTTTTTGGCTCATTTTCACCTTGAGCGCTTAAATCATTGAAATACTCTTTTTCAATTTTTTGAGCCAGAACTTCAAAAAAATTATCAGCTGAAATTGTAATATCGTACTTTTCCATATTGATTGGGCCGGTTAACCTTAAAAAGTCCTGTAAAAGCGAGGCGTTAATCGCAATCACGCCATCTACTTTCTGACCCATATCTTGAGGATTTAAAGCATCTTTGGTTTCCTGGGCATAAAACCACTGGACATTTTGTGCCGCGGTCGGAAAATCAACCGCAAAATTAGAGTCTCGCAAAGCCCAACGATTTTGCGCAATAATCGCCAACGGCGTTGGTGGCACAACTTGAGTTTTAGCGGTATAAGCATTATCAAGTTTAAAAATATTAGTGTTAAAATCGATTTTTTTGATCTTATAATTATCAAATGTTACAATTGCAAAACTACCGATAAACCCACCGGCTGGCCGCATTTCAGCGTTATTTTGAAACAAAACCAAATAAGTTCCTTGCTTAAAAATCTTTAGAGCGTCAGCTTTATTTTTAACCGCATAAACCGCCACAGTGGCGTAAAAACTAGTTACCAAAATGATCGCGCAGGCAAATATGACTGTTGCGGTTGTCATGAAAATATTGGTTTTTACACCTTTAGCAGCTTTCTTTTGTGTACGCAAAACCAGTCGAATGCCATCGACACTCGACCGTTTTCGAACTTCTGGTTCAATTTTAGTTTTACGAAACCAGCTCAATTATCCCCTCCCTAAGAGTTTATTTTTCTTCCTTGAAATACTCTACGCCTAAAATCAAGATGGCACCAAGGAATAAACCAGCAAACAAACCAATAATACTATTTAAAACCAAATTTGGTGTATTATCTGAAACCACTGGAGTAAATTTAGCCAAATCGTAAGTCACTTCACCATTACGACTTAATTCATTGGTTTTTTCTTGTAAGACATCACCGGCTGCATTAATCAATTTGTCTAACTCGTCTTTATTGGTCCCGGTCAAACTAATGTTAATAGTAGCAGGTTCTTCACGGACGGCTTTGAAGGTTTTTGATAATTTTTTCTGACTAACTGGCGGCACCGCAATACCAGCTTTCTGGTAAACTTCAGTCACGAGTGACGGCGATTCAAACCAAGTTGTGACGATTTGTGAAAATAACGCGGCCGACTGAACATTATAATAATTATCATAAAGATAATAAGCCACTTCTTTTTGATTTAAACTCGAAGATTTATTGACGGTAAAAGTAGTTGAAGCCAAGTACGATTTTGGCTGAGCCTTTGTCCACAAAAATGCCGAAGCGCCGCACAAAAGCACGATCAACCAAAAAATAACCTTATATTTACTAATCATTTTAAAATAATCGCGAAGTTCCATAAAAATCCTTTCTTAAAATTAAACTTGTTTGATACTATTAATATACTCCAAAAGCTTGGTTTTGAACACCTCTTTAGAAAATTTTAACGCGTGATTGCGAATTTCTTGAGGGTTATATTTATTCACATCGAAATTCTGAATAGTTTTAACCAAAGCTTCAACTGTTTGAGGATAAAAATATTCACCGGTTTTACCTTCAATAACGGTTTCCAGTGCTCCACCTTTTTTGTAAGCAATCACCGGTCGCCCTGCCGACATTGCCTCTACCGGTACAATACCAAAATCTTCCTCTTGCGGAAAAAGATAAGCAATACAATTTTGGTAAGCATCAACCAGTTCTTCATCGGAAATACGACCAGTAAATTCAATATTAGCCTTGGCCATTTTTTGAATTTCATCTTTTTTAGTACCACTACCAACTACCTTTAATTTTAAACCTAATTGGTTAAACGCTTCTACGACTAAATCAACCTTTTTATAAGGTTCGATTCGGCTAGTAATCAAGTAATAATCGCCAATAGTTTTGCCAATTTTAAATCGATCGGTTTCGACTGGCGGATAAATCACTACCGAATCACGATTATAGTATTTTTTAATTTTATTCTTAATATTTTCAGCGTTAGCAATATAAAAATCTGGTCTTTTTGAAGCTTTTAAATCCCATTTACGCAAAAACCAAATCACCAACGGCATGAGCGGTTTGGCGATTGCTGGAATCGGTGCGGTTTTAAGATAATCTTTAGTTTCACCCCATAAATATCTGGTTGGTGTATGACAATAACAAATATGAATCTGGTTTTTGCCAGTTTTAACACCTTTAATCAAAGCTGAACTTGACGAGATGACGAGATCAAATTCGCTTAAATCAAATTTTTCGATCGCTAAAGGCATAAATGGTAAAAACCATTTGTACTTTTTAATACCAAACGGCATTTTTTGAATACACGACGGTCTGACATCAAATTTGTCGTATTTATGCTGGGTTTTAACCTTATCCCAAACCAAAGTATAGATTGGAGCTTTTGGAAAAATTTCCAAAATGGCATCGAGGACACGTTCAGCCCCACCCAACTGTGTTAATTCTTCGGCCACAATCGCCACTTTTAATTGATTGATATCTTTATTCATATAACCTAAATCCCCTTCTTTAATTGAAAATTAATCACTGGAAATTGAAAATTGCAAAATCAAAGATTTTGTTTAGCACGCCCCTCGGCCTTTAATTACCACCCAAATAGTCTTTAGGAAAATCACAAAATCTAACCAGAGTGACCAGTGTTCAATATAGTATGCATCTAATCGCACCCACTCGTCAAAAGAGAGCTCAGAGCGACCAGAGACCTGCCACATACCAGTAATGCCCGGCTTCACACCTAATCGACTCTTTTGAAATTCAGTATAACGAGCCACTTCTTCTGGCATCGGTGGACGCGGACCAATTAAGCTCATATCACCCTTTAACACATTGAAAAATTGAGGTAATTCATCGAGACTGGTCTTTCTTAAAAACTTACCAATCGATGTAATACGAGGATCATCTTTAAGCTTGAACATGTTACCATATTTTTTAATATAGGCTTCGTGCAATTTTTCTGAATTTTCACGCATTGTCCGAAACTTATACATGATAAAATTCTTTTCCAAGCCAACCCGTTCTGGTCGATATAAAATTGGCCCTTTGCTGGTTAATCGAACCATAATTGCCACAATCGCCATAATTGGCGAAGTCAAAACAATCAAAATAATTGAGCTAAAAATATCGATAGTACGTTTGATAATACGACCCCAACCGTCGAGCGGCGTACGTTTAAATTCTAACACTGGAATGCCGGCTAAAGTTTGCATTGAAGTATGTGAACTTTGAACCAAGAAAAGGTTTGGCACAACCTTAAAACCCAAATTATGGTCACGACAAAAAGTCATCACCCGAGAAACTTCGGTCTGATCCAAATCAGCATCGGCAATCAAAATATCATCGACTGGATTATTATGAAAAATGGTTTCAAGTTTGGCAATTCCGTCGCGGTCAATCAGTTTGACCATTTCATAACCAAGTTTTTTATCTTCGTTCAACTGACGAACCATGGATTTCGCCAAACCATTATTACCAATAACCATAACTTTATGAACGCCGACACCCTTATAGTAAAGCAGACGCTGAATTAAAAGTAATAAATATCTACCCACAAGCACCATAATAATCGCGATAATCCAGGCAAAACCAATAATTAGTCGGGAGAAAAAGAAAGTTCGAGTCAAGAAAATTTCCACCATCAAAAGAGAAACGGCCGCGGTAACCGAAACACAAATTTTACCAAACTCACGAGCTACGCCGCGACGATCAGTAGAGTACAAGCCATTCATAGCAAAAATTAAAATCCAAAAAGGACTAGCATAGAGTACAAAACGAAAATATGTATCAAATGGTTCGAAATAAGTGGCTGGGACCAAATTAAAATAAAACCTAAACTTGTAGGCTAAAATAAAAGCCAACAAAATCATGATTAAGTCGACTGGAACTAATAAAATTGTAAAAAATAACTCTGAACGCTTTTTCATATTTTCCTTTTGAAAATTAAGCGATTAGCTGGCTAATCTATAATTTGTTACTCCGTAATGAATTTCCGCGGCAGTTTACTGCCTATTCGATAAAGTCTCCGAAATTTTTACGTTATTACTTCTTAAATTAACAGGTTTTGACTCCTTTGTCAAAATCAGATTAACTGGTACAGTATATCACATTTCAGGTTAAAAGTCAAGTGATAAAGACAAAAAAACCGCACCATAAAGTGCGGTCGCGAATTTATTTGTATTTTACATAATTACAATCAATATTTACATACATTGACCAATTATATAGACCTCTGCAAAGCTCTAAACTATCCCTGTTATACTCCCTCATGGTTGCAAACATCAGAAAATGATCCTTACTCGTCATAGTTGCCGTCCGGACAACACCTTCGAAATCAAAATTAACCTTCAACGCCGACGGATCTCCATAAGTACTGTCAATTGTGCCTATTTTCATAGTATTATCGACAAATTCACCAACCATTGCAATCGCTGACGAAAAATTTTCATGATGATTAGTGTGGATAATACTATCGAAACACTTACAAATACGCGTTTTGGTATCTGGATCGTGAGCGCATTTGCACGTCTCATCCGGATCACCAAAACATCTTAAAGCCCACACTTCCTTGGATCGCATTAAATCATCGAGTACTTTTTCACCCATATCGCAATTTTTTAACATTTCCAACATTTCCATATCTTCTTGACGAGTAGTGTGATTCTTTTTCTGACTAAGCCAAATTTCATGGGGACGCGAAAGCATCTGAACATTGCCAATCGCCGGCTTAATAAACTCTCGCGGGATACCAATAAACATTCTTAACTCGACATTCCCAACGTGTTTACCGATATGAAGATGTTGGTAGAAAGGTTCTGCTGGTGTATTAAACACCACCAAAGGTACAAGGATAACATGCTCTTTCACAACTGACATAGTATAAACCTCCTTTATCAGTTTCCTCTAGCCAAATAATAGGCCGTTTTTGAATAAATGTCAATCGTACGAGTACGAAAAAACCGGCAAGCGAACCTGCCGGTTAAAGTTAAAATTATTCTTTATTATGATAATGCACAAAGATTTTCCTCATGGCTATGCAAGCCTTAGTCACGATTTTTTTACTATACTTACCATCTTCATTCTCCGCGATATGTGATAAGAGTTTTCCGGACCAACCATGACCAACATTACCAAAATATTCAACTACCTTAAGTTTAAATTCTTCGGTATCATCACCTTTCATTAATTCAAACATATTATTGTGAAGAAATGAATCGCCAATTTCGGCCAATATTGTTACAATTTCCAATCTGATTTCAGGATCTTTCTCATTTTTTAACAAACCGCAAAGATACCCAGAGTAATCTGGTGAACTCTTGCCGCGTAAAGCTTTTGCCAAAAATTGAATCGCATCTCGTCTAAAAAGCGGATTTTCATTTGCCAACCAATAGATCTTAACCGCATTGATAACCTCTGAAATATTTTCCGTTTCAGCTAAAGACCAGACGATCGAAGGAGAATCGAAATTTTCATCCTTTATCCATTCCACGATTTGAGCCTTAATCTCGTCGCCTTTTTTGCATTTTTCAATTTTCACCATTTTGTCAAAGGTTTCCGCTAATCGACTACCAACCGCCGTCCTCACCTCATTAATAGGCATTTTCTTAAAGAAATCAATATCTCTAAGAATTAGGTCGTAGTACTCGTCACGAGTTGGATTAGTTATTTCTGCCATATTTTTTCTCCTTGTAGAACCTCGATCTGTTTCATGAAAATTTGAAACAGATATTTGGCCCTACAAAGATTTTGGTTTTTAAAGAACAACTGATTGTACCTGAATATTGAGTTTTTGTCAACCCCCACACCCAAAAATATATTTTCTGGGTATGGGGGGGTCAAGCAGTTTGACTGGATTCTGAATCAAGTTTAGAATGACAAAATCTCAAAAAAAGAAAACCTGCATTAACCGAAAATTCCGGTAAAACACAAGTTTTCTTTAAATATATATTTAAATAGATACTTTATCCTGATCGTTCGATCAAAATGTAGCGACTATTTATTTAGCTTTACGAAGCATTGGAAGACCAGTTCGTGAGTTTTCCATAACTTCATAACCAGCTGGTAATGAATCCATAGCACCATCTTTAACTTCGCGAGCGAAGAAGAAAATGGTTTGTAGGCGACCACCACGTAGAGTCACTTCTCGTGAGTGTAAGTAGTAGGTTTGGCCTGATTTTTGCGATTGTACTGAATATGCCATTTGTATATCACCTCCTTCCGTGTCTTGCGAGTCAGTCTCGCAGACAAATTTATTAACCTGTTAATTAGGTTACATATCTATTATTAAGATAAGCCATTTTTTTGTCAAGCAAGTTCAATTTTTACAGGTTCAAAAGTCTTTTTTAAGGTAAAAAACTTTCTCTTCAATCCCTCTTTTTTCAGTGGTTATCCACAGGTTCAAAGTCCAACTAAGACCTTGTTCTTGATTTGGACACAATCTTTACTAGATCTAAATTTTAGTATACTAAGGCTGATGGCTTAATTTATAACAAAAAATCCCTCAGTTTTCACTTTGGGATTTTTTGTATTTGCAGTCTAACTAGTTAAAGTTAGAATGAGCGTCGGAATGAACCACCACGATTGTTATCGCGTTTTTCCATTGGACGGGCAATATTGGCTGCAATTTGGCGGCCTTCAATTTCTTTACCGTTGATAAGAGCGATAGCGGCTTGAGCCATTTCGTCTGTTTCTAAAGTAATGAAACCAAAACCTTTTGAACGATTGGTGAAGCGGTCAACAATGACTTTAGCTTCAACGACTTTTAAGTTAGCATCAGCGTCAGTGACGAGAGCGGCTAATTTAGCGTCATCAATCGAAAAAGGAAGATTACCAACAAATAATTTGTTGTTTTGAGTTTCCATTTTTTCCTTGAAATTTACCCTGACAAGCAGGGTTTATCTTAAATCGACCTAAGCTTACTTCTCCTCGGTCGATTCAGCACCTATCGGTGTCTCTTCTACGAGTCCATTAAACTTACAAAGATACTATATCATATTTCCCGCCAAATGTCAAGTAATTTAAGGGAAATTTCACCTAAAATTGTTCCTTGCTTATTTTTAAAAATTAAAATATACTCGAATCAAAGGAGAAGAGGAATTCATAATTACCTCTTTTTTAGTTCCTTACCAATTTACTCAAAGGAGGCCAATGATATGGCAAACAAACCAATCAAAAAAACGTCTGATGGCGAAAAAACGGAAACCAAAATTCCTTTAGAGTGGATTATCACGCCACCGCAAATCAGACAGACTATCGATCCGGAACACATCAAAAGACTGGCTCACTCGATTATTGCCACCCAAGGTTGCGAGAATCCACCGATTGTCTATAAATTTGACGAAACAGGCTTTAAGGTATATTTGGCCATGATCGAAACGATTTGGGGTATCCACAGCACAATTGATGATTATCAAGCTGTCGAACAAATTAATCATCACGGACTGCTTGTAAAATATTACTACCCAGTTGTGGCCGGCGCTTGTCGCACCCATGCCTTACGTTTTATCCGCGATAACGGCTGTGACGATTGTCGAGAAAAATTAAACAACAGTATACGTTACCAGTGTTTTGATCAACATTTTCCTTGTCGCGAAATCACTGTTCGACTTTCCTGTACCAACAATACTCACGATGCCTTGCGCGACATGTTTAACGAAAACATTTACCAACCACCATCAACACACGAATTAGCCATGGGTATTGCTCTGTATTTTACTTTTATGAAAATCGAAGACCCTAAGCTAACTTTTGCTAAATTCAGCCGGGAATGTGTCGGCTGGTCAGCGACCAAGATTAGTGAAGCCATGCGCTACAAAGATTTGCCAGACTACATCAGACAGGCGGTTGAAAAAGGCCAAATTCTTTATGGTATGGCCGTCCAACTTTCAAGACTTCAGAGTGCCGATTGTTCAACTTTCGAGCTTGAAGACTGGTACATCAAAATCGTCAGCGGTCGACTTTTAACAGTTAAAAGTATCGAGGAACAGATCACAAAAGTGATTAAGGCTAAAAAATCCGGACAGTTCGACCTTGAAACACTAATGCTTGAATCACAAACCGCCATCAGCCGGCGCGAAAAATTTCGCAAACCGGTTTTACTTGATACTTTAGAGTTAATTTACGCCATGAAACGTTGGCTGGAAAAAGTTTTGGATTTATTTACTCAAGGCTTATTGAGTACTAAATTTTCACCTTTTACTCAAGAAAGTGTCACTCATGGAATGATCGCTGTTTGGCAGATTGCTAAACTAAGTTTAAAACATATGACCTGGCTTAAAGAAAACCAAAAACAAGAAATGGATCAAACTTTTACAAAAGCCATCGAAATGGCCAAAGAACTACAAAGCTTACACAAATAACCACGAGCGGAGAAATATTCTCCGCTTTTTTATATGATTTTTACCAAATATATGATTGTGGTATAATTTAATTAATAATGAAAAAGAAAGGAGTATTACTCAGCCTAATCATTAATTAATTTAAGGAGAAAAATGAATAAGAAAATTCTAACCATATTAATCGCATTAGCCATTTTAATCGTACCGGTCACCGCCTCGGCCGCTAGCACAACAAAACTTAACACCAAGGAAGCCAAAATAGCCGCCCAAAAAGCCAAACAAGATCTGAAAGCCAAAAAACTAGCTGACAAAATCGCCGCCAATCAAGCTAAAAAAGCTCTAAAAATCAAACAACGCGAAACAAAACTCGTCACCAAGTGGATCAAACTTGGTGATAGCAAAATCAATAAAGACTTGGCTAAACTCAATTATTTGATTGCTCGTACCAATAATCGTGCCAATCTTGCCGCCGACACCAAAGCTGGCATTATCGCCGATATCAATACCGATATCGCTAGTCTAAAAACTTTAAAAACCAAGATTGATGCTGGTACTGATTTAGCTACCATCAAGACTGATGTAGCCTCAATCATGACTATTGGCTCAATCAATGGTAAATATTTACCAAGAATCAATGCTAAAAAATTAGTAACTTCAACCGCCACCGCCACTGCTACTACTAACTAATATTAGCCCTAAAATCGCATGTTCAAGCTTCTGACATGCGATTTTTTATTACTTATTTTCTCAGCTTATTCTAAGAAATCATCAATATGATTTAATTAATAATTAACTAAAAAGGAGGCTCTGGACTTGGCACAATTTAACCTTAAAAACTAATTATCAATAGGAGTTAATATGAAAAATATAAATCAAACATATAACAAAGTGGTCTTGATGGTTGCCTTAGCCGCCATCCTTCTAATGCCGAATGTCATTTTCGCCGAAAGCAATACCAAACTAACCCGAGAGCAAAAAATTTCGGCCAATAAGGTCAGGATTGAGCAAAAAATCGACAAGCTCAATAAAAAGACCTTAAATAAGTGGCAAAAACTTGGATCACAAAAAATCCGAAAAAATATTAATCGTCTAAATCGATTAATCAGCATGACCAATGCCGCCACAAACCTCGCGGCTGATGTTCGAGAAGGTATTATAAATGATATCAATAACGATATTGCCAATGAGAATACTTTAAAGGCAAAAATTACAGCCGAAACCGACTTAACCACTCTAAAAAATGAAGTTAAATCGATCGCAACCGTTGGATCGATCAATGCCAAATACTTGCCACGAATCAATTAAAACTAATTAGAAAAAACCGCGTACCCGCAAAATCCGCGGTTTTTTTTGTTTTTAAGGATTGACAAAATTATAAAAATAGCTTATAATAACCTGTAACTTAAAAATCAAAGGGGGCAAAAAATGTCTAAACAAATTTGGCCTAAAAAACGAAAAAATATTAATTTTTCGCTTTTTGTCTTGTTGGCACTGGTAGTTTTCGTGTTTATTTTACTGGTTAATGCACCAAAGAAAAATGCATCACAAATTCCAGATATACCTTTTACTCACAAAACTATCACGAACAACGAAGCCAGCCGATTTCTGGAAAAACAAATCCTACCTATTATTAAATCAGATTATAATAACCAGATACCAAGTATCAAAATTATTATTCAGCAATTAGAGAAAATGGAAAAAACCAAGAAAATCGAAATTGGTATCGCCACGACTTATCGCGGTGACAGTTTAGCCGCAACTTATCCAGTGCCAATCAATAATATGATCTGGCTCACCTTTTCTGCACCGCGACTCATGGATTACCAAAATAATATGGACAAACGAGTCTTCAATAATCTTGTCACTATTACTACTTGCCACGAAGCACTTCACCTGATGAACGATCCAATTTTCACCCAAAAGTTGTATAAAAAGCATCTTTCGGTAGAAAAAATGGATCAATATAGGTTAAACGGCGAAGCTATGATTTGGGGCCTAACAATCGAAAAAGTCATAAATCCACTCTTGGCCAAAAACAAATTAACTATTAGACCGCAAGAAACTGAAGCGGCTCAAATCTATGGCCGATTCGGCAATGATTATAAAAATCCAGATTGGGTCAATTGGATCAAAAATAATCGTTTTCAAACAAACGAATAAACACAAAAAGAGCGTAATTTTACGCTCTTTTTTAAAACCTATTTTTACTCAATTATTCTTACAAACCGAGTGTTTTGTCGATCTCATTTTTATCAAAACCAACAATAACTTTTTCATCGATCCAGATTTGCGGCACACCGGTTTGACCCGATTTAGCCATCATTTCTTGACCAGCTTTATAATCAAAAGTCACATCTTTAAACTCAAAATCGATATTTTTCTCTTTTAAATAACTTTTGACCATAGTACACCAGTGACAAGTTAATGTCCCGAATACTGTAACTTTTTTCTGTTCTTTTTCCATTATATTCCTTCTTGCCCTCCGCCGTGCACTCCGTAGCTTTAGCAAAGGAGTGTAGCCTTGGGTATTAATTAATTGATATTACTTGTTCTATTTTATTGATTTGTGCGACCACCGTCAAACCTTTGTCAGTTAAATGGTAATTTTTCTTTTGTCCGCACTTTTTTTCTTCAATCAGACCCGCGTCTCTAAGATATGCAATGTGGTAAGACAAAAGATTTTTTGGGATACTGATTTTTTTGATCAAATCGCAACCACAAACATCTTTGTCGCACTCTGATAGTTGCACCAAAATTTTGACCCGGTTGGGTGTAAAAATGGCGGTAATTTTTTTGATGTTTATATTTTGCATATTTTTGTATTTCTTTAGTTCAATCTATATTGAACTATACTCGCATATTTAATTCTTGTCAAGTTTTTTGTACTAAAAAAACCTCAAGTAATCGGTAAGCCAGGTTCTGTTTTGGCAGCATCTATCTTCGCGTCGGAACCAGTGGACATCAGATCGAGTCGATCCATATGATGATAATGGCCCATCCGACTTGCACCATGCAGGGTTTTCACCACGCCGCATCGCTGCGGGCATGTGTGAGCTCTTACCTCACAATTTCAACCTTACTCGCACTCTTACGAGCCGTTAGCGGTATGTTTCTGTTGCACTTTCCCTAGGTTACCCTTGGTCGATTTACATCGACTGCAACACTCTACGGTGCCTGGACTTTCCTCACTCTTGCGAGCGGAACTGCCTCGATTACTTGAGGTTTTTTATGTCTAATGAAAAAACTCTCATTAGGCAAATATATGTTACCATATTTCTCTTGAAAAATCAAGATAAACATGCTAAAATTATATTGTATTCCAGATCGTCTAATGGAGCATGCTGAGTATCCATTATTCGATCACGCTATATTCCCAGATCGTCTAATGGTAGGACGACAGGTTTTGGTCCTGTTAGTTGGGGTTCGAATCCCTATCTGGGAGCCAA
>JBAXXI010000017.1:0-13403 GCA_037127955.1 Candidatus Berkelbacteria bacterium | reverse complement strand
AAACCAGAAGTGACTCCGGAATTTTTAACCATCGAAAATATGGAAGATTTGCCGCGAATCATTCGTGATAAAGAACGACAAATGAAAGAACTCTCCAAGGCCTTGCAGTTTGAGCAGGCCGCCATCTTGCGTGACGAGGTGATACAGTTGAAGAAAATAAAGATGTGAAACCAAAATGTTCAACCTACGAGGTTGAACATTTTTTTTGGTTAGGTAAATTTTTATCAAAAAACCGCTCGTTAAAGCGGTTGAGATTGTCTATTACTTATAGTCGTGCGGAATGACATTAAATAAATAGCTATCATTATAAGTAAAGGTCAGAATGATAGTTCTGGGTCCTAACTCCAAAGTCCATTCGGTATGGGCAGGGATAGTAATCTTGTGTTCGACGTTCAGCGTGTATTCAGCCTTTTCTAAGCCATCGTTATGGCTCAATTTAAGATTGGCTTGGCCGCTTGCCACTACAAAATGCCTTGGCAATTCTTCGGAACTGTGCGGTTCTCTAATTGTTCGTGACTCATCATCGCTTGTCATTATGCGAAAGTTGATGATATCTCTCATTTCTTTGGTCATTGTGCCGATAATGTCAATCGTGAATTTATCTACATAATCATGACCAGTACTTTCTTGAATCACTCCAGGTATCATTTAGGTACACCCCCTTTGTTTGATATTTACAGTATAGGTAATAAATCTGAAAAAGTCAATGGACTGGTTGTGATTTTTGTGGTAAGATAAAGAGTCTGATAAATAATAAGAGAAATATATGTTTGATCAAATCGATATTCGCGGGGCCAAAGAACACAACTTGAAGAATGTGAGCTTGATTATCCCGCGCAACAAATTAGTAGTTTTAACTGGGCTTTCCGGTAGCGGCAAGTCTACTTTGGCGTTCGATACAATTTACGCTGAAGGTCAGCGCCGATATTTGGAAAGTTTATCGAGTTATGCTCGGCAGTTTTTGGGTCAAATGGAAAAGCCAGATGTCGAAAGTATTGAAGGGTTAAGTCCCGCTATTTCGATTGATCAAAAAGCCGCTTCGCACAACCCGCGCTCTACGGTTGGAACCGTTACCGAAATTTACGATTATTTACGTGTATTATATGCCAGAATTGGTGTGCCGCACTGCCCGGTTTGCGGTAAGCCAATTCAAAAACTTTCAACCGAACAAATGATTGAAAAAGTTTTGGATCTTGGCGAGGATAAAATCATTCAAATTTTGGCGCCAGTGGTGCGTGGCCGAAAAGGCGAGTACCACCAGCTACTTAATGATTTATATAAAAAAGGTTACTCAAAAGCGCGCGTTAATGGTAAAATTGTGAGTTTAGATTCGCCGGTTGAGTTGGGCCGTTACAAAAATCACTCGATTGAAATTATTATCGATGAGTTAGAAATCAAAGCCGACAATATTGGTCGAATGACCGATAGTATTGAGCAAGCTTTGAAATTAGCCAATGGTTTACTTTTGGTTTTGCACGGTAAAAACGAAGAATTATTATTGAACCAAAAATTGGCTTGTCCGGATCATGAAACTGATTTTCCAGAAATTGAACCTCGTATTTTTAGTTTTAATAGTCCGTTTGGCGCTTGCGAAACTTGTGGCGGCTTGGGCACTAAAAAAGATATCGATGTGAATTTGGTGGTGCCAGATAAGAATTTGTCGATTTCGGCCGGCGCCATTATGCCAATGAACTATAAAACCAATAATTATTATGGCTCCATCTTGCGCGCCGCGCTTGAGCGTTACGGTTTTTCGGAACTCACGCCACTATCAAATTTGCCAGAGAAACATTTGCACGAATTGCTTTATGGATCAGATACGCCAGACCTGTTGACGGTCCGTTATTTTACGCACGGCCATGTGAATACTTTTAATGTAAAATTCGAAGGGGTGATTCCGCTTTTGGAGCGCCGTTATTTACAAACCGATTCGGAAGCGGTGCGTAAAGAAATTGAAAAATATATGAGTCAATCGGATTGTCCGACTTGCGCTGGAAAAAGATTAAAACAAGAAATTTTGTTAATTAAAATTAATGATTTAAACATTGCCGACGTGACACACAAATCAATTAAAGATGCTTACGAATTTTTTGAAAATTTGAAATTGACTCACCGCGAAACTCTAATCGCCGAACGAATTTTGGTAGAAATTAAAAATCGTTTAAAGTTTTTGCTCGATGTTGGACTCGAATATTTGACGCTTGACCGTACGGCATTCACACTCGCCGGCGGCGAATCGCAGCGTATTCGTTTAGCTAGCCAAATTGGTTCTGGTTTAGTCGGAGTTTTGTATATTTTAGATGAACCATCGATTGGCTTGCATGCTCGTGACAATTCACGACTACTCGAAACCATCAAACATTTACGCGATATTGGCAACTCTGTTTTGGTAGTGGAGCACGATGAAGAAACTATTCGCGAAGCCGATATGATTATTGATATTGGTCCGGGTGCTGGTATAAATGGTGGCGAAATTGTGGCGCAGGGAAATGTGGACGACATTACAAATGAACCACGCTCGATTACCGGCCAGTACTTGTCTGGTAAAAAACAAATTGAAGTGCCGGCAAAACGGCGCAAAATCAAAGGTAAATTTGTTAGCATCATTGGTGCTAATGAAAATAATTTGAAAAATTTAACCGTTCATTTTCCACTTGGCGTTTTAACTTGTGTGACCGGTGTTTCTGGTTCCGGAAAATCATCTTTGGTGAATGAGATTTTATATAAAGCTCTTTCGCGAAAACTCATGGGTTCCATGGAGCGACCAGGCAAACACGCTCGAATTGAGGGCATGGAGCATTTACAAAAAGTCATCGATATCAATCAGTCACCAATTGGTCGAACGCCGCGCTCAAATCCGGCTACTTATACCGGAGTTTTTACTCATATTCGCGAACTGTTTGCCCAAACCAAAGACGCTAAAATGCGTGGTTATATGCCTGGTCGATTTAGTTTTAATATTTCTGGTGGCCGTTGTGATAACTGTGAGGGCGACGGTACTATTAAAATCGAAATGCACTTTTTGCCAGATGTATACATTCCTTGTGAGGTCTGTGGCGGCAAGCGTTTTAACCGCGAAACTTTAGAAGTTAAATATAAAAACAAATCGATTGCCGATGTTTTAGATATGAATATTGATGAGGCCCTGGAGTTCTTTAAAGATATTCCAAAAATTGGCGATATCCTTCAAACTTTGCATGATGTCGGTTTAGGTTATGTTAAAATGGGTCAATCGGCCACGACTTTGTCCGGCGGTGAAGCTCAGCGCGTCAAACTTGCGACCGAACTAGCGCGCCGTAGTCACGGTAAAACCATGTATATTTTAGATGAGCCAACCACTGGTTTGCATTTTGAAGATATCCGTAAACTTTTGGAAGTCTTGCAAAGATTGGTCGAGGCTGGCAATACAGTTGTCGTGATTGAGCACAATTTAGATGTGGTTAAGACCGCCGATTATATCATTGATCTCGGTCCTGAAGGTGGGGATAAAGGTGGTCAATTGGTGGTGGCCGACACTCCGGAAGAAGTGGCTAAAATTACAAGTTCTCATACCGGCCGTTTCTTGGCCGAAGTACTAAAAATAAAAAAATAAATTAAAAAACCGGTAGTCGAAACTACCGGATATTGGTTGGCTGAGGTAACGGGTTTGGTGATGGGCGCCAGCGAACAGCGGCACTAATTTTACGTCCAAGTAATCTTAGCAGGCTTTTGAGTCTGTATTTACTCTTATGATTTTGGTTAAGAATAATATAGTAATAAAAAAGTGGTAAGGCCAGGTTTAATAATGGTTTGAGTGGAAAAACATTATTTTTTACACATGGTACGATATAGTAAATTTCATTGATAAGGAATAGTAATTGAATGCCCGCTCTCGTTGTATAAGAGCTTAGCATGGTATCGTTAGATAAAATATTGTCTTCTCTATATTTAAATATCGCATTAAATATGTGAAGAGGCATGTTGATACCGAGCCATGCGATGATCCAAAGGAAATTTAATTTGAATTGACCGTAATTATTAAATTGATAGAGTAGGCAGTAGCACAAATTTGAAAAAATAATCGTGATTATCATTGTTTGTTTTCTATTAATACCAATAAAATAATTAATGTCGATTAGAATTTTAGCAATTTTTGATAGAAAATTGTCGAGCCATAAAAGCATTATTTTCTCCTTTTAAGTTGTAAAGTTGCGCGCGATTTATACTTAATATTAACACGAAAAATTCATTTTGTCAATGGAGTATCGATCAAGATGAATCGATATTCGCGGAAATTTTTTAAATAATGTTTAAAAAATTATGGCTACGCGCGGAATTTTTCTTCTGAAAAATATGAAAAATCCCTAGTTTCCTAGGGATTTGAAAGTTTGGGTTGGATAAAATTATCCTCGATCCAACGGCCAAAACGGTAAATATAACCGACGGGCGAGTGAATGATTTTTTCATCGATCGATGGTACTTTGACCGTAATAAAACCTAAAGGTTTGGCAAAAATTTCCAAAATGATCAAGGAATCGTTAACGACCATAATTTGTTTAGTATCGCACTCAACATTTTTAGCCACTTTTGCATAAAATGATTTTGGGTGTTCGAACATTTGTCGTTGCAATATTTTTTGATTTAGTCTGTTTTCAATCAAGTGAAGATTTTTCCGTTCATGATTGAAAGTCATAATTTTGATTGGCAAAAAATTTTGAGTCTCGAAAATCCAGTCTTCTAAAATCGTATCAATTCGATGGTCGTCAAGATAGACCAAAGTACCATCGAGATCCATAAAAATACATTTAATGCCAGAATGTTTAAGTATTTTTGGGTCAATTTCGATAATACTTTTTATAGAAAGGTGCGGCTCAAAACGAGTTAAAATCTTTGTCATATTGTCCTCCTCAAAATGAGCATTATAATAATATTATCATAAATAAACCAGTTAATCAATCGTTAAAAGTCTTTTTTAATTGTTTTATATCTGTTATAATCAATTCCGAACGGAGAAAAGTTGGATAGACTGAAACTAATCGATAAAATTAAGAAATTCCCCGAAACGCCTGGGATTTATGTGATGCGCGGCTCGCGCCAGGAAGTTTTGTATATCGGTAAAGCGACTTCGCTTAAACACCGTGTTTTGTCGTACTTTCAAAGACCGCAGGAAACTCGGATTGAAATGCTTTTAACCAATGTCGTTAATATCGAAATTCAACGCACCGATTCAGTAGTTGAGGCGCTGCTTTTAGAAAACAATTTAATTAAAAAATACGAACCAAAGTATAATGTAAAACTCAAAGACGGTAAAACCTATTTGGGTATTTTCGTCACCAAGGAAGATTGGCCAAAAGTTATGCCAGCCAGATTAACGCAAAAACTGCCAGAAGGCGAGTTTTTTGGGCCGTTTCCATCGAGTAAAGAAGTGGGTGATGCTTTGCAAATCCTGCGGAAACTTTTTCCATTTCGAGTGAGTTGTATTCCTGAAAGCGGCAAAGCTTGTTTTGAGTATCATATGGGCATGTGCCCAGGTGTGTGTTTTGGTAAAGTTAAAAAAGAGGATTACCAAGCGACCATTAAGCAACTTAAACTTTTTTTAGGCGGTAAGAAAAAAGAAGTGATTAAACTTTTGGAAAAAGAGATGAAACAAAAGAGTCAGAATTTGGAATTTGAGCGAGCGGCTAAACTTCGTGACCAGATTTTTGCTTTAAAGCATATTCAAGATGTAGCCATGATTCGTGACGAAGCGCTCGACGGCTTAAAGCCGTTGCCAAAACGGATTGAAGCTTACGATATTTCCAATATTAGTGGCGATTTTAAGGTGGCTAGTATGGTGGTTTTTACCGATGGCGTGGTTGATAAAAGTCAGTATAGAAAGTTCAAAATTAAAACAGTGATTGGCGCTGATGATGTTGCTAGCTTGCGCGAGGTTTTAACGCGTCGGCTTAATCATAAAGAGTGGATATACCCGGAAATAATTCTAGTTGATGGTGGTCGCGGACAAGTTAATGCATTTATGGAAATCTTACTTAAAAATAAAATTGATATACCAGTTGTGGGTATTGCCAAAGGTCCAAAACGCGACCGAAATGATATTATAAACGACAGTAAAATTGATCTCGATAAAAAACTTTTGATTAAAATTCGTGACGAAGCTCACCGTTTTGCCATTGAGTTTTGTAGGGCTCAACACAAGAAAAGCCTGCTTAAATAATTGACATTTATATGGCTTGACGATATAATCTATTTAACAAATAAAGGGGGTGTATTTTTATGAAAATACAGGTTTGTATCAAAGCTGGTTCGCCTGAATCAGAAAAATTTTCCATTAAGATCATGCGTGAACTTTGGAAGAATCGCGAAATTTATGGTAGTCAATGTGGTGAAGGGCTGGATATTCATGTTATTGGTCTTACTAAGGATTCAGAGATGATTACTTTTGAGAGTTCCGACTTAGATCCTTATCTTAAGGTTCTGATTGGATACGGGCTGGTTAAGATACCGCAGGTTGGGCCAACTACAATTTTCGTGCAGAAAACCGGTGATAAATGGTGGTTGGAAAAAGTGTTAAGGTGTTGCCCGAATTTAATGCTTGATCCAGATTACTCGAAACTTTTGATCGAAGTTGAAGGTCAGGATGAAATATCATAAGAATAAAATATTGTTTACCGCTTATCTTTAAGATTAGCGGTTTTTTGTATAATGGCTCGATTTGCGGTATGATAGAAGCAAGTAAAAAAGGAGTAGGATGCGAAAGCCTCTAGTAATCGCTAACTGGAAAATGAACACAGATTTGGCTGATGCCACGATTTTGACAACCTCGGTTAAAAATGTGGTTCATGATTTAGATATAGACGTAGTTTTATGTCCTCCTTTTGTCTGGCTGTACCCAATGATGGAAATTTTGGAAAAATCCTCGAAAAACCTCGAGCTTGGAGCGCAAAACATGTGGTTTACTCCAAAAGGTGCTATGACTGGCGAAGTGTCGCCTTTGATGCTAAAAGGTTTGGCTAAATATGTGATTTTAGGGCATTCCGAACGACGCAAAAATTTAGGTGAAACAACAGAACTAATTAATGATAAGATCAGAGCGGCTTTAGAAAACGACTTAATTCCAGTTGTCTGTATTGGTGAACTTAAAAAACAGGAATCATCTCGTGGCAAAGGCAGACCAACAAAGCTTGATGAAAATTCCGATATTGCCAGACTTCTTCGTGGTGCGCTTGAGGGAATTTCGGCTCACGATGCAGAAAAAATTATTGCGGTTTACGAACCAGTTTGGGCGATTAGCACTAGTTCGGGTGGTCAAGCGGCCAGCGGCGCTTATGCTAACGAAATGGCTGAAAAATTAAGGCAAGTTTTTGCTCAAAAATATAATCCTGAGATGGCCGAAAGAATCAGGGTTCTTTATGGTGGTTCAGTGGATGAAGACAATGTTAAAGAATATATTTATCAGCCAGAAATAGACGGGGTTTTGGTTGGAGCGGCCAGTTTGCGTGTTAAAGAGTTTATTAAGATTTGCCGCGAAGCGGCAGGAAGAGAATAATGCTTGTTACCACTAAAAAAATATTATTGGATGCCAAGCGCGGTGGTTATGGTGTGGGTGCTTTTAATACTTCAGATTTAGAAATCACTAAGGCGATAATTGCGGCGGCCGTGAAATTAAATTCACCGGTAATCGTTCAGGTTTCAGGCAAGGCTATTGCTTATGCTGGACTTGAAAATATTGCTGATATTATTAAGAATGAAGCTAAAAAAGCGCCAGTACCGGTGGCTTTGCATCTTGATCATGGCGCTGATTTAAAAATTGTGAGCGATTGTATTGAAGAAGGTTTTACTTCGGTAATGTTTGATGGTAGTCATTTGACCTTACTGGAAAATGAAATTTTAACAGCCAAAGCGGCCGAAATGGCTCACCGAGCTAAAATTGTTTGTGAGGGTGAACTTGGTTGTATTGGAAACAGTAAAAATGAGGCTGAATTTACTGATGCGAAACTAGTTAGAGATTTTGTCAAAAAGACAAAAGTTGATTCCTTGGCGGTTTCAATTGGCTCAAGACATGGTACTAAAATTCAAAATTTAAATATTGATTTATTAAAAATCATACGTCAAAAAACAGATATACCTTTAGTTTTGCATGGGGCTTCTGGCATCCCAGATGAAGAGGTGAAAAAAGCCATTAAATATGGTATTTGTAAGGTAAATATTGATACTGATATTCGTCATACTTTTAGTGACGTGATCCACAATATTAATAAAAAATATGCTAGTTTATCTGATCCGCGAGAAATTATGCAGAAAGTTATGGTTGAGATTCAGAAGGTGGTAGAAGAGAAGATTAAATTATTTGGGAGTGAGAATAAAGGATAAGTGTTGTAAATTGAGATATTATCCATTCGCTTTTGGCCTCCCTAGCCATCCTAGACTCGAATTACCATTCGGGTCACCGGCCATGCTTATGGACAATCTCTCAATTTAATGAGAAGGAGGAAAAGTGAAATATGACTTAATTACAATTGGTGATGTGACGCGGGATATATTTGTTTTTCCTTCGGATAAAGAAATGGAAAAACCAATTAGTCGTTCGAGTATCGTAAATAAGGCGATACATACACCTGGTGATAAATTTTTATTGTTTGAACTGGGCGAAAAAGTGAGTCTTTCGGATGTTTATCAAGGAGTTGGTGGTACTGCTGGAAACGTAGCTATTGGTGTGTCAAAGATGGGCTTAAAGACTGGCATTTTGAGTTTAGTTGGTCGCGATCATAATGGCGATGAAATTACAAAAACTTTAGAAAAAGCCAAAGTTAATACATCAAATTTGTTAATTTCAAAAGATAAAAAAACAAGTTTGTCGGTAATTATCTCTGTCGGCGGGGAACGATCAATTTTGGTTTATCATAGTTTCCGTCCAGAAGAAATGGATATTCCAAAAAATATCGAAACGGATTGGATGTTTGTTGGTCCACTGGGTCAAGATTATAAAAATTTTTATACTAAATTGACTTCTTTAGCGGCGGAAAAAAATATTAAGATTGCCTTAAATCCTGGGTCAGCCCAAATTAAAGATGGTTTATTGGCTTTTGGTGCGTTGCTTCGAGTTAGCAAAGTTCTTTTTGTGAATAAAGAGGAGGGTCAGGAGCTAGCCGGAATTCAAGGTGTGGCAAATATTCGCGATATTGCCAATGCCTTAAAGAAGAGCGGTGTAGAATTAGTAGTAATTACCGATGGCAAAGAAGGAGCGTATGCGGTGACCAAGGATGATTTTTTTAAGATTGGTCCATATCCTGGTCACAGGGTTGAGTCAACTGGTGCGGGTGATGCATTTACATCGGCCTTTATGGCAGGTTATATTAAAGGAGAGAAGTTATTTACGTGTTTGCAATACGGAGTAACTAATTCTGCTTCCGTGATTGAAAAAATTGGGGCGCAGGAAGGTTTGTTAAAAATGGCTGAAGTTAAAAATAGGGTAGCAACTTATCGTTGGCCAGCTAGTACGATGAAATTTAGTTAACAAAATAAGGAGAAAATATGAAAATTGCAATCAATGGTTTTGGGCGTATTGGACGAACTTTTTTTCGAGCGGCCATGGAGGCTAGGTTAAATATTGTGGCCGTAAATGATTTGGCCGATCTGGATACTTTGATTCATTTGGCTAAATATGATTCAACCTATGGTGAATTTCCTGGTGAAATTGAAAAAGCCGAGGATGGCTTTATGGCTAACGGCCGCATGATTCAATTTCCCCAAGAAAAAGATCCTGCTAAATTGCCATGGAAAGATCTAGATGTTGATGTAGTGATCGAATCTACAGGAGTTTTTACAGAGAAAGAAAAAGCTGTAGCTCATTTGGGGGCCGGAGCAAAATATGTAATTATTTCGGCGCCAGCCAAGGGCGACGAAGCGGTAAAAACTTTTGTTTTAGGCGTTAATGAAGAAAATTTTAACCCTGATACAGATCAAATTATGTCTATGGCTAGTTGCACAACCAATGCTTTGACGCCGATGGCTAAAGTTTTAAATGACGTTTTTGGGATTGAAAAAGCCATGATGAGTACGATTCATTCATATACTATGGATCAGGTTTTACAGGATTCGCCGCATAAGGATATGCGTCGAGCCAGAGCGGCCAGCCAATCAATTATTCCAACTACCACTGGCGCAACTAAAGCGACAGCCCAAGTTATTCCAGATTTAAAAGACAAAATGGATGGTGTATCTTTTCGTGTGCCAACCCCAACAGTTTCGTTAGTGGATTTTGTGGCACTCTTAAAAAAAGATGTTACAGTCGAAGAAGTAAATAATGCTTTTATTAAAGCAATCGAAGATCCGAAATTACACGGGGCTTTAGCTGTTTGTGACGAACCTCTTGTCTCGGTAGATTTTCGTGGCAATCCGAACGGCTCAATCATTGATCTCTTGTCAACTCAAGTGGTCGGTGGTAACCTAGTAAAGGTGATAGCTTGGTATGATAATGAATTGGGCTATTCGTACAGATTGACCGAATTCTGTAGATTTTTATCAACAAAAATTAAGTAAAACTCGATTTTTCGAGAGAAAGGAAAATAGTGGAAAATAAGAATTGGGGAGTAGGTTTAATTGTTTTAGTTTTATTGATCGCCATCAGCGTTTGGGGGTTTAGTAAGAGTCAATCGTTACCAAAATTGCCTTCCAAGACCGTTGCGTCTGGCGAACCGACCGATGTAGCTTCAAAGCCTATTTCTGACAATGAGGTTTATTTCGACAATAATGCTAGCGTGATGGAATTTTACCAGCCAAATTGTGGTTGGTGTCAGAAAGAATCACCGATTTTAGAGAATTTAGCCAAACAAGGTTATAAAGTGAAGCCAATGAATGCTGCGGCTGACCAAACTTTATGGCAAAAGTATAATGTATCTGGTACACCAACTTTTATAGCTGCCAATGGTGATAAGCTTGAAGGTTATCAAACAGAAGATCAGTTGAAAAAATTTCTTGATGCTCACAAATAGCGTATAGATAGTTTTAAGGAGGTTGTATGTCCCAAAGAAATAGTTTAAGTATCGGTTTGATTATTGCAATTTGCGGTACAGTTACGCTTGGCGCGGATCGATTGATGGCGTCGGCCGACAGCAATAATTTTTTAGGTCAATCGGTAAGTGCTTATACGATTATTGGATTAGCGCTTTTACTGATTGCGGCAGTTTGGATTTTTATTTTTAATGGTAAAAAAGGAAAATAAACATGACCATTAAAATCAATCAAAAAGATTTTGATTTAATGCCAAAACAAAGTATCATCGATAATCAGAAAAATCCAGATGCATACAAGGATATGAATGATGTTAGTATTTGTCGAGACGAGACTAAATGCATTGGCTGCTCGGCTTGTCGTACGGCTTGTATGGAATATAATCATTTGGGTATTCCGGTTGAGACAAAGGTCGGCGAGAGCGTGTATTATCGGCCTGATGGTAAATTAAATTTTTCTGATTCAAGTTGTACTCGTTGCGGTCAATGTACTTTAGTTTGTCCGACTAATTGTTTGACCGAAAAAGATAATATCGAAGATGTTAAAGCAGCTTTGGCTGATCCGGCTAAAACCGTTATCGCGCAATTAGCGCCGTCTGTTCGAGTGAGTGTATCTGAAAGCTTCGGCCTCGAGCCAGCTTTGAATATGGAAAAAGAAATGGTGGCGGCGTTAAAACAAATGGGTTTTGATTATGTTTTTGATGTTAATGTAGGCGCTGATTTTACAACTTACGAAGAAGCTTTCGATCTTCTCGATCGATTAAAGGAAAAAGACACGCCAATGTTTACATCGTGTTGTCCGGCTCGAGTAAAGTATATTGAAGATTTTCATCCTGAATATATCAATAATATAACTTCAGTTCGAACACCGCAGCAGTGTTTGGCGGTTTTAATTAAGACTTATTTTGCTCAACTTCAGAATTTAGATCCGAAAAATATTGTAGTAGTCTCGATCATGCCGTGTACGGCTAAAAAATTTGAATCTCGTCGTTCGGGTGAGGACAAAAGCGGTTTCTGGGATGTCGACTGGGTTTTAACTACACGTGAATTTATTAGAATGATTAAAAAAGAAAATATTGATTTGGCAAAAATTGAGCCGCAATCATTCGATTCAATTTTGGGTGAAGCTAGTGGTGCTGGTGCAATTTATGGAGCGACCGGTGGGGTAATGGAATCGGCACTGCGAACCGCGGCGTTTGCGGCCGGTAAACCTTTAGAAAAACTTGAGATTGATGAAGTTCGTGGAATGGATGATATTAAACGTGTGGTTTTCAAGATTGGTGACCAGGAAGTAAAAATTGCTGTGGCTGCCACACTGGCTAACGCCGAGATTATCATCAATGAAATAAAAAACGGTGTTCATTATGATTATGTTGAAGTCATGGCTTGTCCTGGTGGTTGTGTCGGTGGCGGTGGTCAGCCAAAACCAGCTAAACATGAAATTATTGATGCTCGTCGCAAAGCTTTATATGAAATTGATAAAAATAAAACTGTTCGTACGGCTCATGAAAATCCGATTATTGAAAAAGTTTATAAAGAATTTTTACATTGTCCTGGATCAGCCGAAGCCAAAAAATATTTACATACTGACTACGATAAATCTCAAGTAAGAGTTTGTTCAATCGAAAAAAATATTTAATAAGGGGAAAAGGAGAGAGTATGCAAAACACACAAACGCAAACATTAACAAAAATCGATTGGAAAAGTATTAGTTGGTTTATTGGTTTAATGGGGATCGCCATAATACTGCCTCGTTTAATTCATAATCAATTTGTAACTGGTCCGATCGTTAATGCAACTTTGTTTTTAGGTGCTTATTATTTGGGTAATGGTTCCGGTGCTTTGATCGGCTTGGTGCCGTCGGTGACCGCGCTTTCGGCTGGACTTTTGCCGATTGTTTTAGCGCCAATTGTCCCGTTTATTATGATTTCCAACGTTTTATTGGTGGTGGTTTTTAATAAGCTCAAAGATTGGAATTTTGGTGGGGCAGTTATCGCTAGTTCTTTAGTTAAATATGTGTTTTTATCTTTATCGGCCATGTTTGTGATCAATACTTTTATGCCGCAAAACCTTGTTGCTAAGGCCGCTGGAATCATGATGACATGGCCACAACTTGTAACAGCTTTAGCCGGTGCTATTATCGCTTTTGGAATTATTAAATTAACAAAAAAGGAAGAAATCAGTGAATAAGATTCAAGACGCTGAGATTAAGGATAAAAAAGTTTTACTAAGGGTTGATTTTAATGTGCCGATGAAAGATGGTGAGATTGAAGGTGATAAAAGAATCCGCGAGGCTTTACCGACTATTCAATATCTTTTAGATAAAGGCGTGCAAAAAGTTACTATTGTCTCTCATTTAGGTAAGCCTGACGGTAAAAAAGATAATAAATATAGTTTATTGCCGGTGGCTAATTT
>JBAXXI010000016.1:0-13864 GCA_037127955.1 Candidatus Berkelbacteria bacterium | reverse complement strand
ATTGGCAATGTGGCTTTGGCTGTAGGTAAAGATATTAAATATGACAAAATCGAGATGATTTCGGGCGAAAAATATATTTTAGCTCATGATCGATTAGAAATAATTAATGATGAATATAAGGTAATCGATAATATTATCGGACAAGATTTAGTTGGCAAGAGTTATAAACCTTTGTTTGATTATTATATTGATGACGAAAAAATCCAAAATCGTGAAAATGGTTGGAAAATTAATGCCGCTGAATTTGTCACGACCGAAGACGGTACGGGCGTGGTTCATATTGCCCCAGCCTTTGGTGAAGACGATATGAATTTAGGTAAGGCCAATAATTTACCATTTATCCAACATGTCGGTATGGATGGCATTATCCGCCCTGAAGCCGGCGATTTTGCCGGACTTTCGGTTAAGCCGTCTGATGATGTGCAAAAAACCGATGTGGAAATAATTAAATACTTAGCCGGCAAAAACTTATTGTTTAGTAAAGCTCAATACGAGCACAGTTATCCTCACTGCTGGCGTTGCGACACACCACTACTTAATTACGCCACTTCCAGTTGGTTTATCAAAGTGACAGATTTAAAAGACGATGCTTTGCGTTTGGCCAAGGAAATTAATTGGTCGCCAAAACATATTAAGGACGGTCGTTTTGGTAAATGGTTAGAGGGTGCGCGTGACTGGTCTATTTCTCGTCAACGATTTTGGGCTTCGGTTATACCGCTCTGGCGCTGCGAGTGCGGCCAAATAAAAGTTATTGGTTCAGTCAATGAACTTGAAGATTTGAGTGGTCAGAAGATTAAAGATTTACATAAAGATAAAATTGATCCAGTCACTTTTAGTTGTGCTAAATGTGGTAAAGAGATGCACCGAATTCCAGACGTCTTAGACACTTGGTTTGATTCTGGCTCTATGGCTTACGCTCAAATTCACTACCCATTCGAAAATGAAAAAGAGTTTGAAGAAACTTTCCCAGCCGATTTTATTGGTGAAGCTCAAGATCAAACTCGGGCTTGGTTTTACTATTTGCATATCCTGGCCACAGCTATCAAAAACAAAATTGCTTACAAAAATGTAGTGGTTTCTGGCATCATTTTGGCCGAAGACGGTAAGAAAATGAGTAAAAAACTCAAAAATTACCCTGATCCAGTTTTGATGTTTGATAAATACGGTGCCGATGCGGTGAGGCTTTATATTTTAAGTTCACCGGTTTTGCAAGCCGAAAATCTAAATTTTTCTGAAAAAGATTTGGCTAGTTTGTCGTCTGGTATGTTTCGCATGCTTCGGAATACCTACAGTTTCTTTTTGATGTATGCAAACCTTGAAGGTTTTCAACCTTCGGTAAATCCGAAAACCGAAAACCGAAATTCGAATGTTTTAGATCAATGGATTTTGTCAGAACTTGAGATATTAAACCAGAACGTTGATGAATATATGGAAAAATACGAATTAATGAAGGCTTCCAGATTGTTTGGTGACTTTATCGATAATCTTTCGAATTGGTATTTGCGCCGCTCCAGAAGTAGGTTTAAATCTGATGATGAAGCAGATAAAATGGCTGCTTTTGAAACTTTGTATGCGGTTTTAGTAAGACTTGCTAAAACCATGGCTCCGTTTACGCCATTTGTAGCCGAAGAAATTTTCAAAAATTTAACTGGCGAACAATCAGTTCATTTGCAGGATTTTCCAAAAGCCGATCAGGATATGATAAATAAAAAATTGAATGAAGATATGAAAATAGTGCGCGACTTGGTTGAAAAAGGTTTAGCCGCGCGTGCCGAAGCTAAAATCCGAACTCGTCAGCCATTGGCTTGTGCTACTATTAAAATCGAGATTAGTTCCGATTTAGCCGAAATTATGAAAGACGAACTTAATGTTAAAGAAGTGAGAGTCGATAAAAATTTGTCTGAACAAATCGTTTTAGATACTGTTTTAACACCAGAATTAGAGGCTGAAGGCGAGTACCGTGATCTTGTTCGTCAAGTTCAAGATTTACGTAAAAAAGCGGGGCTGAGTCCTGCCGATAAGATCGAGCTTTTTGTAAATAATAATTTTGAAAAACAAAATATCATTGAGAAATTTAAAGCAGATTTAATTAAAGAAACGAATTTATTATCTATCCAAAATAGTGATTCAAAAGAGGGGATTTGGCTAGGAGAACTAGCGTGAAATGGTTTAAACCAAAGTTAAATTTTAATTTTGGTTTTGATTGGAGTTTATTTTTTGTACCATTATTGTTAGCAATTTTTGGAATTGTGATTATTTTTTCGATCACTTATGGTAGTCAAACTACCATTGCGCGCGATCAAATCGTTTTTACAATTATCGGTTTTATGGTTGCGATTGTTCTTTCATTTTTTGATTATCGTAATTTTAAAGGTTTATACCTGATTCTTTATGGTTTAGGTATATTTTTATTAATTTTAGTTTTATTTTTGGGCTCAAAATCCTTTGGCGCTACTCGTTGGATTAATTTGTATATTTTTCAACTACAGCCTTCGGAAGTTTTTAAATTAATTTTAGTAGTCTTTTTGGCTAAACTTTTTTCTGATTGGCAAAATGATTTTGATTGGAAAAAGCTCGGTATGATTGTCGGCGCAATCGGTTTACCTTTAGTTTTAATTTTGATTCAACCTGATTTAGGTACGACTTCAGTGGTTTTTGTTGTGACATTAGTTTTGCTTTTTGCATCATCAATGAAGAAAATCTATTTAGTCATTGGCTTGGCGGTTATGGTTGTTCTTTCGCCAATTGCGTTCCATTATTTGAAACCGTATCAGAAGCATAGAATCGAAGTTTTTGTTAATCCTGCTTCTGACCCTCATGGTGCTGGTTACAACGTGAGTCAAGCTAAAATTGCGATTGGTTCAGGTGGATTAGTGGGGACAGGTCTGGGTAAAGGTTCGCAAAGTCAGTTAAACTTTTTACCGGTGGCTCACACAGATTTTATTTTTGCTGGCACGGCTGAGGCCACTGGTTTTATTGGTTCATTATCTTTATTTTTGCTTTTGATTATTTTGATGATTAGGGTTGTGAATGTAGCCAAAATTGCTAAAGATGATTTCGGTATGTTTTTAGCCCTTGGTTTTGGTGCTATGTTTTTATTCCAAATGTTGGTTAATATTGGTATGAATTTAGGTATTATGCCGGTGACCGGTATTCCTTTGCCGTTTGTTTCTTATGGTGGTTCGGCTATGTTGACCAACATGGTGGCGATCGGAATTTTACAAAGTATTTACATGCGTCACAAAAAGATCAATTTTTAAGGTAAAACGACTTGACAAAAACCTATGGTTGAGATATAGTATATATGTAATTAATAAATATCCCCTCGGGGATTTTTTAGAATCGACAAAAATAAATTTTAACCAAGATTAACAGGTTTAAAAACAATATTTAGGAGAAACAATGGCAGATATCGCAATCATTAAAACCGGTGGAAAACAGTACAAAGTTGAAGCTGGCGACTCAATCAAAGTTGAAAAAATTGAAGCTGAGGGTAAAATCGAATTCGATGATATTCTTGGTGGTAAAAAAGTTACCGCTTCGATTGTTGAACAAGGTAGATCTAAAAAAGTCGATGTTTTGAAGTTTCATTCCAAAAAACGTTATCAACGTTTAATGGGTCACCGTCAAGCATTCACCGAAATTAAGATTGAGGCAATCAAATAATGATTGAAAGTATCCAAAAGTTTTTTATTGGATCATACGAAGAATTGAAAAAAGTGGTTTGGCCAAGCCGTAAAGTTGTAATAAACCACACAATTATAGTGATAGTTTCAGTGGTCGTTTCCATGGCTATTCTTGTGGCTTTGGATTATGGACTTTTTTCAGTCGTTCAAAAACTTATCTATCGATAAATATTAAATATTGATTAAAGAGGAAAATATGGACGAAATAACTCAAACTCAACAAAATCAAACCGATGACACAACCGTGGTTGAATCTCCGGAAGAAATTGCTGTAGAAGAAGAAATTATCGCTGATGCTCAGAAGAAAATTGAAGAAGCTGAGCCAACCGAAGATGCCGCTCAAGATACACTTGAAGAAGATGACGAATACAAACTTTTGACTCAGAAACAATCTGGTCTTAAGGGTTGGTATGTAATTCATACTTATTCTGGTTACGAAGAGCAGGTGGCAGAAAACCTTAAACAAAGGATTGAGTCACTCGGCATGGAAGATAAAATTTTCCAAGTTTTAGTGCCTAAAGAAAAACAAATCGAAATCAAAAACGGTAAGCGACGCACAATCGAAAAGAGAATTTTTCCAGGTTACGTGATGGTTGAAATGATTGTGACCGACGATTCATGGTATATTGTCCGAAATACACCAAACGTGACTGGTTTCATTGGTTTAGGCGTTAGACCAACCCCGATGATGCCTGATGAAATCGATCGAATTAAAAAACGTATGGGTGTGGAAGAGCCAAAATATAAAATTGAGTTTCGTCCTGGTGATTTAGTTCGTGTTAACGATGGCCCGCTCAAAGGTTTTGAAGCCAAAGTGACTGAAATCGACGAAAGTAAAGGTAAAGTTAAAGTTTTGGTTAGTATGTTTGGTCGTGAAACACCAGTGAGTTTAGATTTTTTACAAGTAAAGAAAGCGTAAATAAAAAATAAATTATCAATTATCAATGGTCAATGATCAATTAAATATCAAGTATTAAATTTAAAAAATTGATACTTTAACAATTAATTGAAAATTGATATTAGATATTTGAACATTAAGGATTATATGGCAAAGAAAATTAAAACAATTATCAAGCTTCAGGCTCCAGCCGGTAAAGCTAATCCAGCTCCTCCGATTGGTCCAGCTTTAGGTCAACATGGTTTGAACATTATGGATTTCGTTAATAAATTTAACGAAGCCACTCGTTCGATGGGCGATACTATCATCCCAGTTGAAATTACTGTGTATGAAGATCGTACCTTCGACTTCATTATGAAACAACCGCCAATGGCTGTTTTGATTATGAAAGCTGCTGGTGTACCAAAAGGTTCAGGCGTGCCAAACCGAGAAAAAGTTGGTAAAATCACCGAAGCTCAGGTTGAAGAAATTGCAAAACAAAAAATGCAAGACACTAACTCATTCGAACTTGAAGCAACCAAGAACACGGTTCGCGGTACCGCCAAAAGTATGGGAATTGAAGTTAAATAAATAATTTGATGAAAATTATTGATATCAACGCAATTGATTCTCTTGAAAACACCACTAAGGTTGCAAAATCTGGTGGTGTTTTTATATTTCCAACCGATACGGTTTATGGGATTGGTTGTGTTTTAGAAGAGTCGGCGATCGAAAAACTCTATAAAATAAAAAATCGGCCGGCTAATCAGCCAACCGCAGTTTTGATGAATGAAAGCGTTTTTGATAATTATAGTTTATTTGAAGGTCAATTGCCGAATGAGTTTTGGGAAGGCAAAATGACCATTATTTTCAAACTTGAAGAATTTGATCTTAAATTTCCGCCAATGATTACTGAAAACGGTACAATTGGCGTTAGATTGCCAAAACATCATTGGCTCAATAGTCTAATTAGTCAGGTTGGTCCGATTGTGGCCACTTCGGCTAATAAAAAGGGCGAACAGACGCCGACTGAATTTGCGCAAATTTCTGAAAAACTAATGGAAGAAGTTGATTTGGTTATCAAAACCAGTAAAAAGCTTTCGCAAAAAGCTTCAACCATTTTCGATCTGGCCAAAAATCAGATTTTAAGAAGTTAGTTCAATATTAAATATTTTATACACAAAAAGGAACCGCTTGCGCAGTTCCTTTTTGGATTCCTCACTTTTCTCCTTAACCGCTCTTTCGAGTTTTCCCAGCCTCTGATATTTTTTAATGTACAAAGCTGGAGTTAAGGTTTATAGAGAGAAAGAGGTCAGATATGGTTACCGAACCTTATTTTTCTCTACAATAATTAAGGTATTTATTATTATACCACAAAATAGGCTAAAAGTCAAGTATGGACTGGTTTTAAAAAATGTTTACTTTAAATAAAACTAGTTGTAATATAAGTATATAGGCAAATAAATTGGCGGAGGGGCAGATGAACGAACTCAATCAACAAGTGAGCGGGGCTTTTCAATCAACTCAAATAAAAAAGAAAAAAAACTTTCTACCACTAATAATCGGTGTGTTAGTTTTGGTATTACTTGCGGTTGGTATATTTTTCTTGATCAAAACCTTGGCTAAACCAAAGTTTGAGATTATTTCGCCAATTAATAGTCAGCAAATAGTAGTTTATTTACCAAAAGATAAAGTGAATCAAAAGACTATTAATCAGATCGTGGCTCAGGTTAAAAAAGATGTCGATGCGGCTAATGCCAAAAGATCGGACGGCAAAGGCGTTGTCGTTTTCTATAATTTGCGCGTGATCGATGATAAAGCCATTGCTCAATTATTGGCTAATCCTGGTCAAAATATGCAACAGTTAAGTCAGCTTAAGCCAGAGGAATTTAAGGCGCAAATGGATCAACGACAGAAAGATATTTATACTCACATGGTTTTTATGAGTACAAATGCGTCAAACTGGAAGATTGTTTACGGTCAAAATTACCGATCATATGAAATAAAAACGGTTCCGAATAAAACAACTAAAAAATAGTATTATAAGAAAAACTGCCAGTCTTGGCAGTTTTTTGGTTTAAATTATGAATCAAGATTTGATCCAAGAAGAAAAACCGTATTGGGTGGCACTCTCAACTCACCCTAAAATTGGAGCTCGGACTCTTTTAAAGTTGTATAAAAGATTTAAACAACTTTCTTCGGTTTGGCAGGCAAAAATAATTGATTTAAAAGAGGTTGGATTGGATTCGGCTCAGGCCGAAGCGGTTTTAGAAGTAGTGGCTAAAGTTGATCTTAAAAGAGAAATGAATAAGCTTGATCGTTTCGGAATTAAGGTTTTGATTTTTCCGGAAAAAAGTTATCCACAGTTATTAAAGGAAATAAGCGATCCGCCGGCCATTTTGTATATTCGAGGGGAGTTATTGCCAGGGGACGAACTGGCGATTGGCGTGGTCGGTTCGCGTAAATATACCAATTACGGCGAACAAGCGACCGAAAAAATCGTGGGACCGCTGGCGAAAAAGAAAATCACTATTATATCTGGCCTAGCTTTGGGGATTGATACTTTGGCGCATAAAGCAGCGCTTGATTCTGGCGGCCGAACGATCGGGGTTTTAGGTTGTGGCCTAGATCAAATTTACCCGGTCAGTAATGTCCGTTTGGCCGATCAAATTATTCAGGGTCGGGGAGCGGTTATATCTGAATTTCCGCTGGGCACGCCGGCTTACCGGAGTAATTTTCCAATGCGCAACAGAATTATCGCCGGACTTTCGATTGGCACTTTGGTGATCGAAGGCGCGATCCAATCGGGTTCGCTCATTACGGCTCGCGCCGCGCTCGATTATAACAGAGAAGTTTTTGCCGTACCTGGCTCAATTTTTTCAGAAAGTTCAGAAGGGCCAAATAGGCTAATTCAGATGGGCGCCAAAAGTGTTTTGGATGCCAATGATATTTTATTGGAACTTAATATTGATCAGGTTCTCGGAGAAAAAGAGGCGCAAATCATTATTGCTGATAGTCCGAATGAGGAAATTCTGTTAAAATTATTAGAGCGCCCAATGCTAGTTGATGAGCTAATTTTTGCCAGCAAACTACCTTCACCCCTTGTCAACACCACCCTAATTATGTTAGAAATGAAAGGCGTGGTTTCTAACTTAGGTGGGACCAGGTATCAAATTAGAGGAAAACTCGGTAAATAACAAAATCCGAATGTCAAATGTTAAAATATTGAATCATTTAAATTTATTATGAAAAACTTACTTATTGTTGAGTCGCCGGCGAAAGCCAAAACAATTGAAAAATACTTAGGTAAAGATTATAAAGTCTTGGCTTCTTTTGGTCATGTCCGCGATTTGCCAAAAAGTAAGCTCGGCGTAGATGTTGATAAAAATTTTGAACCTAGTTACTTAATTCCAATCAAAGCTCGCAAAACCGTTAAAGCTTTGAAAGAGGCGATTGAGAAAGCCGATGTTGTCTATTTGGCGACTGACTATGATCGTGAAGGAGAGGCGATAGCTTGGCACGTGGTTCAGGCCTGCGGTCTTGACAGTAAAAAATCTAAAATTAAACCAGAAAATATTAAAAGAATTACGTTTACTGAAATTACTCCTACGGCTCTAAAGCAAGCGGTGGCCAGTCCACGTGGTGTGGATATTAATTTAGTTGATGCTCAACAGGCGCGTCGAGTTTTGGATCGCTTGGTGGGTTATAAATTGTCACCATTTTTGTGGCAGAAAATTATGAGGGGTCTCTCGGCTGGACGGGTTCAGTCTGTGGCTTTGCGCATGATTGTTGAGCGCGAACGTGAAATTGAAAAATTTCAAAAAGAAGAATATTGGTCAGTGGAGGCCCAGTTATCGAGTGCGCAAAAAAGTTTTAAAGCTATGCTTAACGAAATTGACGGCGCCAAAATCGATAAAATGGCGATTACTAGTGAAGCTGAAGCTCAAAAGATTTTAGCTAATTTGGAAAAAGCTGACTATACAGTTTTAAGTTTAACTCAAAAAGATCGTAAACGTTCACCGGCGCCGCCGTTTACCACCAGTACACTTCAACAAGACGCTGGCCGTAAACTTGGTTTTTCGACCAAACAAACCATGAGACTAGCTCAAACTCTTTATGAACAAGGTTTAATTACTTATATGCGTACTGATTCGGTCCAAATCTCAAAAGAAGCGGCCCAGGCGGCTCAGCAAACCTTGAAAAACGAATTTGGCGCGCAATATGCTCTAACTGAACCTCGATTTTTTAAATCTAAATCTAAAGGCGCTCAAGAGGCGCATGAGGCGATTCGACCAACCGATCCAAGTTCGCGTCCAGAAACAGCTAATTTAGAACATCAAAGTGAGCGACTTTATAAATTAATTTGGCAAAGGTTTTTAGCCAGTCAAATGCCAGATGCCCAAACTTTGGAAACTTTAGCTAAGATTTCGGCCAGCAATTGTATTTTTAATGCGTCTGGCTCAGAAATCAAATTCGATGGTTTTTTGAAAGTTTACGATATCGAAGACGATGATCGATCTTCGCAAAAACTACCGCCGCTTAAGGTTGGCGAAAAACTTGATTTGGAAAAATTAGAAAAAATTCAACATTTTACTGAACCGCCAGCCCGTTATTCTGAAGGCACTTTAGTTAAAGAATTGGAAAAAATGGGTATTGGTCGACCAAGTACTTATGCGCCAACTATTTCGACCATTCAAGAGCGTGGTTATGTGGAAAAAATTGAATCAAGATTGATGCCGAAAGAGATTGGAATTCGGGTTAATGATATTTTAGTCGAACATTTTCCGGAAATTGTTGATTATAATTTTACGGCTAATCTGGAAGAAGAGTTTGATAAAATTGCTGAAGGTGAAAAAGCTTGGCAACCGGTCATTAAAGCGTTTTACGACCCATTTATCAAGAATTTAAACGAAAAAAATAAATCGGTGGCTAAAGAAAATTTAGATATTGAAACCGATGAGATCTGCCCGACTTGTGGTGAAAAATTAGTGATTAAAACCGGTCGGTTTGGTAAGTTTTATGCTTGTAGTAAGTACCCGGAGTGTAAATATACCAAACCTTTAGTAAAAGATAAGGCTCAGGAAGAGATGATCGAAAAAGCCAGCGGTGAAAAGTGTGAAAAATGTGGTAAGGAAATGGTGGTTAAAGAAGCGCGTTTCGGACCATTTTTGGCATGTTCCGGTTACCCGGAGTGCAAATTCACCAAGAGTTTAGCTGTGGCTTCGCCAGTGCCGTGCCCGAATTGTGGTGGCAAGCTTTTACAAAAAAGAACCAGAAAAGGTAAGCCGTTTTGGGGTTGTGATGGTTACCCAAAGTGCAAAACCGCTTTTTGGGCTGAGCCAACCAGTGAAAAATGCCCGGTTTGTCAGGGTTTAATGACAAAAACCACTAAAGGTGAACTAAAGTGCTCGGTTTGTAAATAGAAGTTTGGGCTTTACACTTTTCATATTTCACTTTAAACTAAATTTATGCATTTACCTCGTTCAATCGAAAATTTAATCGAAGAATTTGGCAAACTTCCTGGTGTGGGACCGAAAACGGCGTCCAGACTGACTTTTTATATGCTTAATAAATCGGAAATGGATATCAAAAGTTTGGGCGAAGCGGTGATTAATTTGAAGAAAAATTTAACTTATTGTAGTGAGTGTTTTAATATTGCCGAACAAAATCCGTGCGATATTTGCGCCGATACTAAGCGGGATAAAACCAAAGTTATGGTTGTGGAGGAGCCTTTGGACGTGGTGGCTCTAGAAAAGACTAGCTATGATGGTTTATACTTTTGTTTAGGTGGGGTAATTTCGCCAATCGATGGGATTGGACCTGAAAATTTGCGTATTGCTGAATTATTCGCTAAAATCGAAAAGAACCCTGAAATTAAAGAAATTATTTTGGCCACCGATCCGTCGCTCGAAGGTGAAGCGACCAGTATGTATATCGATAGTCAGATTACGAAAAAAGGCTTTAAAATCAAGGTGACGCGTATTGCTCGTGGTTTACCGGTTGGTGGCGATTTGGAGTACGCTGACGAGATTACTTTAACCAGGGCGTTAGAGGGAAGAAAAGAATATTGAGGAATTTTGTTCACCGTTTTATTTAAAGATGTGCGCTTTATTGAAGCGATTAAAATCTTTCAATGCGCTTGTGACCCACTTTAAACAAAACAGTTCGCAAAATTTAATAAGAAAAATAAAAGAAACAAGGGAGAGAGAACAATGACTGACGATCAATTGTTAGAAGGCGTTTGTGAATGTGGAGAAAAAGGACCGATTGGCGATATCTGTGATATCTGCGGCGGCGTTTTTTCCGAAGGTAATTCAGAATTTGATGATTTTGATGATGATGAAGATTTGGATTCATATCCAAGCGACTTGATCAAAAAGACTAAAAACAGCGAACCAGACATCATTTCTTTAGAAGAAGCTGACAAAGAGATAGAAGAAGACGAAGAATTTTAAATTTTGGGGTAATTAGTGATTAAACTATTCAATACCTTAACTCATCAAATCGATGAGTTCAAACCGATTGAAGAAAACAAGGTCAGACTTTATACGTGTGGTCCGACAGTTTATGATAGTGCGCATATTGGTAATTTACGGGCCTATGTTTTTAATGATCTATTAAAGCGTGAACTGACTTCGGTTGATTACGTGGTTCGTCATGTGATGAATATCACTAATGTTGACGATAAAACCATTAAAAAAGGTGAGGGTAAGCTTGAAGAGTTTAAGCAAGTTATCAAAAAATACGAAGATAAATTCTGGTCTGATTTTGCCGAGATCAATAATTTAAAGCCAGACGTAATCACGCGTCCGACCGAATACATTGAAAAGATGGTCAATTTTATTCAAAAATTGATCGATAAAGGTTATGCCTATAAAACCGATGATGGTTCGGTTTATTTTTCAATTGCCAAATTTGCCGATTACGGTAAATTGTCGGGGTTGAATTTAGAGGAATTAAAAGTTGGCGCCAGAGTGGCTCAGGACGAATACGATAAAGAAAACCCGGCCGATTTTGTTTTATGGAAAGCTTGGGATGAAAATGATGGCGAAGTGTTTTGGGAGACTAGTCTTGGTAAAGGTCGTCCTGGTTGGCATATTGAGTGTTCAGTCATGGCCACCGATACTTTAGGTGAAACTATTGATATTCATACCGGCGGGATTGATTTGGTTTTTCCGCATCATGAAAATGAAATTGCTCAAACCGAAGCGGTCACAGGTCAGTGTTTTAGTCACAACTGGGTCCATAATGAACACTTATTGGTTGATAATAAGAAAATGGCCAAATCGGCCCATAATTTTTACACCTTAGACGATATTAAAGCTAAAGGTTTTTCTGGGTTAGATTTTCGTTATTTGTGCTTGCAAGCCCATTATAGATCAAAAATGAACTTTACTTGGGATGGTTTGGAAGCGGCAAAAAACGCCAGAATCAGGTTAAATCGAATTGTAACCGGTTTTTTAACCAGTGAAAAAGGATCAATAAATCAGATTTATACTGACCAGTTTAACCTTAAAATGGCTAACGATTTAGACTCTCCAGGTGCCTTGTCTGTTCTCTGGGAGTTAATTCGCGACGAAAAGGTGAGTGATGCCGATAAATTAGCCACTATTGTTAATATGGATAAAGTTTTAGGCTTAAATTTAGACTTAAATAGTGAAGCAATAGAACTAACCGAAGAGCAGAAAAGTTTAATTAAAGCTCGCGACGAAGCTCGAAAATCTGGCGATTGGGCAAAATCAGATGAACTTAGATCTAAGCTCTTAGACCAAGGTATTGTGATAAAAGATACGCCAAACGGTACTCAAGTCTTGACAAACTAAGGTTTTTGTGGTACAATTTAGAGTATTAAAAATTTAGAAAAAGGCAAAGGAGAGGCCTTCTTTTTTGGTTGTATATCAGTTCAATCATTTTGGTTATCGATCAGCTGGGGTTTGTGGAGAGTTGACCCATTATTTATAAAGGGTCTGCCCCTCGGCCCTTACTCCGGCTGATCAATGATTAAAATGTTTCGGACTGATATATGGCCAAAAATTAACTACCATCGGTAGTTGGCTCATAAATTCGCAAATTTTCAAAAGGGGGATAATTATGCGAGGAACCTTTACAATTTTAATAGCGATCATGTTGATCGCTTTTGTGTCTTTAGAGGCACAAGATCTTCAATGGACAGCTAATGCTGTTGATATCAGAACATTTGAAGGTCAAACCGGACTGTCAATGCGGATCAATGCTGAGCGTAACGGTAAGCCAATTGGGAGCTGGACATCGAAATCGGGGCAACTGCCTCAAATCGTTGGCCACAAATCTATGACTTACGACGCTACAATTGATACTACTGGTGCTTACCATATTGAAGATGTGGTTATTACGCCAGATGGCGGTAAAACACTTTGGATTGCCGATAGTAAAGAATTAGTCGGTTTTACGGTTCGTTTGCCAATTGGTGAAACAATCATGAAAACACTTTGCAAAGTTCCTCTGCTTAAAAAGCGTGAGCGTGACGAAACAAAGTATAAAGACGTAATTTTAGGCGTTCCGATCGCAGGTTTACCTGTCGGGAAGATGTCTGGCCTATCAGCTATTGTCAAAAGTCGGGATCAGAAAAATACCATGCACATTTTCTTTATTCCGATTGGCTGGAATGGGACCCGTAATACAAGTTGTGGAAATGATCTTATGATCCAAAATCCACCTGCAAACTTCGATTTTTACAATAATCAAGAAGTTTTTGCCTGTTTACGTGGTTTTGTTTCATCTGATTCAGTGGTCGATTTAGGTGTGATTGCTCAGCAAGATATGACGAACAATTTTGTTCCGAAAATTTTGCGGCAAACTCCACCGCCACTTGGTAGTGGTAATCCGGCTGAAAGGCCATTAGTACCACAGTCCACACCACCAAGCACATCCAAAGACCCAAACTCGCTTAAGTCAACTTTTACTTTTTCTGGTAGATCTTCTGTCATGGAAGCTCCAGAAACTGGTTCGGTAGATGTGACCACCAGAACCAAAGTAACAGTATCGACTATTTCTGGTTCAACCAAATCTTTAGTTAACGTAATTGTTCGTAAGAATAATCATCGTTGCTGTTGGAAGGATCAAGAAATTGATATCAGTCGCTTTAATACTGTCAAAAACGCGAATTTTATTCGTAATGGTGTAGTATTAGCGCAAGTTGAGACACATGTATATAGAAGTGATTTAAATATCATCGAAATGTTCATTGTGTCCGGCGATCTGCCTCAAGAAGGCGATCAATTATTCTTTTCAGACGAGGGGGTAGAGTAATGAAAAAATTAAG
>JBAXXI010000015.1:0-17931 GCA_037127955.1 Candidatus Berkelbacteria bacterium | reverse complement strand
AAACCATCAAAAATCACTCCTTGACTAAAATCTAAATTTTTAAATTTCTCGTCAATGAATTTTTCAACAATTTCATCTGGCACTAACTCCCCTTGCCCATGATCCCAAACTTGCTGAAAAATCTTTCCATATTCAGTTTGTTTTTTGGCTTCTTCGCGCATCAGATCGCCAGTACCAAAATAAACATAACCAAAATGTTCAGCAATATTTTTCGCCTGAGTCCCTTTGCCAGACCCTGGAGGACCCATGAGAATAATATTTTTATGTAAAATGTTAGCGTCAGATTCTTTGTTCATGATTCTTTCTAGTTATTCTATCCACTCAAGCATTGTATCATGAAAAAAGATAAAAGTCTATTTACTGTTTTGGCACAGTTAAAACTTGACCAATTTTAATTTTATTGGCAGTTTTTTCGTCTAAACCATTAGCCTTAGCTAAATCTAACCAATTAACATCCAGTTCTAGAGCAATACTAAAAAGTGTATCGCCAGACTTTACCGTATAAGTTCCAGCCATGCCAGCCGTCGGTTTAACTGTTGAGGACGTCGTAGTAACAGATGGTGTTGTTGTCGTTTTAGTCGAAGTGTCAGTTTTAATCGCGTTAGTTTCAGTACCAGTTGAAACAGTCGGCGTTTTAACCTCAATTGGGTTGGTCACTGTTTTATCAGACACATCAAGAGTTTGATTTGCCGCGCCGCTGCTAACCTGTTTTTTTAAATTATTATTTTCACCAAAAAGGAAACCTGATCCAATCGCCAACACGCCAATGACGATAATCAAAATCGTTGTTAAAGTTTTTTGTCCGTTAGTCACTTTTACCTCCTTAAGGCAACCATGTTAATATTTTTGATGCAACCGCAATGTCTTGCTTGTTTTGACCATTTAAATCAATGGTTAAAACAGAACCATTATCACCGTCTACCTTTGACTTTACTAAATAAGCCAATTTTGTTTCGTCTGGAGAACCAACAATATTACGAATATAACCTTTTTCTTTCACGATTTTAATCAAATCTTTACCAGTTAAATCTAAGCTTAATAACTCGGTTGAATTATCTGTGATAGAATCCTGACTAAAATAAATTCTGTTTTTAATCACTGACAAATCATATAAATTTGTATTTTGCCAAGCAGCATAAATAGAACTAATACTATTATTCGTTAAATCGATTAACTTAATCGAACTACTACTTTCGCCACTATCGATAAAAAATAACTTATTATCATTAAGCCAACTTAATTTTCCGAACAATTGAGATTGTTTTAAAACAGATTTCGAATTTTTACCATTTGCATCAGCAATATTCAAACTATAACCATAATCCCTCTCAGCGTTTGAGAATGTGATAAATGCTAATTTTTTACCACTCGGACTTAAGACAAATTCCTGGCTTGAAAAATCACCCGAAACAATACTGTCCATCTTATTGGCGCCATCAAATTTAACATCAATCAACTGATTAGAATTATTAGTTATCAATATATCATTTTTATTAGTGAAATCAGCAAAAGTTTTAATTTTGCTTTTCGCTTTAGAGTCAGTAAACAAAACTTTATTAGTCTCACCAAGCTCTAAAATTTCGCTAGTATTATTTTTAACATTGAGAACAATCAATCTATCCTTTAAACTAATACCAACAACCTTTTGAGTATTATCTTTTTTAATACTAGTGCTTCCAATAAACTTTTGTCCAAAAAAACTAGCGAACAAACCAACAATAACGACGCCAATCACTAGGTACCAAATTTTTTTCAATTTCCCCTCCGAAATTTAATTATCAAATATTTAACTAATAATTCTCATAACTTCGCATTGAAAGTTGGGCCTGAACCTGTCTAATGGTTTCGATAATTTTCCGAAGAAAATTTCCGCGCCAACACACAATGATTCTATTTATAATAACAATGTTGGCTATGATAACTGAAACCATAATTTTCCGAAGAAAATTTCCGCGGCGACATACTTTGATGCATATAATGTAATTTTGTCGCCCATAATTCGAGGAAAATTTCCGCGTTTCAGTTTAACTAATAATTCTCATAACTTCGCATTGAAAGTTGGGCCTGAACCTGTCTAATGGTTTCGATGATAACTGAAACCATAATCAAAACTCCCGTTCCGCCCAAAGCCAAGGTTGTTACCTTAGTAATACCCTGAACAATATATGGCAGGACCGCCACTACACCTAAAAACACAGCGCCAGAAAGCGTAATACGAGTAATAATTCGACCTAAGTACTCGGCGGTTTCTTTACCTGGACGAATCCCTGGTACAAATCCACCCTGTTTTTGAAGATTTTCCGCCATTTGATCTGGTTTAAAAATCACTCCGGTATAAAAATAAGTAAACAAAACCACAAATAAAAAGTAAGTGATACCGTAAGATAATTTAGTCGGATCAAGAAAACGTTCAACCGCAAGGGCCGCACTCGCCACCCAATGAGCGGTTGCTTGTTTAGCCAAGAACTGCGCGATTGCGCCAGGAAAAATCAAAAGAGACATTGCGAAAATAATTGGAATCACGCCGGCCGAATTTACTCTAATTGGCAAATGAGTATCCACGCCACCATATGACTTGAGCCCACGGACTCGACGAGCATAAGAAACCGGAATCTGTCTTGTGCCCTCGTTTGCCATAATAATTGCAGCCACTGCCAAAATCGCAATTACCGCAAAAATAATTAATTTAAAAACTAAACCAGCATCCAAAATACTTAAAGTATTGCGCAACTGCGTTGGAATCCCAGCTACGATACCCAAAGCGATTAAAAGTGAGATACCGTTACCAATTCCATTTTCTGAAATAAGTTCACCGATCCACATTAATAAAATTGTTCCGGCTGTAATTGAACATAGAATAGTCGTCCATTGTAAAGGGTCAAGTGTCGTTAAAACCTGTTGACCTTGCAAAACTCGAATCATGGCAAAAGCTTGAACTAAAGCCAATGGCACAGTCGCCAATCTTGTCCAATGATTAATTTTGGCTCGGCCAGACTCACCTTCTTTATTTAATTCATCAATCGCTGGTACCACCATACCTAAAAGTTGGAAAATAATTGAAGCCGTAATGTATGGACCGACTCCCATCATAATGATGGAAAAATTTTGCATGGCTCCACCAGAAAGCATATCCAGAGCCCCAAAAATCTGGTTACGGCCGAAAAATGTCCGTAAAGCTTCAAGGTCAACCCCTGGCAATGGCACATGTGCCAAAACTCTGGCAATCACCAATAAAGCAATACAATAAAGAATCCGATTTCTTAAATCGGGCATAGTAAATATCTGTTTTAAAGTATTCCAAAACCGCATAAAATCCTTTCTTTCGTTACTTTTATTCTAACATCTTTTGCCTCTGAAGCAAATAGATCGAATTAGTTTTGTCTACCCTATTATTAACATTTTTCTTAAATTAGTCAATTTTTTTCTTGGTTGTAACTTGACTTTTAGCCTATTTTGTGCTATAATGTATAAATCCATTAGTAATAATATGCTACCTTGGATTATTTCATGATCAGGGGGATTTATGAATGGCACCTTATACACCTTATGGACCTTATCAGTTTGCTTCAGGTAAACATAAAGGTCAGTACCTTGAAACTCTAATGTTTCAAAACTACGGTTTTGTCGATTGGTACTTGAAGAAGTTAAATAGAGAAATATCTACCAATGGTTCAAAAAACCGTCTTCATCTTCATTTGGAATGGCTGATCACTCAAGGTGAAACCCGCATTCCAAGTATGCTTTGTCCAGTCTGCGGACTTAAACCGATTGCTCAATTTTCAGTCATCGGTGATCCAAGAATTGGCTTAAGTATGAGCACTGGCTATGCCGCGTGTCAATGTGATACTGAATGCAAGCGTCACATTGCCAGTATGTGTTGTGGCAAGATGCCGACCTGGAAACCAGCTAAATTTTCCAGTATCATTACTTTCGGGTACAAAGCCGATCAAGATCGCTTTACCCAACTACTCAGAGAAATCTACGGTCTAACCGAAAGAATCAATGCCCAGAGAGCCTATGATTTTTTCCGCTATTAAGCATTTGACTAACCGCCCCTTCGGGCGGTTTTTAATTTACCTCAATGATTTTTGTTTTTGAACCAAAACCAGAATCGATCTGAATTAGTGATTTCGGTTTATCAAAATACTCTGCCAAAAGCTCTATCACAGCCAGATTGGCCCGACCGTTAATTGGCAATTCTTTGGTTTTAACTAAATACTCATTTTCATCAATTAACTCAACTAAATCTTCCCGCGCATTAGTTTTAACTTTAACTTTTATTTTCATACTTCTCCTGTTTTTATTATAACTTAAACTAATTAAAAAACCACCAAGATAAACCTGGTGGTTAATAGTTTACGGAGTCGAAACAAGAACAATCGATTCGATCCCAATATCAGTATTTAAATAAATTTCCGTGGCTTTACTTTTGCCTTGAGTAGCGGCATTTTCACAAACAAAAATCTGACACTTTGTGTTAAAAACAATTTTATTATTATCAACCCAATCCAAACATTTTAAGGCAGACCAATATTTAGGGATACCAACTGGCGGCGGTCCCATTTCTAAGGCATTCACGATCGAAAATGATTGATTGGTTTTACCATCCCAGCAGGTTGCACCGTTAAGATCAAGATAAACAAAATACCGGCCACTGGGCGAAGACTTTGCCATACTAATAAATTCTGCTTTTGGCGTAAAGCCTAAAAGTTGACCGAGCTTAACATCATAAATATATAGGTTAGGCTTATCTAAATGCTTAATTAAAGCTTTTTCGGTTTCATCGGCCATAAAACTTAAATATGAAGCAGTGTAAAACGAAAGATAATTACCATCGTCTGACCAATCGAAAAAATTAGGCATAAAAAAGTAACCTGCCTTCACAGTCTTAATCGACTTGAAAACTTTAGGTAATTTATCGCCCACATCATACAATTTTTCATCAGTATATGAATCAGTCATTTTTTGATCTTTGATCGCGACCGATTGAGTCATATAAGCCATTGAATCATTTCGCTGGAGGTAATAACAAGCCACAGCTAATTTGTTACCGTCAGGTGAAAAACTGGGATTTAGTAACGAAAAACCTAAAGATAATGACATTAAAACCTTTTCTTTTCCGGTTGGAACATTAACACTGACAACTTCAGATGTAGCGTCCTTCATGTTAATCCGAGCTACAATAAACGATTTACCATCAGGCGCCCAACTAACCTTCTGATCAAGACAAAGATAATTTACACTTTCAGATATCCGATCATACTTTCTAAGTATCTTACCTTTTAAGTCAGTGACTAAAATGTAATCTTTATCATTTATCCGAGCCTGACTCATTAGAAGATAAGGCTGACCTTTTGGCGCCGGTATGATTTGGGTTATATTCGATAAATCCAAATCATATTTTTGAAAATTTTTGCCTTCCAAATCAACTGAATAAAGTTTTGTCTTACTCGGCTCTTCGGCATCGGGAGTACCAACAAAATAGATCAATTGACCGGCAAATGAACTAAAACATATAACTATGATTAGTCCGAGTGATAACATGAATTTTAAAAAATTCATTTTCTTTCCCCCCTTTTTTATTTTGTTAAGTTGTTCAAACTGACATCATTTTACCTTAAAAAAAGCTTAAAGTCAAGGTCTAAACTCGTCTATACCAAAAATAGCCCAAAAGGGCTATTTTTGCTTATTTATAAAATAATTTTATTTTTTAGAAGCAGTCTTTTTAACCGGAGCTTTTTTAGCAACAGTTTTTTCAACTTTCACTTCTTTTTCTTCTTTAGCAACCGGTTTCTCGATCACTAAATTTTTATAAGCTTCAGACAAAACTTCGGAAAGTTTCACTTCGGCAAACTTCAAATTCTTAGTAAATTTAGTCGCACCAATAATCTTAACTTCTTTTTTCTTGGTTCGAATAAAACCTTTAGCAATCAATGATTTGAAGTTAACTAATTCCCCATCATTAAACTTGGCTTCAATTTTAGCTAAGTTCAAGATGATTGGTTTTTCAAATCTTGATTTAAATCCACGAACCTTAGGTAATCTCTGAATCATTGAGGTTTGACCACCTTGGAAACGTCTTGGAATATTATAACCTGAACGTGATTTTTGGCCTTTGGTACCGCGACCGGCAGTTTTACCCTTACCAGAAGCAAGTCCGCGACCAACACGTTTGGCTGGTTTATCAACAGTTTTAACTAATTTATTTAGAGGCATTTTTCTCCTTCCATTGGGCAGAAATTTTTTCTAATGCCATCAAAGTTGTTTGAGCATTATTAATCTTGTTAGCAGTACCCAAAATTTTAGCTACCAAGTTCTTGATACCGGCAAGGTTACAAATCACACGAATGGTTCCACCAGCGATAACTGAAGTACCAGCTTTAGCAGGCTTTAAAATAACATGTGCCGCACCATTGTGAATCTCGATTGGGTAAGGAATAGTATCGTTCACAATCGGAATTTCCATAATGTGTTTTTTAGCAAAAGTGGTAGCTTTACCGACTGCATCAACAACTTCAGCTGCCTTACCAACACCCATACCAATTTTACCAGCACGGTTACCGATAATAACTAAAGCACGAAAACGCATTCTTTTACCACCTTTTACAGTACGACTAACTCTGTCAACCTGTAAAACATGTTCTTCGTATTCTGATTTCGGTTTTTCTTCACGAAATGGTCGATTACCACCGCGATTATTGCCGCCTCGGTTATCACCACCACGATTATTGAAATCTGGCTTAGCTGCATTGTCTGTGCTAGCAGTCATAGGTTGTTTGATTTTATTTTCAATCATAATTTATCCTTTTCGTAATTAGCCTTAGATGACTAATCCGTTTTCTCTAGCGCTTTCGGCTACCGCTTTAACTCGACCATGATACTGTTTATCACGACGATCAAATACGACTGCTTTGATTTTTTTATCTTCAGCCGCTTTAGCAATTAAAGCACCGACTTTTTTAGCTTTTTCAACAGGAGTAGCTTTTTCTTTAAGAGAAAGACTAGTCACACAAGCTAAAGTGGCACCTTTTGTGTCGTCGATCAATTGAACTTCAATCTGACGATTTGAACGAAAAACTGACATACGTGGACGTTCAGCTGTACCAGTAATTTTCGCTCTCACTCTTTTAATTCTTTTTTCTTTATTGTTTAAAATCATTTTTATCCTTCATCTCGAGCTAATCGAGAGATTGATTAATTAATCGGTTTACTATTTAGTGGCTGCTTTAGCCGCTTTACCAAGTTTCTTACGTGGAATTTCATCGATATATTTAATACCTTTACCTTTATATGGTTCGACTGGCTTGATACGGCGAATATTGGCAGCCACTTGACCGACAACTTGCTTATCAATACCAGAAACCGTAATCACGTTCTTAGTGACATTAAAGGTAATACCTTCTGGAGCAACAACTTCAACTGGATGGGAAAAACCTAGATTCATCACCAGCTTGTTACCTTGAACTTCGGCGCGGAAACCAACACCTTTGAAATCCATTTTCTTTTCCCAGCCAACAGTCACGCCTTTGATAGCATTGTCGATTAAGACACGCCACAAACCATGAAACGCTCTGGTCTCTTTATCTTCACTAAGTCTTTTTATTTCCAAAACACCTTCACCTTGCTCAACTTTAATTCTACCTGGCATATCTAAAACTAACTCGCCTTTTGGACCAGTAACTTTAAATGTGCCATTCGAAATTTCGAGCTGGGCATCAGTTGGAACTTGAATTGGAATACGGCCGATTTTACTCATAATTTAATCCTTTAAAATTTCAGCGGTAAACAAAGTTTACCTATATTACTCTACCTCGCAAATAATTTCGCCACCTAAGCCTTTTTTATAAGCTTCTTGACCAGTTAAAACACCTTGTGAAGTAGAAATAATAACTTCTACTCGTCCGCGTTTAACGGTTGGAATTTTGGTTGCCGAAATATAAACACGGCGACCTGGACGACTGACTCTTTTAATATTATTGATGACTGAGTCTTTGTTATTTTTATATTTTAATACAACTTTAATACCGGCAGGATATTTCTGATCCTCAACTTTTACTTCTTCGAAAGATTCAATTAAGCCCTGTCTTTTAAATGTTTCTAAAATCGCGAGCTTCATCTTCGAATACGTCACGGTAACTTCTTTTTTAGAAGTGGCAACGGCATTTTTAATTTGTACTAATGTGTTAGCAATTGTATCCATATTTTTTCTTTCTTTTAGGATTCTTTCTTACCATGACGACTTAGTAATACCCGGAATCTCGCCTCTGGTAGCCATTTCCCGAAAACAAATTCGGCAAAGTCCAAATTGGCGGATAAATCCGTGGCGTCGACCGCACCGGTTACATCGATGTACTATTCTACTTGAAAATTTTGGTTTGCGTTTGGCGCGTTCAATTTGTGAAACTTTAGCCATTTTGCTCCTTTTTAAATGGGAAGCCCAAGCTTTCAAGAAGCTTGCGGGATTTCTCAGCTGACTGTGAATTAATTATCATTGTTACTTCCAAACCATGAACAAATTCTGATTTTTCGGTAGTAATTTCTGGGAAAATTAACTGTTCTTTAAAACCAAGGGTAAAATTACCAGCTTTATCAAAACTTTTTGGGTCTAAACCACGAAAGTCACGAAGTCTTGGCAAAGTCACATGGGCGATTTTCTGAATAAATTCATGCATTTTTTCACCACGTAAAGTAACCATTAAACCAACTTCATCACCAGTTCTGACTTTAAAGCCAGAAATAGCTTTACGGGCTCGTCTTACCACAGGGGTTTGACCAGTAATAGCTTGAATATTGGCACGAACGGTTTCGGTTAATTTTGGATTAACCTTATTTCCACCAATACCAACATTAACTACTACTTTTTGAAGCTTTGGCGCAGCCATTTTATTCTTAATACCCAATTCACTCATAAGAACAGGTATAATTTTTTCTTCAAAATTCTTTTTAAGATTTGGCATTCTTCTCCTTCACCTTGGTCACAACCTCTTTGGTTTTGACTTTGACCTGGGCTTTGGCATCCAAGTTGCCTTGGCATTTACGGCAAATTCTTTCTTTGGCAGTCTCACTCACTTTATGAGCAACGCGAACTGGTTTGCCACAGTGAGGGCAAACAAGCATAACATTACTCGAGGCGATTGGACTTGGCATATCAATAATGCCACCATGAGGGTTTTTCTTAGAAGGTTTTAAGTGGTGTTTAGCAATTGCTACACCAGGAACTAAAACTTTAGACTCCTTCATAAAAACACGCTCGATTATACCAGTTTTGCCTCGGTCCTTACCGGAAATTATCATTACGTTATCACCTTGTTTAATTTTCACCATACCTCCGTGGCTAAAGAAATAATTTTATTATACCCGCGATCTCGTAATTCTCTGGCCACTGGACCAAAAATACGAGTCCCGCGAGGGGTATTGTCTGCATTAATTAATACGACAGCATTGTCGTCGAAACGAATAGCGGTACCATCAGCTCGGTTATAAGGAGACTTTTGTCTAACAATAACCGCTTTGACCACTTCTTTTTTCTTCACAGCAGTGTGTGGAGAAGCAGATTTAATCGAAGCTACGATCACATCACCCAAACGAGCAACATCGTGTCTTGATTCACCGATCACTCGGATACACATTAATTCCTTGGCTCCTGAGTTATCAGCAACCACTACTCTTGTATAAGGCTGAATCATTTAGCGCTCCCGTCTAGATTTTTCTGCAAAGAAACTAATTTAGTTACTTGCCATGATTTATTCTTCGAATATGGTCTGGATTCAGTAATTTCAACTTTATCGCCAACCTTAAACTCATTTTTTTCATCATGAGCTTGAAGTTTTCGATTTTTGGAATAAACTTTACCATACATCGGATGAGTAAACTTTTCGGTAATTTGAACCAAAACGGTTTTATCCATCTTGTCAGACACAACTAAACCAACTAATCTTTTAACGGTTTTAGTTGCCTTAACCTTTTCTAAATTTTGGGTTTCATTTTTCTTCATTTGGTTACCTTTCGGTCTTGCTCAACCTTAGCTAAATCAGTTAAAGCTCGTTCTTTCAAAATAGTCATAATTCTGGCTACAGTGTGTCGAGTTTCTTTAATTGACTTAACATTCTTAAGCTTACGCATTGCCGCATCAAGGTTTAATTTAGCTAACTTATGATTAAGCTCAATTAATTGCTTGTTTAAAGCTTTGCTATCTTTTGCATTTAATTCTTTTAAAATTTCTGTTCTTTTCATTTTATTCCTTTTCGATGAACTTAGTTTCCACACGTAATTTGTGTGAAGCTAGTCTCATAGCCTCTTTAGCAATATCTCTTGGGACGCCATCGATTTCAAAAATGATTCTTCCCGGTCTAACCACGGCCACGAAGTGATCCATTGGACCTTTACCTCCACCCATACCAACTTCCGGCGGGGTTTGTGTGACTGGTTTATCAGGGAAAATTCGAATCCAAACAGCACCACCACGTTTAATATAACGGGTTAATGCACGACGAGCTGCTTCAATTTCACGAGCGGTGACCCAGCCACGACTCATAGCTTTCAAAGCAAATCGGCCAAAAGCGATTTCGGCTCCGCGAGTAGCGGTTCCACGCATTTTACCACGACTGATTTTTCGATGTTTTAATTTTCTTGGCATTAACATATATTTATATTTCTTTCTAGAAATTCAGCGATTAGCGTAGCTAGTCTATTCCTCTTCTAAAATTCGATCGCCTTTGTAAATCCAAACCTTGATCCCAATGGTTCCGTAGGTGGTATGTGCTGTACCTTGACCGTAATCAATATTGGCACGAAGTCGACTCAATGGCACTGAACTATCACCATATTTTTCACTACGAGCGATTTCAGCTCCATTTAAACGACCCGAAACTTGAATCTTAATACCTTTAACTTTAGCTTCCATAGCCTTGGCCACAGCTTGTTTGACGGCTCTCTTGTAAAGAACACGCTTTTCAAGTTGTAAAGCAATATTTTCTGCTACGATTTTAGCGTTAGCTTCCGGATTTTTAACTTCAATAATTTCAATTTTGATTTTCGGCAATTTATTTGAATTAACAGTTCTAAATTTCTCAACATGCTTATTTAAATAAGCTCTTAAATCAATGATACCTTGACCAGAACGACCGATCAAAACACCAGGTTTTGAGGTATGCAAATTAATGGTGACCGCTTCATGATCACGTAAAATTTCGATTTTACCAATACCGGCAGCTTTACCATATTTCTTGGTGATAGCATCGCGAATGGCTAAATCAATACTGATATAATCGGCAAAATTGCTTTTACCAAACCATTTTGATTGCCAATCTTTAGTAATTGGTAGTCTAAAACTAAAAGGATTTACTTTTTGACCCATTTTACACTTCCTCTTTCTTGACTAATTTCGGCTTATTTTCTTTAACAACTGTTATTTTTTCGTTCAAAATAATCGTAAGGTGACTCATGCGCTTTAAAATAGCGGTTGAACGACCTTGATGGCAAATTCGGCGGCGTTTTAATTTTGGACCTTCGTCCACGCGCATTTCGGCCACTTTAAAATTATCTTCAATTAAATTTTGATCTTTAATCTGGGCTCTAGCTTGCTTTAACACCATAGTTAATGGGGTAGCGGCAGCTTTACCAGAAAACATGACTTGAGCCAAAGCTTTTTCAATCGTTTGGCCTTTAACCAAGCCGGCAAGGTTTCTAATTTTATCAGGCGCAGTTCGAATGAATCTAGCGCTGGTTTTTACAACTTTAGCAGGCATTATTTACCTCCCTTAGCTTGTTCTTTAGCGATTTTACCACCATGACGTTGGAATTTTCGAGTGGCAGCAAATTCACCTAATTTATGACCAACCATATCTTCAATAATCAAAACATCAACGTGTTTGCGGCCATCATGAATACCTAAATGAAAACCAACCATTTCTGGAGTAATAGTCGCAGCACGATCCCATGTTTTAATCACAGTTTTATCGCCAAGTTTCACATTTTGAATCTTAGCAATTAAACGTTCGTTTATGTATGGACCTTTTTTTAGTGATCTTCCCATAATTTTATCCTTGTAGTTTTCGGAAAAATTTCCGCGGTCGATTTATTGACCTTATAATTTTATCCTTTAAAATTCGATGGCCCTATTTGGCTCTTCGCTTAACAATTAACTTATTTGAATATTTATTCTTTTTGCGTGTTCTAACACCCAAAGCATGCTTGCCCCATGGAGTTTTTGGATATTTCATACCAATAGAGTTTTGACCCTCACCACCACCATGTGGATGTGAATTCGGGTTCATGGCTTTACCACGAACAGTTGGTCTAACGCCCATATGACGTTTTCGACCGGCTTTACCAATTCTAACCATAAAATGGGTAGCATTGCTGGTTTGACCGATTGAAGCAAAACACTTTTTATTAATCTTACGAATTTCTCCGGAAGGCATTTTAACCTGAACATATTCACCATCTTTTGAAAGAATCACGGCTTGTGCGCCAGCACCTTTAACCATTTTTCCACCTTGACCCGGGTGAATCTCAATATCGAAAATACTAATACCAGTTGGAATATTTTCTAAGCGCATTCTGTTACCTGGGGTAATTTCCGCTTTATCAGCCGCTTCAACCACTTCTCCAACCTTAAGATTTTCCCAAGCTAAAATATAAGCTTTGGTTTTATCTTCTTGGTATTCAACTAAAGCAATAAATGAGCTGCGATTTGGATCGTACTCAAGAGCGGTAACTGTAGCTTTTTGGCCAAGTTTATCGCTTAATGACGAAATAATTCGATACTTTCTCTTATTACCGCCACCTTTATGACGAACACTAATCTGACCGGTATTATCGCGGCCTGCTGATCGATTTAGTTTAACTGTTAACTTTTTCTCTGGTTCTTTTTTAGTAAGAATCGAGTAATCAGTAACAGACATTTTACGTCGAGAATGAGTTGTTGGTTTATATACTTTGATTGCCATTATGGTATCCTTTTAATCTTTAAATTCAAAACCTTCGATTTTTTGACCTTTTTTAAGTGTCACAATCGCTTTTTTAAAACCCTTAGCATGAGCCTTAAAACGACCTCGAACTAATTTATTTTCAGGTTGAACTTTAATCATGTTAACCTTAGTTGCATCAACATTATAAATTTCTTTTAAAGCTTGAGCCACTTGATGTTTGTTAGCTGAATCATCAACCACAAAAATAAATTTACCAAGTTCAATACCGGCTAAAGATTTTTCTGAAAGTATAGGTTGTAAAATAATTTGTTTCATATGAATTCCTTGGTAATTTTATTTTGTCTTATTTTTACCTAAATTTTCCGTGATTTTTTCAACCACTTCATCTGAGGTTAAAATATAGTTATATTTCAATAAATCAACAATGTTAATATTTTCAGCCTTAATCACTTTAACATAAGGTAGATTAGCGGCTGAAAGCTCTACTTCTTTATTAATTCTTGGTAAAATCAATAAAATTTTGCCAGTTTCAATTGGCAATTTAGCCAAAACAGTAATAAATTTCTTGGTAGAAATTTCTTTCATTTCAAAATCTTTGACCACGATCAATTTTTTATTATTAGCGATCTCGGTTAAAGCTGAAATTAAAGCACCTTGGCGCATTTTTGAATTCAAGCGCAATGAATAGTTACGAGTGTTGCGTGGACCAAATGTAACGCCACCACCGGTCCATAATGGAGAACGGCTTGAACCAGCCCGAGCATTACCTGTACCTTTTTGTTTCCAAGGCTTTTTACCACCACCAGAAACTTCACCACGAGTTTTAGTATGAGCAATTGCATTGCGCATATTGGCTAATTGAATACGAACAGCTTGAGAAACAAGTTGTTCATTTTCTTTACCAGCAAAAACTGTGGCTTCTAAAGCTAATTCTGCAGTTTCTTCACCTTTTAAGTTATATACTTTAATTTTAGACATTCTCACTCCAAATACTGACAAAACTCTTTCGTGGACCAGGAACGGCGCCGCGAATGTAGATAATGTTATTAATTGAATCAATTTGAGCAACGATTAAGTTTTTAACAGTCACTTTGTCAAAACCCATATGGCCAGCCATACGAATACCTTTAACTACGCGTTGTGGATAAGCTGAACCGATTGAACCAGGTTGGCGATAGTTATTTGAACCATGGGTTTTTGGACCACAGTGGAAATTATGACGTTTCACGGTACCGGCAAAACCTTTACCTTTACTGGTGGCACTAACGGTAACTTTTTGACCAACTTCAAATTGGCTTAAATCAACTTTATCACCGACAGTAACATCAGAAAGGTCAAATTCACGTAAAACACGTGACTTAACTTCAACTTTAGCTAAATGACCGGTTTGTGGCTTATTTAACTTTTTATCTTGCGGCATGGCAATTTGAGTTGCGGTATAACCATCTGTTTCTTGAGTTTTCACTTGAGTCACGATGTTTGGTTCGGCTAAAATCAAGGTCACCGGAATAACGGTACCTTTTTCGTCGAATATACGAGTCATGCCTAATTTTTTACCAATGATTGCTTTCATGATCTGTCCTTCTAGAGGAAAACAATTATTTGAATCAACTGCTTTCATAGATTAATATTTATCGGTCTTTTTGTCGACCAGTAAAAAAAGTTCGTCTGGAATCCTTAGCCGTAGCTATGATTATCCAAACTTACTTTCATATTTTATTATCAATTTTAACTAAGTTTTAATCTCAATATCAACACCAGCTGGAAGATCGAGACTCATTAACGAATCGATGGTCTTAGCGTTTGGCTCCATCACATCGATTAATCGCTTATGAATTCTCATTTCAAACTGTTCACGAGCATCTTTGTGAACAAAGGAGCTTTTAAGCACAGTGATTTTATTCTTCTCTGTTGGCAAAGGAATCGGGCCAATGACTTGAGCGCCAGTTCGTTCAGCAGTTTCAATGATTTTACGAGCCGACTTGTCAATAATCCGATAATCGTAAGCCTTTAAGCGGATTCTGATTTTAGGTTTTGTTGATGTCTTTACCAAGGTGCAACTCCTATTGATGTTATCTTATAGAATTTATTTATTGATTTTTGTTACCACACCAGCGCCCACGGTTCGGCCACCTTCGCGAATAGCGAAGCGCATACCATCTTCCATAGCAACAGGTTGGATTAATTTAACTTTAAAGCTGATAGTATCGCCAGGCATAACCATTTCAGTGTCAGCTGGAAGTTCTACTTCTCCGGTCACGTCAGTGGTTCGGATGTAGAATTGTGGTTTATAACCTTTGAAGAATGGTGTGTGTCGTCCGCCTTCTTCTTTGCTCAAAATATAAACTTCAGCGTCAAATTCAGTGTGAGGAGTGATTGAACCTGGTTTAACAATAACCTGACCTCGTTCAACATCTTCTCGTTCAACACCACGAAGTAGCAAACCGACGTTGTCGCCAGCCATACCAGAATCGAGTTGTTTCTTGAACATTTCCACACCAGTTACAACGACTTTTTTAGTTGGTTTAATACCAACGATTTCAACTTCATCGTTAACTTTAACCATACCGCGTTCAATACGACCGGTAGCAACGGTTCCACGACCTTTGATCGAGAAAACGTCTTCAACAGCCATTAACATTGGTTTGTCAGTTTCACGAATTGGATCTGGGAAATTAGCATCCATAGCATCCATAAGGTCGCTAATAGCTTGAACGTTTGTAGCGTCACCTTCAAGAGCTTTAAGAGCTGAACCCTTTACGATAGCAACTTTATCACCATCATAGTGGTATTTAGTTAACAAATCGCGAATTTCCATTTCGACTAAGTCTAATAGTTCTGGATCTGAAACTTGGTCAACTTTGTTCATGAAAACAACAATGTTTTGAATACCAACCTGGTAAGCCAAAAGAATGTGTTCACGAGTTTGAGGCATCGGACCATCTGCGGCTGACACAACAAGAATAGCGCCATCCATCTGAGCGGCACCAGTAATCATGTTTTTAACGTAGTCAGCGTGTCCTGGACAGTCAACGTGAGCATAGTGACGTTTTTCAGTCTCGTATTCAACGTGACAAGTAGCGATAGTAATACCGCGTTCTTTTTCTTCAGGAGCAGCGTCGATTTGGTCAACGTTACGAGCCTGAGCTAAACCTTTGTCAGCTTGAACTTTCAAAATAGCTGCAGTTAAGGTTGTTTTACCATGGTCAACGTGACCAATTGTACCCACATTGACGTGAGTTTTTGTTCGTTCAAATTTTTCTGCCATTAGGGCCTCCAAAATTCTGTAATTTAAAAATCTTTTAAATTTCTAAATTACCTTTATTTAAAACTTATTTACTTATTATAGTATAACTAATTATACCTTAAAAATCAAGAGTTGTCAACATCTAGTTGCAACTTTTGGGGATTGATTCACTTCAAGTAATATCTTACCAAATAATCTCTTATCAGTCAAGACCTATTTCAGCTTTTCGTAGACAAAAGTTAGGAAAACTGATTGAAAGGCCTTATAAGCACCTAAAACAACCATTGTGGCTAAAACGTAAATGATAGACATAATCACGGCATAAATTACGCCGATTTGCGCTGAAGCTGACCAAATTGCCATACCAATTCCAACTAATAATAAACCTGTTAATAACAAAGTTGCCATAAATGCGATGGCAAAAACAACTTTAGTTGCTATTAAGATCAGATAGGTCAAAATAACCTGTTTTATATTTTTAATGGCAAATTTGATGAGCGATGCCACGCTTTCAAAAATACTCTTATCTTCTAAAACCAAGATTCGAACCGCATATGGGACGGCCGCCGATAAAACAAAGGTCAGACCAATAAAAAGTAATATTGATGGCACAACTAAAACCATGGCCAGCAAAATTAATTTACTCGCGAGAAAGAATAAAAGTGGCAGTAATAACACGATTAGGCTGGTGAACCCCAGAAGACACAAAATAATGCCTAAACCCCAAACTCGCCAAAAATGCTTCAAACCAACCTCAAGCGAAGAGTGGAAATCAGTCTTTTCATCTTTATTTAGCTTGGCACCAGCGCTAATTAAAGCGCCTTGAGAAATTAAAGATAAGATACCGCAAATCATTAACAGCAAAACAAAACCAAAAGCCGACCAAGCAAGAATGGTCGCATGCTGCTCGAAAAAACTAAAAACCTGCTCTTTTTGAAATGGTAAATCTTTCCAATCTTTCTCTGAAAAATTATTGCCACCCATATAAACACCGGTGACACTGGCGACAAAAATACCATAAATCCACAAGAATTTATGCTTCAAAGTGGTCTGATAGGCTTTTTTAAGCAAGGTTAAATAATGCATGTTTCTCCTTTATAAATAAATCATACCACATGAAAGTGAAAAATACACAATCGAACCTTATAGACTTGACTTTTGCCTCATTTTGTGATACAATATCTAGTTCATTAAAAATTGAACTTGCCTTGATTTTAAGGTTCGTGGCCCATGGTGTGGGGCAATCACATACACACTCTCCGCAATGCGGACGTACAGGAGAAAAACAATGAACACAGCATTCGGCAACTTGGTTTGGTTTTACAATATCAAGTGCCTCCCGGAATTCAACCATGAAGTTGGTAATTGGGAAGGTGTTTTACTGATTCGAAAGGCGCCAAGCTATTTTGATTTCATGACCAATGGTCAAGAAATCATTACCATTGGTGATCATGAAAACGCCGTCGACACTATGACGGACGAAGAAGTAAAAGATTTGCCAAACGAATATTCAAGCATTGATTGGCGTCTGCCGATTAACGAAGCAGCTGGCTTTGACATTACAGGTTTTATCAGAAGTTTAGCCAGCGCCTGGCCAGGCGAATACAGAGTCTTCAATTACGACGATACTATGGAAAACGGTATCATTATCGGCTTTTGCCTTAATGATCCGATCCGTGATCGCGAAGGCTTACGCCGAGCCATCGCCCACAAATTAAACGTCTGGGCAACCAACCTTTAGACCCGCAAAAA
>JBAXXI010000014.1:0-18559 GCA_037127955.1 Candidatus Berkelbacteria bacterium | reverse complement strand
CGCAACCATAACCAATTTTTTCACCAGCCTTAACTTCTTTAATTTGATCGATACTGGTTTTATAATTCATGACTGGAAAAAGAAAATCATCTTTGCCAAAAGCTTCTTTGTTATCAGCGCTCGGCCACAAACCATATAAACCAATCCCACAACGTACCATATCAAAATGCGCTTCCGGCTTTAATAATGTACCAGAAGTAGCCGCCAAATGCTTGATCAAATCTTTATAACCAAGTCCTTCGACAATTTTTATACTGTCACGGAAGTTCTTAATTTGAAAATCAGTATAGTCCATATCGCCTTCTTCGACTGAAGCAAGATGTGAATAAATTCCTTCAATAATGATATTGGTATTACTTTTTAAAACTTTGACTGCCTCTTCAATTTCAGAGTTTTCCATACCTAAACGATTCAACCCAGTATCAATTTTTAAATGAACTTTAAGCGGTTTATCAAACGCAATATCAGCAATTTCGTGAGCCTGCGAGAGTGAAATAATCGGCACACTAATATCTTGATTGGCAGCCTGGCGAGCCTCAAGCGCAGACACGCTCTTAATAATCAAGATTGGCTTAACGATCCCGGCTTTACGAAGAGACATCGCTTCTTCCAGATAAACCACGCCAAACCAATTAGCACCGGCCTGACTGGCGGCCTGAGCGCATTCAACTAGACCGTGACCGTAAGCATTACTTTTCACAACTGCTAAAAATTTAGTTTCGGCCTTTAAAAGTGACTTCAAATTTTTCACATTCTTCTTCAGGTTTTCCAAATTAATTTCTAAATACGTTTCCAAAACCACTCCTTTATCTGGTTAAATATTTTTCTGACTTCATATCTTTTTGATGAATATTTTTCAAGTAATAACTGGTAACAATCTGAATTTCGCTAATCAGATCCGGTGTAACTTGAATTTTTTTAATTTTACTAAAATCATGATCTAAAAATAATCGAATCATTTTAATCGCTTTATCGGAAATAGATCTGCCAGTCCCACAAGAACCACAAACCAACCCGCCATGATTAAAATCAAAATTATTCTCGCCCGATTCAATTTTAGTTTGACAACTAACACACTCGTAAAGCTCTGGCTTGAACCCCATTTCAGCCAAAAAGTTGATCTCAAAATAACTAATTAATAACGGACTAATTAATTCATCGGCGTGCGAAAAAGTTAAATCTAAAAGTTCAAAAATTTCTTCATGAACTACACTTTCCTCAACCATTTTATCGACAATTTCAGCCATATAAAAACATGCATTGGTTTTTTCTAAATCAGATCGAAGTCCAAAAAAACATTTTTCTACGGTCGCACCTGTAATCGTGTCCAAATTTCTGCCTTCAACAATCTGAAAATTAGTTAAACAAAATGGCTCTAAATGTCCGGCCATTTTACTTAGAGTCTTCCTTACACCCTTAGCTACGACCTTAATTTTACCAAATTTCTGAGTAAAAATTGTAACAATACGATCGGCCTCGCCAAGATTTGTACGCTTTAAAATTATGCCTTTAGTTTTGTAGATCATCGCGGTTAGTGATTATTTCCTCCGCTTCTTTCAATTGTTCTTGGTTATTCACACCCAAAGCCTCGTTTTCATCGGTCACCGAAGTAGCGCAAACTCTCATACCCTGACTTTTAGCAATATGAATCATGTCAGTCAAATAATACTCTTTTTGCGCATTATTGGCCTCAAGTTTGGAAATATTACTCCAAAGCCATTCGCTATTAAAAATATAAAATCCCGGGTTCCATTCACGACACTCGAGTTGTTCTGGAGTACAGTCTTTATGTTCAATAATATCGGCGACATGACCCAATTCATTACGGAAAACCCGGCCATAACCAGTCAAATCACCTTCTGGCGAAACCACGGTTAACATCGAAATAGTGGCTTTCTGCTCCTCATGCATATTCATCAAACGTTTGATACTTCCAGGAGTATAAAGTGGACTATCACCATAAAAAACAATGACTTGTTCTGTCTGACTAGCCAGCAAAAGCCTGGCCTGTGCCACTGCATGTCCCGTCCCAAGCTGTTCTTCTTGAATCGCGTATTCTAATTTATCACCAAAATAATCCTGAATCATTTCACGCTTATAACCCACCACTAGCACGATTCTATTTACACCAACATCTTTGATCGACTGAACAGCCCAATCAATAATCGGCTTACCATGAAGTTCAAACATAACTTTAGGAATCGGACTAGCTAAGCCCTCATTCATTCGAGTACCTTTACCGGCGGCTAAAATCACTGCGGCATATTTTTCCATTTTCTCTCCTTATTCGATCTAAAACGGACCGGGTCATCCCCTGACCCGCTCTATAAATTTAACTTGATTAACTCTTTTACTATAACTAAATTTTAAATCAATGGCAATATTTAAAATAGATTAAGTTTTAAAAAACCCCACACTGAACGTGCGGGGCAATTAAAGTTAATCGTTAAAAAGATTGGCCTGATACTTAAACAAGCCGGGAAAATAGTCTAAAAACAAATTGTACAAACCGACTTGCGTCAAAGCAAGATTTGCTTCTTCAAACTGTTGTCGATATCGCCAAAAAGTATCAGCGACCAAAACATGATTATTTTGACGATAATAATGCTCAGCCACTCTAAAACCCCTCAATGTCGACTCGAGCAAGTCGTTTGGAGTGATATATAAATCACCCACCAGAGAAACCTGAAATGTAGCACAATGCTGGAGCAAATTTGCCACTTGAATATGAACATCGGCCTTTTTCGATCTTCTGACAATATTTTGCCAGAAAAACTCTCGAGCCACCCGAATCTCTTCTTCACGAAGATGTTGAACTACAATTTGATTCATTTTCCTTCTCCCTTTAAAATAGATTTTTAAATTGCGAAATTGGTCGGGAGGGCTACTTGGCTTTCGTGATGTTTGCACTAATTACCAAGTAGACCGTGTAAACGTTTTGCTTTTGGCCGTTTACAAATACCCAATATTAATTTATTGGCCCCCGAAGATATGCACAATATTTATTATGGATATCATTCGGAAAACAAAAAACCGCCTCGAGGCGGAATTGTTATGGTAAATATTTCATCTTAACTAAACAAGCCGCCTCTTATGAGTGGTAAGTGGAAGGACGACGAGTAGAATGTTAGAATTAATATTTATCATGATAAATAAATTATCTCACTATTTTTGATTTTGTCAAGACTAAAAAAGCGCCTAGCTAAAGGCGCTTTGATAAATTTAGGGAATTAAAACTTGGATCTTATTAACATTTTTAATTCCTTTGGCCGGATGACAATCCATAAATTGCGCGAACAATTTAGGATTTGAAGTTTTTTGGGCCAGTTCGTCGCGCTGGGCGTCATATTCTTTCTGATTGATTTGGCCCAAAATAAATTTCTGAACAATTACACTTGCTTTACAAAGTTGTTCAGCCGAAAATGTTCTTTCGGCAATAAGGTGTAAATCGTTGATCGTTGATACCATGGTACCCCCCCTTTTTTTTAAATATCGATGTCACCCCACACACTTCTTACTGAAAAAGTAATTCCATTCTCTACTTTCAGTGCGAATTGCGAGGGGTTGTTTTATCCCGCTACCCAGCAGGATAAAACAAAAACCGGCTTGAGCCGGCAAATTTGAACTTATATTATGATACTAAAACTAGCCGGCTAGAGTCGGTGGGTAAAATAAAAGCTAAACCAGTTATTAGTTAATATATTGTTCATTAAATTTATTATATCACTTATAAATTTTTTCGCAAGATTTTCAAAAAAATCCCGTACTTTCGTACGGGAAATGTTTTAATTCCAATTAGAATGAGGTTTTACTCGCCGATGATTTATTTTATAAAAATCGGGTTTTGAATTTTGGCCAACCACTACTCTTTCTTTTTTGAGTCGTTTTCGACCAATTGTTTTTTCGATTGTCCATTCATGACCGCATCTTAAACATTTAAATTTAGTCAAAACCGCAAATTCATCGACACTCATCACTTCACCCTGAAATTCACCATAAATCTTGCCACACCGAGCGCAAAGCTTATAATTAGCTCTGATCACGCCGGCATAATCACAAATTCCGTAAACCTCCTGAGTATTTTTATTCCAAATATGGGTCGTATCAATCTTCGGAAAATGTAACCTTAAATAACCTTTACTGGTAAAACCAGCCTTGGCTCCAGTAATTTTCCACACATCCCACTCCTTGACGCTATATTTCTTGAAAAAATTTCTTTCCATCCAGGTCGACACTTCCACTAATTCAATCTCGCATCTGTTTCTTAAATTCAATGGAAGATAAAAAAATTGTGTACCCTTTTTTACATAGACAAAGCACGCCTTATCACGATTTTCCATAAACACCTTCCTTTCGTAACTGCAGGATCTGGCAAAATCACCAGTCAGAATATCATCGAGATAAATCTGATCGATTTTCTCTTGGAACAATACAATGGGTTTTTCTCGGACAATCCGGACCACAAAGAATTTTGTAATTACCAGAACACGGATCAGGCATTAATACAGTTTTAATGTGTAACATGCAAGTCTGAACCATATCTGGATCCTGGGCGATTAGTTGAAACAAATCGCACTCGAATTCACCACACCTATAAGGTCTGCATTCTTTTTCCAGAACACACCCTTCATCTAAAGATAAAAACGGACAAACAGTTTGACCCTTAGTATTTGGTGTAATAATTCCAGTCATAAGTTGGAGTAACTCAGGATTATTAGCCCGAACTTCCCGCTCAAATTCTTCGGCGGTAGCCACGGGTAATTTTTTACAGCACTTACCTTTACAAAGGTAACAGGCAGTGGCATCTGAAACATAAGACATAATACGTCCCCCTTTAAAAAATTGATTTGTTAAAGAACTACTCATAATAATACTTTTATGGGTAAATGTCAAGAGTGTTACTTCTGGCAATTGGCGCAAAAATGAGTACCGCGGCCACCGACGACCATGCGTTCGATTTTGCCGCCGCAATTGTTGGCGCAAGGCTCACCGACCTTGTGGTAAACTTTTAGGTAATCTTGCATCCCGCCCTTTTTGCCATCGACATTTACATAGTCTGAATCAGTGGTACCGCCATGCTCGATACCTAATTTGAGAACTTTTTGAACTTTCAGTATTAATACGGGCCATTCTGACATTTTAATTTCTTTGACTTTCCTGGTCGGCATGATACCGGCGCCAAACAAAGCTTCGTCAGTATAAATATTGCCCATGCCGGCGGCAATAGTTTGATCAAGTAAAAACTGTTTGATAGTTCTATTAGGGATATTTTTGGCTTTGGCTAATAAATAATCTGTATCAAAATCTTCATCCAAAGGCTCGAGTCCATAATCTTTTTTATAAATTTCTTCAACTTCTAAATCAGTCAAAACCTTACACCAACCGAATTTGCGCATATCATTAAAAAACAATTTTGAATAATCGTTAAAAGTAAAAATAATTCTGGTATTGGAGTTTGGCATTTGGGCATGCCAATCATGACTTGGATGACCGCCGGCGAAATCGATAACATCCTCGCCCGATTTTATTTCATGCTCATGGATAATTTGACCTGTCAATTTTAAGTGAAATAAGAGATTTAAATTATTACTCAGTTTAATTTGGATGACTTTCGCACGGCGCGCAATTTCAACTACCTCAAAACCGATGACACTTTTTTTATCACCAATAAAACTCTTGTGCCACAAAATATCGATATCGGTAATCTTCCGACCAACAATTTTATCGCTCAATCCTCGTTTAATTGTTTCGACTTCTGGTAATTCAGGCATGTCACTTTTCCAATATTTTAACCAAGGCTTTAACTAATTTTTTGCTATCGTGGTAAAGTGGATTTTCCTCACTAATTAAATCTGCTGTAACTATATTGTACCCCTTAATTTTCGATTCGTCAGTAGTGATATTTTTGACTTCGCCCAAGCGCTTGCCGGAAGTTTTTAATACAATATTAGAATTAACTAAAACCGTATCAAAAATTTTGTGTTTGGCGTGGGCTTCTAAAACTTCAATATGATCCGCGACCGAATAATTTTCGGTTTCGCCACGCTCAGTACTAACATTGCAAATATAAATTTTGCGGGCTTTGCTTTTAGCGACCGCTTTGGCAATATCACTCAATAGAAAATTAGGAATAATACTTGAGTACAAACTACCGGGACCAATCAAAATCACATCGGCTTCATTGATAGCCACAATCGCGTCTGGGTTAGCCTCGGCTTTTTCAGGGTGCAACTGAACTTCGCGAATCGGAGAACGGTGGCCAGCCACCGAAATAGCGACTTGTCCCCAAACTGTCCGACCATTAGTAAGTTTGGCCGAAATTATCACATCTTCATAGGTACTTGGCAAAACCTGACCTTTGATGTTTAAGATTTTGGAAATTTCCTGCGTGGCTTTTTTAAAACTACCAGTGATATCTTCGAGCGCAACCAAAAGTAAATTACCTAAATTATGCCCCTTGAGCCCCCTACCATGCGGAAAACGATAAGTAAAAAGTTTGTGGTAAAGTTGCTCTTCGTCGGCCATGGCTACGATACAGTTACGCACATCGCCTGGAGCCAAGACATTAAAATCGCGCCTTAAGCGCCCTGTTGAACGGCCATCATCGGACATATCCACAATAGCCGAAATATGTTCGGTTTCATGCTTAAGTCCACGAATTAAAGTTGATAATCCCGTTCCCCCACCAATAACGACCACTTTTAAATTTTCAATACCAATGTTTTGAAAATTACGCGACAAGCGCACCTTGTCTATATCTTTAATGTTTTTTTGCATTTAATTCCCCTATCCTGTCATTCCGGACTCGATCCGGAATCCAGAACTGGATCCCCGATATCGAATTATGACCAAAGGTCTGGTCACCATTCGATTCGAGGATGACATAATTAATTCATTTACAATAATTATTGCGCATTTGCGATTTATTGTCAAAATTTGCAAGATATTTAAATACAAAAACGGCCCCGATTTTAATCGAGGCCGTTTTAATCATCACCTTAAAAATATTATTTCGCTTTTCCGGTTACAACCTTGCCAGTCTCTGGATCAGTGTAGGTATAATTACTATCATTAACCCATCCGAATTCAAAATCCTTACCACCAGCCGTAGCTATAACTTTTCTTTTGCCAGTACTTAAATCATATAAATATAGGTTAACTTTTGTTTTATCAATTTCAAACTGTTTTGCGCTGTCAACATCAAACATGCGTGGAAAATCGCTTCCAATCACGAATGTCCCTGTTGAATTTATAGAAATACGACGATTAGGAGAAGAAAAATTATACTCTTTTAGAGTTAAGCTATTAAGATCGATTTTTGCCAGTCCAGTTATATTTGATAGCTCTACCTTATCAATCCATAAAGAATCTTTTTTCCATTCATCGAAATCAAGTCCCGCTACTGACAAGATCTGGCCTTCAACGTTAATCGTAAAAGTCTTGAGCTCCTTGCCCGAACCATCAAGTAGAACGATCTTTCCTGTCTTATCACTATTATTTACATGTGGTGTAACACCAATATATTTCTCGTCTGGCGACACGTAAAATCCGAAACCCTCTTTATCTGTAAACAACTTTGTACCTATCAAATTAGTCCGACTGTACTTCCAGATTTCACCTTGACCGTTAATGACAGCATAAATATAAACATTGCCATTTCTATACGCATCACTCGCCCCATTGGCTTCAATTTTTTTATTTGTACTGTCTACTGTCGCAAAAAACAATTCTGTATCTGTCTTAAGATTCTTCAAATAAATATCAATTTTGTTAATATCGTTATTATCTTTAATCGTTATTCGATAGTCACTAGCTGGAATTGGATTTTGAGATAATTCGGGCTTCACCAAAACACTCGAGCCCTGCTGGTTAGGCATATTTGAACGTTTTTGCTGACTCAATCTCTGCCAACCCAAAAATCCGCCCCCAAGCACGATTACAACGATTAAAATTCCTAAAAGCCATTTTGTCGTAGAACGCATTTTTCTCCTTTACTTCGAGCCATATCGAGAAGTTATATTATTTATTATATATTCATCATCTCACACATTTAAGCAAAAAAGACGAAAAGATGTCCACAAGCGGACATCTAAACTGCCATCTTCTTTTTTAGTAACGCCACATCCTTATATATAACCTGAATATCTTCTGTTTCCATTTGTTTGACTTCTTCGATTTTCTCCAAAACTTCTCGATGATTTGAGCTCATTTCTTGACATACATCATCAAACCGCTGATTTATTTCCAACCTTAATGAACCAAACCCTTGATTCATTTCCGTTCGCAAAGAACCGATTTCGCCAGCTATCATTACTGGTACTTTTGTGTCGATAGCTTTATTGATTTTTTCATCCACAATTTGACCAATTTTTTCGAGATCTTTATCACTTAAAGGCATTATCTCTCCTTTTTATCTTGCCCCAATATTATAACACGCGTACATTTTAAAACAAAGATTTTTATTGCTTTTGACCCAAGTCTTCATCGCGAAAAATGTGGACTTTGCCATAAATTCCGTCATAGCCCGGATCGATAGTTAAATCACCATTTTTAACATTGATAATACCTTGAGCAATGCGTTCTGGAAAATTATCGGTCAGGTATTTTTCATCGAGATCCAGTAAAATATGAAACTCGCTACCGAACTCATTAATCAATCGATCATATTCAGCATTAACTTTTTTACTTTGTACGCCCACACCGAACGAATTCGCAATGATTTCGCGAAGCGGCACCAAGTGTTGAGAATCAGGAAAGTTTTTAAGCTGTTTACTTGTTTTTCTGTCCGCTAGTTTGGCCACTTGACTAGCCACGCCAATAGTCATGGGTCGGCGACAAATCGGACAGCGACCATCAACGTATTTTTCTTCAAACGGATTAACCACCAATTTACAATTAGCATGACCATCAAAATGGTACTTCCCTTCTTCCGGGTAAAACTCCAGGGTTTTTGGAAACCGCTTTTTATCTTTGGTTTTAATAATATCGCAAATTTCATCATAAGTAATATCGCCATCAATCTCAAACACATTGGCCTCGCGGCCCAGGTTCTGCATGGAGTGCGCGTCGGAGTTTGATATTAGCGTGATGTTATCGAGCGCCGACAATCGCCAGTTCATTTCAGGATCCGAACTTAAGCCGGTTTCAATGGCATAGATTTTACTCGTTAAATCACCAAAACACTCCTCGATAGAACTAAATCCAGACTTTGAGCCAAATATACTAAACCATGGAGTCCAGGCATGGGCTGGGATCACCATACAGCGCTCATCGATCTCAAAAATTAATTTTGCCAAATTATAAGCCGAAATTCCTAAAATCGGTCGCCCGTCAGAGTGAATATTGCCAATTTTTGCCAATTCTGAATTGATTTTTTCAACCGTGGCAATACTTGGCGCAAATACTATTAGATGAATTTTTCTAACCTTATCACCCTGCTTGTAAATACATGAAATTTCCGAAGTCAACATGAATTTTTGCCGATATTTGTCGCGCGATACCAAAAGTCCCGACCCATCTTCTTTCAACTTTAATTTAATTTCTTCCAGCCATTTGAAATGGGTAAAATCGCCAGTACCGACTAAATCGATACCTTTAATTTTGGCCCACTGACAAATATGGTCAATGTCCATCATTTTACTAACGGCCCGTGAGTATTTGGAATGAATATGTAAATCAGCAATTATTCGCATTCGGCCTCGGCTAATTCGGTCACGAAATTCTTAATATCATTATAATTACCTTTATTCACAACTTTGACCGCGCCGCGCGCCAATAAATCTTCATTGCTTTGAGAACTAGTACTAAAGGCAACAATGTCCGGCAAATCTACATTGTATTTTTGCGCCACATCTTTAAGCCCATCGATAGCCTCGACCCCAGTTTTAATTTTCGCTTGCGGCACATTGCCAGTCAAATTACCATCCATCAAAATCAGTTCTGGCCGATTCAAATCCTCTGAACAAATCTTTTCAAATTCATTGATAGCATGTTCAGCCTCAAAAAAGTGCGTTAATTCTAATTGACCATTTGAACAACGTCCAACCAACCTCACTAAAGCTTCTGACATATCGGCATTATCGTCGATTAACCAAGCAAAACGATTCGTTTGCTTTTCGCCCGTTTCACCAACTTCATTAAGGTTCAAATTTTGTTCTAAATTTTCGCGCATTTTTGTCCTTTCTTAAAATTAACCACAAACTCATTAAACCATATTTTTTAAATTAAAAAAACACCCGGTTAAGGGTGCTCTGTTAGGGCTTGAGGTAAAGGATTAGCCTCGGGATTAACTAAAAAAGAAAATTCTCTTAAACCATGTTCAAGATTAATCATGTCTTGCATCCGCTGTCCGATATCAGCCACTTTGTCAAAGGTGTAACTATTAAACCCGTATTCAGTCTCAGAAACTTCATGAACCCTACACTCGATTTTTGTAAATCCAGCATGAGCCCTACCGATAGGCCTCCAACTATAAGCTTCTTGAAATTCGCCGGTATCTAAAGCATATTTAACATGGCCATTTTCACCAGTTTCACGATTAATACAAGTTTCGATATAGTAATTACCGGAAAAATCTATCTTAAATTGCTTGGTTGGCCGACGCATTTCGATCAAATGAATCGCACCAATTCGAGCAATACCAAAACCATCGTCAGTACGACACGATATAGGGTCAAACCAATACATGTCTCTGGTTAGATCCAAAGACTTTTCATCTAACCAATCAGAAAGACCAAAATTCAAATAAGCAGTGGTGTCTTCTGTTGCATCATACCGACAAAAGAAGTCGCCAAACTTACCCTTTCTCGCCGAACAAGCGCAACAGCCAAATTTCGGCACAATCGACAAAAGTCGTTGGCGCATTTCACTCAAAACCAGAACCTGCTGACTAGCCATATTTTCCCCTCCTTCAATTTTCTTTATTTTAAAGTTACTATGAATATTATACCTATTTCAACCTTAAAAGTCAACTTAACCACCACAAAAACGGCAAACGCCTCAATGGACTGAGGCGTTTAAAAAAACACCCGGATTAAGGGGTGTTTTTTAATTTGAATGCTTCGTCCCAGCGTCGTCCTACTTTCCAGGGCCCTTGCGGACCGAGTATCATCGGGGCTGACTGGCTTAACTACTCTGTTCGGAATGGGAAGAGGTGTGGCCCAATCGCTACTGACACCAGGACGAAATTTTCAAATATCTTGCCAAAAGAATGTATAATTGTTAATTATGAATATTTTAGTCATCTTGGTAGTTGCCCAACTGAATAAAATTCTCGATCAATTAGTACTCCTCGGCTGAAATGGTTACCCATCTTACACCTAGAGCCTATCAACCCGATAGTCTATCGGGAATCTATAACGAAACCTGATCTTGAGGTGTGCTTCCCGCTTATATGCCTTCAGCGGTTATCACGGCCGAATATAGCTACCCAGCATTGCCCTTGGTAGAACAACTGGTACACCAGAGATTCGTTCCGACCGGTCCTCTCGTACTAGGCCGAAGTCCTCTCAAGTTTCAACGCGCACAGCAGATTAGGACCGAACTGTCTTACGACGTTCTGAACCCAGCTCGCGTACCCTTTTAATTGGCGAACAGCCAAACCCTTGGGACCTACTACAGCCCCAGGATAGGATGAGCCGACATCGAGGTGCCAAACCGCGCCGTCTATGTGGACTATTGGGCGCGATCAGCCTGTTATCCCCGGAGTAGCTTTTATCCGTTGAGCTCTGGCCACATCATACTGTGCCAGAGGATCACTAACTCCTGCTTTCGCATCTGCGCGGGGTGTATCCCTTGCAGTTAAGCTGGCTTATGCGTTTGCACTTTCAGCCCGATTTCCATCCGGGCCAAGCCAACCTTTGAACGACTCCGTTACAATTTAGGAGTCAACCGCCCCAGTTAAACTACCCACCTGACACTGTCCCTTCTTTTCGAGGGTTAGAGTCAAAACTTCAACAGGGTGGTGTTACATTGTCGCCCGAAGGCTTCCACCTACACTATACAATTGAAATGTTGACCCAATATCAAGCTATAGTAAAGCTTCACGGGGTCTTTCCGTCTTGCTGCGCGTAACCGGCATCTTTACCGGCATTGTAATTTCACCGAGCCCTTCCCAGAGACAGTTTTCAGACCGTTATGCCATTCGTGCGGGTCGGAACTTACCCGACAAGGAATTTCGCTACCATAGAACGGTTATAGTTACCGCTGCCGTTCACTAGGGCTTAAGTTCAAAGCTCACCCCGGATAAATCCGAAGATCACCTCTCCCCGTAACCTACTAGCACTGGGCAGGCATCAGCCCATATACATCCCCATAAAGGGTTCGCATAGACCTAAGTTTTTGGTAAACAGTCGCCTGAAAGTCGTTGGTTGCAGCCTCTCTTTCGAGTAGGCAGGGCATATCCCTAAGTTACGCCCGTTTTTTTGCCGAGTTCCTTTGGGAAAGTTAGCTCGATCACCTTGGTGTTCTCCACCCGTCTACCTGAGTCGGTTTGCGGTACGGGTGCTATAAGTAGTGGATAGCGACTTTTCTTGTCCAAACTTCAACCAGTGCTCGCAACCATACGCTCACACTGACATCCGTTCGGCGTCATCGCTATATAATCTTATAACAGTGCCGGAATATCAACCGGCTGTCCATCGCATTACGCTTAGGCCCGACTAACCCCCCGCCGATTATCGTTGCGGGGGAAACCTCAGACATTTGGTGGGCAGGTTTCTCGCCTGCCTAATTCGTTACTCATACCTACATTCGCACTTCTTAATCGTCCAGCAAACCTCACGGTTTACCTTCACCCAATTAAGAACGCTCCCCTACCACTCCTGTGTAAACACAGAAATCCGCATCTTCGGTGGAAACTTTGAGCCCCGTTAAATTTTCGGCGCAATTATCCTTGACTAGTGAGCTGTTACGCTTTCTTTAAAGGATGGCTGCTTCTAAGCCAACCTCCTAGTTGTCTAAGGATGATCACATCCTTTTCCACTTAAGTTTCACTTTGGGACCTTAGATGGCGGTCTGGACTGTTTTCCTCTCGACCATAGAGCTTAGCCCCTACAGTCTGACTGATTTATCCTTTGACCTGAAGAATTTGGAGTTTGATTGGATTCCCGGCTTGCGCCGGAAGATCCATCCAGAGCTCTACCGCTTCAGATGTAATAAACCGCTATACCTAAATATATTTCGGGGAGAACCAGCTATTTCCGGGTTCGATTAGTATTTTACCACTATCCACAAGTCATCGCATAGTTTTGCAACGCTATAGCGTTCGGTCCTCCTCCCACCTTTCGGTGGGACTCAACCTGCTCATGGATAGATCACCCGGTTTCGGGTTTAGTGACAATGACAAACGCGCTATTAACACTCGGTTTCCCTACGGCTTCGTCCCTCACGGAACTTAACCAAGCCACTGCCAGCTAACTCGTAGGTTCATTCTACAAAAGGCACGCCGTCACCCTTGCGGGCTCCGACTTCTTGTAAGCACATGGTTTCAGGTACTATTTCACTCCCCTGTTAGGGGTACTTTTCACCTTTCCCTCACGGTACTAGTTCACTATCGGTCATAGAAGATATTTAGCCTTGGGGGACGATCCCCCCGTCTTCCCACTAGTTTTCACGTGTCTAGTGGTACTTTCCTACAGGACCGAAGTCCAGTAAGAAGTGATAGGAGTTCAAATATAACTTTCGTCGACGGGACTTTTACCCTCTACGGTCGTCCTTTCCAGGATCGTTTGACTAGTATATATTTACTTGCTATCACCAGGCTGATCCCTTTTCGCTCGCCGCTACTAAGGGAATCACAATTTTAACAGATAAATCTATTAAAACTCTCAATTTTGTTGAGTATTGTTTTCTTTTCCTCTGGGTACTAAGATGTTTCAGTTCCCCAGGTGCCCGTCCAACACCTATCCCCCAGCGCGAAATGATTAATAACCAATTGTCTTGATCCCTATAAATTTAAATGGATCAGGTTGGCTCATTCGTACTGAAGGGATAGATGCTGGATATCTAGCTCTTCGCTAGATGGGTTTCCCCATTCGGAAATCCTCGGATCAAAGCTTGTTTGGCAGCTCCCCGAGGCGTATCGCACGCCTACTACGTCCTTCATCGGTCTTCTATGCCAAGGCATCCTCCATGTGCTCTTAACGAATTTTATTTTAGTTGGACAACAACCAAGATACTAAAATATTCAAACTTTTACAATTACGTCGGTGATGATCGTAATTGTAATTCAAAATCATGTAATTACAGGTCTACGAAACCTATAATTACAAATATATTTAACAATTTCTACTATTCTTTTGTTAAAGAACAAGGAATAAAAATAATATTTTTACATCTCTGTTCTTTAATCTGTGAGGTACAAAAAAGCCGCTTTTGGCGGACTAAACAAAATCGCAAATCAAAATTGCTACTTTGTATTAGTCGACTCCCCCTTTCACTTGGTTTAAAACAACCATCCTTGGAGCCTTTCTTTATCTAAAAAGATAATACCAAAACACTGTTTCTTTGTCAATAGCAATGTTTTCTTTTATCTTTTCTTAAGGTAAAATAAGTATATCAAACAATTAATAATCTTGCAAGGGTTTAAGGAGAAAAAATATTAAACTCTCGAAGAAAATGAGGAGGAAAACTTGGAAGAAATCTTAAAGCCACTAATTGATGCTCTCGGCCCGACACTGGGATACGTATCAGAAAACGGAATGGTAAAACCAGAATATAATAATCTCGTAGTAATGTACACTTTCATTTTTTTGGGATTTACGATCCTTTTTGTTTACCTATATTCAGCCATAACTTTACAAAAAATTGCCAAAAATCTTAATCATCGATCGAGCTGGCTCGCCTGGATCCCATATGCCAACTTTTTCCTCCTTTGGCAACTTTCTGAAACTAAAAATTGGACTCTTATTGTTTTTCTAATCACTATATTTCTTGGATACGTCACACCTTTACTTTTTGCTTCAACAGCTATTGGTATTTACTGGCTTTGGCAAATATCTCTAAAGCTTAACAAACCAGGCTGGATTTCACTTTTAACCTTAATTCCTATCTTAGGCTTAATTATTCCTGGCGTTCTAGCTTGGTCAAAAACCGATGTTCAGACCACGCAAACACCTTAAATCTAGTCATATTTTACACCAAAAAGCCCTGAAATCTCACGAAATCAGGGCTTTTTAAAATACAAATTATTCTATCGAGTTCGGCCAGAAACCGAAGTAATCGGCACTTTTTCTGACCAAACCACATTGCCCAAAGAATCACTAGCTTTTACCTGTAAATTATAGGTATACGACGAATAAGGCGCCTTACCCAATCCAGGTTTTGGCATGGCCGGCACTGTCCAGTTACAAGTACCATCCATTGCCCCTGAAGGCAAAATATTACAAACAATATTTCCATCAGCATAAATTGACATGTTAAACTTATTGTTGGTATTTCCAGAATTACTATCAATATACCAAACATCTGCTCCGATTGTTAATGTCTTACCGGGCGCCGTATTAGAAAAACCATTTGTCCATGAATTTGGATCATAAACTTCAGCCCCAAATAAACCTGGTTTTACAGAACCATACGTAACCGATGTTTTGCCAATCTTATCTTTAACTTCAAGTTTTAACGTTACAACTTCTGACTTACTATTATAAGGATTCAACTTGCCCAATAAACCATTTACAGCCTTTGAGCCATTCGCGATACCAGTCCAAGAAGTAGGATTATTACTAAAACCATAAGATAAACTCCATTTATCAACTCCTGAATTCGCAGAAACAACACCATTAATCAGGTAACTAGAAGTCAAAATTGTATTTTTTGGTATATCGAGAAATGCCACCGGAGGAGGCGTAGATAAACCAACGGCATTAGCAAGATTGATTCGACCAAAACCTGTTGAACTATCCCAATCAACTTTATCGATTTTATCAGCCGTATTGCGAAGCGCAAAACGAACTTCTTCAATTGACCAGTCTGGATGTAAAGACAGGATCAACGCAACTGAAGCCGAAACATGTGGTGCAGCCATTGATGTGCCAGACTTGATAGCATAATAGTCAGGATTTGTTACACAACCCGATGCGGCACGAATCGACCCTAAACCAGTTTCTTGACATAATAACGATTCATTCTTAACGGATAAAATTTTAACACCAGGAGCCATAAAATCAAGGCCAACACCAAAATTTGAAGAAATTGCCTTTTTATCAATTGAATCAGATGATCCAACGGTTATAACTCTTGGATCACCAGCATCAGAAGTTTTGGCAATATCATTTCCGTTATTACCAGAAGCAAAAACTAAAATAACTCCTTTATCGTATGCATATTTAATAGCATCTCTCTCTATTGTCGTCTGAGCACTACTACTCGACCAACTATTATTAACAACTTTCGCGCCATGATCTACTGCAAATTTTATACCATTCGTACAGTTTAAAGTACTTCCAGCACCATCTTCATTAAGAGATTTTATTGGCATAATTTTCAAATTTGGACCAACCCCAACCAATTTGGTGCCAGAATCTACATTGTGGTCTAAATCATTATTTCCAATAGCAGCTATTGTCCCTGAGATATGCGAACCATGACCATTATCATCCATTGGATCAGAATCGCTATTAATAAAATCATAACCGATTATTTGTTTACTCGAATCTCTCAAAATATTATCTTTTAAATCAGGATGATTGTAATCAACACCTGTATCCACTACGGCCACAACCATGTTTTTACCAGTTGTTTTATCCCAAACCTGCGGCGCACCAATTTTCTTTAATCCATAAAGGTCGTCTACACCCTTAACAAAAGTTTGACTTGACAGAAAGCTATCATTAGTCAGCGTGTCGGCTTGATTGATATAATTCGGCTCAACCGCTTCAATACCATCAATATTTTGATAACTCTTAATTAAATTTGCATAAGTAATTTTTTGATCAACACTACCGGCAAAATTAGTTTTTCTTAAATCACCTTTAATCGTTTTTGTCGGCAAATCATACTTGATAACATACCAGCGATCAATATCTTTATTTGAGCTCATACCACGCGTCCCTGAACTGGATTCAACAGCTTTGGAAATCTTAATTGCTTTAAATCGAGAATCAATCTTATTAAGACCGTCTATACCAGTATTATTAGCAATAAAAGATGGTTTATCCGACGATCTTGTCGCTGGATTTTGACTTTGAATTTTAGCCAAAGCCTCTGGCTTAAATTTGACTAAAATCTGATTATTTACAAATTCTGTTTTAAATACAGGAACGCTTGAAGCAACAGTATCGGCTTTGGAAGAAAAATTATTTTTATATTTAAAACCCAGTAAAATTAGCAAACCAACAAAAATTAATAAGACGATTATTAACAATAATGACCGCCTATTTGAAAATAATTTAATCATCCAAATGTCCTCCTGATATTTTAATTAATATAAATTCATTATACTTCAAATTAATCTTTTATACCAAAAAGCCCTGAAATCTCACGAAATCAGGGCTTTTTTAATATAATATCCTAAATTGAAATAAAACGAACTTGCCTGTCTATTTCAATTCTTTTTTGATAGTTTCGATACACTCTGAAGCGGCTTTTTGACCACCAAGACCAAAAGCCAAACCGCCGGCAATTGCCAAGAAAGCAACTAAACCAACAAATAAGGTATTGATCATGTAGGTTGCAATACCGAGTTGAGCCAAAGCGGCTAAAACGGTAAAGATAATGATCGACCAACGTACGATTAACGATGCGGTGTCAGCAAAACCAAGTCCAGAAGACTTGATACTACCTTTAACCACAGCGGCCAAGAAGTGAGCCAAAACCAAACCAATCAAAATGATTGAAACGGCGACTACAACTTGAGGCACATAAGTCAAAATACTATTTAAAAAGTCTGCTACAGCCGTCAATTGCAAAGTATTGCTAGCAGCAATGAAAGCGACCAAATAAATGATCCATTTCGCGACTGAAGCTAAAAGAGCAGTTGCGTCTTTTTCAGCGCTGGCTTTTTTCAAAACCGCTTCCACTTTAGCTTTTTCAAACAAAGCTTGCAATCCGACTAAACGAAAAAGTCGATCGACAACAGTTTCGATAAACATGCCTGCCAACCAACCGATGACTAAAATAATAGCGGCGCCGATAATATTTGGTAAAAATGCAATGAATCTTTCCCAAATTGACAACCAAGCATCACCAGTAACAGTTAACCATTCTTTAAAAATCATATAACTCCTTTTTTAAAAAGTTTCCGGGATAGATCGACCTAAGCTACAATTTCGTTAGAAATTTGTTTTATATCATAAGCTTGTCTACCCACACCATAAAAGAAATTTACAATTTAATCGAAAATTTCTTCTAGGCTTCACCTTTAAAGATACTGTGATTAGACAAAAAAAGCAACTTATTGTCAAGAGTTAGTTTGAGTACTTTGAAGTATTATTAAATTATTTAGAACTATCGAATATTTTAAAACTGAAGTGTAATTTGGTGGACCCGAGAGGATTCGAACCTCCGACCTTCTCCTTGCAAAGGAGTTGCTCTACCAACTGAGCTACGGGCCCAAAATAAT
>JBAXXI010000013.1:0-19095 GCA_037127955.1 Candidatus Berkelbacteria bacterium | reverse complement strand
AGCCAAACAGCGCCTTCTTTTTCATAAATCAAACCTAAATCGCGTAATTTACCCAAAGTTTTGGCCACTTGTTCTGATTCATGCAAACTTTTTTCTGAAAACCAATGATCAAAATTAATACCCATTTTGTGAATAGTTTTTTTGATGTAGTTTTCCAGCAAAATAGTGGCAGCTTCTTCACCAATCTTATCGACATCTTTAGACTTAATTTGTGGCGCGATTTCTTCAATAAAAGCGCCTTTATAAACCGCTTCCGAGTCCTGCAAAACCGAGTGGCCCAAAGCCGTAATTTGAACGCCGCGATCGTTAACATAATACTCGCGATTAACCTTGGCACCATAAGCCTGCATCACCCGAGCCAAAGCATCACCAAAATAAGCATTTCGCCCATTGCCCAAAGTTAATGGACCGGTTGGGTTAGCCGAGATAAACTCAATATTTACTTTCAAATCTTTACCTAAATCGGTTTGGCCGTATTTACTTTTGGCCGACAAAATATTTGAAATTTCTTTTTGAAAATAGGGGAGAGCGATTTTGAAATTAATAAAACCTGGACCGGCCACCAAAACGGTTTCGAAGATTTCCTGTTTTGTCTTTAATGCGTCGCACAATGTTTGAGCAATAGTAGCTGGGCGTTCCCCTAGCTCTTTAGCCAAAATCATGGCTACATTGGTAGTGTAATCACCAAAAGCCGGCTCGGTTGCTGTGACCGAAAAATCTAATTTTTTGACCTGTGGATAAACCTTCTCTATCGCCTGCCAAATTGTCTCTTTGATTATTTGTTTCATAACTTCCCTACTAATTATTTTGTTGATTTTTTGATTTTATTAAAATAAAATTGTAAAAAACAGATTCGTCTGTTTCCATTCTATCAGTAAAAATGGTAAAATGTAAATATGTATAAATTTAAAAATTATCTCAAAAACTTATTAAATAATAGAACTGTTCGCAAATATCGCGACTTGGCTTTAGAAAAATACCGGTCTGAGGAAGGCGAATTTTGGAAAGAACGAATTTTCGGCATCAAACATTACTCGAAGGATAAAGTTGGTCATTTAATTTTAAGGTTTTTGGTCTGGTGTATAGTTTTTACCTTATTATTATTCATCTGGTTTTCAAAAGATTTGCCAACTCCAGGTAAAATCGTCAATCACCAATCGGCTCAGGCGGCTCAACTTTTTGATCGGAACGGCAAAACGATTTACACATTTAACGGCACTGTCAGAAGAATCAACGTTCCTGAATCAGATATACCGCAAGATGTCAGAAATGCCACGATTACGGCTGAAGACAGAAACTTTTATAAACACATGGGGCTTGACTTCAAAGGTATTGCCAGAGCTATATTTTACGATATTTTTAAACCTGGCAGTAATCTTCAAGGTGGATCAACTATCACTCAGCAATACGTTAAAAATGCTCTACTTGATCCGCAACAAACTGTGACTCGAAAAATTAAAGAAGCATTTTTATCGATCGAAATTGAGTTAATGTACTCAAAAGATCAAATTTTAACCATGTATTTAAACGAAATTCCTTACGGTAGCAATGCCTACGGAATCGAAGCCGCCAGTCAAACATTCTTTAATAAACATGCCAAAGATCTAACCTTAGCCGAAGCCGCCACGCTAGCTGCCCTACCACAAAGACCAACCTATTTTTCGCCTTACGGCTCTCACCCAGATCGAAGACTTGTTCGAGTTAACTATATTCTTGATTCCATGGTAGACCTAAAATACACCACCCGCGAAAAAGCTGATAAAGCCAAAGAAGAAGCTAAAAATATTGAATTTGCTAAGCCGAGTGAATATATTGCCGCGCCGCATTTTGCTATGTACGTTAAAGATCAGCTAGTCGCCAAATTTGGTGAAAAAATGGTTGACGAAGGTGGCCTTAAAGTTATTACTACACTCGATTTAGATCAACAAGCCAAGGCTGAAGATGTGATCACGGCTCAAGCTGCCAAACTCAGCAGTATCAAAGCGACTAACGCTGCGCTTGTGGCCATTAATCCAACTAACGGACAGATTTTAAGCATGATTGGTTCGATCGATTACTTTAGTAAAAATATCGATGGTCAGGTCAATGTAGCCGATTCGCTGCGCCAACCTGGATCAAGTTTTAAACCAATTGTTTACGCCACCGCGTTTAAAGATAAATACAATCCTGGCTATACCTTATGGGACGTACCAACCGATTTTGGTAATTATAAACCTCAAAACTACGATGGCACTACTCGCGGCCCGGTGACGATGCGCCAAGCTCTTGCTGGTTCGCTCAATATACCAGCCGTCAAAACTTTGTACTTAGCCGGACTATCCAAGTCACTCGAAACGGCTAAAGATATGGGTATCACCACTTTAACCGAACCCGACCGTTACGGTTTATCTTTGGTTTTGGGCGGTGGCGAAATCAAACTCGTCGAACTGGTTAATGCCTATGGTGTATTTGCTAATAATGGTAAATATAGTCCGATCACTTCGCTTTTAAAGGTTGAAAACGCTAAAGGCAATGTTTTATACGAGTATAAAGATCAAACACCAAAACAAGTTTTAGATCCACAAATTGCCTACGAAATTTCATCAATACTATCAGATAACAATGCCAGAAGCTACGTTTTTGGCGCCAATTCGGCTTTAAACTTTAGCGATAGACAAGTCGCGGTTAAAACAGGTACTACTAGCGAATACAGAGACGCTTGGACCGTTGGCTATACACCACAATTGGTGACTGGAGTTTGGGTTGGCAACAATAATAATACTGTTATGACAGCTGGCGCCGCCGGCGCCATGGCCGCCGCTCCGATTTGGCATAACTTTATGCAACAAGCTTTGGCCGGACAACCAAATCAAGACTTTATACGACCAGCCGGAATCACCGATGTCACTGTAGACAAAATCTCAAACAAACTGCCGACCAAATCTTCACCAGAAACCATAACTGATATTTTTGCTTCATGGCAAGTCCCAACTACAAAAGACGATATTCATCAAAAAATAAAAATTGATAAAGTCACTGGCAATATTGCTCCAGACGATTGTCCAGATGCGTTTGCCGAAACCAAAGTTTACACTAAGCTTCACTCTGAAGTTCCGTCTAATCCGGCTTGGGAAGGGCCAGTTATTGCCGCCGCTCAATCTATGGGTATCAATATTGCTCCGCCAACATCAACCACCAAATCTTGCACCACTAGCGGCAACAAACTTGGAGTCAGAATTACTAAGCCAAACGATCATGATACCGTTGGCACTAACTTCAATGTTAAAGTTACCACCAAGAGTAGAGTCAAAACTGTCGCGTTATCAATTGATGGCGAAACCGTTAAAACCATTTCATCTACTCCTTACGGATTTGCGATTAGAAAACTAGCTAACGGCGATCACAGTATAACCGCTGTAGCCACCAGCGCCAGCGGCGTAGTCAGCTCAGACAGTATTTCGATCACTGTTAATAATGCTGCCGCAAGCGACACAAGTACCACGGATACCACTTCTTTAACAGCTCCAGACAATGTCTCAAATGTCAGTCTTCAAGGAGGTTCAGGCTCGGCCACACTAAGCTGGACCAACCCGGCTACGAGCAATCTAAAATCAGTCAATATTTACAGTTCAACCACCGAAGGCGAATTAGGCTCACTACTAGGCTCGATCAATGTTAGTCCGTTAGCTAATTCTACTACCACGATTAGTAGTTTGATCAGTGGCCAAAATTATTGGTTTACATTAAGACCAACCGATACCAATGGAAACGAAAACAGTGATTCGAGCCAATACAAAGTGACTATTTTGTAAAAAATATTTGATACAAAAAAACCGGTCAAATTGGCCGGTTTTTTATTAGAAAAAATTTATTTTTTTTGATCGGTGAAAACTTCATCGATAGCTTGTTTAATATTTTTACTTTTAACTTTCCGATTAAAACCCATGCGTTCAGATTCGGCAAACCTTTTTTTATCAAAAACCACATTTCTAATTTCTCCCGACAAACCGATTTCTCCGAAAATACAGGTTTTTTCATTAACTGGCATATTTTTAATCGAACTCGTAATCGCCATGGCGACCGCTAGATCGATCGCTGTTTCTTTAATCTTAAAACCACCAGCGATATTAACAAAAACATCTTGATCAGACAAATCTAGATTAGCTCTTTTTTCTAAAACTGCAATAATCAGTTGCAAACGATTTAAGTCAAAACCGGTTGAACGTCTTTGCGGAAAACCAAAACTCGATTTAGTCGTCAAAGCTTGAACTTCGAGCAGTAATGCTCGTGTGCCCTCGATCGCCGCCGTAACCACCGAACCAGCCACATTATTCATACGTTCTTCTAAAAACATTTTTGAAGGATTATCAATCCCAACTAAACCGCTTTCGTTCATCTCAAATATACCGATCTCATCGGTGGCGCCAAAACGATTTTTAACGCCTCTTAGAATTCTGGTATTTTGAAAATTGTCTCCCTCTAAATACAAAACTACATCGACTAAATGTTCTAAAATTTTTGGCCCGGCAACTGAACCATCTTTGGTCACATGACCTACCAAAATCACGCTCGTGTGTGTGCTCTTGGCAAGTGATTGAAGCCTCATGGCACATTCTCTGACCTGAACGATTGATCCAGGAGTTGACGGAAAATCAGATGAATATATTGTCTGGATTGAATCGATAATAACAATTTCTGGTTTTTCAGCAGCAATAACAGACTGGATTTGAGACAAATCGGTCTCTGCTAACAATTTTAAATTGGGTGATTTTAATTTAAGTCTATCGAAACGCATTTTAATTTGTTCGACTGATTCTTCGCCAGAAACATAAAGTACTCCCTTTAAATTACTCGCGACTTGCAACAATAAAGTTGATTTCCCTATCCCTGGATCTCCACCCAAAAGCATAATCGAACCAGGCACAATCCCGCCACTGGAACCATCTTTTAAATAGCCGCCAAGAACTCGATCAAATTCAGAAATATTAGTACTGACACGATTAAAATCAGTAATTTTCACGTTTTCTAACGTAACCGCTGATTGTACGGCAGACTCTTTATGGTAACCACTATGATTTTTATCTTTACTAACCTTAAATTCTTTTAACGTCCCCCACTGGGAACAATTATCGCATTTGCCTTGCCACTTAATATATTCTTCACCACAATTAGAACAAATAAATATTAATTCCTTTTTTATCATATTGCCTCTTTGTGGTTAAGCTTTATATCTAAAATTTTAAATTGAATTTTCTTTGTATTATTCCAAATATTTTCTTCTAAATTAAAAACTATATCGATCTCTTGCTCGATCGTATTTTGTAAAAAATCAGCAAAACCAAAAGCGATCGCATCAAAACTGCCAATGGAAAATTTTAAATGTTTGTTGTCTTGACCAATTGTTTTTGGATTTTTGGCAACAATTTTGCTCATCATGAAAATCGGTTTTGAGTTAGCTAGACCAAAAGGTTCAAGTTTTTTTAAATCTTCAACTAAATCAAAATTTATATCTTCGGATTGAAGCTCAGCATCGATCATAATTTTCGGCAATAAATCATCTTTAACTAAAATACGATCCGCAATCTCTAAAACCTTTTTGAATAGTTTTGGTAAATTTTCATTTTTAATAGTCAATCCAGCAGCCTTGGCGTGACCACCGAAATTCTCTAAAAATTCGTTTGACTCTTCCAAAACTTTAACGATATTAAAATTGTCGATTGAACGAACAGAACCCTTTGAGAAAACATCGCCTTGTTCTAAAACGAAACACGGTCGTGAATAAAGTTCAACCAATTTTCCAGCCACCAGACCAATTAAACCACTTTGCCAATTTTTATTATAAAGAAAAATTATTTTATTATCATACAGCTTTTCCGCTTCAATTTGCTCTACAGCCTGATTTAAAATAACTTCTAATTCTGATTGTCGTCGAGCATTTATTCTATCTAACTCTAAAGCCAATTTTGTCGCCTCTTCGGATTGTGTAGATTTTAATAAAAAGAAACTCTCATTCTCTCCATTCAATCTTCCTGGGGCATTTAATCTTGGACCGATTTGAAAACCAACGGTATAAGTACTAATATTGTCAGGTGAAATATTAGAAATCTCGTAAAGTTTTTTTAAACCCAAACGTTTAGTTTTACTAAGCACGGTTAAACCAAATTTTGCAAAAATTCGATTCTCGTCAATAAGCGGCACAACATCACAAATCGTCGTGATCGCCACTAAATCAAGCAACCATTTAAGATCTGTTGAATTCAAAATGCCAAGTTTTTTCGATAATGCTTGGGCTAATTTAAAAACCACACCGCCACCAGAAAGTTCTCTAAACGGATACTTTGAATCAGCTAATTTTGGATCAACTACTGCCAAGGCTTTAGGTATTTTTTCACCTGGCTCATGATGGTCGGTAATAATCACATCAATACCAAGGCTATTAATGTATTGGGTATTATCAATTTCTCTAATTCCAAGATCAACCGTAATAATTAATTTAACGCCCAGTTTATTTAAATAATCGACACCTTTGTGATTTAAACCATACCCATCTTTTCTAGACGGAATATAAACAAATACTTTTAAACCATGTTTTTCTAAAACTTCACTTAGCACAACACTTGCCGGTATGCCGTCGGCATCGTAATCGGCAAAAATACCAATAGGCTCATTTCTTTTTATGGCCAATTCTATTCTCTGAGTCGCCTCTTCCATCCCGCTTAATAAAAAAGGATTGTGCAAACCTTTATCAAAACTTGGACTCATAAAAGTCGATGCGTCGACATCTAAAATGTTTCGATTCAACAAAATCTGATCGATTAGATCATTTTTAATTCGCGGAAAAACAATCCATTTTTTTTCTATTTTTTTATTCAAAATCAAGCAAATCTCCTATTTATAGTAAACCCGACCCTCAACTCTAAGATCAATATACTGCTTAATGTCATTTTTATGTTGATCGTAAACTTTTTTAAACGCCTCGATTTGATCTGAAATTGGTCGAAGCGTATTAAAAATAATTTTCACATTATTATCTATCACGGCTGAAAACTGAAAAGTTGTTTCGCCAACTTCATAATTGATGATATGGATTTTTAACTTAGAAAGTTCCTCATTCGTACTTTGAATTGAATCTAAAAAATTATTTGTAGCTATCAATGAAGGCAAAGATACAGCTAAATTACCAGCATCGACAACTACTGGTAATTTATTACCATCAAGACTGACTTCCTTGTACGCAATCGCATTTTCATCCACCAAATAATTTTTTCCTTGTGACTGCCAAACAATTTTTGGCTGACGGTCGTCAAAAGAGACCCTAATTGTATCTGGAATACCTCGATAAATTTTAACTCCAGAAAAATTTGAATTTTCATTAATAATCTTTTTTTCTATTTTCGAAGTACTAAATAAAAAAATATTGTGACCCTTTAAACTATCTAATTCCGATCTAATGCCATCGGTTGGACTACCAATAATTTCAATATTTTTAATCTTAAACCAAGGTGCTAGAAAAATTAAATAAAAAATAATAACTAACGCCGCAAAAACCGCGATTGATATCGCAATCACTTTTGGCCAAATCGTTACAACTTGATCCTTCTCCGATCGAAACAACTTTGGCTGTCTGGTCACTAATTTTTTAGTTTTACTATTAAACAAAAACCCTCCATATTTACAAAAAACTTAATAAATTGCCTACCACTGACCAACATATTCAACTTCTTCTTCAAGTGTAATTTGAAATTTTTCACGCACAACATTGCGCATTTGCTCAGCTAATTGCCGCACATCCTGAGCTTTGGCATCGTCACTATTAATAATAAAATTAGCATGTTTAGCTGAGACCTTGGCGCCACCAGATTTCAACTTTTTAGCCCCAGATTTCTCTAACATATAACCAGCCGTTCGCTCTTTTGGTAGTTGAGGCATAGTGCGTCTGCCGGAACATACGATGTTTTCCAACCCCTCAGGAATAGGATTTTTAAAAAAACTACCAGATGAAAAGCCTTCTGGATAATTAGCCATCCTTTTGTTTTTATAAGTATTTAACCGGCGCATAATTTCTTCTTGTCTGGATTGAGCCAACTGAATTCTGGCTGATAATATGACTGGTTTTTTATAACCAGTCATATTCTTTAATTTAGTGGATCTATAATTGAATTCAAACCATTCTGCTGATTTTTGTACCACTTGACTCTTTTCACCGTTTTCTCCAGGAATTAATAACGTCACGTATTTAACATAATCTCCAATACTCTGACCATTTGCTCCGGCATCACCATAAATGGCCCCACCAACAGTTCCAGGCACACCAAATAAAAACTCTAATCCGGCTAAATTATGTGAAACACTTTCTAAAATCAGTTTTTGCAAATTTACACCAGAGTCAACAATCACCTGGCTTTTTTCCATCATAAAGGCAATATTTGTAGTTAAATTTCGAATCACAAGGCCGGCAAAACCAAAATCAGAAAAAATTAAATTTGACCCACCACCTATCACTAAATAAGGAATATTAATTTCAATCGCCGCATCTACTGCCCGAATAATATCATCGACGGTTTTGGCTTCGAAATAAAAATCCGCCACGCCGCCAACATGCATCGTGGTATGATTTCTCATAACTTCGTGCTCTTTTAAACCTTCCTTTAATTTTCCCTTCAAAAAATCTGCTTTTTCCATTATGCCTCATTTTTATATAAATCAACTAATTCTAAACCCAACTTATAAACATCACCAGCCCCAATCGTTAAAATTACAACTGGAGCTTTAGCAAAAGCAAAAACATATTCCTTAATTTTCTTCCAGTCATGTAAATAAATAACTTTTTCATTACTTTTTTTAATTTCATTTAGTAAATCGACGATCGTGACATTACCACTTAGTTCTCTAGCTGAAGCATATATATCTGTTAAAATTACCTTGTCGGCGCTATCAAAAGCTAAGCCAAAATCCTTTAGTAACTTCTCCGTTCTCGAAAAAGTATGTGGTTGAAAAATACACCAAATTTTTGAATCTGCATATTTTGCCTTAGCTGCTTCTAAAGTGCGCTTGACGGCGGTTGGATGATGAGCATAATCATCCACGATAACAACGCCATTGATATTGGCTATCTCTTGAAAACGCCTCTGGACACCCTTAAATTTAGCAAAAGTTTCTTTTAAGGTCTGCTCATTGATATTTAGTAGTTCAGCAATAATAACGGCCGTGGTTGCATTTAAAACGTTGTGTTTTCCTGGAACTTCAAGTTCATAAGGACCATATATCTGACCACCATGTTTGATTGAAAAAGATGTTTTATCTTTTTCTCGAACGTCAATTACCTGCCAATCAGCATCTTCCGAAAAACCATAAGTTTGAAATTTACGGTCAGCCAGCGATGCAACTAATTTTTTTGATTTTTGATAATCAATATTGATTAGAATTTCACCAGAAAGAGGAACCCGGCATGCAAATCGATAAAAAGCTCTATAAATATCTTCTTCCGAGGCAAATACGTCTGGATGATCGAGTTCAATACTAGAAATAATGGCGATTTCCGGATTTATATCTAAAAATTTTGAATCAAAATTTGTTGGACTTTTGCGATATTCATCGGCTTCTAGTACAAAATATTCGCCTTGACCCTTACGAGCATTTGTCCCTAAAATTGGCACTTCACCTGCACCAATAATAAAGCTAGGCGACATCTTAGCTTGCTCTAACATTAAAGCAATTAGTGATGTTGTAGTCGTTTTACCATGAACTCCGGCCACCGCAATCAATTTCTGATCAGCCGTGATCATACCTAAAGCTTCTGAATAATAAATAATTTTTAAATTTCTTTTCTCAGCCTCAGCCACTTCAGGATTAGTTTGGTCATAAGCCGCCGAAACAATAACAACATCTGGATTAATACTTGAAATATTTTTTTCATCAAAATGATCATAAACTTTTATATTTTTTTCCGCTAAAACTGCATCTGTGACATAACTTTGACTATTGTCAGACCCTTCGACCACATAACCATCCTCAACCAAATATTTGGCTAAAGCCGTCATGCCAACACCTTTAATTCCGATCAAATAAGCTGTTTTCATTTCTTTTTATTTTCTAGCAAGATTTTAACCACACGTTTTGATGCGTCATGTTGAGAAAATATTTTTGCGTTTTTCCCAAGCAATTCACAATAGTCTTTATCGAGCATCAACCGATTAATAATACCTAGTAATATCTCGCCAGTCAAGTGATTTTCTGGCACAATTTCAGCAGCTCTATTATTTTTATAAATTTTTGCATTTGCAACCTGGTGATCCATTGATGCAAAAGTATACGGAATAATAATTGAAGGCTTACCTAGATACGAGATTTCAGCCAAAGTCGAACCGGCCCGAGAGACAATCAAATCAGCATTCATCATAATCTGAGCAATATCACTCGTAAAATCATATACATGGTAATGTGTATCTTTGATCTTACTAAATCTAGTAAAATCAGTCTGACCAACAATATGAAAGACTTCAAATTTTTCCAACACATTTGTCATAATTTCTTCAATAATCTGGTTGATTTTAAACGAACCTTGGCTGCCGCCGGTAATTAAAATCACTGGACGATCAAATTTTTGCTTAACAACTTGTGAAAACTCTTTGCGAATCGGAATACCGGTATACTCAAATTTATTTTTATATTTTGAATCATCGATATCTAAATTGCTAAAATCACAATATTCACGTGCAAAACCTAAACATATTTTGCGAGCAAATTTGGCGGCCCACAAAGTAGCTCGTCCTAAAACCGAGTCAGATTCATGAGCCACAACCGGAATTTTCAAAATTTTGGCCCAAAATAAAACAGGAAAAGATACATAACCACCTTTAGAAAAAACCACATCTGGTTGATAACTAATCACGATAAAAAAAGCTTGAACCAAGCCGATTAAAATTTTGAAAGGGTCAACAATATTTTGTAAAGAAAAATAATTTCTAAATTTTCCTACAAAAATACCTTTAAACGGAATCTTATAATTTTTACTTATGTCCACTTCAAGACCATCGCTTGAGCCAACATACAAATACTCTATTCCTTCTTTATTTAACTCCTGACTAATTGATACGATCGGCCAAACGTGACCAGCCGTACCGCCACCGGTAAACATTATTTTCATATCGTCTCTCCTGTATTAATCCTAGAAATATTCAACATTAGGCCGACACCAGCCAAAAGAATGATTAATGACGAGCCTCCATAACTAATAAACGGTAATGGCACACCAGTAAAAGGCAGAACTCCAATAATAGCACCAATATTAATAAACGCTTGGCACAAAATCCAAGAAGTTATACCGACACAAACAAGCCTAGAAAATTTATCCGGAGCGTTTTGAGCAATTTTAAACCCTAAATATGCCACAAATAAATAAGCTAAAACCACTAGACTTGATCGGATGAAACCTAACTCTTCAGCAATAATAGCAAAAATTGAATCGGTATGAGCTTCAGGCAGATACAAATATTTTTGTCTTGATTGGCCAAATCCTAAACCCCAAAGACCTCCAGCCCCAACTGCCAATAAAGCTTGATTAATGTGATAAGCCGAACCTTGAGCATCAATCGAAGGGTTTAAAAAAACTTGCAAACGTTGTTGTCTATAAGGTGAAATCTTAATCATAATCGCCAGTAAGGCCAACATGCCGCCAGAACCAATCATTAAATGCGAAAGGTCGGCACCAGCTACAAAGAAGACTGTTACTGCACTTAGTAAAATAACTGAAAAAGTACCTAAATCTGGCTGAAGCATAATCAAAAATCCAACCAAACCAACTAAAAAAGCGAACGGCAGAAAACCAGTAAAAAAATTATTTACTTTTTCGCCCATATTATCGAGCCAAGCGGCTAAATAGATAATGAACGTTAACTTAATTAATTCTGACGGCTGAAACCAATGACTACCAAGACCAATCCAACGATGAGCACCACCAGCCGATTTTCCAATGCCTGGTATAAAAACTAATAAAAGCAAACTTAAAGTAATAATCAGCAACCAAAAAGAGTTCTTTTTCCAGAAACGATAGTCGATATTATAAGTGGCAAACATCGCAATCAAGCCAAAAATTAAAGATTCAATTTGCTTAACGACATATGAATAATTTTTTCCAGTATGCTCAAGGGAAATAACCACAGAACTAGAAGATATCATTACGATACCAAAAAATATCAATAAAAAAATTGTTAAGGCAAAAATTAAATTTGGTTTTTTCTTTTGAATAAATCTTTTCATTTATTTTTAAAATTTCCGCAAGACCGCATCTTTAAACTTTTTACCGCGGTCTTTATAATTTTATAATTTTATTTAAAATTTCATTTTATAATTTTATTTAAAATTTCATTTTATAATTTTTGTTCATTTTGAAAATTTCCGCAAGACCGCATCTTTAAACTTTTTACCGCGGTCTTTATAATTAGCAAACCAACCAAAACTCGCTGAAGCCGGCGAAAGCAAAACTATATCGCCAGGCTCAACCTCTTCTTTTATTACATCAAAAACTTCATCTAAATTATTACAATAATCGACAATCTTTTGTTCACCGCCAGCCGAGATAACAGCTTCTTTAATTCTCGGACCAGTCACACCAATTGTAATAAGTGTTTTGACTTTGGATCTGGCGATCGCCCGACCAAGTTCTTTGTAATCAGCATGTTTTTCTGAACCGCCAGCAACCAAAACGATCGGCTCAGTAAAAGACGAAATAGCCGCAATAGTTGTGTCTGGCGTGGTCGAAAAAGAATCATTGTAATACTTAACCTTGTCAATTTCTTCAACAAATTCCAATCTATGTTCCAAACCTTTAAATTCTTTGATCACACTAGCTATATCAGCTAAACTCACGCCGGCCAAATAACTCGCTAGTGCAGCCGCTGAAATATTTTCCCAATTATGCTCGCCTCTCAAAACAATGTCTTTTGTCTCGATTATTTTATAATCAATATCTTCGACTCTCAATAAGATTTCTTTTTTGTCTTTAACCCAAACTCCTTGATCAACCGATTTTCTTCTTGAAAACCAATAAGTTTGTGCTGACGTTTGAAGAGCAAATTCTACACTAGTTAAGTAATCTTCATTAATACAAACATAATCTTTGCTTGATTGATGTTTAACAATATTGGCTTTAGCCTGAACATATTCAGCTCGATCCCTGTGGACATCTAAATGATCAACGCCAATATTTAAAATAACGCTAATGTGGGGAGATCGATCTAAGTCTTGTAATTGAAAACTTGAAAGCTCAAGTACTACGACCGAATCTTTCTTTAATTTACCAATAAACTCAATTGGCGCATTGCCGATATTTCCACCCAAATAAACATCTCTGCCGGCGTTTTTCAAGATTTCATAAATTAAAGTACTAGTTGTACCTTTACCTTTAGTGCCAGTTATACCAATAATTGGGCATGGACAAACATCAAAAAATAATTTTGTTTGAGAAGAAATTTCGACACCGAGCTCTTTTGCGTCTTGAATTTCATCGATTAAATAAGCTAGACCTGGAGTACGAAAAATTAAATCAAAATAACCTAAATTGCTTAAATAATCTTCTCCAAATCTTTTTTTAAACGAGAAATGATCAATTTTGGCCAAATATTTATCGAGATCAGCTTCGTGATGGGCATCACAAATAGTAATATCTTTTGCGCCACAATTGACCAGATAATTAATCAGCGCAACGTTTTCTTCACCAAGACCTAAAACTGCAATTTTTTTATTTTCTATGCTCATATTTTCCCCATTTTATGAACCAATCAACAAATTTATCCCTTTAAACCAATAATTATTGCCTGATAAATAGCCCTATCCCCTTCGGCTCGAAAACTACCAAAATAATAATTATTACAGACCGTACACTCCTTAGCTACTTCAAGATTATACTTACTGACACCAGCCTTGACTAATTGCTCGGTCAAACTCGCCTTTAAGTCAACATAACCATCGTGATTGCGAATAAAAGTTGCTTTTGGATAAATATCTTTAAATTTATTTAAAATATCATTCTTGACGATAAAATGTCTTTGGCAAATTCCCGGACCGATCCCAACCACTAAATTCTCTGGTTTACTGCCTAAAACCTTAAATTCGTTAACCAGGGCCGCACCAACACCCGCTAAAATTCCCCGCCAACCGGCATGAGCAATACCAACAATTCTTAAAATTGGATCATATGCGACCAAAGGCAAACAATCAGCTGCTGTTACCATTAAATTAACGTTCGGGTCTCTAGTAATTAAACCATCAACACCCTGAATCGATTCCAAAGCATTAAAAGCTCCTCTACCACTTTCACCCTTACCCACTACCGCAATCTTGTTTCCATGAACGTTTTCTGTCACAACCAAAGTATTTATATCAATCCCTAAGGCTCTAGTAAAATTTTCCCGACTTTTAATCACTTTTGGATCAGACACCAACATTTTCATATTGCCAAGACTGCGCGTCGAAACCCCTTGAACTATTTCGGGAAATTGATTCAAATTTGTAAATTTTATAAAATCGCTATCCAAGATATTTTCCTTTGCTTTTGTGTTAAACTCACTTATATCTATTTTATCAGAGATGGGTAAATTTGGGAAAAAATCAAGAGTTAAACCATGAGTCAAAAATCTATTTCTGGTTACTTTTTCCGTTCTCCGCCATTTTCTTTATCTTTTTAAACTGATAGTTAGTAATTATCATCATAATCGCAATTGCGACCACTAGAGTAGATAATAAAATAATAATAAAATCCATATTCTCCTTTAATATTTAAAACGGAGCTTCATTATTCAAATCTGGAACTAATTTTTGCTCTTTTTGATGCGCTATTGATTCACCCAAGTGGCGATATTGACACCATTTACAACTTGGGCCTTCTTCTGGCAACGGCCCAATCAATAATTCATTTACCTCTTTGACAAAACCAATAAAACCAGGTTGATCATCTGGAATCTCTAACCATTTTGGCGGAAAATCAAGGCGGGCCACACCATCAGAAAAATCAACCTTATCAGGATAAAAAATCAATAATGCCAATTTTGAAATTTTGATTGGTTCGCCTTGAGCTGGGTTTTCAAGAGCAAATTTATAAGCCGCTAATTGAGTTTTATATTTATCAATTTTGCTTTCATCTGGCTGACTGATTTTCAAATCAACCAAAGTGTATGTGCCGTCATGATTGTCTACTAATAAATCATATTTCCCTTTAATAAAAACGTTTGTTTGCGGCACAACAATCGACTCGACCCAACCTTCCTGCTTTACAACCTCCCCGTCAGGCAAATCATCAGATAATGATTTTAAATTCTTACCAACTAAATTACCCTGAAGCCGAGTATTAATTGCCGAAAAAACACCAGGCATCGGCATACTTGGCTGATAAATACCGTCTTTAATTTTCATCACATAGCACAATTTACATTCTTCATACAAATACGCAAAATCTGATGGTGATAGTTTATACATTTTAACCTTTCTTAATCCTATCTTACCTTATTTTAAACCATTTGACCAATTTTAAGTATGAAAAAAGGGCGATTTTCACCGCCCCGTAAAAAGTTAACCTAATTGTGTGATTAATTCTTGAACCAATTGCATGTTACTCTTGTTGCCACTCATATTGTCGTAATTACAAGTGGTTGAATAACAAAACTTTGCCAAACTATGATCGCCAATCACATGATAAATTTCACCAAGATCAAAATGGATAGCGCTCAATAAATCCATATATTCAATATTTTTTGGATACTGAACATGAAGCGCATAGGCCCAACTTAAAGCTTGATTTAGAACCAGTATCGCCTGATCTGTGTCTCCCATCATTCTGTAAAGCCGCGCCATTAACTCGTAACCAGAGGCAATATTATATCTTTGCCAATTGGACGGTCCAATAATCGGGTCTTTTAGCCTTGTAGTAATCAATGCCCTATCATCAACTCGCTTTATTTGTACTACTGCACCGCATTCGCACGGACAAGAATAGTTCTCTTCAGTAAACAAAAATGGTATTTTGCAGTTACATTCTGGATTCAAGCAGCCAACACGATAATGGCCAGTTTCATCCATACCGGTTTTTAATAAATTCTCTTCGTTAACCAATGTTTTAACCGCCTCACCTTTTTCCTGAGCCTCAATCATCAAATGAATTCGATGAAAAATATTATCCAACCCAGGTAAACTTTTAAATGCCTGTTCGTCGTCTGGTGTGCGCTCGCCCGGCACTAAGTACAATTCCTCTAAACGAATAATCTTTCTGGTTAATAAATCGAAACCAACTAACCATGAAGGCAAAATCCAAAAACGATAGATTAAGCCCCAAACGAACGGTAAAGTACAAACAATTAACAAATAAGGATACAATTGGCCAAAAACATCACTTGTACTTTCCAGACAGATAAAACCGTAAGCACAAATTGCAAATAATCCGACTGTCAAAAACGTAATCATTTTCAGACTGATCGGCCAAACAAAAAGACCGTTTTCCGCGGATTCACTTGCGATTTTCAAAGCTGCGATTAAAAATATCACTAAATAAATCGCCCCGTAACCAGTGTCAGAAATCACCATTTCTCTTTCCCCCTTTTTTTAAAATAAGTTTTTAATTTACTATTTCTGTGGCAAGCATACTACAAATACAATAAAAAATCAATACAAAAAAAGAGCGCCAACTCTTTGACACCCTTTTTAAGCCTAAAAGTCGATTATCTGTCGTATTTTTCGACAAACTGTTTAATCGCTTCAATATTTTCCAAAATCAACTTAGCTTTTTTGACCCCAAATTGGAATGGAAATTGATCTTCTTCACTGTTTTTTAAAACAATCATTTTATTACCCTTGAATTCTGACTCTGACACAATTGACATGTTCTCTCCTTTATTCGGAAAAATTCCGCGCAAATTTCTAATTTGCAATTAATTAATATTTACTTAATAACCTTTTTTACTAATCACGTTTATCACTTCACCATCGTTCGGCCTGATTACAATCGAACTTAAACCATCTTTCGTTTGATACTCAAGATAGCCGTGATTCGAATCCCGACCAACTAGAGTCAATCCCCATTTATTCAGTATTTCCTGACCACAGAATTCTTCGCTATCAGAAACAGGCAATCTATCACCCTTTTCAAAACTATTCCGATCATATTCATAAATTGAATTATCTTCATTTGTAATGATAACATTCCCCTCTGAATCAATCCACCTAACTCTATTTTCAGCCATCGACCCCTGATCAACTTTTTGGAAAGACCAAGTCTCGACTAAGACTTCAGGGTCTACTTTTTCACCCTTATCAAACAAAGGGTAAGGCATACTATTTTTTGCCTCGGCAATATCCTCTACCACTTTAATTTCACTTTCAATACTAGTCATAAATCTCCTTTTCTTCTTAGTCCAAGACTTAATATTAAGATAATCGCGCAAGAAACAAAATGAAAACCAGACACTATCTGAAATAATAAATTTGGCAAAACAAAAATGCTGTATAAAAATGTTGCGCCACCAGTAGCTGTCCATAATAAATATGATGAAATATTGGCGCTTGGTTTTTTGTGAAACAAGTCTTTTATTGTCGGCCAATAAGCCACAATACCAACAACTTCCACCCCGGCGTAAATAATCGTGATAACTTCAGATATTAATGACATAAAAATTATTTTTCAAAATATTTATCGAAACGTTTTTTCAATTCTTCAAGATCAATCTCGTCCAAATCCAATCTGCCGCCAGGACGATTATTAATACTGTCTAGAAGTTCGTGATAACCGGCTTCGTTAATAATTTCTAAACCAACTCTATCAACCGTACTTTCAATCTTTTTATTAGCCGCATCAATACCTTCTTGATCGACTAAAATTTCTGCTTCAAAATAATAACCCCAACCAGGAACTTCCACTAACGAAAATTCAACTCCATCATATTCGTAATCATTCTTGATTGTTTCGGTAACCAAAAAATTATGATAACCCAAGATACGGACAAATTCCAAGTAATCCCAAAATTTCTCTAAATTTTCTACTTTAAAACTAAATTCTTTGCGTGCATCTTTTCCACCCCATTTACCATGTTTCAAGACGACTTCACCTTCGCCGTTAGTTACACGTAAACGCAAATCGATTTCTTCATCTTTAACCTCAGCAATATTTTCTTTAGCCGTACACCAAATTAAAGAAATACGATTTTTTTGTTCTAATTTTTGCCCATTCTTTTGAAAAAAATCTGTAAGTTCAACAAATTTTTCTTTAGAAAGCCTACCTCTTTGCTCAATTTCAAATTTTGCCATTTAGAACCTTTCTTTATTTTCTTTATCATAAACTATTTAAGAATATAATTAAACAAATAACCAGTTAGAACTATACCGACGCTAACAATACCAGCAAAAATTAAAATTAATTTTAATTTCATAATCCTTTTTAAAATTAGAAATTCCGGCAAAGACAAACCTGTTACTGCCATCATAAACGCTAAAGTTGTACCAATCGCTACCCCTTTTTCGGTCAGCACTGCGACCAAAGGCATTACGCCGGCGGCGTTGGCATAAAGCGGAACCCCCAAAAGCGTAGCTAAAGGCACCGCGTACCACTTACTGGCTCCGGCAAATCTGACCAAAAAATCCGCTGGCACGTAACCATGAATCAGAGCACCTAATCCCACGCCAATCACAATATAAAGCCAGACCTTACTCAACATATCTTGAGTATAACTTTTAGCGTACAACAAACGTCCACGCCAATTTTTTTGATTCGCCGTATGCATTAATTTTGCTTCATTAAAAACAGACTTTTCTAACAATTTTTCAGGCTTCATTTGACCGATAATTGAACCTGAAACCACTGATATCAAAAGTCCACTAAAAATATAAAGTAACATAATTTTCCAACCAAAAAGCCCCAACAACATAACAATAGCTACCTCGTTAATCATTGGCGAAGCTACTAAAAATGAAAACGTAACGCCAAGCGGTACACCAGCCTGAACAAACCCAATGAATAACGGGATGGCGCTACAAGTACAAAACGGTGTAACTATACCCAAAAGTCCCGCTAAAATATAATTAAAAAATGAAAATTTATGAGACAGTAAAGCCCGAATTTTTTGCGGCGGTAAAAAC
>JBAXXI010000012.1:0-19537 GCA_037127955.1 Candidatus Berkelbacteria bacterium | reverse complement strand
ATCAAATCTTAATTGATAGGAATTAGCTTTATCGGAGACAAAAAATTTAAATATAGTTTTGTCGCCTTCGCGTAAATGGTAGACCATATTAAGGCGCAAATTTTTATAAAGTCGGCCGGCTCGGCGGAAAGCCAGCGGCGTGATTTTGGGTCCGTCAAAATTTACTAAAACTTTTATCTTTTCCATTTCGTCGTAAACTCCTCAATGTAAACTTTACTTATATTTATCATACCCGAACAAAAAGCGAACGTCAAATATACTCCTAGGGATTGACCACTACGTCCAAGAATTTTGGGTGTGGGGGTTGACATTTCTCTGAAAATGTGGTATAATTCTAAAGAGTTTCAAAAAAGGTTAAAAACTTAACCTTATGGAACCTGTTAAAAATTCGTTATTTGAAATCTGGTTGCATTCTTTCCCCTCCTTGAATGCAGCCGGTTTTCTCTTAATGAGAAATTAACAATTGAATAATAAGCGTTGAAACTGTCAAAGACGGTTGAGATGATTCGGACCGCAAGGTCTGCGTCTTGCTGGGTCGTCATACCTGGTAAGATATTTCTGTTCAAAAGGAGGACAGTAAAATGGCAAAAGCATTTCGTGAGAAGGTATTTGATTATGTTGAGGCAGACATCATCGGTACCGCCATGGCTTACATTGTGGCCGACCGGCGAAAAGTTTGGCTTGGTATTAGAAGTAGTACCAGAACTATTAACAATGAAGTAAATTTCAATTGATGTTTATAGTGGTTCGGCACCAGAAGCTTTGGGAGAAGTTGGTAGTAATGTGGCTTTTCCAGAGAGTTTTTTGGAAGAGTATCATATTGAACGATTTATTCAACTCAATAGACTAAATCTTAGTCATGAAGGTCGTTGTACTGTTTACGCTTGGGTTTTTATGCGCTATGGGGATAATCCATTGCGTAAGTTAAAGATCGAAGTTGCATATCAGATTAATACACAATCATGTACAATGGTTGCTACACCGTATCGTCGTCGAATTATCGCCGATTCCGGTAATGAGGGGTTTAATCCCGATCATTATACTGAACTTGCCGAAATCTGAATTAGTAAATAGACTGTTTAAAATCTCCCGTACCCTTTAAAAAGGTACGGGATTTTTTGTATCAAAAAACTGGATTCCCGATGTCGGTTTCCGAACCGGCTCGAGAATGACATTGTAGATGTTACAAAATGATTTGTGGTTCTTGGCCAACGAGTTCAGTTTTGTCGCCGCGGACCAATATAGCTTGATCGTCAGTCAAAACCTTGATCGAAAAAAGCGACTGTTTAGATTTTTCTTTGACCGTGTCTTTCCATTTATCTTCGTAGTGAACAAATAAATTAAATGGCACTAAATTCATCCCGGTTAAATCTTGCAAATTGATTTTATTTTTATCTGGTTTTTTCCAGTCAGCGGTTTCAATCAGTGGGCCGCAAATCATACTGCCGGCACTGACGCCAATATAAATAACACCTTGATCGATTAACTCTTTGGCAACCTTGTCAAACCCGCTATCGTGGACAGCTTTAAGTAAATAAAAAGTATTACCACCTTGGACATAAATAATATTAAAATTTCTTAATAATTTAAAAAGTGATTTTTCGTCTTGTCCTTCAATATCAACGTCTTCAATATTAAAACCAGCTTCTTCCAGAAGTTTACGGTCGTTTTCAGCATAAGCTTTATTTGCTTCAGGTTTAATGGCCGTTGTAATATAGGCCAAATTGATTTGATTGGCAGGCCGAGGTAAAAGTTTCAAGATTTCTTCTTTAACCCGCATACCAGCCGATGTTAAAAGTATAGTTTGCATTTTATTTCTAGATTCCCGATGTCGAGTGCCACTCGACTCGAGAATGACATTGTTTTGCCTACTCTAACCTGTGTTCCTCGAAAGTGACTCGATGTTGGCCAATAAGTTCGGCGATACGTTTTTGTTTATCAGACATGCGGCTAGTGGCAGTTTTAAACTCCACGAAGACAATTTTATCATCATCGAACTGGATGCCGTCGATTGGACTACCAATGAACCGGAAATTTTGTGGATCAAACGGGTAATCTTTAAGAAACGGCATAAACTGTTCGGTCATTTTGCCGTATTTACTCGATAGCGATGATTTGGCAAAGGCCACAGCGCTATGACGCTCCGAGGCTCGTCGCCACAACCAAAAGAATAACATCACCAGGCCAGTTAGTATTAAAATTGTATAAATTTGCCAAGACATGTTCCTCCTTAAATAGTCTTATAGATCTATAGACTTTTAGTAACTGAAATTTGATATTCTGATTTTATATTCAAACATCTTTAATCGTATAAGCATAAAAATTCAGTAATATTTCCCAATTTTCTTCCAACTCTTCTTCCACCATGTTCCCTCCTCTAAACCTATGTTACTTAAACTTTCTAATTACACCTTTGACTCGGCCCTGAACCACAACCTTATTTGAATAAATTGGTTTGAAATTAGAATTAGCCGGTTGCAATCGAATTCGATCTTTTTCTTTATAAAAACGCTTGAGTGTGGCGTTCTCGTTATCGACTAAAGCCACTACGATCTCGCCGTTGCGAGGATTGTTGGTCTGTTCGATAATTATATAGTCTCCATCGAAAATTCCATCTTCGATCATGGATTCTCCCCTAACTTTGAGGGCAAAAACATTTTTACCCATCATATCGCGAGGAATATCGATGGTTTCATTGGTGCGAATGGCTTCGATTGGGTAACCAGCCGCCACCAAACCCATGAGTGGAATCTCAAAAGCTCGTTCATCCCAGCGTGGAGTCAATTGCAAAGACCGGGCTTCGTTATGGTCGCGGGTAATATACCCTTTTTCCTCGAGATTAACGAGGTGATCGGCCACGGTTGCAATTGATCCCAACTGAAAATGATCGGCTATCTCACGATAGGAGGGGGCATAATCGTGAGAGTCGATAAAACTCTGAACAAAATCAAGAATTTCTTTTTGACGTTTAGTTAAATTTTCCACTAAGACTCCTTCTAGTTCGTTATTTGTTCGCCTATATTTATATTACCGAACAAAGACCGAACGTGTCAAGAGCCTTTTCTGTGGATAACTTGATAGTACTTATTTAGTTTGAAATTTTCCTGAGAGAACTTCAAATAATCGGGTTAATTTAACGGTTTCTTGCGAAGCATCTTCCATATCGCGAATGATAATTGAATTATCTAAAACTTCACGTTGGCCAATAATCAAAGCGATTTTAGCGCGCATTTGAGCAGCCATGCCAAGTTGCGCTTTGAGTGATTCCTTGCCTAAAATACAAGCGACATCGTAACCTTTATCTTCAAGTTCGGATACTAGTGGCAAGCATTTCTTCTGAGCTTTTTCGCCGATTTGAACAATACAAATATCAGCAGCTTTGAGTTCTGGAATTTCCACTTCTTTTTCCTTGATTTTTTCAATAATTCGCTCAATACCAGCGGCAAAACCAATGGCTGGAGTTGAAGTTTGGCCAAACGATTTTAAGAGCCCGTCGTAACGGCCGCCACCGAGCAGAGCTGCTTGACGACCAGTATCGGTCGCGTCAAAAAACTCGAAAACAGTTTTAGTGTAATAGTCGAGTCCGCGAACTAATCTTGGGTTTAAATTATACGGCACTTGCAAGATATCTAAATTTTCCAAAACAGCTTTAAAATGGGTTTTACAATCAGTACAAAGTAAGTCCATCAGTTGAGGCGCACCAGCCATAATGCGTTGGCACTTTTCTTCTTTACAATCCAGAATTCGTAACGGATTAGTGGCGTAACGGCGGTTACAGTCATCGCAAAGAGTACTCAAAAACTTTTCAAAATACTCCAGAAGCTTTTTCTTCATTTTAGCCCGACAAGTTGGACAGCCAACTGAATTAATATCAATGACCAAATCTTTAGCTAAACCAAGTTTTTGCATAATTTGGTATGACAAGAAAATCAGCGAGGCATCGGTAAACGGATCGGCATCGCCAAAGAGTTCTACACCAAATTGATTAAAAACTCGATAGCGGCCGGCTTGTGGACGGTTGTAACGAAAGGTTGGACCTTCATAGTAGAGTTTAACCGGTTGAGGCCAGATTTTCATCCCGTGTTGAATATAACTACGAACCACACCAGCGGTCATTTCAGGTCTGAGAACTAATTTACGTTTATCTTCGGTTTCCGGTTTATCGTTTTTTTCTGATTTATTTTCAGCTCTACTGACTTCATACATTTCTTTAGAAATAATGTCAGATTCATCACCTAGGCTTTTTTGAAAAATATCAGAATATTCAAAAATCGGCGTATCAATACGCGCATAACCGAAAGCTTCACATTTTTTACTAAATACATTTTTGACAAAACGCCAATATTTTTGATCATCAGGTAAGATGTCTTTTGCACCTCTGGCAGTTTGAAAAATTTGATCTGACATGAGTCCTCCTGAAATATTACTAACAAAATGATTTTACCAGGCTATGGAAAATATTTCAAGAGTTAGGCAATTTTAATTTTTTTATTTAAGTTTGAGAGCGGCCCGAATTTTACTTTTGGCACTAGTGGTTTTAACAAAAGTTAACCAGTCTTGTTTCGGTTTAGAGTTCTTCTTGGTTAAAATTTCAACAATATCGCCATTTTGTAAAGCATGAGAAATTTCAATAATTTTACCATTAACCTTAGCGCCGACAGCAGTATTACCTAAATCCGTATGAATGGCATAGGCAAAATCGATTGGAGTCGCTTCGGTCGGTAAATTATAAACATCACCTTGAGGGGTATAAACAAAAATACGATTTGAAAAGAAATCAGTACTTAAATCCTGCACAATTTCACTGTGGTCAGTGGTAGATTTCTGCCATTTAGAAAGCTCGCGAACCCAAACTAAATCTTGATAAGGCACATAACCGCTTGGACTAAAAAAGTTATTTAAAGCATTTTTTCGTTCAGAATAGTGCCAGTGTGCCGCGATACCATTTTCAGCTCGATCATGCATCTCATGAGTCCTGATCTGAATCTCCACAATTTGACCGCCATCAGCAAAAACCGTTGTATGAAGCGATTGATAACCATTTGGCTTAGGTTGAGCAATATAATCCTTAATACGACCAACCAGGGGTTTATAAACCTCATGGATAATACCTAAAACACGGTAACACTGTTCGATATTTTCAACTTCGATTCGTAAAGCCACCAAATCGTAAATCTGACTAAGATCGTTGTGTTGTCGTTCTAATTTGCGCCACAACGAGTACCAGTGTTTGGCCCGGCCATTGATTTCAGCGCGAATCCCAGCTTTAGCTAATCTTTTGAGTAATCTAAATTTTAGCTTTTCTAAATATTTTTCTTTTTCAGTTCTTGGGTGGACTACCAAATGGGTTAAAGATTTGTATTCGTTTGGATAGACATAAGGAAAAGCTAAATCCTCAAGTTGACCCTTAAGTTCTCCCATACCTAGTCGGTAAGCCAGTGGAGCATAAATTTCCAAAGTTTCACGCGCAATTCGATAACGTTTTTTAGGATCAACACCATCGAGAGTTTTCATATTATGGAGTCGATCAGCCAATTTGATTAAAATAACACGGATATCTTTGGCCATAGCCACAAACATTTTTCTAAGATTTTCAACTTGTCGCTCAAAATCCTTAAGTTTGTGTTCATCGGTAATAAAAAGCCACTTTCGAACAATACGAATGTGGCCTAATTTGGTTACACCATCGACTAACTCGGAAATTTTAACACCAAAGATCTTTTTTATATCTGATTGAGTACAAACTGTATCTTCACAAACATCGTGTAAGAGCGCGGCTGAAATGGCTTCGTAATCAAGTCTCAAATCCGCAATAAACGCAGCTGTTTCGAGTTCGTGGCAAACAAAGGGTTCGCCTGAATTACGTTTCTGATTGGCATGAGCCTCAGAGGCATAATCAAAAGCTCGACGGATGATTTTTCGATCCGCGGCTGATAAATAATTAAGTTTTGCTTCAAGGTCTTTAAATTCCATATGATCCTTAATTAAAACTTATTGAACTAATAATTATAAACTATTTTAGGCTAAAAGTCAAGGTTAAACCTACAAAGAAAGTCCTGCTTAAAACAGGACTTTCTCATATTTGTATCTTAATAATTTTCGCTTAAAATTTCGTAAAATGATTGTGGGTGGTCGCAAGCTGGACATGTTTCCGGAGCTTCAGTCCCGGTATGAACATAACCACAATTTCGGCAAACCCATGAAACTTCGGTTTCTCGAGCAAAAACCTGATTTTTTTCAATGTTTTCTTTGAGCTTTAGGTAACGTGCTTCATGGTGGGCTTCGACTTCACCAATCTCCTTAAAAACATCGGCAATTTCAGTCAAACCTTCCTCACGAGCAATTTTTTCAAATTCCGGGTACATGGTTTCATTTTCCCATTTTTCTCCAGCGGCTGCCGTGGCTAGGTTTTCGACTGTAGTTTTAACTACTGGGAAATCGTATTTTTCAAGTGACGATTCGGTATCTTGGGTCAAAAGTTTCATCAAACGCTTGGCATGCTCTTTTTCATTATTAGCGGTTTCTTCAAAAATCGCGGCAATCTGTTCATAGCCCTCTTTACGAGCTTTTGAAGCAAAAAAAGTGTATTTGTTGCGAGCCATACTTTCACCAGCAATCGCGCGGACAATGTTTTTAGGTGTTTCCATAGTATCTCCTTTAATTCGAACCTGTTGAGGGTTATTTTTTAATATCTTTTTTCTTGGAAAATACAAAAATATAGAGTATTTCCAAAATACCAACGGTATTTAAGATAAATAGTGGCAAGTACCAGGCTAGATCATTGCGTTGAGCCGCTTTCCAAAGAGCAATCGCTTTCCAAGGCAAAGACCAGACCATAATGATCGTGAAAATGGTTAAATTAGTTAACGATGATTCCATGATAATCCTCTCTTTTTAATTAATTTCTTAATTAAATTTTGCGCTCATTTTCCTTTTTTGTAAAGACGATTTGATCATTTTTCAGAGTAATTTGAACATTATCGCCAAGGACAAATTTATTAATCATTAAAGCTTCGGCAAGCGGAGTTTCAATCAAATCGACGATCATACGGCGGATTGGTCTAGCCCCAAATTCAGGTTCGTAGCCTTTTTGAGCGATATGTTTAACAACACTATCGTTAAATTTAATACTAATCCCCTGTTTTTTTAGGCGTCCCGCTAAATCTTGTAGTTGTAAAGCGGCGATACTTTCAATATTTTCCTTAGTTAGAGGTTTAAAAACTAAAATTTTATCTAAACGATTAAGAAACTCTGGTCTAAATGAATCCTTAAGTTTCTTCAAAACATTTTCTTTCATCGCTTCATAATCGTTTTCAGCCTTATTTTCATCGGAATTATTAAAACCAATCGCAGCTTGGCGGTTTAATTCTTGCATGCCAATATTACTGGTCATAATAATGATTGTGTTGCGAAAATTAACTTTTCGTCCACGCGCATCGGTAAGTTCACCATCTTCTAAAATTTGTAACAAAAGATTAAAAACTTCTCGATCCGCTTTTTCAATCTCGTCAAAAAGAATGATTGAATATGGTTTTTGACGAACTTCCTCGGTTAATTTACCGGCTTCTTCGAAACCGACATAGCCAGGAGGCGCACCAACCAAACGAGAAACATTGTGGTGTTCCATAAATTCCGACATATCAATCTTAATTAAATGACGACGTGAACCAAAAAGTTCATCAGCTAAAACTCTAGCTAATTCGGTTTTTCCAACTCCAGTTGGACCAAGGAAAATAAATGAACCAATCGGTCGATTTGGGTCAGACAAACCAGTTTTTGATCGTTGAATTGATTTAGCAATCATCTCAACTGCCTCGGTTTGACCGACGATTTTTTTACTTAAATTTTGGGCTAAATGTGCAAATTTTTCTTTTTCTTCCAACCTTAAATTTTCAACTGGAATATTAGTCCAAAGTGCTAAAGCTCGTGCAATATCTTCTGGTTTGATCGTATCTTGTTCGATTAATTTTTCAGCGGCTTCCATGGTTTTTAAATCAGCTTCGAGCCGAATTTCCATGGTTCGCAAATTAGCGGCTTTAGCAAAATTTTCTAATTCTACTTCTTTTTCTTTTTCACGCTTAATCTGTTCGAGTTTTTGGTTTAATTTAACCTTTAAAACATCATCAACTTTCTGGTTTTTAATTTTCCAAGCCGATGAAGCCTCATCAATTAAATCAATGGCCTTATCTGGCAAGAATCGATCGTTAATGTACCGAACCGAAAGTTCAACCGCGGCGCGGATCGCTTCATCTGAAATTTTGACCCCGTGATAGGTTTCAAAGTTTGGTTTAATACCATGGAGAATTTTGATTGTATCTTCTTCTGACGGTTCATTAACCGTGACTTTTTGCATGCGTCGTTCAAGGGCTGAATCTTTTTCAATAAATTTTCTGTATTCAGTAAAAGTTGTAGCGCCGATCAAGCGCAATTTACCTTTACTTAAGGCCGGTTTTAAGATATTGGCCACATCGAGTGAGCCTTCTGCCGAGCCTGCTCCAACGATGGTATGTATTTCATCGATAAACAATATGGTTTGACCATTTTCAATAATTTCATCGAGAACTTTTTTAATTCTTTCCTCAAATTGACCGCGATACATGGTTCCAGCGATCAAAAGTGGCAAATCAAGCAAAACCAATTTCTTATTCAAAAATTGACTTGGCACTTTACCTTCAATAATTCTTTTGGCAATGCCTTCAACAATAGCGGTTTTACCCACACCTGGTTCACCAACCAAAACCGGATTATTTTTAGTTCGACGGGCTAAAATCTGAATCGCTCGTTCGATTTCTTTATCTCGGCCGATGACTGGGTCAATTTTACCTTTGCGTGCCAGATCAGTTAAGTCGGTGGTAAAACTGTCGACTGAAACCTTTGGTGGGGCTGGTGGAAAGATTGGCATTTCGGTTAAAGGTTGACCAGTTGGCATTTGAAAATTGAATGAAGTTTCGCCTGAATCAGTTTTCGGATTTTCATCAAACTCTTCCATTTCTTCAAAAAAACCACGAATTTGATCCATAATCACACTTGGATCAGTCCCAATTCGGTCAACCACTTCGTTGGCATTAAATTTTTCTTCAGAAATAATACCCAGCAACAAGTGCTCAGTATCAATCTGATCATGGCCATATTCAGCCGCGACTTTGGCCGCCGCGCGAAGCGCATCTTTCGCTTCAGCCGACATGCCTGGGGCTGGTTCTTTAGTAAAATGATGTAGACTGACAATCAAACGAATCTGATCAAGTCCGACCATTTGTTCTCTTAAAATACTCTGTGCTAGAGTTTTTGGTGTTATCGCAAGTGCGAGTAAAATATGTTCGCTCCCGAGAGCAGTTCCCATACTTTGAGCAATCTTTTGAGCTGAAATCAAAATCTTACGAGCATTTTGCGAAAATTTATCAAAAATTTCATGATTACTCATATATACCTTTATATAATTTGGTTAAATTTAAATGAACTATTCTTGTGACGCTTCTTCTGAAGTAGCTTCTTCAACGATTTCTGGAGTGACTTCTTCTTCAATTTGAGCCGTTTCTTCAACCGGTTCAGTTTCAGTTATTTCTTCGGTTTTGGCTTTTTTGATTGATTTCTTTTTTGGTTTAACTTCTTCTTCAGCGGTTGCTTCTTCAGCCTCGCCTTCCTTAGTTTCTTCAACTTTTTCAAAATCCAAACTCCAACCAGTTAATTTGCTGGCAAGACGAACATTTTGACCGCCGGTGCCGATGGCGAGTGAGAATTGATCTTCTGGAACCAAAACTTGAGCCCGTTTTTCTTTCTCGTTTAAAGTTACTTTACTAACTTTAGCTGGACTTAAAGCATTGATAATAAACTGTTTTTCATCAGCATTCCAAAGAATAATATCGATTTTTTCATCGCCAAGTTCAGCTAAAACAGCTTGGATACGAGAACCGCGTTGGCCCACACAAGAACCAACTGGATCAAGACCTTCTTGTTCGGTGTAAACGGCCACTTTACTTCTAGAACCGGCTTCACGAGCAATACCTTTAATTTCAACTGAACCAGAGGCAATTTCTGGAACTTCGTTTTCAAACAAACCTTGAACTAATCCACCTTCGGCACGGCTAACTAAAATACGTGGACCACGGCTTGATTCTTCAACGGCTTTAACAAAAACTTTTAAGCGTTGACCCGAGTAGTAACGTTCGTTTTTAACCTGATCAAACGGCAACATGATACCATTGATTTTACCTAAATCAATCACGACATTACCATTTTCAACCTGTTGAATCACACCATTAATTAACAAACCTTCTTTGTCTTTGAATTCAGAGTAAAGCATATCGCGTTCAGTTTCACGAAGTCTCTGAGTCACAACTTGCTTAGCAGTTTGCGCGGCAATACGACCGAAATCCGAGTGGGTTTCGAGTGGAAATTCGATAGTTTGACCAGCTTCAATATTTTTCTTTAATTTACGGGCTTCAGCCACGGTTTTTTGAGCATCTGGTTCTTCCACATCTTCTTCATTTTCAACGATATTGAAAACACGTGAAAATTGAGTTTCACCTGATTCTGGGTCAAGTTTAGCCACAATGATTTGACCTGGTTCGCCGTAATCTTTACGGTAAGCAGCGGCCAAAGCAGCTTCGATGGTTTCAATCACTGATTCTTTTGAGATACCTTTTTCGTCACAAATTTGATTGATAGCGGCGATAAATGGTGAGATAGCCATAATAGATCCTTTCTTCTTACACCGAATCTGTTTTCGATGTAAAGTCAACTTTACATTACACTTTAATTTTAGGATTTTTTAATTGAGCTGTCAAGACGTTTTTTCCTGACCATGCTCAAATAAGTAATAAAAAAAGCAGGTTATCCATAACCTACTTCACTAATAGTAGTATACACAAAAAAAGTGGGTTCGTCAAGAAAATTCTGCCTGTTCATCTTGACAAAAGCCCTAAAATGTGCTATACTAGTTTAAACTGAAGTGAAATCATTTCAGTAAAACAAAAAAGGGGTTACTAACTATGGTAGAAATTGGATGCAGTAAATGTAGTAGAACATTTTACGTCGACTCAGAAATCGACGCCTTACCACCACACAGTGATGATGAAGGTCATTGTGAAGGATCTGGACATATGGGCAAGATTATTAATACCCATGTAGATCAGGTTCCTGAAAAAAACAATATTGCTTTTATAGGCGCCTGGCAACAGGACCTGGAAAAAGTATAAATCTCGTTTTAAGGCCCGTGTTTACACGGGCCTTTTCAAATACATTGGTCTTGACAAAACAGGTTAAACGAAGTATAATCTTTCTATTCGATCAGAATATTGATTGATGTATTTTAACTTTAGGGGGAAAGAATGAAACTTTTAACAAAAGAAGAAATCCAAAAAATGAGCCATAAGGTTTTGGTTCAAAACTATAGAACCGCTTTATCCTCAAGTATATTGGGATCAGTCGGTCAGGCGCTGTTGGATGTTTCCACAAAGCCGGCCAATAATAATTGCAAGGAAAATATTGATCTTCTTGAAGAAGAGTTACTTTCCAGACTTGATAGCTTGGAGCGGTTAAAAAAGGATGCTGAGCTTTACGATTCAGTCATTGCTTCACCTTAATGATCGCGTACTAAATCACGAATGATTACTATAATAGAGCGAATTAATTTTCGCTCTTTTTTAATACTATAAACACAGACATATATGACTAAATCTTGACATAAACCAGAAAATATGCTAGAATTATTTATTCGGTTGAATAGTTCACCGATGTTCGTTTTACCTTAAGGAGGTAAATTAAATGGCTTCAATAATTGAGGAATTAAGGCAAATGGACCAAGAAGAGTTGCTCAGGAACTACAAATTATGTGTTCAAAATGAGGCTCTCATGAAAATTGGAAATATTGATGCTACTATTGAAAGCAAAGCGAGTGCAACTCTTTTGCCACTAATTGAGCAAGAACTGAACGCTCGCCTGAAAGCCGCGGCCGATATCGGTGTTAGCCTGGACGACATTATTATTAATACCAATCAGGCTGAAATCGAGCGCTTCCCGGCCGTAGATGGTATACAGAACTTTTTTCAGAATCCTGATCCAGATTACAAGATTGACCCGGCTTCATTTTGTCACAGGCTTAGAATGCTTGTTGACCAGAAAGTCACTTTAAACAAGAATCAAATCGCCGGCATTGGACATATGCTTTATACCTATCTAAAGTTCAATGAAAAGATAGATGATGTCTATGTCTTGAACCTGGCAACTTACATTAATTCTTGCAAGTAAAATTATCTGTTAGGTCCGTGTTTTTATACACGGGCCTTTTTAAATACTTAAAAAGGGCAAGGTTTATAGCCGAGCCCTAAAAGTAGATAATTAAACTTAGTCTGGTATTGCAAAAGGCGCAAAGGCAAATCCGATAGATTTCGTTTCAATATCGATACATACCAATACTGGGGCGGAATCTGTTGGCCATTCGTTAGGTTTTGGTATATCCCAATGATTTAAGAATGGCATGACATTATAATCATCACTAAACCAAGCAAATACCACAGCGTAATCACGATTAAATTCGTCAATTTGTATTGCCAAGTTTTCTGCTTTACTACCGCCATCTGTTAAGTCATCACCATAGGATCCCCATCGTCGGTCTATCATTTGAAGAGGTAAAACGTAATTCATGTCGGTGCAGTTTTGGAGTAGCATTGCCGGCTCAAGATCATTAGCCCTTTCAGTTGAAAAAACTACAACTTTATTTAGAATGTTAAGTTTAATAGTTTCATTAAACCAACCTAACGCCAATTGGATAAGGTAGCCGGCTTGAATTAGACCAAGTTTAGTAAGTTGATCATTACTATTATTGTGGCAATTGAAAATGAGCGCGATTTTTTTCATTATTATAACCCCCTTTATTTGAATAAATCGGTAAGGCTAATATATCATTCGAATTGATTATAGTCAAGGATAAGTATTATAAAATTATCACCAGGTATTGTTTTTAAATCCAAAATACTTACAATTTGAGTTCTTGGAAGACCTCTGGACGGATTTTGGCGGCGCGGCCGACCAAAACACCGTCGAGATTGCCGAGTTTGGTTTCGATATCAGAGCGGGTTTTGATATCACCGCTACCTAAAATAATTAGATCTGTAAAATGAGATTTAATTAGGTGAAGTTTGTCGTAGTCGGCTATTCCTCTGTATTTTTGTGTCAAAGTGCGGCCGTGAATAGCGACCATCTGGACGCCGGCCTTTTGGGCTTGTTTAATAAAACTGATCGTTTCTTCTACATCATCGTTTAACCTGATTTTAACGCTTAAAGGAGTGGTTTTGAGAACTTTTTTGACGGCCTTAATGATCTGGATAGCCTTTTTGGGGTCACGCAAAAGCACAGCGCCAAAACCCTGTTTAGCGGCTTTCTGGACCGGACAGCCGAAGTTGATATCGATCCCGTCTGGACTATATTCGTTTTCGATAATTTGAGCGGCGGTTGCCATGGATTCTGGGTTTGAGCCAAAAATCTGTAAAATAACCGGGCGTTCAGCTTTGACAAATTCCAGTTGCTCAAGCACAGCCGGCACGCGACGAATAATGCCTTCAGCGGCGACCATTTCAGAATATACTAAATCAGCGCCGAACTTGCGGCACTTGAGTCTGAATTCGCTATTGGTGAACCCGTGCATGGGTGCCAAAGCAATAATAGGTTTTGCTAAATCTAAATAAGACATGGTCATATTTTACCTTATTTTGGCAAAAAAATCAATGCAAACTTAACCAAAAATGTTCAACCTCGTAGGTTGAACATTGGTTTAAACATCAATCGTTAAATTTTTTATTATTTGGAGTTCTCTCTGGTAAGATTTTTGATCATTAACAAATTGTTCATATTTCACTGGTACAAAATCAAGAATTAAATTAAAATCACATATTTTATTAACATTGTCATCTAAATATTCGTGGTATGAAGAATATTGCCAATCCTCTGGTTTATCAATTAAACCTGCTGAAACAGGATTCAAGTGTATATATCTTGTTAGGTGTAATAATTGCTCATCATCCTTAATATGTACACTTTTGAAACGTCCCTCAAAGAGCGGCCCTGACCTCTGATGGCAAATATTAAAATATTTACTATATCCATTTAGGATTCGACTCATAAAATTTGAAATGGCATTATCTTCCAATTGTCTCAACACTAAGTGAATATGTGTGGGCATAACGCAATACGCAATTATCTCAACAAGCTTTTGATTTTCCTTTTGAAGATTTTTAAGAATTTCATTTTGAGTATTAAAAGAAAGCTTTTTATATGACGGATATGCAGATTTAAAATTAGAAAAATGAAACAAATTAATGGTCTCTATAATCCTTGTGAAATCGTTATCATTATTAAATATAATGTATTTGGCAATACTTCTTGTAAAAACATGGTAACATTCACCTGTTATTAATGGGTCTTTGCGATATTGCATATTAAACCTCCTTTATTTAATCTTACCATATAAATGTTCAACCTACGAGGTTGAACATTGGTTTCGATAAAATATTAGTATAATAAAACCCCGCACTTTCATGCGGGGTTCTTTTTTGATTCGGCTAAATGAATAATCTCATCCAACCTTTTCGAGTCTGAAGGTTAAAATAACCTTCTATTTTTTGTCCGTTTTCAGGATTAAATCCCTTAAAGTTCCAGTTATTGCCACTGCCGTCTTCACGCTCGAGAGCGTTCAGACAAACTAAAACCTCGGTTAAACACATTGGTGCATTGCGGGGATTGGTGGCGTCGGCCGGGATATTCACATTGAAAAGCGCATAACGCGGATTTTCAATAGTATTATCCATTAGCGACAAGGTGAGGTCCCATTTTCCTGGACCATTCGAAATTTCGAATTGGCCAGAAATTTTGGTTTTTAAAGGGTTTTTTACGGTAGTCATACAACTACCTCCTTGAAAAATACTCCATATAAGGCGAGGAGTTACACCCTTAATCATCCCCAGGATGACCGTCTTCAACCATACAGTTGAATAATATATTATACCACAAAAAGGCCTAAAAGTCAAGGCCCTTTATGGTTTATTTCGTTTTTTAGAATTTATTTATCGTCTTCGTCTTTAGCGGCGCAACCTTTGTCGCAACCACTACACGCACAGCAACCTTCTTCATCATCATCTTCATCGGCTTTTTCGGTGCAGCCGCAATCGCAACCTTCTTCGCATTCGCAACAATAAATACAATTTTCTGGTTTACATTTACATTCGGTATTTTCATCGAGCGGCATACCGCAAGCACACTTTTTGGTCTCTTCCATTTTGGTATATTTCCTTTCTAAGAAATATTTTAATTACACATCTAATATAACATAAATTATTTAAGTCGAAAATACTTTATTTTTTCCTTTATTTATGGTATAAATAGACTATCCTAAATCAAGGAGTACCTAATATGTCAGATATTTTCGAAGCGATCCTGCACGGCTATACAGACGAAGTCGAAACCTATATTTTTCTGGGACAAGATCTAAATCTGCGGGGCCCAAAAGATGTGAGTTTACTTAGCTTTGCCATAGCGGCTGAAAAGGAAGAAATCGCACTCATGTTGCTTCGTGAAGAAGTTATAATTGATAGTAAAGATGACGAAGGTTTTACACCAATAATTTATGCCTCTTATAATCAATTAAATGAAACTGTGAACCAATTAATTGCTAAAGGTTGCAATGTAAACGCGCGGACAAATGAAGGCTTATCCGCCCTTTGTTTTGCCTGTGACAAAGAAAATATTGAAAGCGCTAAACTACTTTTGCATGCCGGTGCTAACCCGAATATTATTGGTCTAAACCTTGAAAAGTTTGAAACAGCGGGTACGCCACTCCATTTGGCAGCTATGCGCGGCAATACACAATTAATTAAACTTTTGATTGAGTATGGTGCTAATGTTAATTTAGCCGATCATGACCAATGGACAGCCTTGCATTTTGCCATCACATATGGCGAACTCGAACCTGTTAAATTACTGGTTGAAGCTGGAGCCGATATTAATAAACCGGAAGGCCTGAATCAAGCCACGCCGCTGACTATTGCCTTAGATTTCCACGAGTATCAAAACTATGATCGAAGCGATATTATCGAGTACTTAAAATCGAAAAATGCTATCGAAATAGAACCAGAAGAATTACTGGTCGATATCAATTAGATCCACTCTAATCAGGAATATTTTCCTGATTTTTTATTTACTAAAACGAGATTTGAGAACTAAAAACGGAAATACAATGACTGCATTAAAAATTCGCTTCCAGCGTTTTGGTTCGGTGATGAGTCTAAAAAGCCATTCGAGTCCGGCTTTTCTCATCCAGACTGGCGCATAAGCAATATTACCGGCGATATAGTTAAATGTCCCGCCCACCCCGATTGCCACTTTAACCTTAAGATTGGCCTTATTGCTCGCGATAAATTTTTCTTGTTTGGGCGCACCAAAAGCTACCAGTAGAATATCGGCGCCAGACTCGTTAATTTTTTGAACCAAACCTTCTTCATCTGGTGAGCCAGCATAAGTTCCAGCGATTTTTAACTGAGGATTTAAAAGTTTAACTCGAAACGCAGCTTTTTCAGCCACGCCTTCAGCCGCACCTAAAAAGAAAACTGAATAGCCTTTTTCGGCCGCAATTTTACAAATTTCCCAGGTTAAATCTACACCGGTAATACGTTCTTTGATTTTTTTACCTAAAAACCAAGCAGCGCAACCAATACCAACGCCATCGGGTACATTGAGAGCGGTTTGATTTAAAATTTCTTTAAATTTTTCATCATTTTGGGCGGCTACAATAAATTCAGGGTTAACCGTGGCGATCTGGTGAACCTCATCAACCATCAGAAAAGCCTGGATTTTCGCTAAAGCCTCGGGAAATGTAACTTGATCAATTTTGACACCTAGAATTTTAATCATTTTGACCTGCTTTTTTTAAAACTTCAAGAGTTTGATGAGCGGCTTTTTCCCAAGAAAAAAGACCGGCCCGCACTCTACCCTTTAAGATCAATGATTCTTTAAGGTTTGGTGAGTGGATTAGTTTTGATAAAGCGGCAGCAATTTCTAAAGGTTTTTTAGGGTTAGCCAACATGGCCGCATTGCCGGCGATTTCCGGCATACTCGAAACATTACTGGTGACCACTGGTGTGCCACAGGCAAACGCCTCAATAATCGGCATACCAAAACCTTCAAAGTTAGTGGTAAAAAGAAAAATATCAGTTTCTTGTAACCGGTGAATATAGTCTTGTTCAGAAATATAACCAGTTTCAATAATATCTTCCTGAACTGCTTGAGGTAATTTGGCGATTTCGGCCTTAATACCTTCATAACCAAAACCCGGCGAACCAGCTAAAACCAATTTATGCTTAATACTAACTTCGCTGCGGAGCATGCCGTAAGCCTTGATCATATTGCGAATGTTTTTCTTTTCTTCAATTCGACCAATAAACAAAATGTAAGGTTGTTTTTTGATCGAAGGATTTGGTTTAAATCGATCCTTATCGAAACCATGCCAGACGACATGAATTCTAGATGGATCTAGCGCATAGGTTTTGATCAAATCTTGCTTAGTAAACTCTGATGGCGTAATAATTTGGCAAGCATGGTTAGCTGAAAAATTCATAGTCCAATTATGATAAGCTAGTTCTTCCGACGAATAAAGTTCTGGAAAATGTTTAAAACCTAAATCATGAAGCGTCACCACCGTGTTTTTCGGGTGAATTAAAGGCACAGTGTGGCTTGGTACAAATAGAACATCGGGTTTAGCCCAAAGCATTTCCCAAGACAAACGAACTTGACTCCAAAGCCGTGGAAACGGCATGATTTTGGTTTTAAAATTACTTGGCAATTTGCCCAATCTTTCAGATGGGTCAAGCTGAGCATAGAGTAAATATCTGTTTTGCTGGTCAAGTTTGGCCAAATTTTTAATAATTTCAATTGAATAGTACTCAGTACCGGTTAATTTAGGTTTAGTTGTTCGGCTAGTGTCAATTCCAATTAGCATAAATGTCTCCAGTTTAAAGTTTAAGGTTTAAAGTTTAAAGTGATATGAAATTATAATAATAGTAAATATCCATATGCTTTCAACTTTTAACTTTTGACTTTTTACTATTTTTATCTTGCCCACAAAACAGATTTTTTGAATGATTCTAAATTTTCTACCGCAATACCAGTACCTTTACCGACACACAAAAGCGGATCTTCCGCGGTTTGGCACGGTACACCAGTAATTTTGGTTAACATTTGATCAAGACCGCGCAACATTGATCCCCCGCCAGTCATAACAATACCTTTATCCATCACATCGGAGGCCAGTTCTGGCGGCGTGTTTTGTAACACAATTTTGACGGCCGCAATAATTTCTTGCAGAACCTCGCGTACGCCTAAAACCACATCTGAAGACGAAATCATAATACTTTCTGGTAGTCCAGTGATGGTATTGCAACCCGAAACTTCCATGGTTAATTCTTTTTTAAGCGGAAGCGCGGCGCCGATTTTGATTTTAATTTTTTCGGCCGTGGCCTCACCCACTACCAGGTTATATTTTTTTCTGATGTAACTAGCGATAGCCAAATCCATTTTATTGCCACCAACGCGCACTGAGGTTGAGGCTACAATATCGCCAAGCGCGATCACGGCGATTTCCGAGGTTCCCCCGCCAATATCAATAATCATATTGCCAGACGAACTGGCAATAGGAATACCCGCGCCAAGCGCAGCCGCGATAGGCTCTTTGATTACGTAAGCGTTTTTAGCGCCAGCGCCGATACAAGCGTCGATAACAGCTCGACGTTCGGTCGAGGTGACACCAGCCGGAATCGCGACCATCAAATCTGGTCTAAATAAGCGAATACGGCCACCAAGTTTATTAATATAGTACTTGATCATGGCCTTAGTAATATTAAAATTAGCGATCACACCATCTTTTAACGGGTGAGCCGCGATGATACTATCTGGCGTACGTCCCAACATTTCTTTAGCTTCTTGACCGATTGCCATAACTTGATTACTCGAAGCGTCGAGCGCCACCACAGATGGCTCATTTATGACAATGCCTTTTTCTGGCACATAAACCAGAATATTGGTTGTACCTAAATCAATTCCAAGTTTTTTTAAAATCATGAAATCCTTTTAATATTGGCGCCGAGTTGAGCCAAACGTTCTTCAATTTTTTCATAACCTCGATCAATAATTTCAATATGGTCAATCGTTGTTTCGCCTTCGGCAATTAGACCAGCTAGAATCATGGTCGCACCAGCTCTTAAATCTAAGCTTTTAATTTGAGCGCCAACAAGTTTAGTTGGACCATAAATATTGGCTTCATGAGCGTTAATCATTTTGATTTTTGCGCCCATATTTTCAAGTTCATTTAGATAACCTAAGCGATTTTCAAAAAGTGTTTCGTTGATATGGCTTGTACCTTGAGCCTGGGTTAAAACAACTCCAGTTTGAGCCTGCATATCAGTTGAAAATTCCGGGAAAACGCCCGTTGTAATATCAATAGCCTTCAGATGACTGGCATCATTAATTTTGACATAATCAGAACCAATCTCAAAAT
>JBAXXI010000011.1:0-21604 GCA_037127955.1 Candidatus Berkelbacteria bacterium | reverse complement strand
CTAGCGTTAAAGAACGCCAAATTCATGTTTTACTGGTGGGCTACTAAAATTATTACAAAGATTGGGTAAAACCTTGGTTTTTTGTAAATTAATTTTGTAGTCTTTTCGACCATAAATTTGGGGAAAAATATGGAATATGAAGTTCAATATGCTAGGATCACCACGACAGGAAAATTGCCTGACCGTTTTTTAAATTGCCAATCTCGGTCGAGTATGGATATTTCCAAAGCCTATATGGGTACTTTTTACAGTTTGATCGAAATTAATTCGCCGTGGTTCGCTACTAGTCAGGTTGGCCAATCGATCATCAATACTTTTTATCAAGCTTATTATAGTGGCGATAGTACTTCTGATTTGGACAATTTTGAATCCGCGCTTAAGGCAGTCAACGAAAATTTGACGAAAATTACTCAAAACGGCGAAACTAATTGGATTGGTAATCTGAATGCGATTTTGGCTATTCAGATTGAGAATCGAATTATTTTGGCTCAAACTGGTACGGCCGAAGCTTATATTTTCCGCCAAGGCAAAGTCAACCACTTAACTTACGGTTTGGCTCAAGACCAAACTGAGGTCCACCCGGCCAACACGTTTTCTAATGTCACAAGCGGCGAACTCAAGGTTCATGACAAAGTTTTAATTGCTAATCCGGACTTGTTTGTTAATCTTGAACTCGACACTTTGAAAGAAATAATTAGTATAAATAGTCCTCGACAAGCGGTTTTACAGATCGCGAAAATTTTGAAAAAGAAAAAGGTTCGAGCGGTTAATGTGATGATTTTAGATCTCATGACGCTCGAGCAGGCTAGTAAAGTTCTAGAAGATAATTTAAGCGACAATATTCATTTGGATAGACCGATCGAGTCTGCCTTTGTTGGTTTTGAAAAAGTTTGGCAACAAATTTTATCGCCTTTATTTAGCTTTTTAGGTAAGCTACTGGCAAGTGCTTTCGGTAAATTATTTAACTATACCGTAAAAAGTATTAAAAATATGAAGCAAAAACAGGCGGCAAAACCAGCTAAAATGGATCAATTCCATAAGGATTTTATCCAGGATTCCGGTAAAGACGAGGGTTTGCTTAAAGATGAAGAAATTCAATATTCGCCAGAGCTTCACGTTCACCACTACGAAATGGAAAAAAAGAAAAAAATCGCGGGCGATAAATATAAAATAGTGAAGTTGATTTGGCAAAAGGTTATGAATTTTGTACATTGGCTTATTTTGCTCTGGCACTCGAAGAAAAATCGACCTTATTTACTAGGTGCACTCGGTTTAATTGTGGTAGTAATTATAGTTTTTGCTATTAGCGCGGGTAAAGGTTCTGGCAAGAAAATGACTTTGCTCGAAGCTCAAACCATTTTAAAAACGGTGCAGGCGGCCCAAAAAGATGGTAAAAATTATAGTTCAATCGGCGATAGTGAAAGAGCAAAAATTAGTTTTAATAATTGTGTATTAGGTGCTCAAAAGATTAGTTCAATCGAGATTTTAAAACAGGATTCGCAAGCGGCTGGTCAATCTTGTCAAACCGAGTTAGATCGGTTAACAAACACGACGCGTTATGCTAGTTTACAACCAATTATGTCTGGTGTGACTGGGGTTAAAAATGTTTTTAATATTGCTGGTCAAAATTATTTAGTGACTGCCAATGAGATTTACAGGGTTGGCGCCGGCACAGCTAAGCCTGAAAAAGTGGCGTCTTTGCCGCGTAATAATGGCGATATTCTTTACGGCGTAGCCAGTAGCGAGATTATTTTTCTTTATACTTCGAGTCAAAATGTTTATGAATACTCAATTGTTAGCGATACTTTTGACCAAGCTAAAATCAACGGAACTTGGGAAAAAGCCACTGGCTTGAGTTACTATAATGGTAATTTTTATTTGTTAGATGGGGTTAATGGTCAGGTTTATAAACACGTTTTGAGTTCACAAGGTTTTGCCGCCGGCCAAAATTACCTAAATGCTGGTTTCGCTACGATCAAAAATGGTATTTCTTTTGCGGTTGATGGTTCGGTTTATGTTTTGCGTTCGACCGGTGATGTAGTTAAACTTCAAGGCGGTAAGGTCCAAGATTTTATTATTCGAGATTTACCAACCCCGAATTCCAAAATTGAAAAACCGGTCAAACTTTATACCGATTCGGATACGAGTTCAATTTTTATTTTGGATGCGGGTCAAAATCGCATTATTGAATTTGATAAAGATGGTCATTTTATTCATCAGTACGCTATGCCAGATGGCTTCGGCACAATTACTGATTTTGATGTTTCCACTAAAACTAAAAAACTCTGGCTGGTGAGCCAGAATAATTTATATGAGCTCTCGCTTTAATTAGAGCGATATTGGGTGACCGACTAAAAAGTTAAAAATAAAACTAACAACGTGATTTAAGATAAAAGGAATCACTGGAATTTGAGTGTCGAAAATAATCAGGGCCATTAAAATATAAAAACCAAATTGTTCAAAATATAAATAAGTTGTGTCTTTTAAAAATAAAGTTAAGAATTTTGAGCCATCGAGTGGGGGAATTGGTAAAAGATTGAAAACCATCAAGGTTAGGTTAAGGAGAACGCCTAAAGCCAGGCCGCTTTGAATTAAGGCCGGCATTGGGATAAATCTGATCAATAAGCCGAGTAAACAAGCCAGTAAAAAGTTGCTGACCGGTCCGGCCAAGGCCACGGTGATATTGTCTAGTTTTGGGTTTTCAAAGTGAAGCGGGTTAACCATCACAGGTTTGCCCCAACCAAAACCAGCTACTAGCATTAAAATTGAACCCCAAAGATCCAGATGGGCGAGTGGATTTAGAGTTAACCGCCCCATATGTTTGGCCGTATCATCACCCAAAAGATGGGCCATGTAGGCGTGAGCCGCTTCGTGAACGGTGAGTGCCAAAACTAAAATTAATAGATAAATTATGACTTCGACAGGCGAAGTGATCAATCCGAGTAATAACATCTTGATTTTTTACTTTCTTTCTGGTATTATTATTTATATAACAAACTAATACTAAATTAAACAGTCTATCTGTTTAATTATATGTGAAATCCGAGGAAAAATAAATGTCAAACAATCTTAAAAAACTTAATTTAAACCAAATGGCATCAACAAAACATGTTTGCCAAATTTGTGGTAAAGGTCCGGTAGCCAGTTTTAACAAACCGCACTCACTTCACCGAACTAAAACTGTTGTAAAACCAAACACACAGCCTTTCAAAGTCCAAGGACTAAGATTGACTGTGTGTACACGGTGTCTAAGAACTATTTCGAAGAAAATTACTCTCTAAGAAAAATTCCTAAATTTGAGCTTTAAGCTTACGCTTGTTCAGCTCTTCGCTTGTCGAAGCATTCTTTGCAGAGCACATCTTTAGGATCGCGAGGTTGAAACGGCACTTCGTCCGTTTTTCCGCAATCTTTACAAGTGATGGAAAAGGTTGGTCGATTTGCTTTGGCTTGCTTAGCGTTGTCGCGGCAGTTTTTGCAGCGGCTAGGCGGGTTCTGTAAGCCTTTGTCTGCGTAGAACTTTTGTTCTCCGGCAGTCCAAACGAACTCACTTGAGCAATCCTTACAAGTCATTGTTTTGTCTTGAAAATCCATTTTGTGATTCCTAATAGTATAAAATTAATGGGTCGACCGGCCTGTGATAGGCCACCCTTATGATTATTATAACATTATTATTCACAACTGGGAACCCCCTGGACAAAAAACTTAAAATTTCTTGATAAAAACCCTTAAAACTGTTAACTTTAAATCATGATCAATATTGCAAATCTTATGAGTGAGCGAGCAAATTCAATTCTCGTGATCGGCGAGTTTGATATTGAAGAGACCAGAAAGTCTTTAAATATTAGTTTGGCCGATTTTGAGCTAGTTGATGACGAAACAATCAAAATTGAACAGGTTAGACAGTTGATTCACTGGATTCACCTAAGACCGGTTAATAGTGACAGGAAAATGTTGGTGATTCAAAATGCGGAAAATATGACTACGGAATCGGCCAATGCTTTACTAAAAACTCTTGAAGAGCCGCCAAGTTTTGTTTTAATGGTTTTGACTACTAAAAATGAGCAAAAAATTCTTGGGACGATTGCCTCGCGGTGTCAGAAAATAAAATTAACTGAAATTTCAAATCAGATTACCGCCTTGAATTATTTGGATCCAGCTCAATTAGGCCAGATGACGATCAAAGAGCGTTTTGACTGGACAGTTAAATTTGCTGAAGAGGAGCCAGCGGCCATCAGATCAACTTTGATCGCCTGGCAAATTTATTTTCGGGAGAAATTACTAGCCGGTCAGGACTGTTTAGAGATTTTGAAAGAAATCAGTCGGGCAAAAGATTTACTTGAGACCAATATTTCAGTAAAATTATTAGTAGAAAACCTTTTATTAAAGTTTTAATTAATCGAGAATACATATATGAACCAAATTCGCGTGTTGAGCACGGGTCAAACCTATAAAATTGAAGCAGGGGAACAACTTAATTCTGGACAAGAAGTTTTAGTTGAAGCGGAGCAAATTCTTGAACCATCGGTTGTTCTTTGCGTTTGTCCAAAGAAAAATATCGATAGTTTGCCTGAAACTAAATTTATTCGTATTATGACGCCAGAAGACAGAACACATCGAAATGAGCTTAAGGAAAAAGCCCGTCAATCGATCGATGAAGCTCAAACAAAAGTGTTGCGTCATGGTTTGGATATGAAAATTTCCGATGCCGATTTATCTTTTGACGAGAAAAAAATGACTTTTTATTTTTCATCAAACGGCCGCGTTGATTTTCGAGCTTTAGTTTCAGATATGGTTGGAAGTTTTCGTAAAATTATCCGTTTACAGCAGATTGGTCCAAGAGAAGAAACCCGTTTAATGGGTGGTTATGGTGTTTGTGGTCAAGAATTGTGTTGCAAACGTTTTATTAAAGATTTAGACGGAGTTTCGGCAAAAATGGCGGTGATTCAGGAGACGGGCGGATCGAAACTTTCCAAAATGACTGGTTGTTGTGGCCGACTGATGTGTTGTCTTTCGTACGAGGCCGACGAAGATAAAGGTTTGATTAAAAAGGAAATTAAGAAATAAATAACAAACAAGGGCGATAAAATGAGTACATATTTTTGGGATTTTATTATTATCGGCGCGGTGGTTTTGATTTTTTTGATTTTAGCTCGACGTTTGCCGGTGGCTGCCCAGTTCCAAAAGGCTGAAGATGAAGTCTCGCCAGCAAGAATTGTGGCAGTGGGCGCGATGGCTCAGGCTGATGATGCTTTTGATCGTAAGGATTACACGGCTGCCGAAAGCTTGTATATTAAGATTGCAGCTCAGGAACCAAACAATTTTAAAGTTTATGATCGGTTGGGGACTATTTACATTGTGCAAAAAAACTATTATGATGCTAAAGACGCCTTCTTACAGGCCATCAAGCTTGAATCTGGCGATCTTTCACTGTTTATTAAGCTCGGTGACGCCTATATGGGGTTGAAAGATTATTTTAAGGCCAGTCAGTCGTATATGCAGGCAGTTGAGCAGGAGCCGAAAAACAAAAAATACCGAGAATTGTATGAAAAGGCTCAAAAAGCTTTGGATAAAGAGAAGAAAAAGAAAAAGTAGAGTATTCTTAATGTCTATTTAAGCCAGCGTAGCTCAGTGGTTTGACAGACCTCGTGACCTCGGTCATAGAGCAGCATTCTATATTATAAAGGTCATGGTATGTTGTCGCAGAAATTTTCTTCTGAAAATTATAGAGCAATATCAATTATTTAAAATATAGTGTTTATTTTCCTGAGCCGGTGTAGCTCAGTGGTAGAGCAGCTGTTTTGTAAACAGCAGGTCGGAGGTTCGAATCCCCTCGCCGGCTCAGGGAAATAAAATAAGGTTGAAAAATATCTTTTTTTAGTGTAAAATGTAAAAGTGGATATGCCAAGATACCAAAGCGGTCAACTGGAGGAGACTGTAAATCTCTTGCCTTCGGGCTTCGGGGGTTCGAATCCCTCTCTTGGCACCACGCTTCTCGAGCCTGCTCGAGATATGCCCGGGTAGCTCAGTGGTAGAGCAACTCCATGGTGGGACACATGTCTCCTGCCCATTATTAGAGAAATCTAGTTATGAATCCCGAATAACGGTTAAAGACCTGATAGGTTGAGACCGTGGCACATTTGCAAAAATGGGCCCGAACGACTGACAAGGGGAGCTAAATCGTAAGATAGCTCAAGATACAGTCTAACCCCTTTATAAATCATTTATGGTGAAATAAGGGTGTAAGTGAAGGAGTAGGTCGTCGGTTCAAATCCGATCTCGGGCTCCAAAATAAGTATTAAAATCATCATATAAAGGAAACAAATGGCTAAAACTAAAGTTCTGGCTTTTCAGTTTAAGTGCGATGCATGTAAATCATTGAATTACATTACTAGCAAAAATCCAACTGAAAACAAAGAAAAAATTGAGCACAATAAATTTTGCAAAAAATGTCGTGCTACAACCTTGCACAAAGAAACCAAAATTTCTAAAGCAAAAAAATAACTTAATTATCCGTTTTTGTTATCTGCTTTTTATTTTATTTTATGATAAAATTAAGTTGCGGGTAATCAAAACGGATAACTTTGTATTTGGGAGAGTAGTTTAGTGGTTTGACAGACCTCGTGACCTCGGTCATAGAACATCGGCCCCTAAAATTATTATTTCAGTTTTAGTTTTAATTATAAATTGTATATTATTTACGGGAGAGTAGTTTAGTGGTAGAACATCGGTCTCCAAAACCGATAGTGAGGGTTCGATTCCTTCCTCTCCTGCCAAAAAGAAAGTCGATTAATTTTTTAGTTTGCTTTCTTTTTTTGTACTAAAAAACGCTAGAATTAATTCTAGCGTTGCCGGATTAAGAAGTCGTGACGGTCGGTTTGTTTGGTACGCGGAAATTGTAAAGCAGATTATCGTTTTCGTAAACCATTTGGGCCAAATCTGCCGGCACACCGAGCATCCGTAATATATCGAACGAATACGATGGTCCGGTGCCGTGATAGCCGCAATTAAGTCCTGATTCAAGGATAATTACTTCTTCGCCGGCTTTGGTCCCGAAAAATTCGAAATGGAATTGGCCAGCCTTGTTTAGCCTGATTTCAATCGGTTTAACACCGATCACAAGTTCTTTAAAGTGATCTGCGGAGTTGGCTGAATTGCCGCGAGGTCCGTCGTGATGAACTTTTGCCATTTATCTACCCCCTTGATTGTAATAGCCGAAGCTTATGGCTACTATACCTTAAAATATTTGAAAAGTCAATGCATTTAATAGTATTTTTGTTGTAAAAAAGCCTAAACGCCTCAATGGACTGAGGCGTTTATTGCGCGGGGATTGATTGTGATATATACTATTATTAAGGGAAAAAAGTTGGGGTCGAAAGACCTTTTATTACAGTATTGCGGGACTAAATAAGGGAGGGGATGGATACGATTCGAAAAACTATAATCGATGCGCTTTTAGAAAAGAACCGACTCACAGCAAGTGAGGCGGCTGGTTTTGATAAATTCTCAACCAATGAACAGATTGAGAAGAAGTTGCGCGAAGATAAATTAGTTTCATCGGAAGATATCGCTAAGGCTTATGCCGTGGTTTACGATTTGCCGTTTATCAGACTTGAAAGTTACGATATCAATCAAGAGGCTTTTAGGTTAATCCCGACCGAAATAATTGTAAAAGATAAGATCATTGGTTTTGATAGAGTTGGTGATGAGAAAATTAAAATTGCGGTGGCCAGTCCCGGTATGATCAAGAATAATCCACCGGCGATTTTGGCGGATTTGAAAGAGAAAAAAGGACTTATTGTTGATTTATACGTGACGACTTTGGAAGATATTCAAAAAGTGGTGGCGCGGCTAGGTTCTGCGGCGACGACAAAAGTGGAAGTGGCCCAGGCCGACATGAGTTATCCACAGATGAATAATTTGAAAACTGTTGATTTGAAATCGGAAAAAATTCCATATGACGTGATTAGTAAATTTCCGGTTGAAATTTCTCAAAAATATAAAATGGTGGTTTTTGCTAGTCCCGATGTAAATACGATCCGAGTGGCTATTTCTGATCCGACTGATGTAAAAGTTAGGGAAATTCTTGATTTTGTGCGTGATCGCAATGAAATCAAAATCGAAGAATTCGTGGCTAGTCCAGCTGAAATCGACGAAGCGATCAAACTTTACTATAAAAAACCTGAAGATACTAATGTTGTAGTTGAGCAAGAAATTACCAATTCGTTAGAAAAATCTTTAACTCAAAAAGAAACTGAAGAAAATATTGCTAAACCAGAACCGCAAAAAGAAGAAAAAATTGAGAAACCGAACCATAGTGGTTTTAGCGATTTCTTAAATAAATCCGTAACACATGAAAAAACCGAAGTTAAACACAGTCCAGCTTTGAGTCAAAGTGAGACTCAGAAAATCATTGCTCGTGCGGCTGATGAAGCTAAAATTAATGCCACCAATTTGACTCAAAATATTAAACCTGGCGTTGCACCGGTCAGACGTAAATTCGTTCGACGACCGATTCCGTTTGATGCTCAGGCGGTTCAAGAGCAGCAAGTTCAGGCACAAGCTGAAGAAACCGCGGCTAGCGCCGTAATCGCACCAGAAAATGATCTCGACCAGTTTCTGGGCCAACCGGTTAAAAATATTGAAACTTTTAAAAATATTGTTCAAACTGGCAATGTGCCGCAAATTTTGGCAGCTTTAGTGGCTTTAGCGGTTAACATGAAGGCTTCAGATATCCATATCGAAGCCGAAGGCGAAGATGTGCGTTTTCGTTTTCGAGTTGATGGTATTTTAAAAGATATTTTAAAGGCGCCGTTACCACTTCATGCCGCGTTGATTTCGAGAATTAAAATCTTATCGAGATTGAAAATCGATGAAGCTCGTGTGCCACAGGACGGTCGGTTTGATGTTAAAACTAACGGGCACGAGATTGATCTTCGTGTTTCAACCTTGCCAACCGTTCGGGGTGAAAAAGCGGCTCTCAGAATTCTAGACAAATCGCAAAATATTTATACACTTGAAGATTTGGGCTTTAGTGGTCGTAATCTTAAGGTGATTGAAGAAAATATTACTAAACCTTATGGAGTCATATTGGCGACTGGTCCAACTGGCTCAGGTAAATCGACTACTTTGTATTCGATTTTGAAAAAAGTTTCCAGTCCAGCTGTCAACGTGATTACTCTTGAAGATCCGGTTGAGTATGAAATGCCAGGAATTAACCAATGTCAGGTTAAGCCAAAAATTGGTTTTTCGTTTGCCGAAGGTTTGCGTTCTGTTTTACGACAAGATCCAAATATTATTATGGTGGGTGAGGTTCGTGACGCAGAAACCGCTGGAATGGCGACACATGCGGCATTGACTGGTCACTTGGTTTTGACCACTTTGCATACCAATGATGCCGCCGGTGCCTTGCCAAGGTTAACCAATATGGGTATTGAGCCGTTTCTTATTACATCTTCAATTAATGTGGTGATTGGCCAGCGTTTGGTGAGAAAAATTTGTCCAAAGTGTAAGCACGAAGCTAATCTACCAGCCCAGATGCTTGAAGAAATTCAAAAAGAATTGGCAAGTTTGAATTTGCCTCAGCCATATAAATTTTACGAAGCCGAAGGGTGTGCCGAGTGTAATAATGGTTACTCCGGGCGATTGGGTATTTATGAAGTTTTAGCTATGACGGAAAAAATTGAAGAATTGGCTATTGCGCGTCGGCCATCTTCAGAAATTAAAGAAGCGGCCGTAGCCGACGGTATGATTACCATGAAGCAAGATGGTTTAATGAAAGCAGTTCAAGGTTTAACCACAGTTAGTGAAGTTTTAAGAGTAACGTTGACAGAATAAAATTTTGGAGGGGAATATGCAAATAGGTTTAATTCCGGAAATGAAAAAATTATTAGACATGGCAGTGGAGCGTAAGGCGTCAGATTTACATTTGACTGTCGGTATGCCACCAATGCTTCGAATCGATGGCGTTTTGATGGCGATTCCAGAAACTCAACCATTAACCGGTGAGATTGCTTTGGAATTGGTTCAGAGTTTTATGACTCAGGATCAAGTTGACCGATTAAAAGTGCGTAAAGAAATCGACTTTTCTTTTGGTTACCAAAGCATGCGTTTTCGCAGTAATGTTTATTTTCAAAAGGGTTATATTGCGGCGAGTTTGCGCTTGATTCCAAAATTGGTTCAGAGTTTTGAAGAACTTGGTTTGGCGCCAATTTTACAAAAATTCATTACACCTTCTCAAGGTTTTGTGATTATTACTGGTCCAACTGGACACGGTAAATCTACGACTTTGGCGGCCATGATTAATGAAATTAACCGAACCAGGGCTGAACATATCGTCACGATCGAAGATCCGATTGAATATGTTTTTGAGCATCAAAAATCAATTATCTCTCAACGCGAAGTCGGTTCAGATACCAATACATTTTCCAGAGCTCTTCGTAGTGCCCTTCGAGAAGATCCAAATGTGGTTTTAATTGGGGAAATGCGTGATTTGGAGACGATCGAGGCGGCTTTGACTTTGGCTGAAACCGGTCACTTAGTTTTTACTACACTTCATACAAATTCAGCTGCTCAAAGTGCTGATCGTATTGTGGATGTTTTTCCGCCGCACCAACAACAACAGGTTCGCATGCAATTAGCCAACGTGCTTTTAGGCGTGGTTTCGCAACGATTAATTCCTAAAGCTCAAGGTGGACGTATTGCGGCTTGCGAAATCATGATTGCTAACTCGGCTGTGCGTAATACAATTCGTGAAGGCAAAACCCATCAATTATCAAATATCATCCAGACTTCGGCCGCTGAAGGCATGATCAGTATGGATAAAGTTTTGGCTGAACTCGTGTCAAAAGGCGATATTACGATTGATAGCGCTTTGACTTGGGCCAACGATCCAAAAGCCTTTAAGATGATGGTCTATTAGTGTAAGTTGGAAATTTAACATCAAGAAAATTTATTTCCTCTTGTATTATTTTGAGTTATTTTCTATACTAATAATAGATATAGTATATGAGTCTCTTAAGGAGGGACATTGGGTTTGAATTTAAAGAAAGATTTAGCGATATTTGAGCACGTTTCTCTGAAAGAGAAGGTATTTTTAACGCGTCAATTAGCCACCATGCTTGGAGCAGGATTGGCGCTTGATCAATCTTTTAAAGTTCTTGCTTCACAAAGTGAAAATAAATATTTACAAAAAGTGGCCGCTCAAATTATTGCTGATCTCGAACAAGGGCAAAATCTTTCAAATGCGCTTTCAAGGTTCAAAAATGTTTTTGACCCTGTTTTTGTATCTGTGGTTCGTTCAGGTGAGAGTACTGGTCAGCTCGATAAAGTTTTGGAACAATTAGCGAATCAGCTCGAAACTAGCCAAGATTTTTCTAGCAAAATACGTTCGGCCATGATGTACCCGGCTTTTATTGTGGTAGCTATGATCGCGATTATTATTGCCATGATGATTTTTGTTATTCCTCAACTTAAAGCTGTTTTTGCTTCTTCTGGAGCTAGCTTGCCTTGGACAACCGCTATGATTGTGTCTTTGTCTGATTTTACAGTCAAATTTTGGTGGGCTGAACTTATTTTTATTATCATTTTGTCTTCAGTCCTGTTCTTTTTCTTTAGAAGTGAAAATGGTGGTAGCCTTTGGGATAGATTAAAAATTCGTATTCCAGTGATTCGCGATTTATTTTTACAGATTTATATGGCACGTTTTTGCCGAACCATGAGTATGTTGACTGCGGCTGGTTTGCCGATTATTGAAACTATTGCTATTACGGCTGATGTGGTTCAAAACCGGGTGATTGCGCAGAGTTTGAAGGCGATTAGTGGTCAGGTTGAACGGGGTATTCCGATTTCTGTGCCAATGCAACGTGACAAAAATTTTCCAGTTTTAGTTTCACAAATGGTGATGGTAGGGGAGCAAACCGGTAAATTAGAGGTGGTTTTGGCGAAATTAGCCGATTATTATGAATCAGAAACCGACAATATGATTAAAGGTATGGCTGGTTTGATTGAGCCGATAATCATTGTAGTTATTGGTGCCGGTGTTGGTTTCTTGGTTTTTTCAATTATGGCGCCGATTTATAGTATTGCTAATACCGGTTTTTAATTTTGGTTTTTAAGCTGGCCAGGGTCGATAAAGTCAGCAAAACATATATTTATTAATAAAAAAACAAATTTAACTATTTCGGGTAAGTCGTAATTTTTCGATAAACTCGAAGTAAAGGAGAAAAACAATGAAAAAAGCTTTTACACTTATTGAACTTTTGGTGGTTATCGCCATCATCGGTATCCTTTCTGCCATGGTTTTGGTTTCGCTTGGTTCGGCTCGTAATAAAGCCAAAGATGCAAGAATCAAATCTGATGTGAGTCAAACAAGAGTTGATATTGAAAACTATGCAGCTGGTAATGGCGGCTCATACGCTAGTTATGCAGTTAATGCAACCTTGAATTCAGATGTTAATACCCAGAATGGCTTATCAACTGGTATTACGGCAACTACCACCGCAAATACTTATGCGATATCGGCTGATTTGACCGGTACAGCATCTATTTGTGTAGACTCTACAGGTTTACAGTATTCTTATACTGCACTAAAAACGACCGCTGTTGGTACTGCTGCCGCTTGTCCGACTACCGGAAATGGCGCAAAACAATTGTAAATCAAGCGAATCGCCTCTCTATTTCGAGTAAAATCGAGAAAGGGGCGGTTTCTTGAGAAACTATTGTTAATTATTTTAAGTAATTAGTATGGGTGGAATATGAAAAAAGCTTTTACTCTAATCGAATTGCTGGTTGTTATTGCTATTATTGGTATACTTTCAGCCACGGTTTTAGTGTCGCTTAATTCGGCTAAAAAAAAGGCGAAAGATGTGCGTGTTAAAAGCGATTTGAACCAGATTAGAACTCTAGCTACAAATTATATGTTGAATACCGGTTCATTTGCTGGCTTGACTTATTGTATGACAGGATATGGTTCAGACCATAATTGTGTTGACGCTGGTTGGTACAGTATTAATGATGATCAAGATAAATCTAAACAAAAAATTTCCGATTTAGCCAAAGATATTCAAATCCAACTTGGTAATCCATCTGATTATTCGTTTTGGTTTGGCGATCAGTCAGGTACTAGTGGCGGTAAGAGTGTGGCTATCATTTCCTTCCCCCCTTCTACTGCTACCGCTACGCCTGTTCGCAATAATCCGGCTATTTGTTATGATACCGAAGGGGTAGCGGCAAAACCTTATACCAATGTAGGCTATACATGTAACGACCCAGCGTCAGAAGGATCAACGAATGCGCGGTGCTCATGGGCTGTCGGCAAGTGCCTATAATTATTTGAATTAAAAATGCCAAATTTATTAATAGTCACAATTTTAGGCTTAATTATCGGGTCGTTTTTAAACGTCATAATTTTGCGTTTCGATGATTTAAAAAGTGTGTTAGTGGGGCGCTCGCACTGCCCAAAATGCAAAAAAGACTTGGTTTGGTTTGAATTAATTCCGGTTTTGTCATTCGTTTTACTTTGGGGTAAGTGCTCAAAGTGTAAAGTGAAAATTTCCTGGCAATACCCGTTAGTGGAAGCGGGGACAGCCTTGGTTTTTGCCTTAATTTATACTTTTTTCGGTTTTTCTCTTATTTCCTTATTTTTAGCTCTCATTTCCTGTCTTTTAATTGTCGCCTTGGTTTACGACATTTTATATTTAGAAATTTCTGACTCATTGATTTTGATTGCTGCTGGTTTATGGTTGGTTTATTTATTAATTTTTCATTTTGATGTTTCAATTTTGAATTATATTTATGGTGCCTTGACGCTCGGTGGGTTTTTGGGAGTCATGGTTTTTGTCAGTAAAGAAAAATGGATGGGTGAGGGTGATATTTGGTTAGGCGCTTTGCTTGGATTTATTCTTGGTTGGCCAAATATTTTGGTTGGTTCATTTTTAGCCTTTTTTATCGGTGCGATCGTCGGGATTGTTTTATTAGTCTTAAAAGTTTCAAAACTTAAAGATCAGTTAGCTTTTGCGCCGTTTTTAATTTTAGGTTTTTGGATTGCGCTTTTTTGGGGAGAAAAAATTATTAGTTGGTACATGAGTTTGCTTTAAAAGGATATTGTGAAAAAAGCTTTTACCTTGGTGGAAATGATGGTGGTGATTGGGATTGTGGCGCTTGTCGGCGCTTTCGGTTTGACGACCTATAAAAGCACGCAAAACGCTAAAAATGTGGAAAAATCGGCTAAAGCTATCGCAGACCAATTGATTGTGGCTCATGCCGATGCCATGGGGCCGGATGCGAGCCTGAGTAATATTCAAACTGTTGATATAACGGTTGATACTGCTGTTGGGACTATAGTCAAAAAAATAGTATCAACGAGTACAACAGTTTTTACCGCGCCAAGCGGGATCAAATTATCGACATCTAATATGACAAATAATACCTATTCTTATATTGCTAACGACGCTTACACTTTGGGTCAGATTAAGCCGGCTGCCACATCGGCCGATGCGATTATTACGGTTTCAAATAACGATAATTCGATTAGTTATAATGTAACCGTCAATCATATGACCGGCGTGGTTGATGTGAGTCGAAATTAATTTAAGGAAATTCATGTTTCAAAGATTAGTCAAAAACAATTTAAAATTTCGTCGAAATCAAAAAGCCTTTACTTTGGTTGAAGTGATTGTGACTTTGGCGATTTTGTCGAGCTTAATTGTGATTATCGCTGGGTTGGCAAGTTATACCGCCGGCAAACTTCGCTCGATTCAACAGCGAAATATGAACTATGCTCTGCGAAGCGCGCTTGATTTGGTGGGGCAAAAAATGTATAGCGCTAACGACAAAGTAACAATTCCAAATGGATCAAGTCCGATTACAGTCTATGGTTTTCGTTATTATAAATCAGGTGATCCGACCGATAAATTAAAAATAGACGCCAATATGATTGTGATTGTTTCAAGTTACGATGATAGTCCTGTTGTGAAGAAATGTACTTTTTTTGGTTATGATAGTGGTGATCAAAACTTAAAAATGGGTCAAAATAATTGCGATTCGTTTTTAATCCTTGCCGATTTAAAAAATTCGGTTTTACCAAAAAATATTAAATTAACGTCTTTTGTTGTTCAGGATGGTTCTAATTTAATGACCGATCCGACTGATACAATAATTCCGAAAATTATGATTGATGCGACAGTTCAAGATCAACAAGGTACCGTTAAGTCGGAACTTCAGACAACTTTTTCCATGGATGGTTATAATGTCAAAGGATTGCAATCATGATTAAGACTCATAAAGGATTTGCTTTAATTTTAGTTTTGCTTTTTACAGCCATCAGTTTAATGGTGGTAAGTGCCATTGCACTTTCTTTGGTAGCTGATTCGCGGGCTAATAAAGCTTCGATTAGTATGGCTGAAGCCTACAATATGGCTCGTAGCGGTATGAATGATGGTTATACTCAATTTATTGCTCAAGTCACCAATGATTTTAATGGGAGTAGTATAGTAGATCAAGCGACTTTTTCGCCTAAATATAAATTGCCAGATTTAGCGTGTAGTGGTGATGAATACTTTTTTTCTGGTTTTGATTCAAGTGGTTCTAGTTACACTGGAACTATAGCTAACTTTAAATCGAGCTATCCAGCTGCCTTAAATGATGGTTTTTATGCAGTTCAAGTTTGTAGTCGAGATTTGACTGGTGATTATATTAAATCAATTGGTGGTTTTGGTGGTAAACAAGTGGTTTTAAAGGGAATTTTGGATCACTCAAACAATGCTTGTCCTACTTGTGATTTTAGCAAAGAAAACATGAAAGTTTTTCAAATCACGCCATAAAAAACCGAATTTTAAATTTTAAATAAGGATTAATTATGAAAAATAAAAAAGCTTTTACACTTGTCGAGGTCTTGGTTGCCACTGTCATTTTAGTGGTCGTAATTGGTGGGATTGTAGCGGTTGAAAGTGGAAACATTAAATTTAGCGTTTCCACTAAATATAGGACTCAGGCTAATGGTGCGGGTCAAGCTGTGGTTTCGGTACTTAAGTCGCTGGGTGATTTAAGTTTGGTTGGCGGGTCAAGTTCGGCTGGTGGCGATTGCAAGGATCCGAATACTTGTAATAAAGGTATTTATTATGTTGACAATAGTAATAATTTAAAATCTTGCTCGATGTGTAAAATTGGAAATGCAGATGGAACTTGGAGTGCTGAGGCAGCCTGTCCACTAACTATTACTGATACTCAAAAGGCTGTCTGTACTGATTCTGGCGCTCAGACCAGCCTTGACGGAAAAAATTTTTCTCGAACTGTGATTATTCCTTAAAATTAATATCGGTTTTAAACTTTGTCTAACTAAGTTTAAAGTTTAGAGATTAAATGAAACTATTTTCAAAAATAAAATTAAAATCAAAAATAATATGGATAATTCTTTTATTAGTTTTGCTAATTATTGCTGTTTTTATCAAATACAATTTTAATATTCATGCCGATGTAATGGCGACAACGAAAAATTATGTTTGGGTAGCGGATACACAGGGTAACGTGGTAAATAAGATTGAGATTACCAATAAAACGGTTCCTGTTATGACTCAGCTTCCAAATGGTTCGGTTCATCAGACTGGCACAACTAATAGTTCCGTCGGTACCATAGTTAAGTCTGTTAGGGTAAATTACCCTATAGGTGTAGTTGTTGATACTTTTGGTAATGTTTGGGCGACAAGCGAAACTAGTAATGCGGTCGTTGAAATTGATAGTAACACTGCTAACATAATCAAAACTTATGCTGTTGGCCGTACACCAACGAATATAACCGCTGATAAGTTCGGCAATGTTTGGGTGATAAACAGTGGCGAGACAACCATCACTAAACTCAGTCATTCGGGTGGAGTGGTCCAAACTTATGATGTTGGCTCTAAGCCAAATGATGTTGCTATCGATTCCGTTGGTAATGCCTGGGTTACTAGAAATACGTTAGTTGCTCGTGGAGCTATTACCAAGATAGATCATCAGACTGGCGCGCAAACTGAGCCTATAGCTCAGGTTTGGCGTGCGCCGACTGATATTGTTATTGATAAATTTGATAATATTTGGGTGACCAATCCTCGCGATGATCAGGTTTATAAATACAACGGTGCAACGGGCGCGCAAATGAAAGTCATTAATTTGGGGCAACCATCTGATATTGCTACCGATAGCGCTGGTAATATCTGGATTCTTGTCGACGATTATACGGTTTCAAAGTATAATAATAATGGTGATAAAGTTTTTAGTTCGTCCGTTAGCATGACTACTATTCCAGCCGCCATTGCAGTTGATAACTCTGATAACGTTTGGACTACAAGTGGCGTTCTTGCTCAATTTAATGGTGCAAATGGCGCTAAAATAAGTGAGTATAGTGCGGGCACATATCCTTATGGGATTGCTTTTACTTACGAGACGATATCAAATACTCGTATTATCAGGGTAATTATTGGTTGGGATGAAAACGGGCAGTCTAAAACACAGGAATTTAAAAGTATTTTGAGCTCAATCAAGTAGTTTTATTGAATTAGTAATGTTGAAAGGAAAAAATGCCTCAGGTGAAAAAAACTAATTTAAGATCTGGCGTACATAATATACCAAAATGGTTAATGATTTTGTCGGTAAGTTTGATCGGCATTATCCTGATTTTTATTGTTTTAAACGAAACCATATTTACAAGTAGTCAAAATATGATTATTAATACTACGGTCGGTCAAGATCAGAAACCAACATTCTCACAAACCGTAGAAACGTCGTTGCAAAATGCGATTGATCCAAATTATCAAAAAAAACTTGGTGTTTTGCCTGACTTACGTTGGTATTGGTTGAAAATTAAGTTAGAAACATTTGGCGGCTATTTTTATGGTAGCGATAAAAGAGACTCGTATTATCTAAATTTTTGTCGTCGAAGATTAGAGGAATCGTTCTTGCTTTACCAGATAGACAAAAAAGATTTGATGTCCAAATCCTTGGTGCCATGTGTAAAAACAGTGAATACTATCAATAAAAGTAGGTTGATGGGGCAATCTTCAAATAGCGAGAATCGACGAAAAGTTAGTAATTTATTTAGTTTAATTGTCGCTCTAAATCAGGATCAAACAATCCGTGAAAATAGTGATTTCCATGATGTTTATAAATTAGTTCAGAACTTTTTTCTTAAATAATGAGGATTTATGATTAATAAAAAAATCAAAATATTTTTAACAAAAGTAGTGGTTTTTTGTCTACTGTTTATGACAGGTTTTTTTATTAATCCGGTTAAGGTAAGTGCGGCTACAAGTTCAATTACTGTTTCGAAAACGATTTTGTCGACCGATTTAAGCTACGACAATACTGATTTAACTATTTCTGGAACTGGCGTGGTGGTGACGATTTCTGGTCATCATAAATTTAATAGTTTGACGATTCAAAATAATGCAACATTGACCCACGCGGCTTTGGTCGCTGCTGATTTTGATACTAACGGTAATTTACTTGCAGGTGTGACTAGTCAAAAAGTTGTTGATTTAACAATAGTTGGTAATCTTAAACTGGTTAATGGTGGCAAGATTAACGTTGATGGTAAAGGCTACCCTGGCGGTGCGATTAAAGAAAATGGCAAAGGTCCAGCTGGTGGTAGCGGAAAGACAGGTGTGGTGGCCTCGGCATCGGCAACTGGTGGAAAAATTTTATCAAAAGATGATTACGGTTCGGGCGGCGGCGGAGTTTACTCTAAAACCGATAATACCGATATCGGAGTTGAGCCCTCAGATTTTTATACTCAAGGTACACTTATTCCCGGAACTTACACTTTAACCAAATATACTTATAATCAAGTAGTTGATTATTGCCACCCAAGTTATTGGTGCTCGTATAGCGAATATGATTTTAATTTACATACTTATGTTGATAAATTTGTGAGAGATTTACCTTATAGTCAACAAGAAAGTGCTTGCGAGCAATATTGTCGTAACGATATCGTTTATAAAGGCCAGTTAGCTTATACGAGTAAGAGTACAGGTACCGGAAATTGTCCGGCAGATACTTCGATATGGATCGGTAATACTAGGTATGATTCACAAATATGTCATCAGGATACTAATTCGACCTGGCAAGATGTAGTGGTCTATGCATTACCAAAAACTTGGACAACTTCTCACATCTATTCTCAACCATCGCAAATTACACTTTTTATTAATGGTGGAGATATAATTAAAACTCCGGTTGAGACTAGTTCGGTTGGCGGAGCAGGCGGTGGAAGAATTAAATTAGATATTGGCGGTAGTATTTCAGTGGATGCAACCAGTTCGATTTCGGCTAATGGTGTTAAAGAAAATATTGGTAACGGGCAAAGTACACCAACAATTGGAAGTTATTTTTATACTTATGGTAGTGGGGAGTATTATCCGCCACAGTATGGTCGTATTGGTTCTTATTATACTGTCGGTCCAACCTATAAAGTAACAACTTATTCTGGAGCCGGGGCTGGTGGTTCAGTTTTTATTAAGGCGGCAGCAAATACTTCACCTTCGGGTGCGATGAGTGTGGCTGGTGGGAATCGTGGTTTTGGAAATGGAACTTTGACAGCCACACTTAGTGGTAATGCCAATATTCAGGCAAAGGGTGGAGATGGTACAAGTCCAGATGAGTGGAATGGTGGAAAAGGTGGTTTCATTGATTTCATTAATAACGCAACACCACCAATAGTGAATTTGACAGCAACACCAACTGAAGTTAAAAATAATTCTATTTCATATTTGTCATGGACGAGTTCAGGGGCAATTAGTTGTGTAAGTGATTGGCCTGTAGCCAATACGCCTCAGCCATTGAATAGTTCATCTGGGTCACCATCAGGATTTTTAACAGCCGCTAAAACATTTACATTAACTTGTGTTAATTCAGCTGGTATTAGCGCATCCGATTCTAAAACCGTAACAGTTGATTCTGTAGTCCCAGTAGCCACAACTAGTTCTCGTGCAATTAGAGTATTCGTTGGTTGGGATGAAAATGGATTGCCAAAAGTTCAAGAGTTTAAGAGCTTTTTAAGTTCAAAGAAAGATCATATGCCTGATTGTACTGGCATGATTGGTCCTTTGGTAGTCAATGGGTTGTATTATTGTATCGATAAAAATATTAGCTCTAATTATCCTTCTTGGGGTACAGCTGATGCTAATTGTGCAAATCAATCAAAAGATCTTTGTTCTGAGCAGGAATTAGAGCAAGCATGTACTAATAAAACATCGAACAATACAACTGGTTGGTCTGGAGTTATGGAATGGACGAATCAGGAAGTAAATCCAAATTTAGCGGTCGTTGCGACCTCGCCTGCATGTGGTAATACCGGCCTGTATTCTAAAGATCAAACCCAGTACAATGTTGGTTATCGTTGTTGTAAACGGTAATTTTATATTTAAAGTTCGACTTGATTAAACTCACTATTTCTCATATGATGTAAATATGAAAACATTTACTATTTTTACTGATGGTGGTTCGCGTGGTAATCCTGGTCCGGCGGCGATTGGCGGCGTGATTAAATATGACGATAAGCAACACGATTTTGCCGAATGTATTGGTGAGACAACCAATAACCAAGCTGAGTATCAAGCGATTGCTTTTGCGCTAAATTGGATTTGCAAAAATTTTCATGAAGAATGTGAAATCAAATGCTTTTTAGATTCACAATTAGTGGTTGAGCAATTAAAGGGTAATTACAAGATGAAAAATGAAGGTTTAAAACCTTTGTTTTGGCAAATTCGCGAAAGTATTTTGCTTCTTGGCGGAAAAGTCAGTTTTACCCATATTCCGCGCGAGCAAAATAAAGATGCCGACGCGTTGGTAAATATGGCTTTAGACAAACAAATGAAAGGGGAGTAACCCATGAATTTTAAAGAAATTGATCCAACTCAAACGGTGGCGCAAAAAGAAGAAGAAATTCTTAATTTTTGGGATAGCGAAGAAATATTTAAAAAATCGATTGAAATTCGTAATAATAGCGAATTGTTCAGTTTTTTTGATGGTCCGCCTTTTGCTACCGGCACACCGCACTATGGTCATATCCTTCAAAGTATTACTAAAGATGTCGTGCCTCGATACTGGACTATGAAGGGTTACAAAGTTCCTCGTAAATGGGGTTGGGATTGTCATGGATTACCGATTGAAAATATAGTTGAAAAAGAACTTGGCTATACTCACAAAAAAGAAATTATAGAGTTGGGTGTGGATAAGTTCAACGATATTTGCCGCAGTAAAGTCATGGAGTACGCCTCGGTTTGGGAAACAGTTATTCGCCGTATGGGTCGCTGGGCCGATATGAAAAATGCCTACAAAACCATGGATTTGGATTATATGGAAAGTGTTTGGTGGGTTTTCAAAGAGCTTTGGGAAAAAGGCTTGGTTTACGAAAGCTACCGTTCCATGCATATTTGTCCACGTTGCGAAACCACGCTTTCTCAGTCAGAAGTGACTGAGGGCTATAAAGATATAAAAGATTTGTCAGTGGTGGCCAAATTTGAATTAGTCGATGAGCCTGGTACTTTTGTTTTAGCCTGGACGACCACTCCTTGGACTTTAATTGGCAATGTGGCTTTGGCTGTAGGTAAAGATATTAAATATGACAAAATCGAGA
>JBAXXI010000010.1:0-24623 GCA_037127955.1 Candidatus Berkelbacteria bacterium | reverse complement strand
GACTTCACTGTTTGTAATTTTGCCAATGCTGACATGGTTGGCCATACCGGTAATATTAAAGCGATTATTCGTGCTTGCGAAACCGTAGATCAATGCGTTGGCCGCTTAACCAAAGAAGCTCTTAAGCAGAATGCCATCATTATGATTACAGCTGACCATGGTAATGCTGAACAAAAACTGGATCCAATCACAGGTCAACCGGCCACGGAACACACAACCAACAAAGTACCATTTATACTCTGTACCGATAACCCTGCTTTCGAGCGACCCCTACGAAGCAGTGGCGGCAAATATGGTTTAGTCCTAGCAGATGTGGCGCCAACCATTTTGGACATTTTTAATATCAAAAAACCAGAAGAAATGACTGGTACCAGCTTGATAATCAAATCGTAATTAAAGGAAAATTATGAAATTTAAACCAATAGTATTAATCATTCTTGACGGCTGGGGTTTATCGCCAAGTTGGGGTGGCAACGCTTTAACTATGAATAATCCCAAAAATATGGAAAATCTTTGGAAAAATTACCCTCATACTGTCTTACAAGCCTTGAGTACTATTGCTTCAGGTGAAGTTGTTGGCGATTCAAGATTGGGTCACACCTTGATTGGGGCTGGTCGGGCTATTCAAAGTAATTATGCGATTATCTCAGAATCAATCAATCAACGCAGTTTTTTCAGAAACGACACATTGCTTGGCGCTATCAACTGGGCTAAAAAGAATAACTCAAATCTTCACTTAATGGGATTAGTCTCAGATGGCGGTGTTCACGCTCATATCGACCACTTGATCGGGCTATTAAGATTAGCGCATGAACAAAATTTTGATCGTGTTTTTATCGACATGATTACGGACGGCACTGATTCAGCGCCAACTGACTCCTTGCGCTATATTGAAAAAATTAACAATAAAATACTTGAACTTGGAATTGGTAAATTTAGCTCGATTGGTGGCCGATATTATGCTATGGATCGCGACGAACACTGGGATAGAATCAATATTTATTATAAAGCTATTACCGAACCCTCTAATACAAATTGTTACAACTCTATAACAGAAGCTGTTACAAGTAACTATAAGCAAGGTCTAAACGATGAATTTATTAAGCCAGGCCTAATTGTTAATTCTGGCAAAATTTACCCAATTAAATCTAACGACTCTGTGGTTTTCTTTAATTTCCGTGAAGATAGAGCGCGTGAACTTACCCAAACTTTTACTGGCCAAACCAAACAAATGTTCAACAAGCCGAAATTGATCGAAGATTTATATTTTGCCACTTTTATCAATTACCAAAAAAACCTACCAGTTAAAATTGTTTTTCCAGATATGGATTATCGCAATACTCTGTCAGAAGTAGTATCAAAAGCTTATTTTAGACAATTAAAAATTGCTGAATCGCAAAAATATGCTCATGTTACCTACTTTTTCAATGGTGGGTACGAAGAATCATTTGTTGGCGAGGAACGAAAAATTATTACCTCTGCCAACGTTCAATCTTTTGACCAAAAACCAGAAATGTCTGCGAAAGAAATTACTGATACCGCTATACGTGCAATAAAATCTGAAAAATACGAATTGATTGTCCTTAATTTTGCCAATGTTGATATGGTTGCTCATACTGGTAATATTATGGCAACAGGTCAAGCCGTTCAAATTATCGATAAACTTGTACAAGAGATTGTTGATACTAATCTTAAAACCAAGGGAGCTACCATTATTACGGCTGATCACGGCAATGCTGAACAAATGGTCCAACTTAAAAATAGCTTAAATAATGACAAAGAAACTCTTCACACTCTTAACCCAGTACCGTTTATACTGGTTACGCCAGAAAATCACAAAAATCTAATGCAAAGTGCCGTTAGTCACCAAACAAACTCTTTAAGCAAAATCTTAAATGCTCAAGATACACTGGCTGATGTCGCCCCGACTATCCTGGAATTAATGCAAATTCCAAAACCGAAAGAGATGACCGGTCACTCATTGTTAAAAAAATTAGAATAAAATATAACGAGGTTTCATGGAAAAATTATTTAACCCACAATCAATTGCAATTATCGGTACCTCACGACACAAAGAAAAACTTGGTTATCAAATTTTAGATGTTTTAGTCAGAAATGGTTACAAGGGACAAATTTATCCAGTTAACCCTGAAACATCTGAAATCATGAACCTTCAATGTTTTCCAGAAGTTGCTGCGATTACCGAAAAAATTGATTTAGCTGTCATTATCGTGCCAGCCCCAATGGTGCCAAAGGTTTTAAAAGAGTGTATTAGTAAAAATATTGAGTATGCGGTAATTATTTCAGCCGGCTTTGCCGAACTTGGCGAAGAAGGTCGTTTACTACAAAACGAAATAAAAAATTTGATTAAAGCTTCACCAATCAGAGTAGTCGGACCAAACTGCTTGGGTATTTTTAATACTTCAGCTAATTTTGATGCCACTTTTGCCGCTCCGCAATTAGCCAAAGGTAATGTAGCCGCAGTTTTTCAGTCTGGTGCCTTGGGTGTGGCATTTTTAGACTGGGCAGAAAAATATCATTTTGGTTTTAGTAAATTTGTGAGTCTTGGCAATAAAGTCGACATTGAAGAATCTGAATTAATCGAATATTTAGCCGACGATCCAGACACTAAAATTATTGCTCTCTATCTTGAAGAAATTACTGATCCACAAAAGTTTCTTAAAGCTTGTCGTAAAGCCACTGAAAAGAAACCTGTCATCATCTTAAAAGGTGGGACAACTAACCTTGGCGCTAAAGCCGCATTTTCTCATACAGCTTCGATGATTAAATCTTCGCACACCACTCAAGCAATTTTTTCTCAGGCTAATTTAATTGTAGCGCCGACTATCGAAGCTATGTTAAATATCATTCAGGTACTTTCCTCTGAACCTCAAATTATCTCTAAACGTATGTTAATCGTCACAAATGCTGGCGGACCTGGAATTTTAGCTACCGATATGGCCTCAAAACTAGGCATGGAGCTACCAGCTATTGACGAAAAAAGTGCCGTGCAACTTCGTAAAGTTTTGCCAAAAGTTGCCTCGATCCACAATCCTCTTGATATGGCCGGTGAAGCTAAAGCTAAGGATTACGAGGCAGTATTAAAGTATGCCATTGAACGCGACGAATTTTCTTCAATCTTAGTCCTGCTTACACCTCAAACAGCGACTGAAGTCAAGGAAACCGCCGAAATATTAGCGAGTTTATCTAAATATCCAAAACCTATCATAGCCTCTTTCCTTGGCGATAAGGCCGTAGCTGAAGCTATTAATATTTTTCAAGAATACAAAGTACCTCACTTTGACGATCCTGAAATTGCGGTTTTTACCATTAATAAAATTGCCAACTATTGGATCAATGTTTGGAAAAAGAAATATCCAATCGAAATCGAGTCAAATGGTGCTAACATCGAAACTTTAGGCGAACCAATGCAATTAATTCAAAATTACAATATACCAGTCTCGCCAAGTGGTTTCGCGACCACTATGGAAGTGGCTTTACAAATTCTAGCTCGAATCGGCTTTCCTGTAGCTATTAAGAACGTTGGTAAGTTTGGCGAACACAAGTTTAAAGCTGGCAAAGTCAAACTCAATATTACAAGTCAAGAATATTTTACTCAAGCTATCAAACAAGTTCAATTTCCCGTTCTAATTCAAAAAATGGTAGATTTTCCATTTGAGATTATTATTGGCGCTAAAAGAGATGAACAAATGGGTATAATTTTAACCTTTGGCTGGGGTGGAGTTTTCGTTGAAGATTTGAGCGATATTTCTGCCAGAATATTGCCATTGACAGAAGTAGACTTAGACGAGATGATAAAGGAGACGAAGATTGGTCATATCTTAATTCGTGAAAAAGTTGATCTATCTAATATTAAAAATATTATGGTAGCAGTCGCTCAAATCATGACTGATTACAGTAATATCACTGAGCTTGATCTTAACCCAATCAAAGTAACACAAGATCAGGCAATTTGCGTCGACGCGCGTTATAACCTAAAAAAATAGAAGGAAAAGAATGCAAAAAGAATTTTTAACTGGCAATGAAGCCATTGTCAAAGGTGTTTTAGCTTGTGGCGGCCAGATGCTAACTGGATACCCTATCACACCAACCACCGAAATTATTCATTATTGGGCTGAAGCACAAATCAATCCGCCAGCTGGCGGACCTAAATTAAAATTCCTTCAAACTGAAGACGAAATGTCAGCAGGTTTTGCCATGATCGGCGGTGTTTTAGCTGGCCAAAAAGCTTTTTCAGCCACAGCTGGACCAGGTAACGTCTTGATGCAAGATGCTTTTAGTATGGCTGAAAACCTACGATTACCAACTGTTGCTTTCATTAACCAACGTGGCGGCCCGTCAACCGGCACGGTCATTTATTCTCAACAAGAACTGAACTTAACTTGTTTTGGTGGCAATGGCGAGGGCTTAAGAATTGTTTATTCAGCTTCATCGGTTCAAGAAATGTACGATTTTGCCATCAAAGCCTTTAATACAGCCTGGAAATACCGCTTCCCTACCTTTGTTTTGTCAGATGGTTATTCTGCTAAGACTTCGATTGAAATTGAAACATATTCACCGGAAGAAAAAAACATTGAAATTATACCAGCTGAGGCATATTTACTAAAAGATGAAACCGATCCATCAGTTAATCTACGTAATTGTTATAATCTCGAAACTGAATTAAATAAAATAATCATTGATAGCAAAACCGCTTTTGACGCGATCAAACCAGAAATTTCCGAATCTGAAAACTACAAAACCGAAGATGCTGAAATTATAATTTGCGCTCACGGCATCGTCGGAGCGGCTGGACGATTAGCTGTCGATAAATTAAGGAGTGAGGGTATTTTAGCCGGACTTTTTAGACCAATTACTCTAAATCCATTCCCAACAGAAACTGCTAATCAAGTTTTAACAAACAAAAAAATGGTTTTGGTAGCTGAATCTTCATTAGGTCAACTAGAAAGATTGCTCAAATCGCATATTTACGGGCTACAAACTAAAATTGAAACTTTACAAAAACCAGCCGAAGGCATATCTGTTGAAGAAATTGTAAACCGTGTTAAGGAGGTCATGTGACAAATCCTGCATTTCCAAAATCATGGAAAAATGAATCAAAACCACATAAATTTTGTCCTGGCTGTGGCCAAGCTCTAACTTTAAAAATTTTGGGTCATGTGATTGACGAACTTGATATTGCCAACAAAATGGTTTATGCCTGTGATATTGGTTGTTCGCTTTTGACCTGGGATATGTTTAATGTCGATACTATTCAAACTCACCACGGTCGTGTTATCCCAACCGTCAGTGGGATCAAATTAGCTAAACCAGACGCTATTGCTATGGCCTTCTTGGGTGATGGTGGTGGTTATGCGATTGGAGCACAACACTTAGTTAATGCGGCAATGCGTAACGACAATATTACAGTTATTTTAATCAACAATGCCAATTACGCCATGACCGGCGGTCAATACGCTCCAACCACCATGATTGATCAAATCACTGATACAACCCCGAACGGCCGTAAAGCCGAAGCTTTTGGTAGCCCGATTCATGGACCAGAAATGGTCGGCCAGATTGCCGCACCAGGTGCCTATATCGCCAGAACTACTTCAAATAATTATGAAGATTGCAAGAAAAAAATCAAAAAAGCCTTACAAAATCAAATTGACAAAAAAGGTTTTAGCTTTGTTGAAATTTTAAGTATGTGCCCGGTTAACTGGAAAACTAATGCCCAGGAATCTTTAGACTTTATTGATAAAAATATGGTCAATATTTTTCCTCTAGGAGAAAACAAAAATGATTAAAATACTTCTTGCCGGCGAAGGTGGCCAAGGCGTTCAAACAGTTGCTAAAATTTTAACCGAAGCCGCACAAAAAGCCGGACTAAAAACTAGCTATATTCCAAGCTTTGGCGTCGAACAGCGTGGCGGTGTTTCGCTCAGTTATATTCAAATTGATACCGAGCAAATTCCTTATCCACGTTTCGAAAAAGCCGATATTATCGTCGGTTTTTGCGACCGCTCAATTAAAGTTATCAAAAAATATTTAGCTGAAAATACTTTATTTATTTTTGATAATTCCGCCATTCACGATCAATTTTTAAAAGAAATAAAGACAGAAACTCATAAATATTTGGCTGTGCCAGCCCAAAAATTAGCCCAAGAAAAATACTCAACTAAAGTTTTAAATATGATTATTCTTGGCGCACTAGCCGCTCAAATTGAAGGACTAGATGATGTAAAAGTTGAGGAAGCACTGCTTGATACACTTGGCGCAAAAATTGCTGCCAAACCTGAACTTAAGGAGATGAATATTAACGCCTTAAACGAAGGCAAAGAAATTGCTAAAAATTTCGATCAAAATACGACAACATTTGCTGGCACCGAAACCAAAGAAATTGTTAAAGAATTTTCCGATGACAAAAAAACCTGGACGCGCTTTCCTGAATACTGTAAAGGTTGCGCCCTTTGTATTGTCCGTTGTCCGGTTAAAGCGTTAAAGTTTTCTAAAGAAGTCGGGTTCCTTGGCAATCCCCTACCCGAAGTCGATATCAATACTTGTATTGCTTGCGGCATGTGTGAAAAAACTTGCCCCGACGGCGCGATCAGGGTGGAGAGAAAATAAATTTAGTACTTGATAAGAGGACTTGTAAAAGTCCTCTTTATTTATTCAAAAAAACGTTCCGATTTTGGAACGTTTTGAAAGTTAAGATGTTATAAGTACATAGGTAAGCACTTCCACATAAGATAAACCGCTATATCTTTTTTTGATTATCGACGCGATTTCCGAAATATCGTTATCACTTGAGATTGGTTTATCTAAAATGATAATAGTGGAACTAATTTTCTGTTCACTCGATACAATATTGTATGCATACAGCACAAGATAGTGATAACTGATTAGAGTTGGTGCTTTCGGCTTGGCAATGGCGATATAATGCCCTGTTGAGCCATTAACCACTTTTCCAATAAATTGAAACTCTTCTTTCGGATGTTTGAGGCTTAATTTAACAAAGAATTTAGCAACTTCACCGATACTTAAATCTCCATCCAATGCTATAGTGTAAGTTAACGGATTATCCGCTCTCTTAACGACGTAACTATCAAATAGTTCGTCAAATTTATCATCCGTCATTTCTTTCCCCCCCTAAATTTGATTTGCATTAATAATAGCAAGAAATATTTCGATTGTCAATTAGCAAGGCATTCTAACTCTCTTATCAACTTTAACCAAAAACAAAAAAACACCTAGTCTGGTGTTTTTCTTTGGTGGACCGACGGGGACTCGAACCCCGGACCCTTTGCATGCCATGCAAATGCTCTACCAACTGAGCTATCGGCCCAAATTATTTATTTGGTAATATAATCTTACCACAAAACCACATTGCTTTCAAGGTTTGAAAGTGATATGATTTAACCATAATAATTAACTTTTGAGTTTTTACGAAGAATACAATTTTAGTGAAATTAAATCAAAGTGCTAAATAAATTAGTCCAAAAAAACTATTTAATTAGACAAAACAGACTTTAGATTGTTAAGAAATTAATCATTCAAAGTCTGTTTTTGATTAAAAATACCTTGACAATCAAGATTAATTGTGTTAATTTTAATAAAACATCAAATCGATGTAAAAAAAAGGGGGGACGAACATGAAAAATCAAATAGAATACACAAATGTTTCAAAATTCTTAAGACCGGTAAGTAATAAGAAATTAATTCTTATGGTAGACTTTAAATTTAAGCCGAATACTGGATTGCCAAAAATTTATAATCTAAATGATCTTACAGATCCGCATATGTACAGTGAGCTGAATTCAAAAACGGCTTCAGAAATTGGTGTAGTCGGTATGTGGCTTTTATGGAGACTCATAGAAGTTTATAATAACCTCAAAATATGCGGCTTAATGTTTGGTGAAAACTTTATTGAAATACATCTATGGAGCGATATACAAACGCCAAATGATGACGATCTTGAAAGTATTTGCAAAGCAATTAACGAAACTATTAATTGTTACCACTATCCAGCCTCGTAATTCAAGTCAACCAGTTCAACTTGAATTCAACCATCTTAACTACAAAAAGTCAAAAAATAATTTATTAAACATCAGTGAAAACTGGTGTTTTTTTATTTCATTTGAAAAATTGTTCTACTTGTATTTATCTGGTTAAATTGATAAAATTAGAATAATAGTTTGTATAATTAAAACTCTATTAAATCATGAATATTTAATATAAAAATTGAGGTTTTATGAAAGAATACAATTTTAGTGAAATAGAAGTTAAATGGCAAAAACACTGGGCCGATACTAATTATGGTATTGCAACGGATAATTCTGATAAGCCAAAATTTTATTCTTTAGTTGAATTTCCTTACCCATCAGGTAGTGGTTTGCATGTTGGTCATTGTATGGGCTATGGCGCCAGTGATGCCTATTGTCGCATGAAACGCATGCAAGGCTTCAATGTTATGTTTCCAATCGGCTGGGACGCTTTTGGTTTACCAACTGAAAACTATGCCATTAAAAATAAAATTAAACCTCAAATTATCACTACTCAGGCTATCGATACTTTTCGTACTCAAATGAAAGCACTGGGTTACTCTTTCGATTGGTCTCGTGAGGTCAATACCACTGATCCGGATTATTACAAATGGACCCAATGGATTTTTTCTCAATTTTACAAACACTCCTATCAAGATGGTAAATTAATCGAAGTAGCCGATAACGACACCACCACACCACGCATGGCTTATCAAGCAGAAATGACCGTAAACTGGTGTCCATCATGTAAAATTGTTTTGGCCAACGAAGAAGTGGTTAATGGCGCTTGTGAGCGTTGCGGAACATCAGCCGAAAAACGCAATCAAAAGCAATGGATGTTGAGAATTACGGCATACGCTGAGCGATTAATCGATGATTTAGCCAATATTGATTATTTAGATACAATTAAAACTCAACAAACCAATTGGATCGGAAAATCGGTTGGCGCAAACATTAAATTCAAAATTAAAGATAATAGCTCAATTATCAATGTTTTTACTACTCGAGCCGACACCTTGTTTGGGTGTACTTATGTAGTGTTGGCACCTGAAAACCCATTAATTAATGAGCTAAAATCTCAAATCAAAAATATCAGCGAACTAGAAGATTATGTCTTAGCCACTAAAAATAAATCTGATCTTGAACGAGCCGAAACAGTTAAAGAAAAAACTGGCGTGAAACTTGAGGGCGTAAAAGCTATCAATCCGATCAACAATCAAGAAGTTGAAGTATATGTCGCCGATTACGTCCTAGCTAGTTATGGTACTGGCGCGGTCATGGCTGTTCCGGCTCATGACGACCGTGATTTTGCTTTTGCCAAAAAATATAATATTGAAATTAGACAAGTCATTACTAATTCAAATAAAAATATTAATGTAAACGATAATGCGTATACCGATTACGGAATTTTAATTAATTCTGGCGAATTTGATGGCCTTACAAGTGAAGATGCTAAAACAAAAATTACAGAAAAATTAAAGTCAATTAACGCTGGTGAGCTAACTAAAAACTTTAAAATGCGCGACTGGATTTTCTCTCGTCAACATTACTGGGGTGAACCAATTCCAATTATTCATTGTGATAAATGTGGTGGCGTGCCCGTGCCAGAAGATCAATTACCAGTAACTCTACCCGATATTGAAAATTATGAACCAACAACTACTGGCGAATCGCCACTAGCTAAAATCGATTCCTGGGTCAATGTAGAGTGTCCAATTTGCGGTGGCAAAGCCAAACGCGAAACCGATACTATGCCAAATTGGGCTGGTTCAAGCTGGTATTTCTTGCGTTACACTGATCCGAAAAACCCAAGCATAATCGCTAATATGGAAAACCTAAAATACTGGACACCGATCGATTTATACAACGGCGGGCCAGAACATATAACTCTTCATCTTCTATACTCCAGATTCTGGCACAAGTTTTTATTCGATTTGAACGCCGTACCGACAACCGAACCATACCAGAAACGTATTCTTCACGGTATCATTCTGGGTCCAGATGGTCAAAAAATGAGTAAATCTAAAGGTAACGTGATTAATCCAGACGAAATGGTTAAAAAATTTGGAGCCGACACCTTACGAGCCTATATCATGTTTATTGGACCATACGACCAAGAATCTGCTTGGAACATGGCTGGTATTCAAGGTGTTTTCCGATTCTTAAATCGGGTTTGGAATAATGCACAAAAAGTTTCATCTACTAAAGACACGAACGACGTTTTAGTAAAATTAAATCAAACGATTAAAGCTGTAACTGAAGATCTTGAAAATTATCATATGAATACAGTTATTTCGAAACTCATGGAGTTAAATAATCTGCTTGAAAAACAAGAAAATATTAGTGAAAACACATTTAAACTATTCTTACAAATTCTTTATCCAGCTTGCCCGCATTTAAGTTCTGAGCTTTGGGAAAGTTTTGATTCGAAAAAATCAATTGAAAACACCACATGGCCAAAAGCAGATGAAAATTTCTTGATGAACGATGAAATCGAAATCGCCATTCAAATCAACGGCAAAACAAGACAGATTGTCAAAGTAAACCCACAATCAAGTCAAGAAGAAGTTGAGACTATGGTTAAAAATGATCCAAAAATTCAAGAACTTATAAAAAATGCGCAAATTAGAAAAACTATTTATGTCTCTGGACGAATTCTAAATTTTGTGATATAATTATTAAAGATAAATTAACTTCTAATTTTAAATTAGAGATCCTATAGAAATTGGAGATTCCATGGCAGAACCAAAGAAACGACTTACTTCTACCCGTTCCGGTAACCGTCGAAGTCACCTTGAAGCAAAAGCTAAAAGCCTGGCCGTTTGCAAAGAATGCAAAAGCCCAGTACTTTCTCATCATATTTGCGGAAAATGTGGTTTTTATAACGGACAAGACGTATTAGAAATCGAGAAAAAAGCCCAAGAAAAAGAAGCTAGACGTAAAGAACGAGAAAAAGAAAATGAATAGACATCTTTCCAGAGTTATTATCATGCAAACGTTGTACGAATGGGATTTTCGCCCAGAAAGCGAAATTAACGAAATCAAGCAACGAAATATCGATAATTACGACGAAGATGCCGATATTGATTTCATTGACAGTACTATCAAAGGTGTTTTAGATTGCGTTAAAGAAGCTGACGAACTGATCACCAAGGCCGCTCCAGAATGGCCACTCGAACAAATTTCTACTGTCGACAAAACCATTCTTAGAATGGCTGTTTTTGAAATCTTACACTCAACTGAAGTTCCACCAAAAGTTGCTATCAATGAAGCGGTTGAACTAGGCAAAACATTTGGTTCTGAAAACTCAAGCAAATTTATCAATGGTGTTCTTGGCACAATTTACAGAAATTCAGATAAATATAATCCTGATGAGGATAAAAAAATCGAGCAAAATACTACAGGAGAATAAAATGGCTCAACCAAATCTTAATGATTTAATTTTATTTACAAAAAAAATCAATGTCGAATTTAATGACAAAGATTTGTTGAACCAAGTTTTTGTTCATCGATCATATTTAAATGAAAATCCTAGTTTTAAACTTGATCATAATGAACGCTTAGAGTTTTTGGGTGACGCTGTTTTAGAATTAATTGTGACCGAATATCTATATAAGACTTTACCAAATCCCGAAGGAGAACTAACCAATCTTCGATCAGCCCTAGTTCGCGGCCAGACTTTATCAGATATTGCTAATTCTTTAGAAATGAATGACTTTTTGTTCTTATCAAAAGGTGAAGCCAAATCAACCGGTAAAGCCAGACAATTAATTCTAGCTAACTGCTTCGAAGCCTTAATTGGAGCAATTTATCTTGATCAAGGTTACGATAAAGCTAAGGAATTTATTACAAATTATTTATTAGATCGACTTAAATCTGTACTCGAACAAAAAACTTATCTCGATCCAAAAAGCCACTTGCAAGAACTAGCTCAAGCTGAATTTGGTATCACCCCGACCTACAAAGTAATCTTTGAAACCGGTCCTGATCATGCTAAAAATTTTACTGTTGGATGTTTTCTTGACGAGAAAAAAATATCTGAAGGCACTGGCAGCTCTAAACAAGCCGCTGAATCATCCTCAGCCGCAAATGCCTTAACTAATTGGCAAGAAAATAAAGATTAGAGAGCAAACTTTCTAATTTTCAAATAGGTCTCGTGCGCAGCTTTACGAATTTCATTTTGTTCAATAAATTCGTTTGGTAGTGCTGGGCCTTTTTTTAATATCAGAGCATAGTCAAAAATCATTTTCTTAGCATTAAAATTATCGCCATTACCCTTACCCATCGCTTTCATAGCCCACTCTGAATCTTTAATAAATTTAGTTAGCTCATCATTGATCGATGGTATATTCCATGATTTTTCAATTATTTGTTGATTTAAATTTGGCGTCGAAGAAACCTCAAAATATTTTAATTGAGTTTCGGCTGGCAATTGATTATTAATTTCTTGAATTTTTTCTAAAACATCGTGAGGTGAAATCCAAACGCTAGCTTGCAGTGTACCAAGACCTAACGCTGACAACTGTCTTCTTAATTTATCACGCAAAGCTCGGTTTGTTTCTGGAACTTCAAACATTACAAGTCGCCACTTCTTATCCCAACTACCTTTACTTTTAAGGACACCTAAAATATCATCGATGTACGATTCGCCTTTTTTAGTAATTTTATAAGAGATTTCTTTATTTTTAGAGTTCTTTTCGATAAAACCTAAACTTTTCAATTTTGCCAAAGCGCCTCTTGCCGGCCTCCCCCATCTTTCTAAACGGTAAAAATCTACTTCTTTTTCATCTTCGAGTAAAATTAAAATTTCCTGCATAGTTGATAATGACATGTTACTCCTAAATCTAGTTACATCTCAACATATCATATCAAACTCACGACCGTCAAGTACCTAACTACCAAGAATAGTTATCAAAACCCCATTCCAATAGTTTTTTACTTTCTTTAGCTGAAGCAAATAGCGCTTTTTGATCAGTATTTAAAACAACGGACAAAAGTCTATGACCATTATCTTCAGCCGCTGAAACCAAGACATATCCTGCACCATTCGTAAAACCAGTCTTTCCGCCGATGGATTTATCATAATAATATTGCTCGGTCGGGACAATTAATCTATCTGTACTTTTTAGTTCATGAGTAATTTGACCATCAACCGAACTTATATCTTTTTGAGCGTTGGTAACAATTTCGCTAAATTTAGAATGTCTTAAAGCATAATCACCAATTATCGCTAAGTCCTTTGCCGTTGAATAACCTTCATCGTTCAAGCCAGCTGGATCAACATAATGCGTATCGTGCAGACCAATCTGTACCGCTTTCTGATTCATTTTTACCACAAAAGCATCCTTACCACCAAAATATTCAGCCAATGAATAAGCTGCATCATTACCAGATTTAATCAACATACCGTAAAGTAAATTTTCAACTGTAATTTTTTCACCGATTTTTAATCCGACGACCGAAGGCTCAACATCAATCATGTTTTTTGTAATAGTAACGATATCAGATAAATGATCGCAATAATCATCAAGTATAACCATGGCAGCCGCAATCTTTGTAGTCGAAGCAATCGGAACTTTTTCAGTCTCGTTTTTCACAAAAAGTGGCTCAGCACTATCTACGTCAATCAAATATACTGATCTTGCATTAATTTGAGGGCTTTGTGTTTCTATTTTTTTAATAGGCACTTTTTTTATAACAATAGAACCTTTGACAAAATTTAAAATTTTCAGACTATTTTTTTTAATATTAGTCTGATCTAATTGCAACAATCGGTCTTGCAAAAAGAGACCTAAAATAATAACTAAAATCAAAAAACCAATAGACCACAAAAATTTATTCAAATTACCCTCTAAGTTCGGCTTTGAACTTTTTGACTATTTCTTCGATCAAAGGTTTAATCTTTAACTCTGCCTCGACGTCTGTCAAAGCTTTATTTAAATCTTGAAAATAAATATGGAAGGCTAAACTCTTTTTATTTTGACCAAGCTTGTCAGATGAAAACTCATCAAAAAGATCAACCAATAAAATGTCTTGTGAAAAATCGAGAATATGTTTTTTGATATCTTCTGAATTAATCTCCCGGTCAACTACGAAAGCAAAATCACGAACGACTGGTGGGTATTTTGAAATTTGTTTATAGTTGCTAACTGTTTTATTTAGTCGTAAATCCGTATCTTTAGTGACTACAAGATTTGTTAATATTTGCGTTAGATCAATCTCGATAATATAAGTTACGGCTTTGCGAATTTTATATCTTGTAAGTTCATCTCTATTCAGTTCAATAATATTAATGTCTAATGGCTTTTTTAATAAACTATTTATTAATTCTTTAGCTTCCTGGATTTTATTTTTAGCATCTTTACCAGAAGCAATTATACCCAAATTAACTTCTTCGCTTGATTTATCAAAAACATGTCCAATTTCAAATAATAGAACTGGATCAAAAGAAGGGTTCTTGGCCACATTTTTAAGCAAACCTGAAACTAACGAATTTCTTAAATACTTATTTTCGTTTTGCATTGGATTTTTGATTTCCAATAAATCAGATGATTCAATTTTGTTAGTTTGTAAATCGCTAGCAGACAAGAATACATAATTAACGGTTTCGCAAAACCCAATATTGGCTAACTCATTTTTTAACTTTTCTTTTTTAGTAAAATCGTTATCGAATTCGCAATTAATGACTTCCAAGGCAATTGGTTTAATCTTACCATAACCATAAATTCGGCCCACTTCTTCAGCCAAATCTTGCCAAATAGCGATGTCGTGTCGCCAGGTTGGAACAATTGCTAAATTAGCATTACAAACAAAACCAAGCCTAGTCAAAATTGAATTTATTTCGTTTTCAGACAAATCTAGACCTAATAAATTGTTAATTTTTTGATACTCAACTTTGATTGATCTTGTTTCGATTTTGCTCTCGGAAATCTTTACATCAACTATTTCGCCACCGGCTATTTCTTGTATCATCTTGGCAGCATACCTAGCAGACTCTGAAACGTGTCCTGAATCAATACCTCGTTCAAAACGATAACTAGCATCTGTTGATAAATTAAGTGTTTTTGAAGTCAATCTGATACTGGCAGAATCAAATTCGGCTGATTCAATAATAATATCTGTCGTGCTACTATCAACCTCAGAATTAGCTGCACCCATCACTCCGGCAATAGCAATTATTTTATCTTTATCGGCAATAACTAATGAATTTTCAGGTATACTTCTATCCTGACCATCTAAGGTTTTTACTTTTTCAAACTCACCAGCCCGACGAACAATAATTTTTTGATCGACAATTTTTTTTGCATCAAAAGCATGTAAAGGCTGACCCCAATCAAATAAGATATAATTTGTTACATCGACAATATTATTAATTGATTTTAAACCTAGCGAATTTAATCTTTTAATCAACCAATCTGGCGATGAACCAACTTTAACATTTTTTATCAAAATAGCATTATAGTTAGAACACAAATCCTTAGCTTCAACTTCAACATCAATTAAATTGTTTTTAATTTCATTCAGTACAATTTTTTCTGGAACTTTTATAGATTCGCCAGTCGTAGCAGCAACTTCTCTAGCTACACCTAAATGAGATAAACAATCACCGCGATTTGGCGTAATTTCTATTTCAAAAACTGTATCGCTAGAAATGTAATCAATTAATTTTTTACCAACTTCGTAGTCTTCTGGTAAAACTTTAATACCACCATGACTATCGCCAAGACCTAATTCACGCTCGGAACACATCATGCCAAATGATTCAATACCACGCAATTCAGCTTTTTTTATTTCAAAATCCGCAAACTTAGCACCGATTAAAGCTAATGGTACTTTTTGACCAACTGCAATATTGGGTGCACCGCAAACAATTTGTAAATCCTCTTGGCCATTAAATACTTTAGCAACCTGAAGTCTATCGGCATTCGGATGAGGATTAATTTCTTTAATCTGACCCACAACAATCTTATCACTAAAAGAATAAGAAACTCCTTCAACCGCCGTACCAGTCAAATTAAGTTGCTCAACTAATTCTTCATCTGATAACTTTATATCTACATAATCTTTTAGCCAAGATTTTAGTACTTGCATTCTAATCCTTTAATATCTAAATATTAATTAAACTGTTTTAAAAAACGAAGATCGCCAGAGCGTAAATTTCTGATATCTTCAATATTGTATTTTAGCATCACCAATCGATCTATACCCAGACCAAAAGCAAAACCAGAGTAAATTTCAGGATCAAGTCCCATATTTTTAATCACCACCGGGTGGATCATACCTGCTCCTAAAAGCTCGAACCATTTACCTCGATACTCCACATCAACTTCAAAGCTTGGTTCTGTATATGGAAAATGATGAGGTCTAAATCTAATTTTAATATCATCTCCATACACTTTTTTAAAAAATTCCTCTAAGATCCAAAATAAATGGCCAACTTTAACATCTTTATCAATATATAATCCTTCAAGTTGAACAAATGTTGTTTCATGTTTTGCATCGGTCGCTTCATTACGAAAAACATTACCTGGGAAAATTGCCCTGATCGGCGGTTTATGTGTCTCGCCATATCTAACCTGACCATTTGAAGTTTGTGTTCTAAGTAAACGGCCGTCAGTCAACCAAAAAGTATCTTGAACATCTCGAGCTGGGTGATTTGCGGCCACATTTAATGAATCGAAATTGTACCACTCTGTATCAACTTCCGGACCTTCAAAAATATCAAAACCTAAGGATTTAAAAATCTCTGTAGTTTCATTTAAATATTTGGTTATCGGATGCAATGTACCCTTCATGATACCTCCAGAATAATTGAAAAATTATCTTATCTTCTACTTCTAAAAAACAATTCGAACAATATAACAGCCAAAATAATCATACTGGCTACCCACCAGCTTAAAACTTTAATTTGCTCAAAAAACAATAAAGTAGTTAGTGCAAGACTCGCAAAACAGGCTTGTCGAATCGAAGGACCAATATGGGAAAAAATAACCTCACGATTACTCGCCCAAACCTTATAATAAAAACTAGCCAAACTAAATATCGCTGCCAAAAAAACAAAAAATGTGGTATAAAAAATAAAAATAATCCAACTTGGCGCCTGAAACGGATTAACGCTAAAAAATAAAATTAACCACAAAAAACCTGATAATATCGAAACTAAAACCATGCAAAAAACATAAAGTCTAATTGCCACGATCTATCTCCTTCAAAAGTTCTTCAACTTTATTAACCGCGAAGCTAGTTTTGTCTAGTTCGAAAGTCAACGACGGCATATATCTTAATTTAAATTTTTGACTCAAGGTATATCTAAACGAAGATGCATTTTTCTTGAGTTCTTGTAAGATATCTTTTTCTTTATCATGAAAAACAGCTGAAATAAAAATCCTAGCCGTTTTTAAATCTGGATTAACCATAATCCTGGTAACAGAAATTATACCAAAATCCTCAGAAATTTCTGACTGGATCAATTTTGATAATTCTTCTCTTAATAATTCTTCAACTTTAGCTGTTCTTCTTGACATAATATAAATTTACCATATTTTAGGCTTTTTTACAATCAAAATCACGTTTACTTAAAACAAAAGCAGTCCTTTCGAACTGCTTTTGCCAACGTTATATAAATTAACGTTTTGTCCATTGTGGAGCACGTCGAGCGCCCTTGAGACCAGGTTTTTTTCGTTCTTTCATACGTTGATCGCGAGTTAAAAAACCTTCTTTTTTCAAGGTTGTATGCCATTCTGAATCAAATTTATCTAGAGCTCTAGAAATACCTAATCTAATTGCATCAAGCTGAGCAACAATTCCGCCGCCCATAATTTTTGCATCAATATTAAAGTTTTTTTCTTGACCCAAAACTTTTAATGGTTCAAGATAAACTCGGCTTGGATTAGCAATTTCTTTTTCATTAACTGTAACCACGCCAGTACCTTTAGTTATTTTAACTTTAGCAATAGCGGTCTTGCGTCGGCCTAAACCGTACCAATATTCTTCAGTTTTAGTTTTTTTGACTTCTTTTTCTTCAATCATTTTATATCCTTAAGATTAATTGGTAATTTCCAAATTCTTCATTATTTCTTTTCGAAGCTTATTATCAGGAATCATGCCATAAACCGCTCGTTCAATAATTTCAGCTGGGTTTTTAGCCATTAATTCTTTGACTGAAACAGTTTTCAAATTACCAATATAACCGGTGTGATGATAATATTTCTTTTCATCAATTTTTCTACCAGTTAAAACAATTTTGCTGGCATTAATAACTTTGACTTTCTCACCACAAATCATATAAGGGCGAAAGCCTGGTTTATCTTTACCACGCAAAACTACAGCAATTTTAGTAGCCAAACGTCCTAAAACCTGGCCGGCCGCATCAAATTCGCGAACAACTGGTTTTACAACTTTTGGTTTCTCTGAAGCAGTTTTATTTACTTGATTTTCGTTTTGGTTTGTCGATTGATTCGACAACGGTTTCTTTGTTGGCATTTTCTTCCTTTAAAACATTAGCCTTTTGTAATTCTATAATGGTCATATCGGCCGCATCACCTAATCTTGGGCCTTTTCTGTATGTTTTGATAAAACCTGATGGAGTATTAGCATATCTTGGCAATAATTCATCAATGGTTTTTTTAACCGCATTCTCGTCAAATAAGTAAGCCAATAACTTTCTGCGACCATTCAAATCACCTGGACGAGCCGAATTGATTAAATGTTCAACGACTGGCTTTAATTCTTTAGCTTTTGCGGTCGTGGTTGTAATTCTCTCAAATAAAATCAAACTTGTCGCTAAGTTGCGCAAGGTTGATTTTCTATAAGCTGTTTTTCTTGATAATGATCGCATGTATACCTACTTTTCTTTTGATGGTTTATTTTTTTAGCTTTTTAACTGTTTTCTTTGGTTTAGCTTCAACTTCTTCTTCAATTTCTTCTTCAACGATTTCTTCAGTTTTTTTAGCTTTTTTCTCTGTTTTAGCCACTGGAGCAAAAGCTTGCTGAATAATGCCAAAGTGTTCAACTAAAACACCTGCTGCTTTATTTAAAGCTTCTTCTGGATCAATTGAGCCATCGGTCGCAATTTCTAAAGTAATTTTATCAAAGTTAGTCATACCGCCGACACGGGTGTTTTCAACTTCATAATGAACTTTTTTAACAGGAGTAAAAATTGAATCAACGGCAATAGTGCCAAGTGGCATTTTACCTTCAGCGCGTCGTTCAACTGGAACGTAACCACGGCCTTTTTCTACAGTAATTTCCATAGAAAGTTTTGCAGTTTTATCTAAAGTAGCTAAGAAAACATCTTTATTAACGATTTCACAAGATGAATTTGTTTGAAAATCAGCTGAAGTAACGGTTTTTGGACCCTTAACTTCAAGCTTTAAAACCGCTGGCTCATCTTGATGAAGTTTAAAACGCAAAGTTTTAAGGTTAAGAATGATTTCAACCACATCTTCTTTTACACCAGGAACGGTAGTAAATTCATGAGTGGCACCTTCGATCTTAACTGAAGTAATAGCGGCACCTTCAAGACTTGAAAGCAAGACACGTCGCATTGAGTTAGCGATAGTCACACCATAACCAGGCGAAAGTGGTTCAATAATGAAAGTACCGGCATTGCCGATCTTTTCCATGGTTTTAATTTGTAATAGGTTGGTTTCTGGTAAAATGTAATCCATTTTTCCTCCAGATAATTAATAATTTATCTATTATTGTATTATTCAAACTTTGACAATATGAAGCGTTTCTTATCTTGAATAGAATTCGACGACTAATTGTTCGTCAATTGATGTTTCGATTTGTTCTCGAGCCGGCAAACTAACGATTTCGGCTTTCATACTCTTACTCTTTAGCCAAGCTGGCAATTGAGCTTTATCGACAACTGATTTTTCTACAATTTCTTTATCAGCCGGTTCAATCGTATCACCAACCTTAACCTGATAAGACGGAATATCAACTAATTTGTCGTTAACTTTAATATGGCCATGATTAACTAACTGACGAGCTTGGGTTCTAGAACCAGCCCAACCTAATCTATAGACCACATTATCTAATCTGGTTTCTAAAATTCTTAACATGGCTTCGCCAGTAGCATCAGCAGCATGTGAAGCTTTATCAAAAGTTAAACTAAACTGTTTTTCTCGAAGACCATATTCAAATTTAGCTTTCTGTTTTTCTTGAAGCTGTAAACCATATTCTGATTTTTTACCTCGGCGAGCGCCACCATGAGCACCTGGGCCAAAGTTACGCTTAACAATTCCACATTTTGGAGAAGTACAACGTTCTCCTTTAAGGAAAAGTTTTTCACCGAATTTACGGCATGTGCGACATTTATTATTTTCCATTAGACTCTCCTGACTTTCTTTGGTCTACAACCGTTATGTGGCATCGGGGTCGTATCTTTGATCGAAGTGACTTTAATACCACTTCCACCAATAGCTCTAACGGCTGATTCCCGACCAGCACCCACGCCAGAAACTTTAACTTTAGCTTCTTTGATATTGAAAGGTGTCACATTTTCCAATGCTTTTTGCATGGTAATCTGAGCTGCATATGGAGTGGCACGTTTAGCGCCCTTAAAACCACAAGCCCCAGCTGAAGACCAACCAATTACCGCACCGGTTTCATCTGAAATACTAATAATAGTATTATTAAAACTGGAGCTAACGGAAATTGCCGCTTTAGCCACATCTTTCAAAATCTTCTTTTTTTTGATAATTTTTTTAGCCATAATATTCCTGTTTATCTAAATATTTGTTTATTAATCAGATTAAGTCTTTTCAGCTGATTTCTTGCGACCTGAACCAACAGTTACCTTTTTTCCTCGCTTAGTACGAGCATTGGTTTTTGTACGTTGACCACGAACCGGAAGGTTTCGAGCATGTCTTGTACCACGGTAAGCACCAATTTCTTTAAGTCGTTTGATATTTTGACTAATCTCCATCCGAAGATCGCCTTCAACCTTATAATTCTTATCGATCACTTCACGAATTCGTTCAAGTTCTTGATCAGTTAGGTCTGAAAGTTTGGTTCCAGCCTTAACATTGGCTAATTCACAAATTTTTCGTCCTAAAGCTACGCCAATACCATTGATATAGGCGAGTGAATATTCAACATGTTTATTATCTGGAATTGTAACACCTGCAATACGAGCCATAATTTCTTTCCTCTTAGTAATTATTAATGAAATTTCTGCAAATCGAGTTAATCGATTCCGTATTTCCCTTATTTAACCCTGTCTTTGTTTATGTTTAGGATTTTCGCAAATCACTAAAATCTTCCGCTCACGGCGAATAACTTTACATTTTTGACAAATTTTTTTAACTGATGGTCTAACTTTCATAAATATATACTCCCCTGATTAATAACTAAATTTTGGCTTACAAACGACGAGTGATTCGACCCTTGGTCAAATCATATGGTGAGATCTCTAGTTGGACTCTGTCGCCAGCTAGAATTTTGATGTAGTGTAAGCGAATTTTACCTGAAATATGCGCCAAAACAGTCTGCCCATTTACGAGTTCAACACGAAAAGTCGCATTAGGCAATGCTTCGGAGACAACTCCTTCTAAAATAATTTTTCCGCTGTCCAATGGCTACCTCAACTCATCTAAATCTTTGTATTGTAAAGTAATTTTGTATCTATATATTACCACAATCTTATTTATTCGTCAAGAGTTTTTTTATCTCTTGCTCGTCAATTTCAATATATTTACTAACTTTGATACCTTTAAGCTCAATTTGACCGATTCTAACGCGCTCTAGCTTAGTCACATTTGTTCTAAAAGCCTCACACATTCGACGAATTTGACGATTTCTGCCTTCAACGATCACAATATCAAAACTTCTATCAGATAATTTAGTGACCTTAGCTGGCAATACCGGAAAACCATCGATAACCAAACTACCGTTAGCCAAACCTGTTAACATGGCCTCATCAAGACTTTTATCAATCTGTACAACATATTCCTTCTCAATTTTCTTACCCTTCATCACTTCTTGCGCTAAATCACCATCATTTGTCAGTAAAATCAGACCAGAAGAATTAACATCAAGCCGACCAATCGGAAAAATTCTGGTTGGATATTTAATATGATCAATAATATTGTTTGGCGAATTTGGATCAGTAGTACAAATCACACCAACTGGTTTATTAAAAGCCAAATAAACTTTTTTATTAATTGGTTTAATTTCTTTTCCATCAACAAAAACACGGTCATTTGGACCGACTTTGTGAATCGGAATAGCTAGTTTTTCGTTAATTCTAACTTTCCCTTGTTTGATTAATTCATCTGCCCCACGCCTTGATGCAATCCCGGCTGAAGCAATATATTTATTGATGTTCATTAGCCAAATTATACCATATTTTGGCTTGACAATCAAGTCAAAATATGTTATGATACATTCACTAAACTGATAGGGGGAAATTACATGACACATTCATGTGAATTAGACAAGTGTAAATGCCTAACGGCTAAACTTGAACAGGTGGCCACAGAGTCACTTGAACTTGTCTGCAGTCTTAATAACCTAAGAGACATCGATGGATTTATTGGTGGCATTCTTTGCTTAAGAGAGCAGAATTCTGATAGCTTCTTAATCGAAAAAATGATTACTGGAAGCATTGAACCAAAAGACGAAGAAACAATTACGCAATTTGCTCACGAACAAGCTAATCGCAATCTGGAAATGTTAGCCGCCAGAAAACATGTTTCAAGTTACCAAAGCCGAGATTTTAGCAAAAAGCTTTTTCCTGGCGCTATTATCGCGCATCATAACAAAAAAACAGATCTGTTATAGTTTTCATGGTATGATTTGGGATTACGATGAAGCAATCGTTTTAGTCATTGCAGTCAAAATGGGTCATTTAACTCTGGTGCAAGCCAAAGAAATTGCTCAAATCAGCAAAAATAACATTTTCACAAATGTTGCTAATCACCTTGAAGCTCACTCGGCGAACGAATTTTTCACTAAAGCCTGCCTCTGCGGAGGTATGGCTTGCCTCTTAGGACTTTTCGCCTGTGCCGCTTTAGGCATTGGCTAAACCAACAAACCGCTGGATTCCAGCGGTTTTTTAATACAAATTAATTAAATTTCTAATCGTTATTAGTGCCTGATACTTCAGTCTCTAAATGTTTAGTACAATTTAACAAACTAATAGTATGATCTCTATTCTTGCTTAAGTGGAAAATTGACACAGAAGTGTTTTTGAAATTAACAATAGAATCATTTTCACTAAAAGGTTTATTCATTAAATGAAACATAAATGTGGTTTTCCAACCACCGTGAGTACAAATTAAAATTGTTTCATTATCATCGTGATTTTTTAATAAATAGTTAATAAAATTCGAGACTCTAGTCCTTACATCTTCAAAACTTTCACCCTTATACTCGTCTGAACTTTCTGGCCTATAAACAAAATAGTCTAAACCCTTGAGATTACGATCTTCTTTTTGTGCACTTCGAGGTTGTCCCTCAAAAATACCCTTACCGCGTTCGCGTAATATTTCGTCATAAACCACAGGTACACCAGGGTGATATTTAATAATCTCCAAAAGTGTGTCTTTAGTTCGACCAAGATCACTACAATAAATAAAATCTATTTTTTCGTTCCTGAGTCGCTCACCCAATTTAATCACTTGATCCCGACCAATCTTAGTCAAAGTACCATCAATATGACCCATCGAAATATGATTGGCATTTTCTATTGTTTCACCGTGACGGACAATAATTAATTTCATATATTTTAAACCTAAAAAATCTAATTTTGTTTAATTAGTTTACAAGACTTTATTTAACAATTAATCAAAACGCAATTGTAGCTAAATAAATACCAATACCAATCACTAGAACAAACAAAATCCAACATACTGTATTCTGGCCAAAAATTTTCGGCCATTTTGCCCCGATGATTAATCCGAGCGAGATCAAACAAACCTTAAACATTGCCATTTGCCACCAAGCAAAAGTGTAATCATGAAAAATCATAATACCTCCTGCGCCCTCCGTAGTTTCAACGAAGGAGGGCATTCCTTATTATATTTTAGTTAATATTTCACAGCCGTTTTTAGTCACTACGATCGTATGCTCAAAATGAGCTGACAAACTACCATCAACTGTGACCACAGTCCAGCCATCGTCACACATAGCCACTCGCCAATCACCCATAGCCGTCATTGGCTCAATCGCCAAGGTCATACCTTCTTCTAAAAATAAGCCCTTGCCTTTTTGACCATAATTAGGAATTGCTGGCGCCTCCTGAAGTTCTTTACCAACTCCATGTCCAGTTAAATCACGAATTACACCAAAACCCGCTGATTCAATGGTTGTGCCAATTATATTTTGCGCATCACCCAAATAAACCCCAGCTTTAATCTTAGCCAAACCGTTAAGCAATGATTGTTTGGTCACATTAATCAATTTTTGAGCTTTTTCATCAATTCGACCAATACCAATCGTAATAGCCGTATCGGTGTGATAACCCTTATAGTAAACCCCAACATCAACCCCAACAATATCACCATCTTTTAGTACTCGATCTTGACTTGGGATACCATGAACCACTTCGTCATTAATAGAAATGCATGT
>JBAXXI010000009.1:0-25233 GCA_037127955.1 Candidatus Berkelbacteria bacterium | reverse complement strand
TTAGCCTAAAATGAAGCTATCTCAATTCGAAGGAGATGCACATGAAAAATTCAGTAGCCTGGGTTGATTTACGTGAACCGCCACAGAGCCTAATCGATTTGGCATTATCTAAAAATCATGAAGCAAACCAAGTGGCAGCTGATGATTTAGCTAATTATGCTCATGAAAAAAGTGTTGAACTTTTAGTTCAGCTTTTAGATAGTAAGTATGATCGTACTCGTGATAATGCAATTGATAGTTTGAAAAATATTTTATCCCATAATCACTTGGCGGGTTTTCGTTATGTGATAAGTGAAAAAATTACTCAATATTTATCTGAAGACGAAGATCGTTACGCGACCGTTGATTTTTTGTCAAGCAATATGATTAGTCAGTTAGTTATTGATAAAATGCTTGACGCAATTTTAGTTCAAGCTGGTCGAAAACAGAAAATAGATGTTTTTTTCATTAATTTATTGTTTAAGGGTTTTTATTCTCTAAATATTGATGATTGTGCTTATGTTACTCGGAAAATCGTGAAAATGGGTTTGGTTAATCCAGGAATTAATCTTTATGTGGTTTCTGGTGCTTTAAAGTTTTTATATAAGAAAAATAATTTTTCAGGAATAGCTTATGCGATACATCATCTAAGCGATGGACCTGGTTATAGATTGTCAAATTATAAGTTTAGATATGGTCCGAAAAATATGGTTTATCGAGATCGAAAACTTATTCGCCAAGTGGCTTTCGATATTATTAAGGATGCGGCTATTAATAAATCTTCGAAAAAAATAATTTTTCTTAAAGAGCAAATTGACGTTGCGATGGAGGTTCTGATTAAGCTGGCCTCTAAGTCGACAAAAGATAAAAATGTGTGGACCTATGATACAGCCTTAGACTGTATTTGGGATATTGCAAAAGAGAATCCAGATTATCTAAAAAGTTTGCCTCAAAAAACACTGAAATTATTACCTCAGTCAATAACTGACAAACTCAAATCGCCTTAACCGGCGATTTTTATATTGACTTTCTCACTGATTTAGCCTAAAATGAAGTTATCTTATTTGGAGGGTGTACCTATGACAAAATGTTTTTTACCAACTCCGGTGGCTTGGCCAAGTTTTATTGGCCCTGTAACGAAGAAGCAGAATTTAGAAGAGATGCAAGTCGGTGATTATCTGATTGTGGCTGATTACGACGGAATCACGGGTTTACGGATGGATGAGATTCGCACAGAAATTTATGTTTTAACAGTTTTATTTTCGTGTGGGTTTGCACAAAAAATCCGTTTGCCACGCACAACGGTTTTGTATGGTGACGATGAGCTTATGAGTGCTCAAGGGAATGTTTTATTTTCTTTTCGTTCTTTACCGCTTGGCTCGCACAAGATGAATTTGTTTAAAAATGGCTGTTCTGGTTTTAACCAAATTAAAACAATTTTTGATCAGGAAAGACCGCAGTTTTGTTTAGGACAACACAAGACAAAACGTGTTGAAAAAATCAGTATTAAAACTTGGCCGAAAAACGAACCAATTTTTATTGTCGATAATGGTCGTAGCCAGCGAGTGCTTTTTCTTCAAGAGTTTCATGCAAAACAAAAATTAAGAAAAATGGTCGAATGCTTTAGAAGCGGTCGAACAAATAAAATTATTTGTGATTTTGGTTATGTCCGGATTGATGGCCAATTAGAAGTTGGAGAGGATTTGTATTTGCGTAGTGATTCGAGTGGTATTAGCGGATCAGTTATTGATTTCGTTAGTATTCGAGTTTATGTTTAGAACTCTATCCCCTTGCGGGCTTCGAGACCTGTATCAAAATAGTGCTTAGTGCATTTCACATCGCTGATTAAATCAGCGATTTTTTTTATTTTCTGGTGGGCGTTGCGGCCCGTGAGAACAATATCGATATTATTAGCTAAATCTAGAATTTCGATGACTTCGTCGACTTTGATGAGGTCAAAGCCGATGGCGACGTTGATTTCGTCCAAGATGAGTAAGTCGTAGTCCCCAGACTCAATTGCGGCACAGGCGGCGGCGAGGGCCTTTTGACAGGACTTTTTGTGCTCAGCTTCGGTGTGATTATCACCTAAAATTTTATAAAAACCAATACCAAAACTTTCGACTTCAATTGGCAAATTGTATTTTTTAATCGCTTTGTGTTCAGAAAAAATCGGCTTTTTCATGAACTGGATGATTTTAACTTTTTTGCCGGCACCTAAGGCGCGCAAAGATAGCCCCAGTGCCGCTGTGGTTTTACCCTTACCTTCGCCTGTTATTATATGTATAATTCGTTTCTTTTTCACAATTTAATTTAACCATAATTCGGAAAAAAGAAAAACCCCGCGGTTGGGCGGGGTTGTAAATTTAGATCGGGCAAACGATGATTTCGAGAGTTAATTCATTATTTTCATTTAAGGCTTCTTCTTTAATGAATTTGATATCTTTTTCAATTTGTTCTTTTTCGTCTTCAAGACGCTTTAGTTTCCGGGCCAGAGCTTTTTGGCTAAATTGCATCAAGCATTCTTCTGTGTCGCAACAATAATCTAAGATAGTGTTTATTTCCCTGTCTGGCCTGACAAGTTTAGCGGTCCAAAAGACTTCCTTGTGGTTGCCAAAGTTTGGTTTTTTACCGCAGACAACGCAACACGGAAATTGATGATTGGAATCGTTTTCTGGGTGAATTAGTTGGTGTTTGCTCAGGTTATGCATACTAATTCTGGCCACTCTGATAAATGGTTTTTGTTTATCCATTTTGTTCCCCCTTTTTTTGTCAAATGTACTTATGGTCATTTTAACTTATTTTAAGGTAAAAATCAATATTTTGTTTACCAAAAACCCCGCCATCGGGCGGGGTTTCATTGTTCTAATATCTATTTTAGGCGCATTTACTCCAGCCGCATGAAGGACATTTTAGGCAGCCTTCGGTGAACGCTAACATGGCGCCACATTCTTGGCAGGCTGGTGCTTCGCCAAGATCGGCTAAAGATTTGGTTGAAGTAGTTGGTGTGACAGGGTTAATTGATTCTAGGTTTTCTTCAACTTTTTCTTCGGAAATTTTTTGTGGTTCTGGGGTGTTAAAATTCAAATTTAAGTTTGGTTGAGAACGGTTGATGTGACGTTCTAAGAGTTGACCAATCGCGTCTGGTAAACTTAAAATCATCTTGCCGTCTTCGCCCCAGGTTGGTTGTGGTCCACGAATACCTTTAATCTGATCAATGACTTCTTGCGGATCAATTCCGGCGCGTAGTGCTAAACTGATTAATCGGCAAATTGCTTCAGTATTTGAGGCAAAGAAACCACCGGTTTTACCCAAGGTTGAAAACATTTCAAATGGCATCCCTTCTTCGTCATCATTAATTGTCACAAAGAGTTTACCATAAGCAGTTTTAAGTCTGTAGGTTGATCCATGAATCACATCTGGCCTTTCACGTGGGATAATCCTGATACCGGTAGCCAAAACCGTGTGTTCGGCAGTTTCGCCTTCTTTTTTCTTGTCTTCGGCGGTACCGGTGGTAATGACTTGAATATTGCGTGAGCCATCGCGGTAAACCGTGATACCTTTGCAATTTAATTTGAAAGCCAATAAATAAGCTTTTTCAACATCTTCGATCGTGGCAGAATTAGCAAAGTTAATAGTTTTACTAATGGCATTGTCAGTATTCTTTTGACAAGCAGCCTGAACCTTAACGTGCCATTCTGGACTGATGTCACCAGCGGTCACGAAAACGCGGCGGATTTTTTCTGGGACTTCAGTAAATTTCTGAACCGAGCCGCCGGCTTGAGCGATGCGTCTAAGTAAATCATCAGAGTAAATACCAGCATCTTCCAAAGCCTTTTTAAAATGTCGGTTAACTTCAACTAATTCAGTGCCGTCCATAACGGTTTTGGTATAAACTAAAGCAAAAATCGGTTCAATGCCGGAGCTGGCCGTGGCCATCATCGAGATAGTGCCAGTTGGAGCAATGGTTGAGGTGGCGGCGTTACGCATATTTTTAACGCCTTTTTTATCCCACATACTACCTTCAAAAGCCGGGAAATTACCACGGGCTGCGCCAATTTTTTCAGATTCTTCATGCGAAATTTTGCTCAGGCGTTTCATGACTTCTTCAGCAATTTTCATGCCTTCGTTTGAGTCATAAGGAATTTCCATTTGAAAAAGTAAATCCGCCAAACCCATCACACCCATACCAACTTTTCTGGTTCTCTTGGTGTTTTCTTCAAGTTCTGGGATTGGAAATTTATTGACATCAATAACGTTATCCAAAAAGTGTGAGGCCAAACGAATGGTTTTTTCGATCGTTTCCCAGTCGATTTCAGGTTTACCATCGACTTTTTTAACCATACGACCAATATTGATCGAACCAAGGTTGCATGATTCATAACCCAAAAGTGGTTGTTCGCCACAAGGGTTAGTCGCTTCCATATCGCCAAGGTTTGGAGTTGGGTTTTTAGCATTAACTTTATCGATAAATATAACGCCAGGTTCGCCATTTCTCCAGGCACCTTGGACGATTTTATCGAAAACTTCTCGTGCATTTAATTCACCTTGTTTATTGCCGGTATGAGGATTGATCAAGTCGTAATTAGTATCTTCCTCAACCGCTTTCATAAACTTGTCGGTGATAGCTACAGAAATATTAAAAGTAGTTAATTTACCTTCAGTTTCTTTATAGGAGATGAATTCCATAATATCTGGGTGGTCAACTCGAAGCATGCCCATATTAGCGCCACGACGAATACCGCCCTGTTTGATCATTTCAGTGGTATCGTTAAACATTTGCATAAAGCCGACTGGACCAGAGGCAATACCGCCGGTTGAACCAACTAAATCATTTTTTGGTCTGATTTTAGAAAAACTAAAACCAGTACCGCCGCCTGATTTTTGAATCAAACCCATATCCATCTGAGTTTTTAGGATAGATTTCATATTGTCTTCAACTGGTAAAACAAAACAAGCCGCTAACTGACCAATGCGAGTTCCGGCGCCAGAAAAAGTTGGGCTGTTTGGCAAGAATTCTAGTTTAGCCATTGCTTCGTAAAATTCTTCTTCGACTTCAGCAATTTCTTCTTTAGTTGCGCCGTACATTTCATCGGCCATGGCGATATGGTGAGCTACACGTCTAAACATGCCTTCTGGAGTTTCGACAATATTATTTTCATCATCACGTTTAAGGTAACGCTTTTCGATAACTTTAAGCGCATTTTCGGTTAGAACAGGTGTGATTACCTCTTTTTTGGTTTTTTTTGGTTTTGTAGCAATACCAAGAGTGGCTTGCTTTGCTTCGGTTGAAGCAATAGGCAATTCTTCAGACATTCATCCTCCTTGTTTCGCCAGCTGGCGAAGTTAGAGCGGATGATAAACATCAATATAGGAAGGGCTTCCTACTGATGTTTACAATCCACCATTAAAATTTTAAATATTTGAGTTTCAGTAAAACCGAAACTTCCTCTCCTTTTATTTTTGACTAATATTTTGTTTTTTACGAAATGTCGTTATTTTAGTTTGCGTCGAATAAAGGCTGGGACTTCCAATTCGTCATCCATATTGTCTTCAACCATTTCTTGACGCGGTTCAGCCTGTTGTATTGGCATTTGTGGGGCTTGACGCATGGTATTCATGCTTGGTAGACCGCCGTAATTTGAGCGTTGTTGACTTGGTAAGCCGCCCAAACCAATACCGGTGCCGTGTGTCATACCCATACTCATGCCTAAACTTTTAGCTTTGGCATCGCGAATTCGGTCCATTTCAAAGCCTGTGGCAATAACTGTAATTTTTATTTCACCAGACATGGCTTCATCGATAATCGCACCGAAAATAATATTGGCATCAGGGTCAGAAGCTTCAGTAATAGCTTTAGCTGCTTCGTCGATTTCGTACATACCCATGTCCGGACCACCAGTTATATTAAACAATATACCTTTGGCGCCGTCAATCGATAGTTCGAGTAATGGTGAATCGATGGCTGCGCGGGCAGCTTCGATAGCACGATTATCACCTGAAGCGCGGCCAATACCCATAAGGGCTGAACCGGCATCAGACATAATGGCGCGAACATCGGCAAAGTCGACGTTGATAATACCGTGTAAAGTGATCAAATCGGAAATACCTTGTACACCTTGACGAAGGACATCGTCCACAATACCAAAAGCGTCGAATAAACTGGTTTTCTTATCAATAACCTGTAAAAGTCTATCGTTAGGAATAGTGATTAAGGTATCGACTTTATCACGAAGTTCTTCCACGCCAATTTCCGCCATTTTCATGCGTCGATTACCTTCGAACGAAAAAGGTTTAGTGACCACAGCCACTGTCAAAGCACCAAGTTCCTTGGCAATAGATGCGACTAATGGACCAGCACCAGTACCCGTACCACCACCTGCTCCATAAGTAACAAAAACCATATCAGAACCTTTAAGGGCTTCGTAAATCTCGTCTTTATTCTCTTCGGCAGATTTACGGCCAAGTTCAATATCAGAACCGGCTCCAAGTCCACGAGTGGTTTCTTTACCAATTTGAATCTTAATTGGAGCTTGGTTATGAACTAAGGCTTGCGCATCAGTATTGATGGCAATAAATTCCACACCTTTAAGTTTATAGGCAATCATGCGATTAATCGCATTACCGCCCGAACCACCACAACCAACGACTCTTATTGTAGCAAATGTTTCGATTTCAGAACCTTTTTCCATATCAATTTCCTTTTTCCCACCTTTTGCGCGTTAAACGTTAATATTTAAGGCAAAAATTGTTTAAAAAATCCTTTAGCTTTATCTAATAAATCATTTGGATCTAATTTACTGCTGGAAGTAGAATGTTGATTTTCTAATCCATGTAAAATTAAACCTGTACTTGTAGAATAAATAGATGGATCGATTTTGTCAACTAAGCCTGACATTTCAAATAGCGGCATGCCGATTTGAGCTGGCAATCTAAGCTCTTCTTTGGCTAGAGTAACAAGGTCTTCTAAATTTGATCCACCACCTGTAAATACGATCCCTGCTGGTAACATACCATCTTTGCCAATCTTACGCAACTCGTCATGAACCATACTAAAAATTTCCATTAAACGAGCATGAATAATTTCACAAACATATTTACGTTCAACCTTTTGTGCGTCTTGTGGATCAAGGTTGGCAAGATTGATAGTTTCACTTGCGGAAATATTTTCTGGCATAGCTGAACCATAATTGGTTTTAATCTTTTCCGCTACTTCCAAAGATGTGCGTAGACCAATGGCAATATCGTTTGTGATATGCATGGAGCCAACTGGTAAAACCGCACAGTGAATAATATCGCCATTTTCAAATACAGCAATACTGGTGGTGCCACCGCCGATATCGACTAAGGCCACACCCATTTCTTTTTGTTTTTTATTAATGAGAACATGCGCGGCAGCTAGAGGAGCAAAAACCATTCCGTCAATCGCGACACCGGTTTGTTGCAAGCATTTTGCCAGGTTTTTGATAGAGCTTGTGGCTCCACCGACCACAACTGCTTCGACTTCAAGCCTGATACCGCTCATACCGATTGGATCAGTAATACCATCTTGGCCGTCGATAATATAGTACTTTGGGATAACATGAACAATTTCACGGTTTGGAGGAAGTGCGACAGTTTGAGCTGCTTCAATAACTCGGTTGACATCAGAAGCAGAAATTTCACCATCCGCTCGGCTGACTGCCACTACACCTTTACTGACAATTGAACTAATATGAGCTCCACCAATACTGACATAGGCATTAGTAATCGGGATTCCGGCGACTCGCTCGGCTTCTTCTAAAGCTGAGGTAACGGCGGAAACCGTATCTTCAACATCAGTAATTATACCTCGACGCATACCAGCATTTGAAACACGGCTAAAACCGATTACATTAATAAGACCTTCGTCGACCCGACCAACAGTAATTGCAACCTTGGTTGTGCCGATATCGATTCCTACTAGAGTATTATCTTTTGACATGGAATGAAGTCCCTCCGTAAAAATTCAACTAAAAATTTCCCCACTTATCTCTTAATCATTATATCAACATTTTTAAAAAAATAAAAATCCATTAGTCACCTTCATGGTGTATTCCAACCAGATGAAGAGTTGAATGATCAATCATTTTTAGGAATTCTTTATCAATAGTATTGTGAAATTCTTTTGCATTTTTTTTAATAATGGCCGGGCAAACTACAATATCGCCAAGTAAAACAGGAATTTCCGGATGATTGTCTTTAATTTCATTTTGAATTGGAAAACTCAAGACGTCGGTCGGGTAATCTTTGTGTCGAAATTCTTTATTTAGTTTTTGAATACTGGGCTTACTCACTAATTTTAATTCAATTTCAAAAATACCTTGAAGATTTTGACTTTTCAAGGTATTTAAAATAGTTTTTTCAGCTTCTCGACTTGAAAAAACAAATTTAGTTTCGTTTTTTATATTTAAAACAATCCTAATCATTTATTTTAAGAGTGTAGTTTTAACAATTTGACTAACAAGAGACGGGTCAGCCTTACCGCGAACAGCTGGCATAATTTCACCCATAACTTTACCCATATCCTGCATGCCACTGGCGCCGAGTTTAGTGATGGCGTCTGTCATAATGGTAGTGATCGCTTCTTCGCTTAATTGTTCTGGTAAATATTCGGTTAAAATTTTAATTTCCGACTCTTCTTTTTCGGCTAATTCCGGTCTACCACCTTTAGTGTAAAGGTCAATGGAATCTTTGCGCGATTTGATTTGAGTTTGAATTACTTGTAAAACGTCAGTTTCTTCAAGTTCTTTTTGTTTTTGAATTTCAGAATTTTTAATAGAGCTTTTTAGCATTCTCAAAACCGAAAGCTTGTTTTCGTCATGAGCTTTCATTGCTTCGATCAAATCGTGTTCGATTTTTTCTTTTAAGGTCATAATATGTCCTTATATTTAAGTTTAGTAACCACGTTTAATACGACGAATTTCTGTCTTACGGCGAGCCGCAACACGTCTTTTAGCGCGAGAAATTTCTTTATCGCGGAAACGTCGTTTTTTAATTTCGGTTAAAATACCTGATTGTTGAACATCGCGAAAAAAGCGACGTAAAGTCACTTCAAAATTTTCACTTCGTTCTGGACGAGGTTTGTCAAATGATTTGTTCTGATCTTCCAAGAGAAATCACCTACCTTCCATTAATGTTAAGTTAATCATAGCAAAAATTTATATATTAGTCAATGTTGAGCTATGAAAAAGACGCCTTTGGGGCGTCTGTGGGTTTAGCGATCATAATTGACATCGATTTTAACATATTTATGTTTAGAACAAACCTTTAAATATATTGTATTGGCTTCTAATTTTGACAAATGACCGGCGGTTGGATTAAATCCAGCTTCGCGATATGCGCCTAAAATAAAATTACCAAGATGATGTTCATGATTACATTTAGGTTGAATTTGGTAAGTACCGATTGGTTGACCAAAGTTTAAAACTTCAATCTCAAGAATAGTTCCTTCTTCAAACCAAGGAATTGGTTCTGGCAGTGCCCCAGATGGTAGTGGTGCAAACTCACAACAACAGTTATTATCCACAATATTTACCCCCCTGAATAAAAAATAAAATCACATCGATAAGATATGACTTTATTGTATATTAAAAAAATATTAGGTTTTTGTCAAGAATCTAGACAATCTCTTCGAGTTGAGCGCCGCCAATAAGGTGTAGGTGAATATGGTTTACCGCTTGGCCGCCATGGGTGCCAACATTGAAAATAAGTTTGTAGCCGTTACCAGCAATATCTTTTTTTTCGGCTAAACCTTTAGCCACCAAAACCATTTGACCAATTAACTCAGCATCGATTTCTTCAAGCTTAGCAACTGATTCAATATGCTTTTTTGGCACAATTAAAATATGGACTGGTGCTTTTGGTTCGATCGACCAGAAAGCGATTATATTATTGTCCTCAAACTCAATATTAGCCGGGCTTTTTTTATCAACAATTGAACAAAAAATACAGTTTTCCATTATTATCTCCTTAATTTATCTTTCATGATCAATTAAATACTGACGCCAGTTGGTTTTGACCCACTGTTTTTCAAATTGTAATAATTCTCGGAGGCCTCGGTCAGACAGTTCTCTGTTGACTACGCCGCCTTGATGAGGATTAGCAAATTTCTGTTCGTGGGGTGAGCAAAAACCTTGGGCATAGTGAGTTAGTTCGTGGGCTAAAACCGCGTCAACCACCTGCTCTGGAATAAATTCGTCCTTAAAATAACCATTGATGGTAATGATCGTATTTGGGTCTTCTTGTTTACGGCCGAATTTGATCGAGCCAAGTCTGGTGCGGCAAGGTCGGCCGAATTTCACAAAAACGTTATTAGCTACAATAATGTCTGGGAAATGTTTAGCCCAGATTGTTTCTAACCTAAATTTTAACCAATTGTGATCTCTATTCATAAATTTATCTTAATATATTGAAAAGCCCCGCACAAGGGCGGGGCTTAAATAGTTAGGGTATAACGTAAACTGTAATTTTGTCTTTCTTAGGGATAAACCAAATTCCTTTTTTGACAGTTTTTGGTATGGTGCCGGGAATCCATTTCCAGAAGAATTCCCGATCTTTGTTTCTGACTCTGCAACAACCGTGGCTATCAGGGTAATTTTTAATGTTTTTGTCGCTCGGACAGCTATGGATAGCAATACTACCATTAAAGAAAGTAGGCCAAAACATTGCTCCATATTTTCCGATAAACTTACCCGGAACTTTGAGCCAGGTTTGAAAAATGCCAGTTGGCGTAGTCCGACCTTTGCGACCGGTGCAAGTTTGGCAGTTGTAGACTAAATTTAAGCCTTCAAAAGCAAAAATGCGTTGCTTGCCAAGATCAACCAAGACAACTTTTTCTTTGACTTCCCAGGTTAGTTTGCCAATTGTTAGGTGACTCTTATCTCGGCTAATACCGAGTTTTAATTCCTTAGCAATGGCTCTGGCTGGAGAGAAAACAACATCTTTGTCAGTGGTGTTGTTGTGAAGAATAATTAAATTCTTCAAAGAAAGTGGTTGGTCCATTTTTAACTCATTGGTTACTTCGGCCAGAGGCACATAAGTAAACCCTTTTGCTACGAATGGTGGATTCGTGAATTTCAACACGAGTGGTTGAGCATCAATCGTAATGACCTCACCCTGACAGTTGGCGCCAAGCACTAATAAAATTAGCGTGGCCGTGGTGCAAAACAAGTGTTTCATGAGGATCCCCCCTTACTGAAATTTGAGTACCAAAATAATACCACATTTTTAACCTGTTGTCAAGGAGAGAGCTTCTTTTTTATTATCTTAATGTTTCAGATGAGGCAAAGATTCGTTTAAAAATTGTTTCGTACTCAGTCTGGTCTGTAACAAGATTTGGCTGCGACCAATCTTTTATATGAACTGGTATAAGTTCGATTTTAACAAGTTTATTAAGCGCGAAAGTATACTTGGCAACTAAGCCTTGTTGAGTTTCGGTTGACCACGGTTGATCGAAAATAAAATTTCCAAGTGAGTAATTTATAAATTTGCCCTTGTAGAATTCGACTCCTTGGACCACGTGTGGATGGTGACCAATAACTAGATCCGCACCACTGTCGATCGCGGTATGGGCAAATTCGCGTTGTCTATCACTGACGAATGGACTATACTCATAACCCCCGTGCATACTCACAATAACGATATCGGCGGATTTTTTGGTCTTAGTTATATCTGTTTTTAAATTATCCAGATCCATAGTGCTAACGCCGGCAAAATTGCCAGCTACGTAAGTATTCGGAATCAAATCCACGTCGGTATAACCTAAAAATGCAATTTTGACATTATTAATTTCCTTAATCAGTGGTTTGCGCGCGTCAATATTAGTTAAACCAGCCCCAAAATAATCAATTTTATTTTGTTTTAACAGGTTAAAAGTTAGATTCATGCCGGGCTGACCTTGGTTACCAAAATGGTTATTAGCAAGATCTAAAACGTTAAATCCGCCGGCTATCAAACCTTGAATCGAGGCTTTTTCAGCACCAAAAACCATTGCTTCTTGAGTCGAGTCTCCTTCGCGAAATGGTGATTCAAGATTAGCCATAGTGATATCGGCGTTTTTGGTTAAATTTGAAGTTTGCAAAAATGGATAATCTCGGCCGTATTTATCCATGCGTTCATCTACGTCACGACTAAGCATAATATCACCAACAGCCAGTACGGTCGTTTGAGTGAAATCGGTTTTGTCTAATTGGGTTTTAATTTGATCAATGATTTTACTAGTATCAAGACTTGGTTTAAAGGCTAAGTATAAAGTCAGGCCAGTGTTCGGTAATGGTCCTTGGAAAAATTTACCAAGTTCTTCTGGCGCTAGATCGAGGTTCTGTTTATAGATCATTTCGCTTTGCCAGCCAGTGGGCCAATCATTATTGGTCGATGTAAGTCTGATATCGGTATCGTTTGGATCTGCTGTCACATAATTAATACCGGTTAAATTTAGGCTATTACGCATTTGGTTTGCAATACTGGATTCAAGACTAATTTTTAATCTTGAATCATTGTCGGCTCGCGTCTGATTTTTCAAGATTAAAAAAGTTAATCCAATCAGTGTTAATAAGGTTAAAATTGTGATGATCGCGGTTTTTTTCATTAATCCCCTTTTGGTTTGTAGTAGCGTTTATTTTTCAATTTCTTTGGTAAAAATTCTTGAGTTTTTTGATAATCAGTATCGTCGGTCCAGGTATAACCTTGACCATAACCCATATCCTTCATTAATTTAGTACTTGCGTTTCGTAAGTGCAATGGTACAGGTTCAAAATTGTCGATATCAATATCCGCCAAGGCTAAGTTTAGACCATTGTAACTTGCACGTGATTTTTTACTTAAAGCTAAATAAGTGGCTACTTGAGCTAAAATTATGCCGGCTTCTGGCATACCGATCATATTAACGGCTTGCATGGCGCTAGTGGCAACGACGAGGGCGGTTGGTTGAGCGTTACCAATATCTTCAGATGCAAAAATTACCATTCGTCTGGCAATAAAAATCGGATCCTCACCAGCTTTAATCATACCGGCTAACCAGTAAAGTGCGCCATCAGGAGAATTTCCTCTCATCGACTTAATGAATGCTGAAATTGTATCATAGTGAGAATCGCCTTTTTTGTCATAGTACAATGATTTTTTTCCAACGGCTTGCTTGGCAACTTCTAAATCTACGTTTTTACTTAAATTAGCTGCTAATTCAGTGGCATTAAGTGCTGTTCTAGCGTCTCCGTTAGCGGTTTTGGCAATGAATTTTATGGCCTCAGGCGTGAATTCAACTCCTTTGAAGTAAGTTAACGATCGTGAGACAAGTAACTCAATATCTTTATCGTTAAGTGCTTGAAGAGTGAAGACCTGAGATCGTGAAATTAGTGGCGCATTAACCTCGAAAGATGGGTTTTCGGTAGTGGCGCCGATTAAGATAACTGTACCATTTTCAACACAACCTAAAAATGCGTCTTGTTGCGATTTATTAAAGCGGTGGATTTCATCGATAAATAAAATTGTTCTTTGTAAGTTAAATTTTAACCTGTCTTCGGCTTCCTTGATAACGCGACGGATATCTGAAACGCCGGCCGAAACAGCACTAAATTCTTCAAAATGAGCTTTATTATAAATAGCGATTAGGCGAGCCAAAGAAGTTTTGCCACACCCTGGTGGACCCCATAGAATAATCGAACTGATTTTACCCTGTTTAATCATTTGTGCCAGAGGCATGCCTCTGGTTAATAGGTGTTTTTGGCCTACAAAATCAACCAATTTTTTTGGTCTCATTTTTTCAGCTAAAGGCTTGAAAATACCGGTTTGATTTAATTTTTGATCAAATAAATCTTGGCTCATTACTTATATCATACAGTTTTAATTTGTTTTGCCAAGTAATCTGGGCCTTCAGGCTTGACAAAAATCGGTTTTCATGTTAAGCTCTATCTACTTCTGGTAATTCCAGAAGTTTTTTAATGCTGAAAATAGTCCTTCTGGTCAACCGATAAGGTTGGTGCGGAAATGATTATTGTAAGTATAGAATTGATCCAAATGTTATTTAGCAAAAAATTGATTCAAATTTTTAGAATCAATAACAAGGAGTGGGTCAAAAAAATTAATCATTATTTACGAATTACTAAAGTGACCACCTTGGTTTTATCTTTTACGATTATGCCAATTTGGCCGGTTAAAGCCTTCACTGAGGTTCAACCTGTTGAAAATTATAAAACAGCGATTGTTTTTGATAAAAATAATCCAGATATTTTAGTTGAACCTGATTTAAAAAAGCCAATTGAAGCCGGTCAATCAAATTACGATCTGACTAATAAGACGAAAATTGTTGTTAGTTCGGTTAATAAATATCCAGATGCCGGGTCTCACTCTGATCCAACTGAATTTAGGCCGATTTACTACGCGGCTGCAGTTAAGTTTGGTATACCGTGGCAGCTAATTGAGGCCGTACACCAGGTTGAAACCGGTAAATCTGGTTCAACTGACAAGCGTTCATATGCTGGCGCTACTGGGCCAATGCAGTTTATGCCTGGTACCTGGCGTGCTTATGGGGTTGATGGTGACTTAGATGGTACGGCCGATATCACCAACGTTACCGATGCGATTTATACCGCTGCTCATTACTTGGCCAAATCTGGTGCCGACGAGGGGCGTTACAAAGATGCTTTATTTAACTATAATCACTCGCAAGCCTATGTTAATAAAGTTATTAATATCGCCTACGAAATTGGTTTACCAAAATAAAAAAACAAAAAGAGTCTAGTGTAAAACCTAGGCTCTTTTTTTATTGTTAATTCAGGGTTGACAAGGTTTGATTTTTGTGTTAAACTCTGTTCATGCAAATGGGTTAAACCCGTTTAGTACATTTTATTTTTGGAGGGTTAAAAATGAAGACACAAGTTGTGAGTGAGCAGCGCAAGGCTGAATTGGCCAGCTGGTTTAACAGTGCCATGGTGGCGCTGTTAGAGCGGACCGATATTGGTAGTGTTGAAATGCCGGATAACCAAACAATAGCCGAAGAAGCGAAACAAGTTCTCGGTTATAAAGGTATGGCTAAACAAGAAACCAGCGCCAGACTTCTAAGAGCTTTGACCAAAATAGGTTTTATGCCTTATACATCAGAATCGGTCGATGCTTATATGGAATTAAAGCTTGAAGAAAAATACGAAGATCCGATTGAATCCGGGTTGATGAGCAAAGTCACAACAGCTGCCCAGGTTTGTCTCATACTATCAGCTGTAGGTTTATTTGTTTGCGCTTTTGCCGCCAGTCTACACAGTTACCCCGCATGGGCCAGCGTACTTTTAAGTTGTTCATTGTGGACCTTAGGATGTTTACTATCAATCGTGATTTTCAATAATTTTTATGGTTACATTATTGATGCAAAAATGGAAGAAATGCAGCTCTGGAAATGGCAGTTTGTTGATCTTTGTAAATTCAAAGAGCCTGTGCCAAAAGAAGTCGTCATGTTAGCTATTGAACTGAAAAAACAAATTCCATACGCTCACTTTGAGGTTTGTGAACTAATAAAACCAAAAGTTTTAATTGTTCAAAAAAGCGAATTTTCATTTTTCACTCAAAAAGTTCAGGACGATCCCTTCCTGGTGATAACCGATAAAAAATACAATACTTCGTATTTCATCGCCGTTTGGGATGAAACCTATAAACCAGAACAAATGGTTTAACCATTAACTTGGCAAGAGACAGATTAATTTCTGTCTCATTTTTTAATGCTCAAAAAGTCATAATTTAATGTTGACCCCTTGACATTTGGCTCATTTTGTGGTATACTACTACGTTCTTCCAATATCGGGAGAATTTTTATTATAAGGATAAATCATGAAAAATTATTTATTACAAATAAATAAAACCTTCATATCTATCTTGATCGCTTTAGTTTTTGTTACTATTGGTTCAACCAATACAGCTCAGGCTAAAAGCTTAATTAATTACAATATTAATTTTGACAAAACCCAACCTTTCTTATTGACTTTTACGAGTCAAAAAACTGAGGTCAAACCGGGTCTGTCACAAGAAGATATGAACAAGGTTAACATTGATCACGATCCAGAAGCAATTAAAGCTTATATGAAGCAGATTGCTCCGGAATATGGTGTTGACTGGAAACTTGTTTACGCGATTGGTGCCTATGAATCTGGTTATTATAAATCGAGTTTAGCTCAATATAATAACAACTTCTTTGGCCGAAAAGCGACCAGTACCACTTGGATGAAGTACAATTCAGCCGAGGAAGGTATTCGGGATCAGTTTCTTTATGTTAAAGAACACTATATTGATCGAGGTCTTGATACGCCTGCTAAAATGAATCATATCTATTGTGAGGGTAATACCTGGCAGTATATGGTTCAGTCGATCATGGATAAAACCACTGATCCAGAGGTATCAAACAAAGTATAAAAGAGGCTCCAAGCTGCAAATAGCGGTTACAGGAGCCTTTTTTAGTTAATAAAATGTTGACTTTTTGGTTATTTTGCGATATATTTGAATATCCAACAAGTAAGAATGGTCTTACCTAAGTTAGGATAAATAAGGAGCAGTTTTGTGATTAATGAACTGTCGTCAGCCGTAGATCTTGCGGGTTCGGCCGGAGATTTATTAGGGCTTCTTGCACCTGAAAATTCGATTTTACGTTACTATTATGCCGATCTCAATAACAATCCTCTTTATGTAGAGTTTGTTAATCGTTTTTGGGACAAGGATCGTGGTGATTGGCGAAGAAAGCCTGAGTCATTGGTTTATACTTTTTGTTTAGCCAAATATTTTTTAGCCATCAAGGCTGAAATTAAGAAAGTTGTTTTTCCCAGCGTGAACGATGCTCAATTTATGAGGTTTGGTTTTCCCTTGGTGGGCGGTTCGACTACTTGGATTAACGACTGGCTAAAAGGTCGAGATGTTTTTTTAACTCAACCGACAAACCATATGGACGCCGGCCATAGGATCAATAACGCATTATCAGTCGAATTCATCTTAACAGTTGATCCGCGACTTAAAGAAGTAGCCGATGATAGCCCGCTTAAGCCGCTGGCGATACGACCAGCTGTCGAAAAAGTTATGACAAATTGGCGCGTTGAGTACGTTTTGGATGATTTGGGTCCAAGTGAGTACACTTTAACGGTTTACAAGCCACTAAACGGAGTGTTAGAAACCGACCCTAATGAATTTGGGATAAAAAGTTCTGATTCTCTGAAAATTCATCACTTGATCGAGGCTATAAGAAATTCAAATTTGGCTTTAGAAACTCATTTACAAGATCAGCTCTTTGAAGTCATGAAATGGTGACTTACAAAACAGCCTGGAGATTTTATTTTCCAGGCTTTTTTAGTATCAAATTAATTAACTTTAATTTTGGCAAAAACCTCTGGTGGTGTAATTTCAATCCAGAAATTGCCTGGGTTAAACTCGATTTCGCGACCAGATTCGTTATAGAATATGGTTCGATCAGTTCGACTCGTTTTCTTCCAGGTTCCATCGGTTTCTTTGCCGTCAATGAAAATTTTAGCTTTACCGGTACCGGTTGTTTTCATAGCATAGCCTTCTTCGTTGATTGTAGTTTTGGCTTCCCAGCGGTCAACTTCTTGGATAATTACATTATTAGCAACCAGTCTATCGCCGGTAGCACCATCAAGATGAGGTTGGCCTGCTAACGATCTTAAGTATGTATTAGTTTGAGCGTCGTACTGCCAATCAACTTTGTAAGAGGCGGTTGAAAAATCAATTTCAATTTGTTGATTCGAACTCGGTGTTGGTTCATCTTTTTTAAAGGACAAAGTTTGGTACTTGGTTGTTTGTGGCCAATTTTTAGCCTGAGCAGCTTTGTAAAGTGAATCAGTATTGCTGTACATGGTATGTTCGAGCGCTACTCCATTACGAGCTTCACGCCAGTAAGTAGTTTCACCTAAACCAAATTGGTCAAGATCTAAAATATTATTGGCTTTAATCATATCTAGTGCGTCTAAATTTCCGCCAACGTGGGCCAAATATGCATTGTACTCGCTTGTCCAGTCGACAAAATAGGTTCTGGCTGATCTGATCGGACCAATTTTTGTAGCATTGTTTGGACCATAAATTGCTAAAAATCTGGTGATACCACCTTCGGCGATCGCTTCATATACAAGCGTAGCCTTGTTTAAGCCATATTGTGGCCTAGCATCAGGGTGATTTTCGATCACAACTGCCAGCGGGTGGCGATTAGCGGTTGACTCCCCGGCTTTTTGACCGCTAAGCTTACTCAAGACCTGTTTTTCCTGTGAATTGGTCGTGTTTGGCTTAAAAATGTCGTTAAGTTTACCGCTTTTTACATAGTTTTTAAGATAATAACTGGTGCCAAAAAAAAGTAATGCGATAGCTCCAACAATGATTGTGATTAATACCCAAGGATTATTTGTTTTGGTTTCTGGCATTGTTACCTCCAAGCATAAATTTGGTTTATATTTTGATCAAAGTTAAAAACTTTTTTAAGGTCGGTTCCGTCGGTTTTCATGGTATAGATACCACTGTTTTTGCGCCAAAAACCGATTCTTGTATTATCGGGTGAAAAAACCGGAAAATAAGACTCGCCGTCATTAGTTAATTGAGTTAAATTACTGCCATCGGTTTTACAAATTTCAATATCGTTTTTAGTTGTATTCGTATTTTGAACTTGAAAAACAATCAGATTATTATCTTGCGAAACAGAGAAATTTATGACTGAATAAGGTTTGCTTAGATTGGTAATATTCATAGCTTTTTTGGTATCAAATACGTTAAAAGTGTCGTTTAGAGTTCTTAGGTTGTAAAGGCTGCCACTTTGCATTAAATAGGCTGGCAAATTCGTATCGTCAAAATTTTCTTCGATAACTGTGCTGGTTGGGTTAGCTAACCTGGTTAACGCTGCGTTTGTTTCAACTAGAAAGAGTTTATCCAAACTGCCAAAGTAAATCCCGCTCTGAACTTTACTATTTAAAACTTCTTCATTGGCTTGTTTCGGGTTGATTATTTCAGGATAAAAATTCTTGTAACTATAAAATATGGCATAAACAAAAATTACAAAACAAATAATTAAGATAAATATATTTATAAATCTCATTTTATTTCTTTTCCTTAATAAAAGGTAAAACCAAGGTGAATTCACTACCAACATTTTCTTGTGATTTAACCTCGATATCACCATTCATTCTTTTAGCGATCGCTTTAGAAATCCATAGACCTAAACCAGTTCCGCTAATATCAGCGGTTTTTTCATTTTTGATACGGTAAAAACGCTCGAAAAGTCTTTTTTGATCTTCCTTGCTCATGCCTAAACCAGTATCTTTGATAGTTATGCGAACCTGACCGTTATCTAAACTATAAAGAATAGTGATACCGCCTTCAGTTGTATATTTAATGGCGTTACCAATAATGTTAGTGAAGATTTGGTGAAGTCTGTCTGGATCGGCAAAAACTGGTGGTAACTGTGCTGGCGGCGTGTGTTCGATGGTCAAACCCTTGTTTTTAGCTTGATCGCTAATCTCAGTTAAAACATCATCCATAACTTGTTTCATGTTGACTGGTTGCATGTCAAATTGCATACGATCTTGCTCTAATCTTGAGACATCGAGTAATTCGTTAATTAAAACATCAAGGCGTTGAACATTAGCAAAGATTTTTAATAAATGTTCCTTCGCTTTTTCATCAATTTTGCCAGTTAAACCTTGCAGCATCATGTCTAAATAGCCTTTAACAGTGGCTAGAGGTGTTTTTAATTCGTGAGAAACCATGGAAATAAATTCATCTTTAAGCTTATCTATTTCTTGAATTTTTTTGTAATTTACAAAGTATTCAAAAAATCTAAAATAGTTAACTAAGAGTAAAAATACAACAAAGACCGTAAACACCAGTAAGATCAAAGATTGATTGATCGCAACCTTATTAAGCATATCGGTTTCGGTGGTATTCATTTGTAGTGCCAAGATTCCAGTAATATTACCCGAATCATCTCTTAACGGCGCGACGCCCAACCATGAACGATTGTTGGCATGATTGGTTCGATCGACAAATGGTTTGACTAAAGTTTGGTTTTCAACACTGACTTTAACAAAATCAGAATCAGACATGTTGACACCTAAATTATCCTGATTTGTTGTTGCAATAATTGGAAAGCTTGTGCTGGTTGATTTAAGAATCGAGATATCGATGATTTCAGTATTATCTTTCTTAATTTCTTCAATGCGTTTTTGTAGACTGGCTGGATCTTGAATCGACACATTTATAGAGCTGGCTAAAACATTAGCTGTTAATCTAATCTTTTGGGCTAATTCCAAAGACATATTTTTCTGATAAACACTAATGCGCCAAAGACTATTAGTAATAATCAAGACCGGGATTAGGAAAAATAAAAGTAAGGCGTAGAACCTAGATGCACGATCTTTAAATGTTAGTTTTGCTTGAGGCATATTACTCCTTAAATATAGCTTTAATTAGATTAATTATATCTTGAAATGTACTAATAAACCAATTGGTTTTGGTTGGTTTGCTGTTGGTGACAACCTGAGTTGGCGTGACCGTTTTTTTGATTAATACTGGTTCTAAACTGGAGCCGAATTCAACTTCGGAAATGTTGAAATTATTTTTATCCTTTTGGCCGGCATAAACTGAATCAATTTGGATTTTAACATTTTTAGTTGTAACCGGCGAGACTAATTTAAAATTTTGATTTTGTAGTGAGTCTGTCAGGGTGATGGTCTCTGACACATTATTATCAAAAAAAAGCTGAATATCTTTTGGTCGACCATTGGCTGAAAATTGATTGAAAATGCCAGGGATAATATTTATGGTATCGAGAGTTCTAGTTTGATCAAAATTAAAATTAATCCAGGGTTGATTAGTTTCAGAAGGATTTGCACTTTGCCACGAGGTTAAATATGAACTATCGACTAAATTGGCCGCTTGATCTGAGTTTGATAAAGACGTTACGTTGTACAGACCTTTGGATTGTTTTAAATTGTTGATTCTGGCTAAATCTGCTTTTGGCCAATAAAAATTAGCGGCTAAATTAAACCCAGGTGTGAAATTAGACCAAGACCAAGTTAAAGAGCGGCCGTTAACTGTGTAGCCAAATGGTTCAAGCTTTAGGTCTAAATCAGGATTAAGGGTTTTATCAAAACTTTGTAAATTCAAGCCATCCATCAAGGTTAAATTGATATTAAATTTATCGGCTGAATTGGTTAATTTGTCCTTTAATTCGTAAAAAAATGTATTAAATCCACGCAAATTAGTACTGTTTAATTGCCAATAAGAAATTTTGATATGTTTGGTTTCACTTTTGTTAAACCGAACAAGGAAATTTTGATAAAACTTTGTCGGATCAGTTTTGGTTTGTTTGGACTGATTGGTTTGGATTACTTGTGAGTCAACTAAAACAGTAATATTATCTATTCCTTGGCTAGCGAAGTTAAGGCTATAAGGCAAGCTAAAACTAGCATCAAACATCTGATTTTTAGGGTTTTTCAAGGTAAAATTTTGTTCAATTTCAGTATAACCAACATGCATTTTAAGATTAATATCTTCAGTTAGAATTTGTAGTCGATTATCTTTAATCCATAAATTACTGCTATTACCGCCGGCTTGATTTTCATCGGCTTGAGCCAAACCAAAAGGAGTAACCATCAAAGTTACTAAAAGTACAAAAGCAAAAAGAGCTTTAAACCTGATCATTCCCCTCCTCAGAGTAAGTTGTCGCTATATCTATTTTAAATCTTCTTGAGCCTGATCGCAAGGTATGTTAAGAATTTGAAAAGCTTTAGCTAAAATTGGCTGATTTTGGGCCTTGTAGCCAACAGCTTCCATAGCTTTTTCTGGTGTAAACCATTCGGCGCCGTGAATTTCTTCTAATTGTGGGGTTAATTTTGAATCGCCAAGGTTTTCCATTAAATAAAAATAAACATATTTGTGGATAGATTCATCGTTAAATCTGAACCAGTAGTCGAGTTTATCTAACATTTGGACAATTTTAATATTGTTTAGGCCGATCTCTTCTTCTGTTTCGCGAAGCGCAGCCATTTCTGGTTTTTCATTTTTCTCAATATGACCTTTGGGAAAAGTCCACTGGTCATTATGATCACGAATCAATACAAATTTAAATATATCGTCAAAGCGCGCGTAAACTACGCCGCCGGCGCTAAATTCCATTTTCATTAGAGTAATTTAATTGAATTAAGCATATTTTGATAAATGGTCTTGCCAGCATCAAAATCTTTAACAGGAGCACTGTAAGTGATAGCCATGATTTTATCTGACTGGAAAACATAAGTATTTATAGTTTTTCCATTAGTAGTCACGGTTTGTTGATAGGCATCTTTACCATCGATTTTAGTGGTGGTCAATTTTGGTTCACCATAGCCCAAAACCTTATTATTTTCAGTAATCCAATCTTTGATCAATTTACTATTGGCATTGTAAAAAGAAATTTCTACTTTTGCGCCAGCTGGCGATGAAGTTGTTGGTTTGACACTATCGAATTCAGCAATATCTGACAAATTGGTATTCGAGCTTAAGCTAAACCAGTTGGCAGGAATTTTAATTGAGTATTTATATTTGGTATTAGTATAACTTGTCCAGTCTTTAGTGGCTGGATCAACTGAAGTTGTTGGTGTTACTTCTGGAGTGATCGGAGCGTCAAGTGAGCTATCCAAAGCTTCGTCAGTTGAAGTTGAAGTAATCGTGTCAGCTGAAGCGGCCTGTTTTTTGATCAAACTTGGCACGTATTTGTAACCGAAAAATCCACCACCAAACCCAACAAACAAAACCAAGACTGCAAAAATTGCCGAAGTCGCGATGGCTCGATTAGTATTGATTTGATCAAAAGAATTAATTACTGGTTTAGGTTGGTCGGATGACTGGGTAGGTTTATCTTGAGTTTCGGTAGCCTTAGGGGCATCGTATTGCTGAACTTCAATCTGACTATCTTCCTTTTTTATTTCTTTTTTAGCTAACGGGTAAAAATTATCATCATTTGTTTGACCAAAAATATGCTTGATCGAGCGATCTTTCTCGGTGATACGAGGATCTTCGATTGACGGTTTGGCTGCAATTGGTTCTGGCGATTTTGGTTCAACAATTTCTTCTTTTTCTTCAATTTTTTCGACAGGTTCTGGAGTAACCTGAGGTTCAGGTTTTACCTCTTCTTTAACCTCTTTTTCGGTTTCCTCTGTCTTAGTGATCTCCTCAACCTTTTTTGGTTCTACTTCAGCTGGTTCGTCGGTTTCAGGCATAATTGCTTCAAAAACTTTTGGTTCAGGTTTTACTTCTGGCTCAACCTTGACGGGTTCTGTTTTAGGTTTTTCAATTTCTTGCGCTTTAATAATACCATCTTTAAGTTCGTATGCTGGCGCATCTGTTTGGTCTGTTGTATTTTTTTCAGTTGATTTTTGATCGTCCACGAGGCCTCCTTAATTAGCTACAATAATAATTTAACCCTTTTCAGAGTCTTTTGCAATTGATTTAATTTTGACCAATAATAATCAAAACATCGTAAGTATCACTTAAAGTGTCTGATTGATCAAGGGTGGTTTGATATTTATCTTTTAATAAATTTTGAACTTTTTGACCCGTTTCGATTTGACCGGTTTTGTAATAAATCTTAGTTTGATCAAATTTATTTTCCACTATCCCAGATTGCTCCACGGTCATATTGTTGCTAGAAAGGATTTTTTCGATCTGAGTGACATTTTCTGGTTTAGTCGAGGCGTTGATAATTCTAACTCTAATTATTTGATTTAACGGATCGGTCGCTTTGGCCGGTTGAAGAACTTCCGGAGTTGTTTGAGCTGGTGTATTGGTTTGTAAAGCTATATCTTGCTCGGGAGTGGCAAAATTGTTCTGACTAACCGTTTTATCTTTAAAAATAATTTTAACAAAAACAATTATCATGATACAAATTAGAAAAATCAGAATAAACCACAAATATCGATTTGTAGTCTTTAGTTTTTCTAAAACAACCATTTTCTTTGGTTGTGGCGGAATAATATCCATATACTTTGCCATATATTTATTATACCGCATTTTGCGCACGATATGAACTTTTTAAATTAGTCTTTTGTTGCGACCATCAGGAATATTTTGAACTTTATCCTTAATTTTGGTCAAACTAGCTCTAAAAATCGTAAACTCGCCATAACGATTATTAATTTTATCGGTAGCCTTAATGGTTTTTTGAGACTTAATATCGTCTATTAACAGTAAATTCGGTGTGTCAGTTTGTTTTTTGATATTGCTAATATTAATACCAACAGCGCGGATAGGTTTTGTAATCTTGTGGCGGGCTAAAATCAAAAGGCCAATCTGGTAAATATTGTAACCATCATCAATAAAACGGCTGACGGTTTCCTGTTCGCTGATACTGGTAAAGTCAAAAAACTTTATATATAAACCGATAGTCCGACCTAAAACTTTATCTTGGCGTAAACGTCGGCCAACTTTTTCTGATAATTTTAATAAAACTTGTTGAGCATCTTTGGTAGTAAAAACATTTTTTGCCAAGGTGTAAGAGTGGCCGTACGATTTTTCCGCTGGGTACTCAAAATAAGGTAAGACTGGTGAATTATCTAAACCCTTGCCCATGTTTTGTAAAAGTTGGGCTTGACGCGGTCCAAAAAAATGAGCGAGTCGATCAAGCGAGCAATTAGTTAAATCGCTCATGGTTTTGATACTCATAATTTTGAGTTTAGCTCCAATTTGACGGCCAATCCCACAAACGTCTTCAACTGGCGTGGTAGTCAGAATGTCAGCTAAATTATTTTTATCAATAATTGTCAGGCCGTCTGGTTTTTGCATTTCGGAAGCGAGTTTGGCCAAGAGTTTATTGTGGCTAATGCCGATTGAACAGGTTAAGTAATCCCCGACTTCATCTTTTAATCTTTGTTTGATATCTTGGGCTACGGCCATAGCTTCTTGGTGGTTTTTAATGATTCCGGTTAGGTCGATAAAAGCCTCGTCAATCGAGAAAATCTCAACTTTTGGCGTGTAACTTTCAAGGATCGTAAATAATTTTCGGCTGACGTACTGGTATTTATCAAAGTCGGCTTCGACCACAATGATACCGGGACAAACCGCTTGAGCTTCTTTGACAGGCATGGGGCCATGGCAACCCATCTGTTTGGCTTCAATCGATAAAGCAGCACAGATAGTGCGTTCGTTCGAGGCTTTGCCGGCTACACAAATAGTTTTGCCGCGTAAAAACGGATTGGATTGCTGTTCAACCGTGGCAAAGTATGAGTTCATATCGATGTG
>JBAXXI010000008.1:0-25562 GCA_037127955.1 Candidatus Berkelbacteria bacterium | reverse complement strand
ACCAAAAATTTAGAAAATCACACTAAATATTTGGTGTGATTTTCTTGGTGGACCCGAGCCTGAAAACTTGGAACACCTTTTTTGATATTATGTTCGAGTGGGAACCGAAATTAAGGCAGATTTACGAGAAACAAGGATTAGACCAGGTCTGATTCTATTTTTAGGGCTGTTTTGATTTTATGGAGAATCTCATAAGTGGGATTTTCCTCACCACGTTCAATCCGAGCATAATAATTAACATGGATACCCGCTAATGCGGCTACCTCGGCTTGAGTCAGATTGGCTTTATCTCGGAAAGTTTTCAGCTTATCGCCAAGACCCTTGAATATGTTTTCAGTATGTTTTGCTGTCATGTGTACACTATAGCACATTTGGTCACAAAATTCTAGGTTCGCATCAATTTTAAGAGGAGGAATATGTTAAATCAGAGTCCGGCGTATCGCCAACATCTCGTTAATATCCAGAACGAAATCGATTCAAAGAAATTAAAAGAAATGCAAAAAGGCAATCTTTTCAATGAAAAGAGTTTCTATGAGGCATTCATTAAAGATATGTTGGCCGCCAAAAAAGAAGTAATTATTTACAGTCCATTTGTCTCGAAGTTTCGATCAGAATTTTTTAGGCGAACATTTGTTGAGCTTAGAAAAAGAAATATACCAGTCTTTATCTTTACTAGACCAATTGAAGAGCATGACTCTTTAATGAAAGCCGAAATTACTTGTGCCATCAATGATTACGAGGAGTCCGGCGCCTATATTACCTATCTAACTGGATTTGTGCATGAAAAATTAGCCATCATTGACCGTAATGTGCTTTGGGAAGGAAGTTTAAATATTCTTTCGCAAAGACAAAGCCGAGAAATGATGAGGCGAATCTCGGATGAGGCAATGACTCAAGAAACCATGTCTTATCTGGGACTAACCAAGAAGCTGGCCGATGGCTACAAATTTCAATACGAAAGGTTGTATCGAAATACGGTCAAAAATTCGAAGGATAACCAAACGGCTAGAATCAAAATATTCTTTACCGGCGTGCTTGTCCCCTTTATAGTGTGGTGTCTATTTGCCATTCCCAAGGTTATAGTAGTATTATTGAAAGGCGTTAAGTTAATATTTAGCTTAGTTGGTTTTCTATTTAGATAGAGAGATGCTTCGGCGTCATAAAAAGATACATTTGTATCATAAGGAGAAATCATGAAAGATAAAAAAACTGATCACAAGTTTGGCCCGCAGATAGCTGAGCCAAACGATAATGAAATTAATAAAACAATCGAAGAAGTCAAAACAAAGTATGAAGTATTCATACTAAGAAACGATGCAATTTTGTATTTCAAACTTAAGCAAGAACTTGTCTGGTGGATGATGGTTGAAATGAACGCGGAGAAACCGGAGGCAATCACCGATGAAATGGCTAAAGAATTACAAATTTCCATTCAAAAAGCCAAGGGTGGCAATATCACTGTTGCTGAAGCCTATCGCCAAGCCAAAAAATCATTGTCTTATACTATCCCAATGGAAAAAGAGCGGATTGCTGAGAAAATGAGAGCCATTGTGACTAAATATCGTTAATCTTATTACCTCTTAACTTGATCTTTTCCGATTAAAGTCTAATTTTGTTATAATCAATATATGGATATAAGCGATTTTAAGATAACTGCCGAATGGTACAAGAAAATGAAAGCCGATGGCTATAATGTGCCGTTAGCTCTTTATTTTACATTGGAAAGAATGGTTAAAGAAAAACGAATGACTTTCCAACAAGCTTATTCTGAACTGCAAGCGCAAAACCGAATTCAGATAAATAATAAAAATATTAGTTTCAATCTAAATGAACAAAGTCGAGATTAATTGCGCGCTAATCTCTAAATAATTTACTCTATCCCCAAAAGGATATTGATTACTCATAAAATCCTTTACCAAGCACTCTCGAAGTGCTATACTTGAGCTAGAAATTACTATAGAATCGATCAGATAAACTATAATATTTATGGAATAAATTATGCCAAACATTAACGAAGCCAAAACTAGACAAGAAATTATTGATAAACGCCTTTTGAAATCTGGGTGGGATGTTAATAATCCCTCTCAAGTTACTTCCGAACTCGATATTTGGGTTGGCTTGCCTGAGGGAATAACCGAACCAGAACATGAGTATCAGGGTTTTCAATTCGCGGATTATGCTTTACTTGGTGATGATGGTTATCCTCTTGCTGTGGTAGAGGCAAAGAAAACCTCAAAAGATGCAAGAGTTGGACAAGAACAAGCTCGTCAATATGCTGAAAATATTCAAAAAAGTTCTGGTAAAGATATGCCATTTGTTTTTTATACTAATGGTCACGATATTTACTTTTGGGATACTGAAAAATATCCTCCTCGCAAGGTTTACGGTTTTCCAACTAAAAAAGATCTAGAACGAATGCTGTTTTTGCGGAAGAATGAAAAGCCACTTTCTCAGGAGTTGATTAATCGTGACATCGCTGGCCGTCCATATCAAATTGAAGCAATCCGTTCGGTTTTCGAAAACTTGGACAAGGGTAAGAGAAAATCTTTGCTCGTAATGGCGACCGGAACAGGAAAAACAAGAACTTGCGTGGCGATGATAGATTCGCTCATGCGCGCTAATAAAGTACAAAAAGTTTTGTTTCTAGTGGATAGAATCGCCCTTAGAAATCAAGCACTTGACGCTTTCAAAGAATTTTTACCTAATGCCCCAGTTTGGCCGAAAGTCGGAGAACATGACATCATAACAGATCGACGTATTTATTGTGCTACATATCCTACTATGCTAAATATAATCGAGGACAAAGATTGCCCATTGAGCCCGCATTTTTTTGACATGATCGTTGCAGATGAAAGCCATCGATCAATCTACAATGTCTACAAAAACATTTTTGATTATTTTGATACGGTTCAATTAGGTTTAACTGCTACTCCGAAAGATGCCGTGGAACATAATACTTTCGGTCTTTTTGAATGCGAAGAAGGCATCCCAACATTCGCCTATTCGTATGAAGAGGCAATTAATAACAAGCCGCCTTACTTGTGCGACTTTGAAGTTTTGAAAGTTCGAACAAAATTTCAAAAAGAAGGTATTCGAAAAAATAATATTACTATGGCCGAACAACAGAAGCTTCTGGCTGACGGCAAAGAGCCGGAAGAAATTAACTACGAAGGTAGCGAAATTGAAAAGCGAGTGACGAATAAGGGCACAAATGCACTTATTGTTCAAGAATTTATGGAAGAATGTATTAAAGACGAAAGCGGAACTCTTCCTGGCAAAACTATATTTTTTGCCATGACCATGAAGCATGCCCGTAGGATACAAGAAGTTTTCGACGACCTCTACCCTGAACACAAAGGAAATATCGCCAAAGTTATTGTTTCTGATGATTCTCGTGTTTATGGTAAAGGTGGATTACTTGATCAATTTGTTAACAATGATTTTCCTCGTATTGCTATTAGTGTAGATATGCTTGATACCGGCATTGATGTGAGAGAGCTTGTAAATTTAGTTTTTGCCAAACCAATTTTTTCTTATACTAAATTCTGGCAGATGATCGGTCGAGGAACTAGACTTTTAGAACCTAATAAAATAAAGCCCTGGTGCAAGGAAAAAGATAAATTTTTGATTATCGATTGCTGGGAAAATTTTGATTATTTTCAGATGAATCCGACAGGTAAAATTGATAAACAATCAAAACCAATTCCTGTACGTCTTTTTGAAACAAAACTAGAGAAACTAAATATCGCCGAGACTCAAAATAACAAATCTTTAATTGATTCTGTAATTCAAACAATTCAAGAAGATATTGATAAACTTCCGCAAAATAATGTGGTTATTTTGGATGCAAAAAGTAAAATTGATAAAATCAATGGATCATTTTGGCAAAGACTTAGCGAAGATAAAAAACTTTATTTACAAAAAGAAATTGCCCCTCTAATGCGGACTCGAACCGGTGAAGATTACAAAGCAATGAGTTTTGAGCTCAAAGTTCTTGCTTATTCGATCGCAAAACTTAGTGATGATCAAGAGCAAGATGATAAAATAAAAACCCTTAGCGAAGTTATTATTGAGATGGTGTCTGATTTACCACTTGAGGTAAATGTTGTGGCTAAAGAACAGGAGCTTATTGAGCAAATTCTACATAGTAATTACTTGGAAAAAGCTACTGAAGAGGAATTAGAAATTTTAATTCAAAAAATTTCTCCTCTAATGAAATACAGAGATGAAGGAATTAAACCCGATCAAGATTCCTTAAATCTTCGAGATGTTACAAGTGAAAAAGAATTTATTAAATTTGGCCCTGCGCACGAACGAATTACTATTCAGAAATATCGCGAGAAAGTAGAGGCACTTGTCAAAAAACTTGAAGACGAAAATGATATTTTGCGAAAAATCAAACAAGGTAATAGTATCACTCATGAAGAAATCGAAAATTTAGCAGATACACTTGCAGAATATGAACCATATCCAACCGAAGAAAATCTTCAAAAAGCCTATGATGCTCGAAAAGTACAGTTTCTAGATTTAATCAAATATATTATGGGTATTGGTGGATTAGTGACTTTTTCAGAAAAAGTATCGGAAGCTTTTGCTGAGTTTATTGCCGAACATAACACTTTGGCACCAAATCAAATTCAATTTTTGATTGTGCTTCGTGACTTTATTATTGACAATGGCGATCTTACTAAAAAGGATCTTGTACAAGAACCTTTCACTAAATTACACGCTCGCGGTTTCTTGGGACTTTTTACCCCACAAATGCAAACAGAAATATTAGCGTTTACTAATAGGATATTAAATTATGCTTAATCCAACACTTAAATCATCAATTGGTCGCCTTTGGGATAAATTTTGGAGCGGAGGAATTTCTAATCCGCTTACAGCTATTGAGCAAATCTCATATCTACTTTTTATAAAACGGCTGGACGAAATGGATATCAAGAAAGTACAAGATGCGAATTTTACTGGAGAGGCATATAATTCTCTTTTTACCGAAAACGAGACTTTGCGCTGGAGTCATTTTAGACATATGGAGGGAGGAGAGATGCTTACCCATATTCAAACAAAGGTTTTTCCTTTTCTAAAAACTCTTGGCAAAGAAGAAAGTCCATTTGCTAAACACATGGGTAATGCGGTTTTTATTATTTCCAAACCATCTCTTTTAGTTGAGGCAGTTAACATTATCGATGAAATTTTTGAAGAAATTGCCAAACAAGATTTAGCGGGCCAAGGTTTTCAAGACACTCAAGGAGATTTATACGAGTATTTGCTTTCAGAAATCACTAGCGCTGGTAAACTTGGTCAATTCCGTACTCCCCGACACATTATTCAACTTATGTGTGAATTAGTAGATCCAAAACTCGGCGACACTATTTGTGACCCTGCTTGTGGCACGGGCGGTTTTTTGCTTGGCGCTTATCAGCATATTATCACAGCTTACACCAGCAAAGAACATCAAAAGACTGATGAAAATGGTCTTACTCGTGGCGACTTGGGCGATAAACTTACCGACGAGCGACAATGGACACATCTCAAAGAAAAAACCTTCTATGGCTACGATATGGACGAAAGCATGGTGCGTATTGGTCTAATGAACTTAATGATGCATGGTATTTCTAGCCCAAACATTGAACAGAAAGACACGCTTTCCAAGAAATATGATGAAGATGGTCGCTATGATGTAATTATGGCGAATCCCCCTTTTAAAGGTAGTATCGATAAAGGTGATATTAATGAATCACTTTCGCTAGATACCACAAAAACTGAACTTTTATTTATTAACAAAATTATTCAATCTCTGAAAATTGGTGGTCGTGCTGGCGTAATCGTACCTGATGGCGTACTTTTTGGCTCAAGCAACGCTCATAAGCAAGCTCGAAAAATGCTGCTTAACGATTGTGAACTTCAAGGCGTTATTTCGATGCCGAGCGGTGTGTTCAAGCCGTATGCGGGGGTCAGCACTGCTATTTTGGTTTTTGTCAAAGGTGGCCAAACAGAAAAAGTTTGGTTTTACGATATGCAAGCAGACGGTTACACCTTGGATGATAAGCGAAGCAAGATCGATCACGGTGGTGATTTACCGGATATTGTAGATAAATGGAGAACCAGGAAAGAACAAACAGAAAATAAATTGAATAGTAAATTTTTCTATGTTGATAAGAAAGAGATTGAGACGAACGATTTCGATTTAAGTATCAATCGGTATAAAGTGACAGACTATGAAGAAGTAAAATACGAAGATCCAAAAGTCATCTTGGCAAAAATTGAAACATTGGAAAAAGAAATCAGTATCGGACTAAGCGACCTTAAAGGCTTGTAATTATGGAATTTATTAAGTTTTCACAAATTCTTGATTTTCAACAAAAATCACACATCAAAGCTGGCGATGGGTTGGCCGAAGGAGCTTGCCCATTTTTTACATCAAGCCCAATCTTGTCAAAATATTATAACACTTCTCAATTTGACTCAAATAGCCTTATCTTTGGCACAGGCGGAAGCGCAAGTGTTCATATGTGTGAGAAACCATTTTCTGTTTCGACGGATTGTTTGGTTGCTCAACTGAAATCAAGTGCTTCTCAACAATTTGAAATTAAATTTGTATATTACTATTTATCGGGAAATATTTGGGTTTTAGAAAAAGGGTTTAAGGGGGCTGGATTAAAACATATTTCAAAAGGTTATATCAATAATATTGATATCCCGGAATTGCCTATTGAAGATCAAAAACGTATTGTCAAGCTACTTGATAAGGCGCAGGAGATCTGTCAAAAACGAAAGAAAGTAATTGGACTTTTGGATGATTATTTAAAGTCAGTGTTTTTGGAGATGTTTGGTGATGGTAAAAATTTTGAAACAATTAAACTTGAGTTACTTGCTAAAAAATTAAAAGGTAGCATGCGTTCGGGGCCATTTGGAAGCGACCTCAGACATTCGGAATTTGTTGATAATGGGATTGCAGTAATTGGAATAGATAATGCGGTAAAAAATAAATTTGAATGGGCACAACGCAGATATATAACGACTGAAAAATACCAAAAATTAAAAAGATATACGATTTTTCCGCGCGATGTAATTATTACTATCATGGCAACAATTGGAAGAAGTGCGGTTATTCCAGATGATATACCCGTAGCAATCAATACCAAACATTTAGCCGCAATAACCCTAGACCAATCTAAGGCTAATCCATATTTTATTGCTTATTCAATCCATTCTGACCAAAGGATTAAAAAACAGATTACTAGCAATAGTATAGGTGCTATTATGCCGGGCTTAAACTTAGGAATTATCAAAAATTTGAATATAATTCAATTTCCAATAGAACTTCAAAATGAATTTGAAAGATTTTACAAAAAAATTGAGGTGCTGAAGGAAAAAATGCTTTCTCAATTAGAAGAGCTGGAAACACAATTCCAGGTGTTGGTGCAAGAGTCATTTAAATCTAATGATTCAATGTCGCAAGAAGTAAAAATTACCGATGGGTCGGCTAAATGAGCGATATAGCTAAGGGTGTCATTGACTCTCTGGCTTGCCAAGAGATTCAAAAATTATTATTTTTCTATCTAATTAGCAAACATATATACAAAAAACAAATCTTTAGGTTCAATTACGAGCACAAAGTGGATCCTTCTCTCCCTCCTATAGATATCTATTTAACAACCAAAAATAGTTCTGGAGATATCAAAGAGTGTCGTCAGTTTATCGAGGTCAAGGCAGGAAACAACATTAACACTTTTGGAGAATTCTGTGACGCTGTCTATAACTTCTATATGCTTTTTGATTACCTGATAATAAATAAAAGTGACATTAGTAACATCCGTTTCGATCTATACCATTCTCAAAGTAGTAATTTTATTCACCAACTCAAATTTATTAAATCTAAACACACAAGCTTAAAAAGTGCTTCTAAATACAGGACTATAGTTAAAAATGAGTTCTTGTTTGAGATCAAAGAACAAATCGAGAAAGAGAGAAAGGGTTCTAAAATTGATTGTCTGAGACTAGAAAAGGTCATCAAGATACTTGTACCAGTTCAAATTGAAGAAGAAATGATTGTGGAAGATTTAAAGTATATTTACTGGAAGGAATTATTTTCAGAAGAGATTGAATCAAAATTTAGTTATTTGTACGAGGTTATGGCTGGATTTATTATTTATCGTAGAAAAGTTAAAAACTATAATATATATTTTGATAATTATCTTTTTACTAAAGATGATTGCCGCCGCTTGTTGGGCGAAAGAAAGCCAGAGGAGTTTGTGTCAACCTACGGCTTGGATAGTGATATGATAACTGCCTCGAAAGGAAACTTATATGATAGACAATAATAAAAAAGAAAATAGAAATATCGAACCATTCGTTAGTCAAATACTCGAAAGAGATATTTGCCAAGATGATGTCTCGATTGAAGAAATAAGTTCCGCAAAGACCCCGGATTATTATTTACATGAAAATATATTTGCAGAAGTAAAAGAATTGCATGATGGTGTTGACACAAGTCTTTCTGCACAGTGGAGTAAAGTAACAAATAAACTTCAAACTATTTTATCCGATAAATTCATTTCGGAAAAGATAGAAGGTCTTTACAGTATAACTACCCCACGTGTTTATTCGCTAGTAGGCGATGATAAATTTTGTTTAGTCGCAACAGAGATTATCAAAGGAATCAAGGAAAACAAAAATGAAATTTTGTCTCATGGTATTAATTTTGATATAAAAAAAATAAATGATAAATATAACGAAGTCTATCTTTCCACCAATTGGGGAGGATCGATAAATCCTGCCGCTACTATTCATAACAATATTGTTAAAAAATTAGATACTGCAAATAAGCAACTTGGTTATACTTACGAGAACCATGAGGTAAAAAGAAGGGTTGTGTTACTTGTAAACAAATATATGTTTGCCGACAGGATTAGCGAAGTAATAGAGGGATTAAGTTATTGTTATGATGATTTACTAAAGTATGAAAATATCCATGAAATCTGGCTTCAACAAGAAACTAGGGACGGCAGATTTGTTCATACTAAAATATATGATCAGAAATTTATAAAAGAGTTTGAAGACTGCAAGATTGATCCTAATTCTAAAGATAATCAGGATCAATTTGAGCTTTGGTACTGGGCGCTAGATAAAATAGATAATAAAAAAGAAAATCTTTTCAATGCTTTAAAGAAGTTCTTGGAAAATAATAAACCAGAAGATATATTTCCAGACTCTTATAAACGAGAGGTTATGACTCGACTTGGATTATGGATTTTGGAACAGAATCGAATCGAGGATGCTGTATGGTTGATTGATCAGTTTATCAACGATCCAAATCCTGGACATCCAAAAGATTATATTGGTGATCCTAAATTTAATTATCATCAAGAAGTTGAAGATGGCAAAGACCCGTCAATTATTACAACTGTAATGGGACATTTAGCGTGGGTAGTAAGAGAGTTGGCTTGCAAAAGTGAACGACACAAAATTGATAATCTTATTAAGGCATTTGAATATACGCATAAAGTTCTAACAGAAAGTGATAATTTTTACACGATTGAACAATGGATGATCCCTTTAGAAGAAGTCGCTAATCGTAGATTGTTAATCCTTGAAGATAATCCTGATATCTATCAAAGGTTTAGAGAACTTGTTCTTGATCGTAAAAATGGTTTGATCGCCAAATATAATAATTTTCCCGCCATTTCTAAATATCTAGTACAACTTTTCTCGTATTTTAAAGACTTATCTACTAAGGATGCTAAATATGTCCTGGATGTGTTGGTAGATGCGCCGCAAAGCGATTCGATACTTGTCTATTTTGCAATTTTTCGCGCCCAGCACTATGATCTAAAAGCCGATACTGGCCCAAGTTTAATGAAAATTGATCCGGAAATATTTTCATATGATCCTCAATATGCGCAAGATTTATTAAAGAAAATTATTCTTAGTGAGAAACCAGAACAGCAAGAGTTAAGAGCAAGTATAGCTTGGCAGTTTTGGAAAATATTAACTGATTTGCCTGATACCCCAGATTTATTACTATGGATCGATCTTCTTTTTACTTCGCCTTTTAACACTAGACTGTATTCTTCGCTCGATAGAATTCTTGAAACTTGTTACAGCCGAGATGATATAAAAAAAGAATGGCCATTAATTAAATGGTTTAAACTTCGTATTTCAAATACAAAAAAAGTAGTGCAAGATAAAATTGTAGACGGTAAAGATATTTGGCTTGGTGTTGATGGCTTAATTCATTTTGTGGCCATAGATAGTACGGATGAATTACTTCCGATAATGCGTGATTTAGAGTATTTGTGGATGAAAGGTGCTTATATTGGTGAGCTAGAAGTATTCTTTAATTCATATAAGAAGATTGCTGATAAGGTAAACCAAAAGAATACTAAGGATTATTTACAAAAAATGTATCTACGGATGCAAAAAACTAATCCTAAAATTTCAATAATAGACTTTGAATAATATGTGTAAATATAAGAATACTAAAATTTAAACTCATGATCGATAAACAAGATAATAAAATTCAAGGTATTTGGTGGTTCTCTGATAACCCAGAAAATCAAGTTTCTGGGGAGTTATTTATCGAAGAGAGAAAACTTGAGCTAAATGGTAGTTTGGAGGGTTTTAAAAGTCTTTTAACCATAGGATCTTCAAGTAAATTTGTAAGTATACAAAAGGAAAAGTTTATTTTGGGTGTCTCTCGGAAGGGCAATAAAAAGTATACATTAGAATTTTATGATCAACCTGCTTCTATAATAATGTCGATGCCAGGCTACCAGTCAGACACGTATTCACTTGGTAATATTTTTGAAGGTGCTTACATAGACTCTCTGAAAAATGGTTTTTCTAAATATTATGTAGAAATGCCCCATATCTTTGAATGGATAAATAATAGCATTATTACTTCCACTATTAATTTTCAAGCAGATAAGACTATAAAAGAAGTTGTTGTAAAGATTGGTAGTATTTTGCAAATCGAAATTTTTAAAAATACGGATTTCAAAATAATTTATATTATTCGTCCTGACAAATTTCCTCTCTCGATATCACAAGAAACATTAATTTCGCAGAAGTGTTATTTACAAATAGAATCATTAAATAAAAATTTGCCTTTGGATGAATTTTATTCCATCATTTTTCATCTTACTAGATTTCTTTCAATTGCAGTTGGTCAATCGCTCGAACCAACTAGTATACAGGCATCAGCAGACGGTTCAATTGATATTATCGAAGTATTTCCTCATTTTTATAAAGAAATATCGTACCCAAAAATTCATCCGTCAGAAATGAATTTTGTTTTTTCTGAACTAGATATCAACTTACAGAATATTTTAGAAAAATGGTTCTCACAAAAAGAAAAATATTCTGATGTTTTTGATCTTTTTTCCTCTATTAACACTGGAAAAAATAAAAATCTTAATAATCAATTCAATGATATCATCAGCGCAATTGAAGGATATGTTAGAATTGAGAAAAACCAACTTGATCTAAAATTAGACAAGACTATAAAAATCTTAAATGAAGCCTTGCCAGAAGCCAACAGACCCTTAGTGAAAAGTGATTATGATAAAATTAGAGTGACGCGCAACAAGATATCTCATATTGCACTAAAGCCGGGAGATGAAGTTTCTATTCTTAGTAACCAAGAGAAATACATTTGTCTTCAAAAAATGAAATTTCTTTTAGAATATTCTTTCCTTAAAAATATTGGCCTAGAAGAAAGTTTACTGAATAAATTCTACTTAAATAAAAAACGATTATTTTAATGAAACAGTCATCGCTCTATTCGATGATTTAAAAATACTTAATCGTTCACTCCAGTCACTCACTCTCATTCATTTTAAAGACAATCCACAGCCAAATGCGACCAGAGACGTGTGGCCCAACTAAACTAGAAGGTACAAATGAATAAATCCGTTGATAAATACAAAGGATGTTTAGTCGGTTTGGCCATTGGCGATTGTCTTGGCGCGCCTTTTGAGTTTAAATCGGCTGAAAATATTCAGGTTTATTTTGCTAATCACGAATTAGACATGATCGATTTTTCGATGTTCAATGAAACATTTCCGGCTGGCTACTATACCGATGATACTTCCATGATGATTTGTTTGGCTGAGAGTTTAGTTAAAAAAGGTTTCGATATTAATGATCAATTTGAGCGTTATCAGAAATGGTTGCTTGAAGGTTACGCCACACCTTACGGTAGAGATAGTTATGGAGTAGGTCAACAGACTTTTAGAGCACTTAGAAGCCCTTTACTAGAACTTGAAGCAATGAACGGATTTGATCACAAAGCCGGTGGAAACGGCAGCTTAATGCGTTGTGCCCCAATCGGATTAAAGTACGAGAATTATCAAGAAATAATCGAGAAAAGCTTAATTTCTAGCTACGTGACACATAATTATTTTATTGCTGGCTGGTGTTGTGCTGTTTTGAATTTATCTATTAGATTGATTCTGGATGGCAATGAAAAAGAAATTATTCCGTCTGGGATAATCAAATTGTGTGGAGAAGATCTGCCAGAAGAAATTGCCGAAGTATTAAATCATAATTTTAGCCTGATGGATATTTATCATGGCAAAATAAGTGGATTTAGTTTGGATACCTTAAGAATTGCTTTTTGGTCTTGGCAAACAAGCGAAAGTTATGCAGAAAGTATAAAGAAGGTAATTTTATTGGGCCATGATACAGATACATTTGCTGCCGTTACAGGAGCACTTACAGGCTGTTATTATGGTTTTGATAGTATTCCTACCACTTGGACTCAAAAGTTGCTAAACAGCGATCATATTATCGATTTAGCAGAAAAACTGTAATTTTTATATATCGTTCACTTCGTCATTCGTCTTCATTCATTTCAAGGCGCCTTCGAGGGCTACAGAAGGCCACTCTCATTCATTCGGCTCATTTCCTCGTTCTCTCTTAGATATACCAATAAGTAGCTTAATCGACTCAAATTCGCAGACTCTTCAAAAGCCAAGAGACTGCTTTTTGCGTCTCATTTCGCACTATGCTCGCACTCAGCCACTTATTCGATTCAAGCGCAAATCTCATAAGTCGCTGGCTCGCTAATTAAGACACCTTGTAAAAATGTTTGTTTCCTCCCGCCCAGTCTTCTCATTGTATAGAACAAATAGCCTGTCTGCCTCAAGGTCGTTCATCTCGTGGGGTGCTCCACCTTGACCCAGCCAGTCCATTTGTTCTTAGCCTTCATCGACGGGCGGTAGGTCGATACCGTTCATTGCTTAATTTAATTTTAAAAGGAGGTTAACATGGTGGAATGTACTAAGGTTTTGGATATTGCGTATGCTAACGATCGGTTTCGTAAGTCTGGTTTTGGAGTGACAGTCACTTCGGGAATTCAGGATCTGCCTGACATCGACGGTTTGATGGCGGCGATCAGGGATTTCAATTCGTTTACCGAGGATAACGATCCGTATGGCGAACGAGATTTCGGTAGTTTGAATTGGCACGGCTCGAAGGTTTTCTGGAAGATTGATTACTATAATCAGACTTTGAGTGTCTGGGAAGATCCGGCTTCTAAGCGTTGCCAAAGGGTAATGACAGTGATGCTCGCTGAGGAGTATTGAGTGAATAGGGCCTGAGAGTCGATGAGATTCTCAGGCCTTTTTCGAAATGTTAAAATTAAGTTATCGAGGAGGTTCAAATGAATCAAGATAGAGATTTTAAAGAAATGGCTCGCCGTAACGATGTCGCCAGACAGTTAGGTCTAAATGTTGTGTTAACTAAGAAGGCAGCTGAATTACCAGATACTAAAGAATTACTTTATACAGTTCGATCATTTAATCGTTTTAGTCAAAAAGACGATCCGTATGGCTGGCACGATTTAGGATATTTCGATTGGAAGGGTCAAAGAATGCTTTGGAAGATTGATTACTTTGATTCAGAGCTAAAGAACTTCGAAGATCCGCTTTCAGACAAATGCAAACGAATCGTGACTATTATGCTTGCCAGTGAATACTAATTAAAAGGCTCGGGAGTCTTTGGATTTCCGGGCCTTTTTTGTGGTTGGAGTATGTTTCGTATTGCTAAAATGCCCTATTTATGCTAAAATAGTACCATTCAATCAGATATAGCTTTGGCTAAATTTATTCTGTGCGAAAGTGAGGTTCGTATGTTAAGAGCTGAAATTGTTTGGAGTCGTATCGAACGCTTTCTTGATGAAAAAGCAAACTTGCCAATCAATGAGCAAGAAAAACAGTTACAAGAAGAGATCTTTCCAATTGTACCAAAGCTGGTGGAAATGATCACTTGTGAAATCGAACAAATGTCTGATGGACAGAAAAAAGACGTTGTGGGCGATACTTTACATTATTTCTTGGTTAAGCGCTTGGAAATGATTCGCGAAGTCATGGATCCGAGTAAAAATCTCGCATATGACCGTGAGGTCATGGAGCGCAGTAATTGTCCAGAAGAAAAATTTGCCGAATTTGATGATCTTCTGGATTATGTTGGTTTTGCCTATGACGAAGAGTCGCTTCTGTACAAAAAACAGTTAAAGGAACTTGGAGTTTCGGCAATGATGCCAGTCCACGACGGAAAGGGCGGCTATTGGACGCGTGAACAAGAGATCGCTTTCTTAGAGGATCCAGAAACTCAAAAAATCTTAAAAGATCCAATGAAGTATTCAATTATTTGAGCGTATCGACAATTGGTAAACTAGACAGATGTAACTGTCAAAATGATTTATTTTAGGTGTAGCCATATGGTTACACCTTTTTTAATACATTAATTTTATTCTTTGAGTGTAACTCGTTCTAATGTTTCTCTATTTAGTCCATTACTTCTGATTATATCCCAAGTCGAGAGATAAAAGTTAATCTCGGAATCATCGCTGATTTTGTTTTGGATATAATAAAAAAGATGGTTTTTGATTCGGTTATTTGGACATATGAGAATTATATCGGGGAAAGGTTTGTCGGTGTTGTCTTGCCACTCATCTGACTCAAAATACTTAAAGTACTGTTTGATTCTTCGCCGTAGTACCATTGGTGGTAGATCATCGAAAATATCCAAGAAATAACGCTTGATGGTTTCTTTATTTTCAATCGCAAGGTAGGCGTCAGGTTTTGGGTCAATCAGATTGGCCATGCCGTACAAATCGGTTTTTGAATGAAAATGTAATTCTGAATTTAAGGTTTGGGTAAACTCAATTAACGATAAATAAATATCAACTAAAAATAGACAATGTTTTTGAAGTTGTGAGGAATACTTAGCTTCTCGCCAGACTCTACTTAATGGCTTAATGTTTAACTTAGTATGATCTTTTAAGTACTTTCTGGCTGACTTATCTAAACTGTAGACGGCTGGATCTGTTGTAAATGATTTATCGTATGATTTAATAATTAATTTTAGGTCTGTAAGTTCGTTGAGCCAATTTAGGACTCGACTGTGGTATTTGTGAGCAAGGAGGATTTGAATTTGATTTCTGTTTAAGAATCGGAAGCGGTAAAGGAGGGTGAGAATTTCTGTTTGTTTGGTTGTAAGTTGTAGTGTTGAAGTTTGTTTCATGATTGTAAGATGTTTTTTATCGACTATATTATATATAAAGTTAGGGTAGCTAATTTTTCTTGTTTTAAGATTAAAAATTGGCTAATTTTGTGTCATTCGTCTGACACTTTTAAGTTAACGAATCAATCGAATCTGTTCGACTCTTTTTCTTTTCTTGAGGTTTTTCTTTGGGTTGGGTTGGCTGAGGTTTGTTTAACTTTTGATACAGAACTGCATAATTATTTCTTGAATGTTCCATTAATCGATTAACTTTGTCTAAGTCTTTCTTGGCTAGAATCGGAATAGTCTGACCAGAGAATGGATCTTGGGGAATGTTGGCCGAGATTTTCATATAAAAATTGTATCGTGGTAAATTGGCAATATCGCCCAGTGCGACTTGCGGGGCAAATTGCGAGAGCATTAAAGCTTCATCAACCGGACTGGCTGTTCTAAAACAAATGACGGTGCCAGTGTTAGCCAAAATTACATTGACAATATTACGGTCGCTTTGCTGGGCGGTTGATTGTTCGGCAATGGTAATTCTTAAACCAAATTTACGACCACCTGATAAGAGTTTAGTAAAAGAGCTAGTAGCAAAGTTTTGAAATTCATCGACAAATAGATAGAAAGGTTTACGCTTGGTGTATTCCTGTCTGGCTCGTCTCACAGTGGCCTGCTGAATTTTGGCAATAATGGTAGCACCCAAGAGTTGCGAGGTATCTTCGCCGAGTTTACCTTCAGCCAAGTTACAAATCAGAATTTTTTGATGATCCATAATGTCATCAAAGTTGATGGTTGATTTGGGTTGCTCTAGAATTCGTTTAGCAATTGGTGAGAATAAGAAACGACCAATTTTCGAAGTGACACCGCCAACCATTTTGACATGTTGATAGTCACCAGCTTTACCAAATTCATTTTTCCAGAAATTAACTAGATTTTCATCGGTCAAATTCTTAACGGCACTTTTTCTAAAGTTGGCGTCGTTAAGTAAATCATAGACGGTAAAAATAGTGCAATCTTTAACAATAAAAGCAGTGTAGATTGTATTTCTTAAAATGTATTCAATTCGATGAGCGTCAGTTTTTTCGTCCTTGAAAAAGACTCTGCGGAATATAGAGACAATGCTTTCGCAAACCAGCTCTTTTTCAAGTTCTAAATCATCTTCGTCTAGATTAGGTGTTAGTTCTAAAAGATTAATGCCAACTGGGTGTTTGATATCAAACGGATTAAAATAAATTAAATCATCAATTCTATCTTCTGGCACAATGTTTAATAAATCCTCGGCTAAATCGCCGTGCGGGTCAATGACACATAAGCCCCTGTCTTTGGCAATATCGTCTTTAGCCATATGGTAAATAATCGTAGTTTTACCCGAACCGGTTTGACCAATTAGGTATACATGACGGGAACGGTCATCATCAGCCAGACCAATATCAATGATTGAATTGCCAAATGTGCTTTGACCGAAAATAACATCTAAATCCGAACTATTTTTTATAGCTAGTGGCGTTGGTAAATCCTTGCTCCCAACCCTGACAAGGTCTTCTGTTTGAGTATTGGTCGAATATGTGAAATGGTAGAGGGCGGCTAGTTCGGAAGCGCTTAAATAAAGCGGTAGACCCGAAAGCCGTTCTTTAAACTGCCAGAATCGATATCTTTTAATCAGTTCTAATGATAATTCTTTTTTGGTGGTTAATGATTGACCGCAGGGGTGTAAAAAGCTCGTAAATGACGAACAAAGTCCCTTTGTTCTGGAAGACATTTCCGCTTTATCTAAAATGAGCAATGCCCGAATCGAAGTTTCATAAAGTGGTTTACTAATTTTTGATTTAATGAGATTTCCAGTCTCAGTATCGGTATCGGTTGGTTGTAAACCATTATTTGATCGCACAATTTTTGATTCTAGCCCAGTAATAAATTCAGCTAAGAATAAGAGTGGAATTAATAATACATGAACAACGGATTCGACTAAATTTACCAAAGTTTGCGTGATGAGCTGAATCTTACTTTGATTAACATATCGATTATGGCTGATCGTTAAATTGGTTTTTTTGATTTCCTGCCTAATTGACCATTGGTCAAAACTATTTAAAGGTCGAGCCACAATTTGAAAAGCCAAGACATCACCAGCTTTGAGCTGGGTCATATTACTAGCCAAATATGCTAACGGATCGTGTTTTTTTAAATCCTCTTGTTCGTTTAAAGGAAAAGAAAAATGTTTCGTGGTCTTAAATTCAATAACTTTAATTTCTTTATTATCAGCAATTTCCTCATGTAAATAGTCCGGTGTTTGTCTAATTCGAATGCCCGGAGCGTAAGCTCTCAAGTTCTTTTCAATTAAATCGGCCATGCTTTCAGAGATTCTTAAAAGATAGCGAATACCAGATTCTTTTTGTGAAACAATTTCAAAAGCACACGATGACTGTCGAAGAATCAACTTATCTTTCCATGAACTGTTTTCCAAGAGGTCAAGAATCAGCGAGAAAAATTGAGAGGTCGAAAGGGCGGAGATTTCTGCATCATGTGGTGGCGTAATTTCTAAAACAACAAAGGTTTCGTGAGAATGATGTAAAAATCTAACCCATCTAAATACTAGTTTGATGATAAAGTTGAGAACAAAAAAACCGATAATTATAAATACAAAAATCCAAAATAGTTGATGGAATTTTTGCCAAGGTAAACGAGCGATTAGCTCTGTCAGTTGGGGCGAAAACTTCAGAGCGTCAATTAAATTGATTTCTTTGAAGGATTCCATAAGGATTCTCCCTACTATGAAATTGCCCCTCCCATTTAATTTAGGCTTATCACAAAGTAATTTTCAAGTAAAGAGAAAATCATTTTTTTCAATTAATAATCAGGAGAATTACAGGTTCAATTTTGAATAATTCTGTTGTACCCTATTGACAAAAAGTTAAGGGCTATGATAAACCGTAATTGTTGAGGTTAAGATTAATTTTATCGATAAATAATAAAATTTATTTTAATGAGGAGGGAGAAAGGATTTGTATGAGTCGTCTCCGATCCCTCGTCATGGGTTTGGGTGGTGCGTTCCTCGTGGTATTTGCTTCAATTAGTCCGGCGTTGGCCGCTACGCCTGATGTTTCTAAAGTTGAAAGCTTCGCTCAAAATGTAATCCAGGTGCTTGTCACCTTGGCCGGACTGCTTGCAGCCGGTTTTTTTGTAATGGGCGGAATCAGTTACATCACCAGCTCTGGTAATCCAGAGCACCTAGACCGAGCCAAAAAAACCATTTTATACTCTGGTATTGGCTTAGCTGTTTCGATTGCCGCTTTCGTTTTGAGCAATATCGTTACACAGTTAGCTACTACTGCTTTCGGAAGTTAATCATATGTTTAAAAAGCTAATTCCCAAACTAATACTGTTTGCGGGAATGATTGCTTTTATTCCGACTACCGCATATGCCGCTTCAAATGCTGAAGTGTCGCATTATGCCAATGATACACTCACTGCATTAATCATTCTTGCATCAATCTCTACCGTCTTCTTTTTGGTTCGCGGTGGGTACTTATATATTACTTCAACTGGAAACCCAACCACACTTGAAGAAGCGAAGAAGACAATTAGACAGGCGATTATCGGCTTGGTTATAGTTGTTGGTGCCAGTGTCATATCTTCCATTTTAAATCATGCTATGTCAGCGCCAAATACCGATGCAGTCGGCACAGCGATAAATCTAGGCCCGATTCAACCAGCTGAAAAAGATGGTTCGCTGAGTCAAATTTTACTTGATGCAATTTCAGGTTTCTTACAAAATATAATTCAATCAGTTACCAAACCAATTATTGATGGGGTGACTTGGTTTTTAACCAGCACTCCATCACTTTCAACTAACTCAGTTATTTTTAACTTCTGGCTTATAATTGTCGGTATTACTGACTCACTGTTTGCCGTTGTTATTGCCTTGCTTGGCTTTCGAGTGATGAGTGCTTCAAGCTTTGGCTTCGAAGAATTAAGTCTAAAAGAATTATTACCCAGAATCGCCCTAGCCTTTGTAATGGCTAATACCTCAATATTCTTAATCGACTGGCTAGTTTCCTTGTGTCAAACCCTTGTTCAAGCTGTTTTAAATGCCACTGGTGGAATTGGTCAAGCGTGGATACTAAATGCTTTCGATCCAGCGGCTTTAGTTAGTGGGACAACGGCACTAATTACACTAATTTTCATGGTTCTTTTTGTGGTACTGTCTATTGTCCTATTATTGTTTTACATTAGTCGCTTGATGATTTTAGCTTTTGGTGCAGTGATTTCACCACTTGTCTGTCTTTTATGGCTCATTCCGAGATTTACAGATTTTGCTGAAAACGCCATTAATGTTTATCTTGTAACGATTTATTCAATCTTTGTTCATGTCGTTATAATTCAATTGGCTTCAGCCTTCTTAACTGTTCCCGGCCAAGTTGGGGCCAATCCAATTATTTCTGTTTTGATTGGTATTGCCATGTTGAGCATTCTTTTAAAGAGTACGGCTACCGGCGTTCAACTAGCCTTGTCAGCACAATCAACAGGTGCAATTAAAAAAGTTGCTACCCAAATTATCAATGTTGTCAGCTCGACCAATAGTAGTAATACGAGCGTGAAACAAGTAAGACCTTCTGCGAGGACAAAATGAAAACAACAGTAGTCCCAGCCCAAATTACCACTGTCGAAGATAGAATTGCTGGAAATTTTACCTTTCCACAAATCGTACTTTTGATTATTCCACTACTTACCAGTACGGCAATTTACGCTATTGTTCCAATCCAAATGCACATGAATACATTTAAGGTAGTATTGGTTGCTTGGCAATTTATATTTTTCGGTTTATTAGCGCTGCGGTTTCGTGGCAAAATCATTGCTGACTGGTTAGTGATTTATCTCAGATTCAAATTAAGACCGAGATTCTATATCTTTACTAAGAATGATACAACCGCCAGAGATATTGCGATTATCCCTACTGAAGAGTCGATTGAAATTGAAATTGTCAGCCAAGAAGAAAAAGCAACGCATACTCATTTTCCAATGTCCGATAAAGTTAAGGTTGATCGACTGCTAGAAAATCCAGCACTGTCAGTATCCTTTAAGTTTGCTAAGAAAGGAGGACTAGATGTCTCACTTAAAACAACAAAAGAGTAAAGGCTCAGCTAGAGCTCAAATTGGTATCAAAGAAGTGCGTGACGGTATTTTGATTTTGCCAGATAATCGTTATCGCTCTATACTAGCCACTTCGTCAGTCAACTTTGAGTTGCAAAGCGAGGCTGAACAAGATGTCATCATCGACACATTTCAATCTTTTCTTAATAGCTTAACCAGACCAGTCCAAATTTTAATCAGAGTTCGAGAACTGGATATCGACCGCTATTTAGAAGATTTACAACTATCACGTCTAGATGAAACAAAAGATATTTATAAAAAACAATTAGAAAATTACAGTGATTTTATTCGTAAATTAGTAGCTGGTAATAAGATTCTTTCTCGACGTTTTTATATCGTCATTCCTTACGAGAATAAAGCGGTAACAGATTTTTCGCTAGCCAAAGAGCAGTTGAATCTCGAGCAAGAAATCATTATCAAAGGTTTAGAAAAAATGGGTATGACAGCCAGACCATTAACAAGTTTGGAAATCTTAGATTTATTTTATAGCTTTTATCGACCAGAACAGGCTAAAACTCAACCTTTGGTCAAAGCAATAATGAGGAAAACTAATGATAAAAATATTTTCTAAAAGAAAAAAAGAACCGAAGAATTCCAAGAACAAACAGCTTGAGCGAGAAAAAACGCTTTCTTTTCATGTTGGCGATCAAGATCAACTAGATTTTATTACCTACGCTGGGCTAGAAGAACAGCAAGATTATCTTGTAGTTGACGGTCGCTATATCAAAACACTCTTTGTTTCGGGTTTTCCATATACTGCCTCAAGCGGTTGGTTGAACCATTTAATCAATTTTAATCATAATGTTGATATTACTTATCACTTTGAACCAATCGATGCGACTCTAGCTCTACCAAAGCTTAATCGTAAAATAACTGAATTAGTTTCGACCCAACGAGCTATGGAAAGAGCCGGAAAAATCATTGGGTCAGAGCTACTCGACCCACTGGAATCAGCCACCGAACTTCGAGATAAAATTCAGCGTGGTCAAGAAAATCTTTTCCAAGTATCGCTTTATATTGCCTTGTCGGCCAAATCGATACCAGAATTAGAAAAAACCATTAAGCTGCTAGAAACAGTTTTAGCGACTAGACTCTTTTACACTAAACCAGCTATCTATCAACAAATCGAGGGGCTACAATCAATCTTGCCTCGAGGTGATAACTTACTTGGTCAAAAGAGGAATCTTGATAGCTCATCAGCGGCTTTAACTTTTCCTTTTATCTCTTCGGAAGTCGTCCATGAATCAGGTGTCTTGTACGGAATTAATCGTTCGAACAGCTCGCTAGTTATCTTAGATAGATTTAGTCTGCCAAATGCTAATAGTATTTTATTTGCTCAATCAGGCTCGGGCAAAAGTTACACAGCTAAAGTTGAAATTTTACGCCATTTGATGCAAGGCACAAAAGTTATTGTCATTGACCCAGAAAGAGAATATCGAAGACTATCGGAATCAGTCGGCGGAACATATATTAAATTATCAGTTCATTCTCGTGAAAAAATTAATCCTTTTGATTTATCGGTTAATGCTTTTAATGAAGAGGATAGCTTCACTGATCATGTTCAATCGTTGACGGAAATCATTTCCTTAATGGCCGAAGGTTTATCTGCTGAAGAAAAATCTGTTGTTGATAAAGCTATTCTTAAAACCTATCAAAAGGCCGGCTGGTCAATTAACAAAACACGCAAAAAGAACAGTAAAACATACCCATTGCTTTATGATTTATACTTAGCCCTTAAATCACTTGGACAACTTAAATTAGCCAGAAGGCTTGAAAAATATACCACTGGTTCGCTTTCACAAGTTTTTGATAGCCAAACAAATATCGAATTAGATAATCGATTAGTTGTATTTGATACAAAAGATTTACCAGAGTCACTTCGACAAATTATGCATTTGGTTATCGCTCAGTTTGTTCAAAACCAAGTTAAAACCGATCCACAAAAACGCTTATTGGTTATTGATGAAGCGTGGTTAATGCTTGAACACGAAGAAAGTGCTCGATTTATTGCGGGACTCGTTAGGCGTGCCAGAAAATATTATTTAGGTGTTAGTATCATCTCTCAACAAGCTAATGACTTTCTGCAAAATGCCTATGGTCGAGCCATCGCTTCTCAAAGTGCTTTAAGAATATTAATGCGACAAGATACCACTACTATTAAGGGTGTAGCGTCTGAATTTCGTTTAAGTGAGTATGAACAAAGATTTCTTTTAACTTGTGAACGAGGCGAAGCCCTGATTATTGCCGACCAACATCATGTGGCGGTTAAAATTACTGCTTCAGAAGCCGAACATCCATTAATTACTACTGACCCAGCAGAAATTTATCGAGCTAAACAATGAATCCGCAAGTAATCAAGTATATTGCTGTCGCTTTTTCAATGAAAAATGAAATTAAGACACTTATTTTCACAATCATTGCAATTTGTCTTTTGCCAATATTTACCGTTTTGCTTTTGACCCAAGCTGGTATCGACGCCGTTTCCGGAGTCTTGGTTAGCCGTAACCCACAAACCGCTCAAGTGGATATTCATGATCCAGAAACTGGCGAGGTTATCGACCATGTAGATAGTAAAATTATGTGGCCTGTCAGTGGCCCTGTAAGCCTTGAATTCGGAGAAATTGATTTACCGTATCAACCAATTCACACTGGAATTGATATTGCTAGCTGGACTCATGAGGTTGGTGATCCAGTCGTTGCCTTTATGGATGGCACTGTTACCTATTCAGATGCGATGTCATGGGGTTTTGGTCGACATGTTAAACTAGATAACGGACACTTTGTTACTTCTATCTACGGGCATTTAGACACCTTAAATGTGGCGGTTGGCGATCATGTTAAAGCTGGTGATACAATTGGGACTCGTGGTACTACTGGCTGGTCGACTGGCCCTCATTTACACTTTCAAATTAATGTCTTCGGAATTCCAGTAAATCCGAGGGTATTTTTAGACGGAAATCCTTAAATAAATATCAACTTAACCTGTAATTTGCCCTCTTGACAACTATCACGATGAGGATATATACTAACAGTATAGGGATAGTTTAAGGAGGGTTTATGGTTCTCGAACAACAATCTACTAACGCCAAAACGAGTGATGTTTTAAGTACTCCAAAGAGTGCAATCGACGAGATTGTGTCTTTTGATGAATGTAAAAAACATTTCGAAAAATATGACCTTGACGATAAAAGAGTTATTGAAATTAAAAATAATTTGGTCGGTATAGTTAATACAATAATTGATTCATATTTAGAAGATTTTAGGTGAAAAAATGGAAATTGAATACACAAAAGCAGTAATTTATTGCCGTGTATCTTCGGAAAAACAGGTTAAAGAAGGCAATGGCCTCGAGAGCCAAGAACATCGTTGCAGACAGTATGCATCCTCACTTGGCTTAGAGGTTGAGAGTGTTTTTAAAGACGAGGGTATCTCTGGTGGTCTCTTTGATCGCCCGGCCATACAATCACTTATTAAATACCTTGATAAAAACTGGCAAACTAAATATTTTGTTATCTTTGATGATTTAAAAAGATTTGCTCGAGATGTCGAAGTCCATTTGCGATTAAGGTCTGAATTAAAATGTCGAGAAGCCAAACTTGGCTGTCCTAATTATAATTTTGACGACAGTGCCGAAGGAGAATTTGTCGAAACTATTTTTGCTGCTCAAAATGAACTTGAACGCAAACAAAATCGTCGACAAGTTTGTCAAAAAATGAAAGCAAGAATTGAGCGAGGATATTGGTGTTTTTATCCACCAACTGGCTATATATATCAAAAAGATAAAGAACATGGCAAAATCATTATTCCTATAAAATCGATAACCGATATAATTGCTGAGGGATTAAATGCTTTTGCAGAAAATCGACTGCTTGAACAGGTAGATCTTCTTAACTTCTTAAAATCCAAAAATTTATATGGTTTATTAGGTAAAAATCCTCGAGGATTAAATCTTGAATTTGTAAAAGGGATTTTAACTCAACCGCTTTATGCTGGAATTATTAAATACCCAGAGTGGAATGTTCCTAAAAGAAAAGGGCATCACAAAGCCATTATCAGCGAAGAAACATTTAATAAAATTCAGCAGAAATTACAACGACCAGAAAGAACACCGAGAGCAACCGATAATCTCGAGTTTCCTTTAAGGAGAGTAGTGAGCTGTGCTGTTTGTGGTAAAAAAATGACCGGTAGCGTCAGTAAAGGCAAATCAAAATATTATGCCCATTATACTTGTAACAATAAAGAATGCAGTGCAAATCCTAAAAACATTGGGATGGAAAAACTTGAGAATGACTATGTCGCACTTCTTGATAATATAAAGGTCGAGCAAGAAGTTTTAGAAATAGGAAAATTAATTGCGACTAGAATTTGGGAACAAAAAGTCAAAGATGTCAGCAATAATGAAGCAATGAGAGAAGCCGAGAAAAAAGAGTTAGAAGCAATGATCGATGAGTACATTGGTTTAATACCAAAAACAAAATCAGAAAGTATTAGAAGTCGTTACGAGGCTAAAATCGAAGGGTTGGACAAACAAATCAAAGAGCTTGAAGTTGGGTCTGAAAACAAAAAAGCACCCGATTTTAACGAGGCTCTTTATCTAACGCTTAAATTCCTTGGAACACCAGCCGAAACATGGAAAAACTCTGATAGAGAGACAAAAAACATGATCCATAACATGATTTTCACAGAGAATCCTACTTACTCTATAAAAACTGGATTTGGAACACCTAAATTGTCGCTCCCATTCCATATAAAACGGCTTATTGGTGACTTTTCTGGGGAATTGGTGGACCCTAAGGGACTTGAACCCTTGGCCTCCTCCATGCCATGGAGGCGCTCTAGCCAACTGAGCTAAGGGCCCATAAATTGTAATCGCAAGCGCTAGCCAAAGCCGACGATGC
>JBAXXI010000007.1:0-28896 GCA_037127955.1 Candidatus Berkelbacteria bacterium | reverse complement strand
TCACCCAATAAAGCTTCACCCGAAAGTTTTAACAGAACTCGTTGAAATTTTGGATCATTTTTTTTCACAATTTTTCCTCAATTAACCTTTTGACCATCTTAACATTTTTTCTAAATTTATCAAAAAAACCACCAAGATCTGGTGGTTTTATTTCTTATTGATAACTTTTATTTTAGTTAATTTTGGCTGCTCAGGCAAAACTTTCGGGATCGTAATAATTAAATTACCGTTTTGAACTTCAGCTTCAATATTATCTTTATCAATATTTTCTGGGAGCTTAATTTGCACCAACCAATCGCTTTCTCGTTCGCGCATTTCATTTAAAGATTCAGCTAAATCAGGCTCATCTAACAAAACAGGCTCTTCATTTGGCCTGACAATATCTTCAAGCGCAAGATTAAAAACTTCAGCAAAATGAATAGCTAGCGGTAAACTTGGCAAACATTTGCCTCGCTCAAGCGCAATAATCGACTGGCGAGAAACACCTAAAAGCTGAGCCAAATTTTCTTGGGTCATTTCACGCTCTTCGCGGAGATTACGTAAATTTTGAGAAAAAATTTCAATCTCGATTTGCATCTTTACTCACTTTAAACAATTGTAAAGCAAACTTTACATTTTGTCAACCCCACGCCCAAGACATTAAAATAACATTATCTATTGAGTTCTTTAATTTCTGGCCATTCAGCAATTAAAACCGATATAACTGCGGCTACTGGCACAGCAATGATCACACCCAAGAGTCCGAACAGTTTAGCCCCAGCCAATAACGAAAATATAATAATCACTGGTGATAAACCAACAGCTTTACCAATTATTTTTGGCGCAACTAAAGTTGACTCCAGTTGCTGAACCACCACAAAGGCAATCGCTACCAATAATGCCGTCAATGGAGAAATAGTAGAAGCAATAATCACCGCCGGGATTAAACCCAGCCATGGGCCAAGATAAGGTATAATTTCGACCAAACCACCCCAAATCGCCAAAATTAAAGCGTATGGCACGCCTAAAACTCCAAGCACAACACCGTCGAGTATACCAATGATTAACATTAACAACAAATGTCCACCAAGCCATTGGCCCATCTTATCGCTAATTTTTTTCATAATTAAAATGATTTTTTCTTTTTTTGCTGGCGGCAAAAGATTGTAAAAACCATCATTAATTTTGTCCTTATCCACTAACATATAAAAAGACAAAACAATAATCATAATGAAAGCGAAAACACCAGAAACAAATCCGATGGTTTTACTAAAAAGCCCGGTAGTTATATCACCTAATTGAGACGAAAGATTTAATAATGATTCTTGATAATTACCCATATAAGACTGGATATTATGATAAATCGGACCAAGTTTGGAAATAATAATCGGCAAATTAATAGCCAAAAGCTTTGTTTCTGAAACTAATGGCGGCGCCAACAAAAAACCTGTTCCGACCAAAAAACCAACGAATAATAAACAAATGCCAGCAACCACTAAAGTTCTCGGAACTTTTTTTGAAAGACGATCAACCAGCGGGGTCAAAGCGGCTACGATCACAAGAACCAAAAAGAACAACACGACAATATCACGAATTAAAAATAAAAGTACGACAACTAAAATTGACAAGATAATTTTAAAAATTGTAGCAGAAGAAACTTCGATAATTGTTTTTGTCGGTTCTGACATATTAACCTCCAATAATTAATGGTCGGGGTGGCGAGATTCGAACTCACGGCCTCGTCGTCCCGAACGACGCGCGCTACCAGACTGCGCTACACCCCGATAACTAAAAATTTCTTAATAATTCTAAAAAATTTCTGTAAGATAATTTATCGTCTTTATTATATCTGATAAGTATGATAAAATCTAGATGTTAATGCCTTTGTAGCTCAGCAGATAGAGCAGCTCCGTCCTAAGGAGTTGGTCGCAGGTGCAATTCCTGCCAAGGGCACCATTTAAATTTTATTAAAAAAAGACTCCATTATGGAGTCTTTTTTTGTATTTCAGATTATATAATTATTTAGCAAATTCGATATTTCGGAATACTGAAATTCCGCGAATGAGCCAAATGATTATTTGGCGAATTCGATCGCCCGAGTCTCACGAATCACATTAACCTTAATCGTGCCTGGGTACTGTAAATCGGCTTCTATCTTTTTCGCAATATCTTTCGAAAGTTTGAGCGCGGTTAAATCATCGATTTCTTCCGGTTTAACTAAAATTCGCACTTCGCGACCGGCCTGAATTGCATAAGTCTTGTCAACGCCTGGGAACGAATTAGCAATATTTTCCAACTCTTCTAAACGCTTGACGTAATTTTCCAAAGTTTCACGTCTGGCGCCTGGTCGACTCGAACTAATCGCATCAGCCGCACGAACAATAATCGCTTCAACGGTTTTGGCCTCAATATCGTCATGATGAGCACCAATAGCATGAACAATATCTTCACTCAAACCATATTTACGAGCAATGTCCATTGAAATATGATGATGAGCACCTGGCACATCATGATCAACGGCTTTACCCAAGTCATGTAAAAGCGCGGCTTTTTTAGAAAGATTTACGTCTGCACCAAGTTCAGCCGCTAACATACCTGCGATATAACAAGTTTCGATTGAATGCTGCAATACATTTTGACCATAAGAAGTCCTGAACTTTAATCGGCCCAAAATTTTAATTAAATCAGGATGAAGACCGGCCACACCAACTTCATAAGCAGCTTGTTCACCCGCTTCTTTAACCTGTTGATTAATTTCTTCCTTAGCCTTTTTCACTAATTCTTCAATTCTGGCCGGATGAATACGACCATCGGAAATCAATTTTTCCAATGCAATTTTGGCAATATGACGACGAATCGGATCAAAGGCTGAAATTACGACCGTATCAGGAGTATCATCGATAATTAAATCGACGCCAGTTTCTTTTTCAAAGATCTGAATATTTCTACCTTCACGACCAATAATTCGGCCTTTCATTTCGTCACTTGGTATATTAACAGAAGTTGTAGTGGTTTCAACCGTATGATCACTTGAAAGCCTCTGAACAGCGGTAGCTAAAATCTCTCTGGCGATATTTTGTGCTTCTTCACGAGCGATTTCTTTTTGTTCTTTAATCTTACGAATCAAATCGTCTTTATATTCTTTTTCTACATTGTTCAAAAGAATATCGCGAGCTTCTTCTTTTTTTAATTTAGAAATTTTCTCTAAACTTTCTTGTTGTTTTTTCTTGATATCACCGATTTGCTCTTTAATCGAATTGATTTCTTTTTCTTTATCAAGAATTTTCTTCTTTTCGTCTTCAACAGATTCCAAACGTCGATCAATCATTTCTTCTCGACGACGCAAACTTTTCTCCAATTCTTGGAGATCTTTTCTCAGTTTATCTTCTTCTCTTTTTGCTTCCTCTTTTATTTTAAGGGCTTCGTCTTTGGCTTGTAGTAAAATTTCTCGTTGTTTTTGTTCTAATTGATCATTCTGTTTTTTAGCAACATAAATTCTTACGGCATAACCAAGACCGGCTCCACCTGCCAAGGTGGCAACTAAATAAATAATTAAATTTGTCATTTTGTAACTCCAATTTTATAAGTCTCCGATTAATATCTGATACAAATAAGTATCTTACTACTATTAGTGTACTAAATCAGGGTTAACTTGTCAATTTGAAAGCACTAACATATTGCGCTTGCCTTGTTCGATCGTCTCAGCCGAACCAGCCCAATCGTGCCAGGCATTAGCAAAAATCTTTTCATTATAAATATAATGATCGCCGTTTCTAGTACCGACATCCTGAACAATCATATTTTTCTCATCATAACCAATCGCTACTACCATATGATAAATTGGCCCTGGCGCACGAAAGTTCGGATTGCCCAACAACCGACCGGCGGTCGGTACAATTACAGCGTGGTTTTGCGCGATTTCTTTTTTCAAATCCGTAATTGACGCATTATCAACTATTTTGCCCTTGAGACCAAAAAAATCCTTAGCTATCACTAGTGTTTCTTGCGTTGTTAAATCTTTTTGTTCAGTCTGACCGGTTTTTTCTTTCTGCCAGTCAACCATCTTTAAAATCTGTAAATTCATTTCGTCCGAGCTTAGATTTTTATGATTTAAAAAATAATCAACTAAAATTACACTCGCTTCTTCACAAGCTTCATCATGCAACTGATCCCAATTCGACAAAGGAGCTTGACTTTGAAAAGGAAAGTTTTCAATCAAATATGACAATGGCAAATTTTGATCATTTTTACTAGAAACTTCAGTTTCTGTTTCAGAAATCAAATTAGATTTGAAAAAATCTTCACCACTTGATATTATTTGAGAATTTAGATATGGTTTAGTCTCGTCATTTTTAACAAAAAATCGATAACAAAGCCCAACTAATAAAACCGCTATCAAAACAGCTATTAACAAAACGAATTTAATTTTTTTATTTTTTTTCATTTTAAACCTTGATACTATCTTAACTTTATTTTACAATGAAAACGTAACAAATTAAAAGAAAGAAAACATGATTATCAACAAAAAATATATTTTATCTTCACTTGCGACCATTTCAACCTTGACCACGACTTTTGTTCACGCTCAATGTCCGGTCTGTACAGTAGCCGTTATTGGCGGTGTTGGCCTAGCCCGTTGGCTTAAGATTGATGATTCAATTACTGGTCTCTGGATTGGTGGACTTTTGGTTTCAGTTTCGATCTGGACCATCAACTGGCTTAAAACCAAAAAATGGGATTTTCCATTTAGCTCCTTCCTTGTTCCAGCTTTGTATTACGCCGCCGCGATTATTCCACTATATATTTATAAAATTATCGGTCATCCTGCAAACGCACTTTGGGGTTTTGATAAAATCGTTTTAGGCACCATGATAGGCAGCGTTTTCTTTTATATGTCCACGCTTCGTTACGGTGAAATTAAAAAGAAAAATAAAGGTCATGCGCAATTTCCTTTTCAACATATAGTTATGTCTATTAGTACGCTTGTCGTGCTAAGCGGCATTATGTACTTAATTACGAGGCATTAATATTATGGCTAAAAATGAAATTCAAAAATTAGACGATTTTATTCAAAAAATTCAAAATTCCAAAAAAGATAATAAACTCGATCTTTCAACCGAAGAAGATTTAAGCGTCGCCATTATGAACCTCATTTCGATCGAAGAACACTTTTTCTTTACGGCCAAAAAAACCGGCGATGACAAATATTTTGATTTGCTCACCGAAGTCCGAGAAATGCGCAAAACTTTAATGAAAAAAATGATTAAAGATTACGAAGGCGAAGTTTGGTGTATTTCTAAACATTTACTAGCCAGCTCCATGCGCCTCATGGAAGTCGGAACAAAACTCTTAGGACGTGGCAAAAAAACCGAAGCCAAAGAAATGTTTACCAAGGCCTACGATTTATACAATTTATTTTGGGGTCTAAATTTAAATGTCATTGACTCTAAAAACATCAAGAAAATCGATGATGATAAATTAAATATGACCGACAAAACTAAAAACGGCGTTTTCGCCAAACTCGGCGTCATGGTCAAAAAAGCTATCGATTGCTGTATCGAATAATATTCATAATTTAATCTTACTTTAATTATTAAAACCCTCTTGCACTTCCAAGGTGCAAGAGGGTTTTTTAAAATAGACCACTTGACAAACGCATCCAACCTGGTATGATTAGTATGAAAAGTATGTCATAAGGTAAGCCTATCAAAAAAATAATAAAGTAAACTTCTCGACACGTCTCGAAATAAATAGAAATGGATATTAAATGAAAGATGAAAAATTTTTTGGCTCAAGTGTGATCGGTGAACGCGGACAAATCGTAGTTCCAGCTAAAGCTCGTGAGGAGCTCGATATCAAGGCTGGCGATGAATTTATATTCTTTGGTCATGGTCAGATGCTTCACATGATTAAGGCCAGTGAACTCAATACATTCTTAGACAAAATGACCGCAAAATTTTCGGAAATGCGTAAAAGTATCAAGAAAGAGGACTAATTGGAAAATATTATTGAAGTTAAAAATTTAACAAAAAAGTTTGCGGATTTTGTAGCAGTAGACAATATTAGTTTTGACGTGAAAAAGGGTGAAATTTTTGCTTTCTTAGGCCCAAATGGCGCCGGTAAATCTACCACAATCAAAATGCTTACCACCATGCTTCATTCGACAGATGGCGACATCAAGATAAACGGATTTGATACAAAAATAAATCAAGACGATGTTAGAAGATCTTTTGGTATAGTCTTTCAAGATCCAAGCCTAGACGATGAACTCACAGCTTATGAGAATATGGAACTTCATAGTGTTTTATATAATGTAGACAAGAAAAATCGTAAAAACAGAATTGAAGATCTCTTAAAGTTAGTTGAACTTTGGGAAAAACGCAAAGATTTAGTTAAAACTTTTTCAGGCGGCATGAAACGTCGATTGGAAATCGCCCGCGGACTACTTCATCACCCAAAGATCATTTTTCTTGATGAACCAACTCTTGGCCTAGATCCTCAAACTCGCAATTTAATGTGGGAATACTTGAAGAAAATGAATAAAGAGGAAAATATTACTGTTTTCTTTTCGACACATTATATGGAAGAGGCAGCAAAAATTGCCGATAGAGTTGCTATTATTGATCATGGAAAAATTATCACTATGGGCACAGTTGATGAGTTACAACAGAAAACCAAAACAGACTCCTTGGAAGAAGCATTTCTTAAATTAACTGGCAGCGCTATCAGAGAAGAACAGGCTGGAAATTTAGATCAAATGCGGGCTCGTAGCCGAATATGGAGAAAATAAAAAATTACGCGAATTTATGGAGACAAACAATGAATACAGTTTACATACTCTGGCTCAGACAATTAAAACGCTATTTACGTAGTCGCAGCAGAATTATTGGCGCACTAGGTCAACCTTTACTCTTTATTGTAGCGTTTGGGTTTGGTTTTGGCGCAATATTTGCTAGAGCAGGCGCCGGCAACTATATGAATTTTTTAATTCCCGGTATTATTGGCCAAAGTATTCTTTTTACCGCTATCAGTTCGGGTATCGATTTAATCTGGGATCGGCAGTTTGGCTTTTTAAAAGAAACACTGGCTGCACCAGTCTCAAGATTTGCTATCTTCTTCGGAAGAACATTAGGTGGAGCAACTGTAGCGACCATTCAAGGCATAATCGTCTTAGCCCTCTCGTTTATAGTTAAATTTCAACCATTTAGCCTAACATATACTTTGATTGCCATACTAGCTATGTTTTTAATTTCGCTACTATTTACTGCACTTGGCACCGCAATGGCCGCCAAAATGGAAGATTTTCATGGCTTTCAACTTATTATGAACTTTTTAGTTATGCCTCTATTTTTTCTTTCTGGCGCCTTATTCCCTCTTGATTCAATGCCGAAAGCTTTAAATATAATCGCCAAATTTAACCCGCTCACTTATGGCGTTGACCTACTCCGCGGACTACTTACTAATATCTGGCATTTCAACATGAGTCTAGATTTATTAATTTTAGCCGGATTAACCGCATTTTTACTCCTGTTGGGAAGTTTCTTATTTTCACAAATTGAAGTATGATTAATATGTATTTATTTAAATAATCAATGAGGTTTTATGACAAATCTTTTTTCTTTTATCAATCGCAATAAAGTTTATTTCATCATTATTTTGATCATCGCTGGGCTGATCGGTTTTTCCCTATGGAAAAAAGCTAACACGCCACCAAATTACATTACCGATACAGTTAAGCGTGACTCTATTTCTGATATAGTTAGCGAGTCAGGTAATTTAATCACGGAAGGCCAGGCCAATATTTCTTCTCCAATCGAAGGCGTAATTAGTAGTATTTTGGTCTCAAATGGCGAAAAAGTCAGCAAAGATCAACCATTATTTACTGTCAGTAGCGTTGCAACCGATCAAGATAAGGCCATTGCTAACGCCAATCTCTTAGCCGCTCAATCCAATACCGCTATATCTCATCAAACTGAAATTACTCTTGGCGCAGCCCTAGATACAGCTAAACAACAACTTTTCAACGCACAAAACACTTACAACACTGTTCACAAGGGTTACCGAGGCCGAACCACTAATCCTTCAACCGGGAAAACATATAAATATATCGAATTTCAAAGCGCCGAAGCTGCTCTTGCGGCCGCTAAAGAAAACCTTCAGGCTGCTCAACAAAAATATGACGATGTTAACAAAAGCATAGAGGCTTCGCAAGCCGCGGAAGCTTCAGCTCAAATGACCTATGACGGTAAAAATAATTTGATCGTTAAAGCACCAAGCGCCGGTACGGTTTACAACCTAAGCGTCAATATCGGTGACAAAGTTAGTTTAGCCAGCGGATCATCTACCTCTGCTCCAATTTTGATTATCACAAAATCGGAAAAATTAATTTTTAAAACTCAAATTAACGAGATTGATATTACAAAACTCCAAATCGATCAAGCTGCTACAATTAAAATCGACGCCATTAAAGATAAAACTTTTGATGCAAAAATTGATAAAATTGATAAAATTGGCACTAATACCCAAGGTGTTATTTCATATAACGTTTACTTCTCGATTACAAACCCTGATCCAAATATGAGATCATCAATGTCTGGCAGTGTTGATGTCGAAGTTGCGAAACATGAAAACGTGTTAACCGTTGCTAATTCAGCCATCAAGCCTTATCAAGGCGGAAAAGCGGTTCAAGTTGAAGAAACCAAGACGGTAAACGGTAAAACTAAAAAGACTCTTACCTATCTACCAGTTAAAATTGGGCTTAAAGGAATTGAACGTACGGAAATCTTAGAAGGAATTCAGGAAGGTCAAATTGTAATTCTCTCGACCGCTGCTAAAACGACCAGTAGTCCACTCGGAGGTAATTAATGAGCGCCGATTACCCTGTAATTTCATTGCAGGATATTAATAAAATTTATCCGATGGAAGACGAAGAAGGTTATCATGCGCTTAAAAATATTAACTTGGATATTAAAACTGGTGAATTTGTAGCAATTATGGGACCATCAGGTAGCGGCAAATCAACCTTAATGCACATCATGGGCGCACTCGACACACCGACTGCTGGCAAATATTTTTTAATGGGTAAAGAAATCAGTTCTTACACTGATGACCAATTAGCCGATATCAGAAATCAACAAATCGGTTTTGTTTTTCAATCGTTTAATTTATTAACCAGAACAACTGTTTTGGCCAATGTAGAGCGGCCTATGATGTACGCCGGCATTAAATCTGGTGAAAGAAATAAACGCGCAATCGAGGCGCTTGGAAGAGTTGGCATGCTTGAAAAAGCTAAAAATCTTTCTAATAAAATCTCTGGTGGACAGATTCAACGTGTGGCAATTGCCAGAGCCTTAGTTATGAATCCAGCCATCATTTTGGCAGATGAGCCAACTGGCAATCTCGACAGTAAAACATCTCACGAAATTATGAGTTTTTTTCAAGAAATTAATCGTCAAGGTCATACGATTGTTGTAATCACACATGAAAATGATATCGCAGCCTTTGCCCAAAGAATTATCCATATTCGAGACGGACAAATTATTTCTGATCAAGCAAACCAGCATGTAACTGGAGGTAGCCTATGAGCTTTCAAGAACTTTTCTCATTGGCAATTAAAGCCTTGCGTGCTAATCTAATGCGCACACTATTAACCATGTTGGGGATTGTTATTGGTATCGCCTCCGTTATTACTATTATTTCATTAGGTCAAGGCGCGACCAGATCTATTACGGATCAAATTTCTTCCTTTGGCACAAATTTACTTCAAGTAATACCTGGTAGCCAAAGTTTTAGCGGCAAATCAGCTACAGCTGGCACTAGAACCGATACCCTTACTATGGACGACGCTCAAGCTATCACTAAATTAGCCAATATCGATTTGGTTTCTCCGGCCATCGCTCAGAGCGTTCAAATTTCAGCTAATAATCAAAGCCAAATGGCCAACATACTTGGTGTACAAGAAAATTATTTCTCAATCAACACACTAGTTCCAAGTTACGGCGGTTTTTTCAATGATGATGACAATAATAGTATGTCCCGTGTTGCTTTTATTGGACCAGAAATTAGTAAAAATATGTTTGGTGAAAACACAAACCCAGTCGGACAAACACTCTCGATTAACAATAAAAATTTTAAAGTTGTAGGCGTAAGTCAACCTAAAGGTAGCATCGGCTTGTCCAACCCAGATAAAAATGTTTATATTCCTATCAAAACTGGTTCAAAATTAATTTTTGGTCGCGACTATTTGACCATTGCTTTAATCAGGATTAAGGACACTAATCTAATGCAAATCACAATGGACGATATCAAGCAAACCTTGCTTTCTCGGCACAAAATTACAGATGCAACTCAGGCAGATTTCACCATTTATAGCTCGAAAGATGCATTAAATATTCTGGGAACTGTCACAAATCTTTTAACAATAATGCTGGCTGGAATTGCTGGGATTTCCCTGTTAGTTGGCGGTATCGGCATTATGAATATTATGTTAGTGACCGTCACCGAAAGAACAAAAGAGATCGGTTTGTTAAAAGCGATCGGCGCTAAAAACAAGGCTATTTTAAGCCAAATCCTGGTTGAATCTTTAGTTCTAACTACCATGGGAGGTATAGTCGGAATCGTTATAGGCGTTAGCATGTCTTACCTTGTGTCCAAAATAGCAAATATTCCATTTGTCGTCTTGCCTTCTTCAATCTTTTTGGCTGTTGGGGTATCCAGTATTGTCGGTATTATTTTTGGCCTTTATCCGGCCAATCGCGCTGCCAAACTCAATCCAATTGATGCCCTAAAATACGAATAAAAAATAATCAAGGAATCTTTACCCATGAAAAAAAATAAAAAAATTATCCCGTTAATAATTATTATTATCATTTTGATGGCCGTCATCGGCCAAATGATTTGGAAGTCGATGAATTCTAAAATTTATATCGATCAAGCCCAGGTTTCAGCTTCTCAAATAAAATTAAATTCAAGTACTGGCGGTATCTTAAAAGAAACTTTTGCTCAAGAAGGCGACATTTTACCTGCTAATTCAATCGTTGCCAGAGTTAGCAATGAAATCATCAAAAACCGTACCTCTGGCCAATTAGTTAAATTAAATGACGGAATCGGCAGAAGTGTTTTACCGGGCGAGACAATTGCAACTATTATCAATCCTGAAGACCTAAAAATTCTAGCGCAAATCGCCGAAAATAAAGGCTTAGAATATGTTAAACCAGGTCAACAAGCTTATTTTACAATTGACGCCTTTGGTTCTAAAAAATTTTACGGCACCGTTACTGAAATTAGTCCAGCCTCAGATGAAGGTAGTTTGACATTCAAAATTTCCGACAAAAGGGAAACTAAAAATTTCGACATCAAAATCTCTTATGACCACAATACATACCCTGAACTCAAAAATGGTATGTCTGCCAAAGTTTGGATTATTAAATAAAGAAATTTATTAAATGGAAAACAAAATGAAAAAAAAGAAAATTGATCTTAAATGGATCGTTCTTTTAACGGTTATCATAGGAACATTTTTAGGACGACTCGATCAAACTATTGTCGGTCTAGCTTTGCCAAAAATTATTTCTGATTTCGGCATCACCGTCTCCTCAGCCGGATGGATTACTACTGCCTATATTATTGCGAATGCAGTTTTTGTACCGATTTGGGGCAAACTTGGTGACTTAATCGGTCGACGTAAAGTTTACGTCATCGGTTTTGTCGTCTTTATTATCGGATCAGTCCTAGCTGGATTTGCCTGGAACTTAACCTCAATGGTAGTTTTCAGAGTAATTCAGGCTATTGCCGGATCAGCTGACTATCCAACCGCTATGGCAATTCTGGTTTTTACATTTCACGACGAAAAAGAAAGAGCAGAAGCCTTGGGTATATGGTCGGCCGCTTTTGCTGCGGCTGCAGTTTTTGGACCACTCATTGGCGGACCGTTAATTGATAATTTTGGCTGGCCATCAGTTTTCTTATTAAATCTACCAGTCGGTATTGTTGGTTTAATTATGGCTTTAACCTTTATTAAAGAATCTAAATCAGAAAAGAAAGTTTCAAACTTTGATTGGTGGGGCGCCATCTTTCTGGGTATTGCCCTGGCCGCTTTAGTTTTGGTTTTAGAAAAAGGTGTTACCTGGGGTTGGACCTCTTTAAACAGTATCGTTACTTACGTAGTCACCATTATTAGCGGAGGACTCTTTATTCGAACAGAAAAACATCATCCTGAACCAATCGTTGACTTAAAATTTTTCCGTAAATTTGTTTTTATTAACACTTTGATTAATAATTTTATTACATTCATGGGCATGATGAGCGTAATTTTCGTTATTCCAATTTTTGTTCAAACTTTTATGGGACTTGGCGCCACTCAAACCGGCTTTATGTTTCTACCAATGGCCGCAGGCATGATGATGACTGCTCCATTTGGCGGACTAATTAAAGGTAAATTCCCGGCACGCTACATTATCATGGCAAGCTCACTCGTATCAGCAGTTGGTATTTTCATGTTTTCGTTTTTAGATCCTAAATCAGGACCACTGGATGTCATGCTACCACTCTTTATCATGGCCCTAGGTATGGGTTTTGGCATGGCTCCTCGAACCAATATTATCGCCTCAATGGTACCATCTCACGAAATAGGCAGTGCTTCATCAGTCCTAGCATTAACTCGCAATATTGCTGGCGCATTTGGCATCGCCTTAGCGGGAACAATTTTAAATAATTCAACAGCTAAATATATTTTTGATATTATGCACTCCAGTTTTACCCACGCCACCAACCCACTCGAAATTCAAAAATTCGCAATTTTAGTTAATTTAAAAGCTCAGGTTATGGCTTACCGAGATATTTTCTTATTTGGCGCGGTCATCACCATTATCGGCGCTATTTCTGCTTATTGGATTAAGGTTGAAAACGAAAAAAATGATATAGAAGTCATGGTTGAATAGTTTGATTCAAACTTATAGACTTAATTGCTATTTCATGATATAATTTAAACAGTAAAATATTAATAATGCGCCTATAATTTTTCGAAGAAAATTTCCACGCCAATATACCACGATTATTTAATATAATAATGTTGGCCATAATTTCGACGGAAATTTCGGCGATTACGCGCCTATATTTCAACGACGCGGCACACAAGCGCCTATAGCTCAGCGGATAGAGCGTCTGGCTTCGAACCAGAAGGTCGGGGGTTCAAGTCCCTCTGGGCGCACCAACCAAATTTATACTACGCTATATTTAAATAAAAACATGTTAGATATAAAATTTTCTTGCATTATCCCCGCTCGTAACGAAGCTGATTATTTACAAAAATGTTTAACCGCACTCGAAAAACAGGAATTAAAACCCCTGGAAATTATTGTAATCGATAATGGCAGTACCGATGAGACTAAAAAGGTTATACAAGAAAACAATGTTCGTTATATTTTTGAACCAAAAGTCGGTTTAACCCAAGCTCGTCAAGCCGGCTTTGAAAACTCAAAAGGTAATTGGCTTGTTTATATTGATGCCGACACTATTGTTCCAAAAAATTATTTAACCAAATTATCTGAATATATAAATAAACACCCACATACTATTGCCCTCAGTAATCCTTTCGGGTATTATGACGGCACTAAAGGTATAAATCTTTTCACTCAAGTATTTTTCAACTGTTTTAGTGTAATGGAAAAGCTTGGCTTATTTCGTTTTCTTTTTGGTGGAAATTTTGTTGTTAAAAAAAGTATCATCGAAGAGATTAATGGTTTTGATACCGATATTAAATTTTACGGCGAAGACACGAATCTTACTAAACGTGTTTGCGCGGTTGGCGAAATACACTTTTTACCAAAACTCAAAACTTTAACTTCAGCACGACGCTTTAAACAAATTGGATTTTGGGCAACTTTTTGGGCTTATGCCTCCAATTATTTATCTTTTTCTTTTGTCAACAAACCTTTTATTGTGTGGCAAAAAAAGATCATTATGACAACTTACCAATTCTTATCGACCACCCTAATTGTCTTCTTACTACTTTTTTTTGCTTATCAATTATCTAGTCCACAAGCTCATTTATTTGGTAAAGTTGAAAATAGAATTCCGGCCAGCAAATCCCAAAAAACCGTTGCCCTCACTTTTGACGACGGACCCAATGGTCAAACCACCGAGCAAGTTTTGTCTATCCTTGGAAAAGAAAACGTAAAAGCGACATTTTTTATGATTGGTGAAAATGTAAAAGTTTATCCTGATATTGCTAAAAAAGTTAGTGATCAAGGAAACGAAATTGGCAATCACAGTTATTATCATTCGTACTTTTTGCCGTTCGAAAACAAAAAACAGATCGATCAAGATTTAATTAAAACCAATCAAATCATCTATCAAGCCACAGGCCAAACCCCAAAACTTTTTCGTCCACCGCATGGCTGGCGCACGCCTTGGCTTATTTCAGATACTATTAAAACAGGCTTGACCCCAGTTGCCTGGAACGACATGACCTTCGATTATATTCAGAAAACATCATCTGGCTCAATTGAAAAAAACATTCTAAAACATGTAAAACCTGGCTCGATCATTGTTTTACATGACGGATTGAATGGTAATCACGGCATTAGTCGAACACAAATGCTTAAAGCTCTACCGATAATTATCGAGACTCTAAAAAAAGAAGGTTATACATTTGTTACTCTGTAAAAAGGTTGATTTTAGTCTAAAATTATGCTAGAATTTATATAGAAAGTTGCCTCTTCAATTTTTTTAGCGAGGGCCAGTAGCTCAGTGGTATGACAGACGCGTTGTGTCATAGACAACATTCTACATTATAAGAGTCGTGGTATGTTGTCGCGGAAATTTTCTTCGGAAAATTATAGAGCGTTGCCTCTTAAAAATTTCAATACAGTATGGAGGGCCGGTAGCTCAGTGGTAGAGCAGTTGCCTCTTAAGCAACTTGTCGTGGGTTCGATCCCCACCCGGCCCTCCATGGGGTTTTGAAATTTTCAGGTATAGTAATTTGTCGTGAGTTCGCCTTTTTGACCGAAGGTCTGTTATATGCAAGCTACTCACCTGACCCTTCAATATCTGGACAAATACATTAAAATATGATAAGATGGTATTATTGTGGCGCGGTCGTCTAGAGGCCTATAATTTTCACGGAGGTAAAAATTTCCGCGGACTCTAGAAAGAATTAGCTACAATTAATGACATGAAGTATGGCGCGGTCGTCTAGAGGCCTAGGATACCTGGTTTTCATCCAGGAGACCACGGGTTCGAATCCCGTCCGCGCTACCAAACGGGACATGATTTAACTGAATATCTAAAATACTGGTGTAGAACGGGCTAATTTGGGTGTTCGAATAACCATTTTCGCCCCATTGTAATCCAGAGGGGTATATCGAACACAGCAATACACGCTTCTCCTGTAACTCGGAATCGATATAGGTTTTTGAGATATTTATTAGCTTGTCTTTAACAAATTTTGCAATATCTTCCAAATTATATTTTTGTATCAACTCGTCGTTCTTAGCGATTTGAAGTGTTTTTATTTTCTCCTCGATAATTTTATTTTGTTCTTTAAAGATCTCATCGGAATAAATTCCGGCGACATTTTTTTCGATTAGTCCTTGTCGGAATTCATAGAGTTTAGCAAGCTCGCCGTCGGCATTGTCTCTTCTTTTTTGCCACGAAGAAATTCTTTCATAGTATTTTTTGCGCATCCAAGCGTTAAATAATACTACTGTTTGTTCGGTCAATTTAACATTTTCTAACTTCTCGATGGTTGCTGATTCAAGAGTATCAATAGCGACATTAGAAGCCGCTCCATTGCAACGATTACGGCAGAAATAATAACCATAGCGTTTTCTTTTGCCCTTGCTCCATCCGCCAGTAAAGGAAGTTCCGCATTTTACACATTTAACAATCCGGCGCAGTGGAAAATCGGGATTATCTTTGTTTCTTCTCATTAACGGTATCGAGATACTGTTGTTTCTGCCGTCCAAAATTGCCTGGACTTTATAATATTGTTCTTCCGTAATCATCGGTGTGTGCTGACCATTAACTTCTTCTCCATATCTCTGAGAAGTAATTTTTCCGGCATAAAATTTATTTCGGAAAAACCTGTTTACGGTTTGTGGTCTTAGCATAAATTCCTTGCCTTTTTCTTTCCGACCACCTCGTAAGCCATCTCTATTCATAACGACAGCCATCTCGCGCAAGGATTTTGTACCAGTAGCCATTAAGTCCCAAGCTGCTTTCATTTTGTCAAAAGATTCGGGGTCTTTAATGGCATAACCGTTTTGATTAAGATATCCAAGTGGAACATAACTATGGCTTAGCCCCGTTAAAAACCTAGCTCTTAGTCCGTTTTTGCTTCGCTCACTACGCACATCATTATCCATTTGGGCAAAGCCAGCCAACATTGTTTCCACAAACTTTTCAGTCGGACTGTTACCAGTTGGTTCGGTAGCTGAGATTAACTTTATTTCACATTCAGCTAATTTTTTCCTGATTACCAAATAATCTGATGTTTGGCGAGATATGCGGTCTAGCCGATAGACAATGACTGCGCCAATATCTTTTTTGTGCTTTCGACAAAATTCCAGCATCTTTATTAGTACTGGTCGTCCGGTGATAGTTTTTGCCGATCGTCCTTCTTCGCGAAAAACCTCCATAACTTCAAGCCCTCTTCGCTCTGCCTCCTTTCTACAGATGTCATTTTGAGTATCAAGAGAATAGTTCTCGACCTGTTCTTCAGTTGATACCCTGAGATAAATCAGAGCGCCCCCTGATTGTTGCTGAACCTTCCCAAATTGCTCCATCTAGCCCTCCTTTAACAATTGCTTAAGTGTTTTATTTTCAAAAAGTTGTTTTTCAAAATTATCCAACCATGAGTCCAGTAGGCTTTGAAATTCAGTAATATAAGTTTTTAGTTCTTCATCTGAAAGAGCAGAAACTGCCTCGCCCAATACTTTTCTGGCTAGTTGAATCTGGTTTTCTTCTTTACTCCCAATAAACAAATTATTCAGAGCTGATTCGAGAGTTGCTTTATTCTCGAAGAGTTCATTTATAACCGATTTCTTTTGTTGAACAACTTTTTGATCGGTTCGGATGTTAGTACTAATAAAAGCTGGGGCTATTAAGCCGTTAAAGCTAAAGAGTTGTGCTTGAGCTTGTGCCATTTTTCCCTCCAAACTATATTTATAATTATAGTATACTATAGTTATATTTATAGTGTCAAGAGGGTGTTTACAGATTAAAAGCTAGTCCTATATTGAATAATCATCATAGTCGAACACTACTTATGGCTCTCCAGCTAAAAAGACACGGGGATCAACCGGAATACCAAATACTCTAATTTCAAAATGCAGATGAGGGCCGGTTGACCAGCCGGTAGTTCCTCTTAAACCAATAATTGTGCCGGCATCAACCTGATCTCCTTCGGATACGCCAATGGCGTCAAGATGGCCGTAAACCGAAGTGACAAAATGACCATTATCAATTTTCACATGTTTGCCATAGCCATAAGATGTCTGACCGGCATAAGTCACAGTGCCTTTCATAAAAGACCTGACCGGATCGCCGACCCGATGGACTGTGCTGGCAATATCAATGCCAGTGTGAAAGGGCTGAAAAGGACTTTTCAGAGAGCCGAATTCAAGGCTTACAGGGCCGCTAACCGGCCACATGGTGGTTTGGTCGACATGATCGACAACTTCGTTAGTTCTCGGGTCATGAATATCGACTTGAGAGGTTTGAGGATTAAAACTTATCAGGCTACCTGAAACTATATTGATTCCGGCTTGAGTAATAATCAGCACCGCAAAAACAGGCAGTAAACAGATTACGCCCAAAGTAAAAAAGATCAGCTTAATTTCGCTTTTCATCGAAAAGATGGCCGCGATAAGCTTGATGGTTTGCGGGTTCATAACTTTTGAGTAAATATTTCTGCCGGGTCAGTCGTAATTAAAGGATGTTCGTCTTCCGAGGCCATAATTTTTACAGCTACATGGTGTTGATCTGCGATAATAAGCGCTTCACCGCGTTCGCAAGTTAATAGAAATCTTTGCTCGTATTCGCTTAAACGAAACTCTGAGGCTACGCCTTTAATAGTAGTGGTATCTTGTCGCATAAGAATTCTAAGGGCGCTTTGCGATGCAATTGCCCTGCCATAAACATTGCCAAGAAAATCGTTAGCTTGTTGGGAAATAATCGAAACGCCTAAGTAATATTTTCTGGCGCGCCTAACAAGTCCGGCAATAAAACGGGCGCTTTCTTCGTGTTCGAGCATCAGCCAAGCTTCATCAATCACTAGTATTCTTTTACATGGGTTACTTTTAACTTTATTTTGAACGAATTGAGCGATCACTAAATGCATGATTTGCCTTAGCGATTCCGGTAAATCTTTAGTGTCAAAAACAACCAAACGATTATCTAATTCAATGTTTGTTTGCGCGTTAAATACTTCCGAAAGCGAGCCGGTCGTATATTTCTCCAAACGACGGCAAAGTTTCATCTGCTTTAATGATTTAAGCGCCAGATACAAATCATATAAAAGCGGGTATGTTTTACTATCTCTTTTTCTGGTCTTTTTGGCCGACCAGCCGGCTTTTTGATATGTCTTTAGGATTGCTTTGTCGATGACTGATTTTTCTTCGGCAGATAAACCTTCCGCCATCAAAGAAACTATTTCGGTGAGCGATTGGACATGATCGGCAAAGCTGTCGCCCTCAGAAAAAGCATTAACAGACAAGTCGAAAGGATTAATCTTTTCTCTTGAACGGACGGATAGTTTAATATATGTTCCTTCAACAGATTGGGCTAACTGGCGGTATTCTCGTTCGGGATCGATTACGATTATTTCCGTGCCTTGCATGAGCTGGCGCAAGATTTCCACTTTAGCGGTGTAGCTTTTACCAGCACCGGATTGAGCGAATAAAATGCTGTTGGCATTGGGTAAAGCAAAGCGATCTAAAATTACCAGCGAGCTGTTAGATCGGTTAATGCCGTATAGTACGCCTGATTCCTGCACCAGCTCGGAAGATATAAAGGGAAAAGTTAAAGCCGCGGACGAGCTGTCCAAGTTTCTTTTTTGAGCTAACAAATTATCGCCGCGAGGTAATACCGACTGCAATCCTTCGATTTGCTGAAATATGGCCGGCTTAGTGTAGAAAAGTCTGGTAGCCAAGACTGTTTCTAAAAGTTTTCTAGTTTTTTCAAGTTCCGCCAAGGAATTAGCCGATAAGGTAATATAGAGCGAAACTTGAAAAAGATTTTCTTGACCTCGCTGGATTTTATCCCGAAGCTCCGTCGCCGAATCGAGCGGATCGAGTAGTTCGGCGCCGATAATCTTGCCGGCCTGCTCCATCGCTCTTTTGGTCGAGGTTAATTCGGTAATCTTGCGGTTTAGTTTCGGTAAGGCTAAGGTCGCTTCAACCGGCTCGATGTGATAGGAAATATCAACATTATGATTGAAGTTAATCAAATGGTTTAGCCAGCCGCTAGAAGCGGTATAGGGATAACCAGAAATATACATTGTTTTGATATAACGGCCGTCAATAACAATGTAATCAGTTTGTTCCTCTAAACCGGCGTAAGTAATGAAGTCGAGCTGATCTTGCTCGCCATAGTGAAAAGTTAGAGCTTTCAATTTCTCTTTGGCGTCGTTTTTCGGCTTAGCTTTCTTTAAATTGTTTTTAGAAAAAAGTTTTATCATTTGTATTCCTTGCGATCGCTTGAGCCAGCGGTTGAATCTTGGCCTGCTCTGGGCGATAAAAACTATAAAATAAATCAAGAATTTCCAAGCTGTTTAATGGGCGCGCTGTCATACCAAGCTTTTCTAAACCTTTGGCGATAATTTCTTGCTCCAAGAGGAGTTGCTGTCTGGCCAAATAGAAATCATTGGCCGATTTGCTGTCATATTCAATCACTAAATAAAATCGTCTGGAGAGAATTTTATTGCCGGCCACAAGTTTTCTGATAAAACTACTATAATTATCAAGCTGCGCTAGATAAATTTCCGACAGTTCGGAAGATCGGGCTGTTTTTAAATCCTCAAGGTATCGATCGATATCCAATTCTCTTACTCGAATTAGAATCTGAATCGGTTTAGTTAAACTGTTAAGAAAATTTTGGAAAGTGTCGACAATTACATCTTGCTCGGCAGCGCTTTGGAGTTCAAAGTTCAGCGAGGAAGTCGCCATAATAAGACGGTAGCGGTTGTCCGGTAAAACTAAAATGCCATCTCGGACTTCTTTAATACCGATTTGGGTTCTAGCCGAGCCTTTAATTTTTGTTTGGTTTGAGTGTGACATCGATACCGCCTTTCTTGGCAATCTTAAAAGAAAGCGTTAAGAGCGGATCTTTTAATAATTGTTCGACCTTAATCTTCTCACTTGTGTCTAAAATATCATTTGGTTTCACTTCTTTTATTTCCTCTTTTTCTTCAATAGTTGGCTCCGACTTTTCATTAAGACCTAAATAGCCGTTTCGGCATGATAAATCATTTTTAGTAAAAATATATCTTCTTGGTCTTGCCTTGTATCTTAAGTAAATTACGAGCCATTCAGCTAAGATCTTTCCTCTAAAACGAATTGCCAAGCCGTCGAAGAAAAGAAATTGCAGACCGATTAAAATTCCCTTGGTTGGGTTGAAGTGCATCTTAGTCGGCAAAAGAACATAAAGTGCCGTGCTTGTCAGAAGCGGAATAATCATCAAGACTATTTGCACAAAGGTTAGGTTGCCGGCAATTCTATCCTCGACAGTAGTAATTTGGGCCGGTACGACAGTTGTTCTCATGACGGCCTCCTTGTATGTGCTTGGCTCACGGCCGTATGCGTAGCAGATGATGAGCCCGAACTCATCACATTCATCACCTGTCCGGCAATCTTTTTAATTGCGCCCGAAGCTTGAGAAGTCAAAGCTATTTGCACACCGGTGGCCGTAGTTTTAAGCATTAAGGCAAGCATAGCAATGCCGATTAAAACGGAAATAATAGGATTGGTGCCGTCCTGCGTCGGAATAGTCAGAAAGGCGGAAGCCAGCTGGATAACGACCACATGAACAAATAAGGTAAAAATTGTGACCAAATAGACATTAATGCAGTTTTCGGCAAAATCGGTAAATCGCGGCACGAGCCACAAGAGACAGACAAGCGGCGAAACGACAGCGCCGAAAGCCAAGATCATTAAGCGACTGATATAGAAAAGTAATAGAACTACAGCCAAGACAACAAAAATAATCATAAATATTAGGGAAATAATCATAGTCGTGCCGGAAACAAGCGCGGCCGGATCAAAGGCATTTAGAATCCAGGCATTTCCCAGTCCGCCAGTGGCATGAATCACAGCAGTGACCATCACTTGGCAGAGTTGGATAATCCAGTCGATCAAAAAGATTGAGGTATTGGCCATTACAAAAGCCAGCGCGATTCTCGGGAGCATTTCTTTTAAGCTCATTTCTTCAAAGCCAAAAGTCGAAGCGCTCATAACGCGAAAACCCAAAAGTGCGATAACAATAGCAAATAAAGAATCTGTTATCCCCACGATTACCAACCAGAAATTGAAAACGACTGAATTAGTTGAAAGCGACGGCGTATTGGTAAAAAACCAAGTAATGCCGTCAATGATCGGTTTAGTAGCTGATTGAACAATGTTTTGCAAAAAGCCGGAAATTGCGTCAAGTAATATTTTAGCCAGAGAATTATCTTGCACAACCGGCTGGATTGGAGCTAAATTAAGAGCCGTACCCACACCGGTGGCACTCGGCTCAGTCATGGCTGAATTTAAGATTGAGGTTAAAACGCCGGCGCCAATCACAATAACCAAGCCGATTAGCGCGGCCTTGATTGTTCGTTTGGCTTCATCAAGCTTAGCAGGGTTACCGGTTGAAGTAATATAAAGATAGGCGCCGCGGATTAAGAAAAAAGTGGCGGCGATAGAAGCCAGCACAATAAGTGCTGTCAGTGTTTCGCTGGAAAAGTGGGCAACCTCGCTGTTGGAAGCGGCATATGCGGGATTTGGGATCAAGGCGACTATTCCAGCAAACCATATTAGTTTGGGAATAAGTTTTTTCGCCATATTAGTGTCCGAAAGCTGTTGTTGCCAATTGCGTTACGATATTACTCAAGACGAAAGCGGCGATAGCAATAGCCAAGCCGATGGCAGAGTAAATAATCGTCTTTTTTGCCCGATCAAGATGTTCCGGATTGCCGGAACTGGTGATGTAATTGATGCCGCCCATTACAAAAAAACCGGCTGCTAAGAGACCGGCCAGGACAGTGAGTACCTGTATAACATTGGTGGCGAAATTTTCGACCTTAGAAACATCAGGCGCATCGGCCAGCGCCGGACTGATTGAAGCGAACACTACGAGAAGTGTACCGCCCAAATAAACAATGAGGGATCGGAAACGACTCATACAAATCCTTTCTTCCCTCCAAGTTAAAATATATTTTACTTTATTTATATAAAGTTATTTTAATCTCAACAATTATGGCTTATCACAAGCGCTTACTTCTTGTCAACAGGCGTCGACAGATTTAGTATGAAGTAATCATACTTTGAACCTGTTATTCTTCTGATAATCAAATAAAAATGTTTCTTCACTCTTTACTTAATTATTTCTCTGTGATAAGCCTAACTTATATTAGGAGGGGCAATTTTATGGCAGGGAGAATCTATGGAATTTTTCCAGAAAATAAATTTAATTGCCGCCCTGAAATTCTCGCCCCAACTGACAGACCTGTTTAATAGCTTGCCTTGGCAAAGAATTCATCAAATCTTTTGGGATTTTGTATTTATTGTCATTGGTTTTTTTGTTCTCATTTTTTTGATCAAAATATTATTCAAATTAATTCGTATTTGGCACCACTCACGCGAAAAGTTTACAGTCTTAGAAATTACGCCGCCAAATACGGAAATTGCTTCACTTTCGACAACTCAGCTTTTTTCTCTTATTCTTGATTTAGTAGAAAACGGTTCGTGGTTCGATAAATTAATTATTCGCCAATCGTCATGCGCTTTTGAAATCGTTTCGCAAAAAGAATCGGGTATTCGCTATCTTTTAAGAATACCTGAAGATATTGCTGATTTGGTTGAGAAGAATCTGCGCGCCTATGTGCCGGGCATAAAAATTAAACAAACGACCGACTATCTGTCTGAAAATAATTTAGATGGCAAAGAAACAAAAGTATTGGAATTTAAAACAACCAGGCACTTTTCCTTACCTTTGAACGAACAATCCGATCTTAAAAAACACGATCCACTGGCGTATCTGGCCGGCAATATGACTCAAATAAAAAACGGCGATATTTTGAGTTTTCAAGTAGTTGCACGACCGTTGAACAGTTTTGATCAGTGGCCGGTTCGACAGGAAATAAAAAAGACGAATCTAGCTATCGGTCATAATAAATATATCCATCAAAGCAATATTCAAAAAACTACTCAATTTACGGCAGGTTTAATTGAATCGGCAGTAAATGTGGCCATGATTCCACTCTTGTTTCTGGCCGAATTTTTAACCGGATTAGAGCCGGTAATTTCCAAATCAAATAATAATTTCACACCAACCCAAACCGATAATGAGATCGGCGAACTTATAAAAACTAAACTTAACAAGCCACTTTATGAAGTTTCTATTCGTGCGTTATTGGTCTTAGATAAAGTTGAAATGTCGGCAAGAACAAAAGGTCTATGTTCGTCGTTTGCCAGTTTCTTACATCCATGCGGCCAATCGCTAACTACTAAATCCGATTTGCCCTTTAACCCGATTAAACGATTCAGACTATGGCAATTTAAGGAGCGGCTATCTGGTCTACCGCTTTATTTAAGCGCATCAGAATTAGCCGCGCTCTATCATTTCCCATACTCGTCCAATAGCCAAACAGAAGACCTTGTAAGGGTTGGAAGCAAGGATCTGCCGACGCCTTTGGTACTCAAGAACAGTTCTGATCTTGATGTAATTTTTGGGAAAAGCACATTCGGCAATTCAATCGTTAATATTGGACTATCGGATGACGATCGTTCGCGCCACGTCTATTTAATCGGGCAAACGGGATCGGGCAAGACTACTATCATTTACCATATGGCCAAAGACGATATCGCCAAAGGTAGAGGTTTATGTGTGATTGACCCTCATGGCGACCTGGCCGAAGATTTATTAAATATTGTGCCAAAAGAGCGATCAGATGATCTTATCTATTTCAATCCTTTTGATATTAAATATCCGATCGGTATTAACCTACTCGAGTTAAGCCCGAATTTAGACGAAGACGATTTGGAATTGGAAAAAGAATTGGTCTGCGAAAGCATTGTTTCTATTTTCAGGCGCGTCTTTTTCCATGATGAAAAAGTCGATGCTCATAGAATCGAATATATTTTAAGAAACACTATTTATACTGCCTTTGTCGTTAAAGATTGTACTATCTTTACCGTCTACGACTTATTAAATGATGCCAATTTTCGCAAAAGCGCTATCAAGGGTTTGAGAGATGAAAACCTAATCAACTTTTGGAAAAATGAATTCGGTAAAGCCGGCGACTTTCAGCATGTTAAAATGGTCGGCGGTGTCACTTCCAAAATTGGTCGATTTCTCTTTTCGCCGATTGCCAAACGGATTTTAGAGCAACCTCAATCAACCATCAATTTCGATGACATTATGGATAACCAAAAAATCCTGATTTGTAATTTAGCTGAAGGAAAACTCGGCGAAGATACTTCCCAGCTGTTGGGCGCCACCATTATTGCCAAAATCCAACAAGCGACGGTCAGACGAGCCAGACAAGAATATAGTACACGCCAACCGTTTTATTTATTCGTCGATGAGTTTCAAAATTTTGCCACCAGTTCTTTTACCAAACTCTTATCGGGTGGCCGTAAATTTGGCCTTAGAATTACCATTGCCGAGCAATCAACCGCCCAGCAAAGCGACCGCAATATTGTAAATGTGATTTTGGCTAATACTGGCACGGTCATTTGTTTTAGAACGGCCAGTCCGGTTGATGAAGATTTAATGTTAGCGCAACTTGCACCACAAGTATCTACGGGCGATATTGCCAATTTGCCACGCTACAATTTCTATATGAAAGTTTCCGCCAATATTCCACAAGATCCGTTTTCCGGCCAGACAATACCAATGTTGGCTAAAAAAGATATAGGAAAGATAAAACTGCTCGTTGACCAGTCACGCAAAAACTACGCCACGGCTTATCAAAAAATAGCCAAGCCGCAACCGACTGCAACTATAGAAAAACAAGAAAAATCAAAGAAAACAGATGCTCCTAACGTTAATTCTTTGACCTAAAAAAGTGTCAGACGAATGACACTAATTTGACCGTTTTCTAGCCTTAAAACCGGTAAAATTAACTACGCTATCTTTAATATATAATATGAATCTGTCATACAATCTATCAATCAACAAACAACAATGAAACAAACAACACCAACACTACAACTTAAAACAAAACAAACAGAAATTCTCACCCTCCTTTACCGCTTCCGATTCTTAAATAGAAATCAAATTCAAATACTACTGACACACAAATACCACAGCCGAATATTAAACTGGCTAAACGAACTCACAGATCTAAAACTAATTATCAAGTCATACGATAAATCATTCACTACAGATCCGGCAGTTTACCAGCTAGATAAATCAGCCAGGAAGTATTTAAAAGATAATTCGAAACTGAATATCAAACCGCTCAATAGACTCTGGAGAGAAACAAAGTATTCACCACAACTAGAAAAACACTGTTTGTTTTTGGTTGATATTTATTTTTCACTCATTGAATTTACCGTCAAACTAAAATCCGAATTGCATTTTCACGCCAAAACCGACTTATACGGTATGGCTAATTTGATTGATCCGAAACCGGACGCCTATTTTGCCATCGAAAACAAAGAAACCATTAAACGCTATTTTCTCGATATTTTGGACGATCTGCCGCCCATGGTCTTGCGCCGAAGAGTCAAACAATACTTCGAATATTTTGATTCCGACCAGTGGCAAGATAACACCGACAAACCTTTCCCTGACATAATCCTTGTTTGCCCGAATCGTCGAATTAAAAGCCATCTTTTTTACTATATCCAAAACAAAATCAGCGACGATTTCGAGATTAACTTTTATCTTACGACTTGGGATATATTAAAAGATAAAGGTATGTGCCAAAAATCGCTAGAAAAAGTAAAACCGAAGGAAATTTGAAATTAAGCTGGAATAAAAGTAAAATATAAACAAGTAAACTAGAGCAAAAGAACTAAATATGTCAGAACAATCACCGCTGGATGTGACGTCGAAATTGATGCCATTGCTATTAAAAAGAAGAGTAAAAAGAAAACTTAATTAAGGATATCTGGGAGTTAAAGAATGACGAAACTTATAAAAGCTAAGATTGAAGATAAAGAATTACTTTCAAATCTCGTTGAAATATATCTAGGCGAGTTAAACGAATTTGAGAATAAGGTAAAAGATAAAAATGGTAAATTTGGCTATAAATATTTAGATTTGTATTGGGAAGAGACTAATAGACACCCGTTCTTGATTAAAGTTGGTGATGAATTAGCAGGATTTATCCTGATTAATTTAGACGATCCTGAATCTAATGAAAAAAATATTCATACAATTGCTGAATTTTTCATTATAAAGAAATTCAGAAATAAGGGTGTTGGCAAAGAGTCGGCTAGAATGATATTCGAAATGTTTCCAGGGAAATGGGTTGTCAGACAGTTGGCTGAAAATAAAATTGGCCAATTATTTTGGCAAAAAATAATAAGCGATTATTCCAACGGCAAGTTCAAAGAAGAAACTGAAGAAAAGGGGCCCATTCTAAAATTTAGTAATTAAGCGAATAGATCAAGACCGACGTATTGCCTAAAAGTACGGCAGAATGATAGCCACAAAAAAGGCCCGAGAGCTAAAAACTCCCGAGCCTTTTAATTTAATATTCGCTGGCAAGCATTATTGTCACAAACCGTTTACAAGCATCCGAAAGCGGATCTTCGAAATTCTTTAGCTGATCATCGAAGTAATCGATCTTCCAAAGCACTCGCTGACCTTTCCAATCAAAATATCCTAAATCGTGCCAACCATAGAAATCGTCATGCTTGGTAAACTTGTTAAACGATCGAACAGTGTAAAGCAATTCGTCCTTGTCCGGTAGTTCAGCTGCCTTGTTAGTCAACACGACATTTAAGCCTAACTGGCGGGCAACATCGTTCCGTCTCGCTATCTCTTTAAACTTTTCTTCCTGATTCATTTGAACCTCCTAATAATTTTATTCTAACATTTCGAAAAAGGCCTGAGAATCTCATCAACTCCCAGGCCCTATTCACTCAATACTCCTCAGCCAGCATCGCTGTCATCACTCTCTGGCACTTCTCAGATACCGGATCTTCCCAGGCACTCAAAGTCTGATTGTAGTAATCAATCTTCCAGAAGACCTTCGAACCGTGCCAACTCAAGCTACCGAAGTCTCGTTCGCCATACGGATCGTTATCCTCGGTAAAAGTGTCGAAATCCCTGATCGCCGCCATCAATCCTTCGACATCCGGCAAATCCTGAATTCCCGAAGTGATTGTCACTCCGAAACCGGACTTTCGAAACCTGTCGTTTGCATAAGCTACATCCAAAACCTTAGTACATTCCACCATGTTAACCTCCTCTTAAAATTAAATTAAGTAACAAGCGGATCGACCTTCCCGCCCATCGATGAAAAGGCAAGGACAGCACGCTAAAATAGTCAAGGTGGAGTCCTACCTTAATGAAAATATTTAATAGTCAAAAGAACCGACCTTGACGATTTTAGACCTGTCCTTACAATGAGAAGACTGGGCGGGAGGAAACAACCATTTTTACGGGGTCTTAATTAGCGAGCCAGCGACTTATGAGATTTGGCTTTTAATCGAATAAGTGGCTGAGTGAGCAATAATGCGAAATGAGACGCAAAAAGCAGTCTCTTGGATTTTTAAGAGTCTGCGAATTTGAGTCGATTGAGCTACTTATATGGTCTGTTCGAAGAGAGAACGCAAGGAATGAGCCGAATGAATGAGAGTGGCCTTCTGTCGCCCCTGAAGGCGTCTCGAAATGAATGAGAGCGAATGACTGGAGTGAACGATCTGTAATTGATTTATAATCAATTCTATATTGTATACAAGGATCCTATGATATTATTGGTAATAATTTACTAAAGCATATGCTTGTTTACGAACTACTCTATAGGTGATACGATTGATTTAGATAAACTTCCTTAATTGGGAACCTTTTGACTTAATAAATAAGAATAATTGTAAAATTATAGTGATTTTTAAATAACTAAAGGCAATAATGAAAAAATGTCCATTCTGCGTTGAACAAATCCAAGACGAAGCGATTAAGTGTAGATATTGTGGTAGTTTATTGGATCAGCACCATACACTAATAAAAATTGACAGAACACGACTAAGCAACATAATTGCATGGCTTATATATAGTAGCGTGTTAATAATCTCGCTTGTAGGGATAATTAACGCTATAAATTATGGAGATGATATATATGCCTACGGTGCCTTCATAATAGGATTAATAATCTTGGTTCTCTATTGGATTGGTCCAACTTTGGTCAAAAAGTTTTTATCTTATATTTCTCTAAATATCCATCTTGAATCGCGATTAGAGAGCAAAAGAATAGTTCTTAGTATTATCGCCGCCACAATCATTCTTTTACTATTTATTTGGATAGCCAAGTTAAATCAGGAACAAAACAGCTGGAAATCCTCACCTAATTTAAATAATTATGGAGGATGGCGAAGATAAAGCAAGATTTTTAATCAAAATTATGTATAAACAAAATAACAAATTGGATAACGAAATCGTCGAAAAATACTGCTGGATCGAAACATTATCGTGCTGGCTTCTCGTCTTCTGCTTGTTTGGTGGATTTTATTTATTATTTAAAGATAACCAGAGCTATTATGG
>JBAXXI010000006.1:0-32026 GCA_037127955.1 Candidatus Berkelbacteria bacterium | reverse complement strand
TGGTCCGCGGAATTTCAGCGCTCCGAAATATGGGACCATCGGTAAAAGTTTCCAAATAATATAACTTAGACTTTATAGGTATATCAAAAATCGTCCGAAAGGGCGATTTTTGTATTGGTTTTTAATTTTTAATGATTAAAATTTAAAAACCTGCCGTTAAGCAGGTTTGATATTAGTTGGCAAATCCAAAAAAATAATGTTTTGGTTTGTTTTCCGATTTAGTCTTTGGTTGTTTATGGCCACCAGTATCGGTACACGGTAGGTTCGGCGGGTGTAGATCTTTTTCGATAATAATTCCTCGGTAACCGTGATCAAATTGACCGTCGCCGTAATAAAACTGGGCAATTTCTTCTAAACGTTGAATAGTAAAGACTCGAGTATCATTTTTGTCAAAAACTTGTACGATCCGTAAGGTTTGAAAATTGCTTGTCATTTCGGCAATAACATATAGTTCATGTTCGTTTTGACGCAAGGTCAAATACAGTTCCGATTTGTCGGTATGTGTCATAATTTCACCTCTCTTTTGTTAAATAGCGATTAGCTACTTACGTTATAGACTTATTTTTAATGATTGTAAATAGCGGTTTGAAGTTATTATTTTATTTAAAGAATATGGTATAATTGAATTAACATGAATCAAGCTCAAGCACTCCAGATATTAAAGACTGGTACAAATGTATTTTTGACCGGGGAGCCGGGTAGTGGTAAAACTTATACTATTAATCAGTATGTGTCTTATTTACGTAGTCATGGTATTGAACCATCAATTACAGCTTCAACAGGTATAGCGGCAACGCATATTGGTGGTATGACCATTCATTCGTGGAGTGGAATTGGTATCAAAAGTCGTCTGAATAAAAATGAATTAAATTCGATTGCGACTAACGATTATGTTCTAAAAAGAATTGGGCCAGCTAAGGTTTTAATTATCGATGAAATTTCAATGCTTCCTTCAGAAACTTTGGAAATGATCGATTTGATCTGTAAAGAAGTTAAAAAAAACTCTTTACCATTTGGTGGCTTACAAGTTGTTTTGGTTGGAGATTTTTTTCAGTTGCCACCAGTTGATAAAAAGCAGATTAGCGAATTTTCTCAGGAAAATCTGTTCGATGAGGCAAAGTCAAAATTTGCTTATGATAGTCATGTTTGGCGACAGGCAGAATTTGTTACTTGTTACTTAACCGAACAGCACAGACAAGATGATAAAGATTTTTTATTATTACTTTCAAAAATTCGCAGTAATAATTTTGATGATCTGTCGCTAAGTTTAATTAATCAAAGAAAAACAGATCTATTAAAATTACCAGTTGATGTGCCAAAACTTTATTCTCATAATATCGATGTTGACTTAGTTAACGATCGTATGTTGGATAAGATACAGAGTCCGGTTCAGTTTTACCCTATGAGTACTAAAGGTCACGAAGCTTTAATAAAAGTCATGAAAAAAGGTTGTTTGTCGCCCGAAATACTTTTTTTAAAAATTGGTGCATCGGTTATGTTTACAAAAAACAATGCCAGAGAAGGTTATGTGAATGGAACTTTGGGTATTGTCGAAGGGTTTGATTCTGATACAGAATTGCCAATTATCAAAATTCGCAATGGTCGGAAAATTACAGTTGAGCCAGCTGATTGGGTTGTTGAAGAAGATGGCAAGATTAAGGGAAGATTGACACAGATACCATTAAGGTTAGCTTGGGCTATTACGGTGCATAAGAGTCAGGGGATTAGTTTAGATGAAGCGATTATTGATTTAAGTAAAGTTTTTGAGTTTGGTCAAGGTTATGTGGCCTTGTCGCGTGTGAGAAGATTGTCAGGCATATATATAATTGGTTGGAATGAAAAAGCGTTTCAGGTTGATAAAGATGTTTTAAAACAAGATAGTCAGATGAGACAGGAGTCATTGCAGGCAGAAAAGTTTTTTGCAGATTTGTCTTCACAGATGTTAAATAAGGCGAGTGAAGATTTTGTTAATAAATGTGGTGGACAAGTTCACGTTCGTGATACTAGTAAGATAAAAATCAATAAAAAAGCTCCGACACATTTGGAAACTTTAGACCTTTGGCGAAGAGGTAAAACTATTCGGGAAATTGCTAAGATAAGAAACCTAAGTTCAAAAACAATCATGACTCATATCGAGAAATTGTTTGAGTCTAGTAAAATCACGGCCGCTGATTTAGTTCGCGAAGCGTCTCCCAAACTAATTCGAGATTTACCAAAAATTCATATTGCTTTTACTGTTTTAAATACAAATAAATTAACGCCGATTTATGAGAATTTTAAAGGCACATATACTTATGATGAATTAAAAATTGCCAAAATGATGATGTAGTATTTACCCTTGGCAAAAATCAAAAAAACTGTTATAATATTTCTAGTGGCGAAATTGACGCCCTTTTTATTTAAAAGGAATATATGAGTGATAATGAAGAAGTAATATTGCGATTTGATGAAGTCGCTTTTGAATACGAACACGATAAGCCCATTTTGGATGGTGCTAGTTTTTCTGTACGTCGTGGCGCAAAAATCACTCTAATGGGACAAAATGGAGCTGGTAAGAGTTCTTTATTTAATATGATTACTGGTGAATTAAAACCAAAAGCTGGTTTAGTTTCTATTACAAATGGTGCAACTATCGCGACAGCAAAGCAGGTGGTAGCTCGCGAGGATTTAAATTTAACGGTCACCCAGTACTTTGCAAAAGCTTTTGAGTCAAATCAGACTGATTTACAAAGTAAAATGTACAAAGTCATGACTGCTGTCAACCTAGATGTGCCGACCGATCGAATCGTTGGAGAACTTTCTGGCGGTCAGCAAGCACGCTTGCTTTTAGCATTTGCCTTGATTCAGAACTCTGATATTTTATTGCTCGACGAGCCAACTAATAATTTAGATCAAGCTGGTATTGATCATTTGATTGAATTTTTAGTGATGTATACTAAGACCGTAATTGTTATCTCTCATGATGCGGATTTCCTCAATTGTTTTACCGAAGGCGTTATTTATTTAGATGTTTTTACTCATAAAATCGAAACATATGTGGGTGATTATTACTCTGTGGTAGAGGAAATTACTAAACGAATTGAGCGTGAACAGATGAAAAATGCTCAGTTGAGACGTTCGATTATCGATCGTAAGGAAAAAGTCAACTTTTTCGCTCATAAGGGTGGTAAAATGCGTCAGTTGGCCAAAAAGCTTAAAGATGAAGCGGCCGAAATGGAAGATAATATGGTTGATGTTAGACGTGAAGACAGAACTATTCGTAAATTTCACATTCCGGTTCAAGACATTGTTGGTGAAATAGTTAAAATCGATGCTGTAAAGGTAATTCGGAATCACGAGCCAGTTTTAAAGAAATTCGAGCTTGTGATGCGTAAAAAAATGCACATGTTGGTAACTGGACCAAATGGAGTAGGAAAGTCAACTTTCCTAAGATCTTTAGTTAGCGGTAAAAATGAGCACGCCAAAATTTTAGACGAAGTTAGGGTTGGTTACTATAGTCAAGATTTTTCAAATTTAGATTACAATCAAACGGTTTTTGGCTCGCTTTGTTCAGTTTTACCAGAAGAAAAAGATTTGCACACTATGCGCTCAGTTGCGGCTGGATTTTTGATTACAGGTGACTTAATGGGACGTAAGATTAGCGAGTTATCAGAAGGTCAAAAAGGTTTATTGAGTTTTGCCCGTTTAGTTTTAATGGAACCAGGACTCCTAATTTTAGATGAGCCAACAAACCATATAAATTTCCGTCATTTACCAATTATCGCTCAAGCAATTAATGATTATGAAGGCACGATGATTATGGTGAGTCATATGCCTGATTTCGTCAGTCAAATTAAGTTTGACCAAGAATTAAATTTAGGTAATATTTAAAGGTAAAACTTTAGTATTTTTTAACTAAAATACTTGACATAACAGGTTCGAAGTATAATAATTATATTGGATAGAAGGTATTGTTTCGATGTTAGATGCATCGACCGGCAAACAGGTCGAAAGTAATAAACTCGGGCAGCAGTAAAATTAATCAGAGTTGTTGGTCCGAATAAAACATCAACTAACCGCTCGTAACTACCTCCTGTCCTTTAAGATATTCGGCATTAGCCGATTTTTTGTTGACAAAATATGCAATATGTAGTACTATAATTATGCCGTAGAAAACAGGGACCAAAAGGTTTAATAATCCTGTTGAGGCGAAAACAAATAAATAAAAATTGAAAGATTTTTTCTTAATATTTTTTATTTATTTCGACTCGCTCATGGCGAGTTTTTTATTTTAATTGAAGGAGTCACATGTTATTAAAACGATCAGAAAAAGAACAAATTGTTGCCGAGATGATTGAAAAAATTAAAACTGCTAAAACAGTGGTTTTGGTAAATTATCAAGGTTTGCGTGTTAAAGAAATTCAAGAATTAAAGAAAAAATTACGTGAAGCCGGTTTAACCTTGCAAATCACTAAAAATGCTTTACTTCGAATTGCTTTAAAAGATCAAAATATTGAAATTACTCAAACTGATTTAGATCAGCCGGTGGCTGCGGTTTGGGGTACTGACGATGAAATCGTTCCAGCTAAAGTCTCGGTAGATTTTTCTAAATTAGCTGAAAAACTTCAATTAGTTGGTGGTATTGTGAATGGTAAATATGTAGATGCAAATACAATCAAGCAATTAGCTGCTCTTCCTGGTCGAGACGAGCTTTATGCAAAACTGGTTGGCACGTTAAATGCCCCATTGGTTGGCTTAGTCAATGTTTTGCAGGGTAACTTGCGAAGCCTAGTCTACATTTTAGATCAATACAATCAGACAAGACCACAAAATTAATATTAATAAAAGATTAAAATATTCGTCATAAGACGAAGAAAGGAAAATCATGGCAAACGAAAAATTCGAAAAATTGATTACTGAAATCGAAGGTTTAACCACCCTAGAACTTTCAGAATTAGTTAAAGCCTTAGAAGAAAAATTTGGTGTCTCAGCTGCTGCCCCTATGATGGCTGCTGCTCCAGCTGCCGGCGCTGCCGTCGAAGCTGCTGAAGAGAAATCTTCATACACCTTAGTTTTAGCTGATGCTGGCGCACAAAAAATCGCCGTCATTAAAGCTCTTCGCGAAATCAATCAAGAACTTGGCTTAAAAGAAGCTAAAGATCTAGCAGATGCCGCTCCAAAAGAAATCAAAAAAGACATGCCAAAAGCCGATGCTGAAGCTGCAAAAGCCAAGCTTGAAGCCGCTGGTGCCAAAGTGGAGCTCAAATAATCGAAATTATTTGAGCGAAATCCCAGACTGGAAGGCTTCCAGTCTGGGATCCGAAAAATATCGAATAAAGAAAAACCGTCCGCGATTACATCAAGGGCGGTTTTTTTGTATTGACATTAAAGGTTGAAAAAGGTTAAATATAATTAGGAAGAAAAAATTTATACGTAAAAATAAATCGTGAATCGATAAAAGAGGAGGCAAATATGTCGGGAAAAGATGAAACTTTAGAATCAAATAGTGTTGATAGTCCAGAAACTTTTGTGGCGCCTACCAATATCGTCAATAGTTCAGAAGAAGACGCTAACAATGTCGAAAAAGAAAAAACAAAAGGCGAGTTATATATTGAAAAATTTTATCACCCCCATCTGGAATTACCAAGAATAATGCCTGATCAGCTTTCCCAGGCATTGAAAATTGACAGTGACAACGATATTATGCGTAGAGAGTCATGCAAAGAGATTTATGCCCTAATTAGATCTGGAATTGGTAATTTGATTTCTCATGATATGGATTGGGATAACCTTGCAGAATATATAACTAATGAATTAAATAATCAGCCAGCTTTACTTAAAGGTGGTCCAAACACAAGTGCCGAGGCTAATTATTACCATGCTTTTGCTAATATAGCCCTTTTGTTAAACACACAAAAATGGAGGGACGCGGACAATTTTTTCGTGACAACTATAGAAAGAGTTAAGGGTTATAATACAGCTATTGGAAAATATCCTAATGAGGCTGAGATGTTTGATCAAACAGTGGAAAAGATAAAGCAGTATATTGATGAGACATCAGATTATTCAGAGACATGTACGAGTGTAATAAAGTTCTTAGAGGATAATCAATTAAGTGATATAAGAAGTATTGTAGGCATGATCGGTGAAGATCGATTGGGGCAAATTAATAAAATTGATACAGAAAAGAAAAGTAGTACTGACGAAATTTTATCTATAGCAAAAGAAGCTGAGTTAGAAACAGGAGTTTTATGGCAACTAGTAATTGCCATGAGTGAAAAATCTAACTTGTTAAAAAAGATAGATTCAGGTCAAATTGCTACTATTTTTAGTCATATTCCTAATAAAATAAAATCGTATATCAAACCAGAAACCGATATTTTAAACGCTATAAAAGGATTAAAAAAAGAAAGATTAGAATTTGTTGAAAGATTGACGTCCTAGTTAAAGAGTCGATATTTGTTAAATTATTACTGACCCCGCAGAGTAAATCAAAGAATTGAAATGCGGTTTTTTTCGTATTAATTTTTTGTCATTGCGAGCGATGGCAGTCGCGCGGCAATCTATCATATTACGATAGTCATTCTGAACTTGTTTCAGAATCTTCGTATTATTTTCAAGAATGTCATTCTCGAGCCGAGTGGCACTCGACATCAAGAATCCAGTCGATGATATCATCTTGACAAATCTTGACATTCAGAGAGAGAGAGTTAAATGAAAGGAGGAAGGAAAAAATCTTTCCGCAAAAATAAATCGTAAATCGATGAAAGAGGAGGCAAACATGTCAGAAGAATTAGACGAGGAAAACAAGGATAAGGGATTTGTGGCACCAAAAACTGGTGAAAAACCAAATCAAGAGTCTCAAGAAAGTTGGGAAATTCAAAAGGAAAAATTTTTTAAGGAAATTTGCAATCAAGGTGAAGCCGGAATACCGGCACTACGAGAACATCTTTTAAAAGAATTTGGTTATGCGGAACACGAGCCAATTGATGCTGATAAATTAAACGATTCTGATATGTCTGATACAGCTAAGCTTTCTGGCTCTTGGGCTGCCGGTATGAACGAAGGTGATATCATGCTCGAAATACCAAATTGGCGCGAACAGGGAGTTTCCGATAAGTTACATGATACAATCAAAGCTTTTTATGAGCAAAAAGGTTTTGAAACCAAACCAGGGAACTCATCAGACGATTTGATTGTAGAAAAGTACGATCAGGGAAGGTATTTGACTGTAACATATGGCAAAACAACTTTAATTGGTTGGTAATATTCTGGCCCGCAGGTAAATCGAAAAATATCTTTTAAGATATTTTGACCGCTCGAAAGGGCGGTTTTTTTGTATTTTTTAATCGACAAAAGGTTATTTTTATGGTAGAATTTAAGAGTGAAATTCAAAATTACCAAACAATCAAAAGAAACTTTGGCCAGGGCTGCAACTTTAGAGTTAGCCCATGCCAAAATCGAAACTCCATTTTTTATGCCGGTTGGGACCAATGGGTCGGTTAAAGGTATCTCCATGGAGGAAATTCAGGCACTCGGTTACAATTTGATTTTAGGTAATACTTATCATTTATATTTAAAACCAGGGGATGAACTCATCGATAAGATGGGGAAACTCAGAAAATACATCAATTGGCCAGGGGCCATTTTGACTGATTCTGGTGGCTACCAGGTTTTTTCACTCGGTCAAAATTACGAGTCATATGGCAAAACCGCCGAATCATCGCTGTCGCAAGTAGTTAAGAGGGGAGTCTGGTTTCGCTCTCATATAGACGGCTCAAAACACTTATTTACGCCAGAAAAGGTGATTGATATTCAACGAAATTTAGGTTCCGATATTATGATGGTACTCGATGAATGTACCGAGTTCCCGGCCACTCACGAGCGCGCCGAAAAATCTATGAAGGGGACTCACCGTTGGGCCAAAGAAGCGAGTGATTATTGGGGAAAGCTTAAAGCTGAAAGCGAAAAGCTTAAAGAAAAACAAGCCTTGTTTGGAATTGTTCAGGGCTCAACTTTCGAGGATTTGCGCGAAGAATCGGCCAAATATATTTCTAGTTTAGATTTTGACGGCATTGCAGTGGGTGGTGTGTCAGTCGGTGAGGGTAAAGACCATATGTATCAAGTGATGCGTTGGGTCGGGCCGTTACTACCAAAAGACAAACCACATTACCTTATGGGTATTGGTGAACCGGAAGATATTATCGAAGCCGTCAAATGGGGTTTTGATATGTTCGATTGTGTCCTGCCGACTCGTTTGGGCCGACACGGTACGGTTTGGACTACCGCAGATTGGCAGAAATTTCCTAAAATTGATTTAAGAAAAAGTAAATTTGAACTCGACCAGACCCCGATTATGGAAAATTGTGGTTGTCCAGCCTGTTCCGCCGGCTATACAAAAGCTTATTTATCTCACTTAATCCGTTCTAAGGAAATGTTGGGTATGCGTTTAGCTAGTCTTCATAACCTGTGGATTTTAGCTGAACTTATGCGAAAAATTAGAGCCAACAAACTCAATCATTTTTAAGTTGAAAAATGAACTTACAAAAGATATAAACAGGGCTTTTCTTTTAGTGTGTATGCTATATAATAATAGTAAGAGCAAACATTATAAAAGAGGAAGTTATGAATAATCAAACCGGAGTGCCTCAGACACCTGATTTAAATAATCAAAATTATCATGAAATTGGTGTGGCCTCGCAAACTTTACCGGCTATTGATAGTCAACCGGTCGTCACGGAAAGTATTCCAAATCGTGAACCTGTCGGGCAAAATCAATCTGAAACACCAGTAAATATTCCGGTTGATATGGCTCCGCCGGTGACAGCCGATTTACAGTATAATAATGGTAAAATGGAGGTAGTAGCCCAGTCTCCAGTGGCTCCACAAGCTCCGTTACAGTCATCTGTTGCGCCAGAAGCTAAAGTCGCCCAAGCTGACAGGATTTTTAATACTGCGACACCTGATTTGAATTCATTAGCTAATTTTGCTAATCAAATCGATCAACTATCTAATAACGAATAAATAGCACTATATTAATTGAAAGATAAGAGGGGTAATGGAATTAAATAATATAATTTTTTGGCTAACCATACTAATTATTTTTGGTATAATTTTCTTTATTTATGCTCTTGTTTTGCATAATCGAAAAAAATTGGAGATTCAACGAGTTTTAAATACCCGAGTCTTTTTGGTGACTTTGCCACGTGAAATTCACAAGGTTAGTGACCAGGAACAAACCAAGGATTTTCGTCAATTAATATCAGTGGCCGAGCAAATGTTTTCTTCATTTAGTAGTCTCTATTCGGCTGATATTTCAAATCAAATTCTTCAAGAACAAGAGCAAATTTCTTTTGAAATTGTGGCTCAAAACGGAGTCATATCGTTCTATGTTTCTTGTCCTAAGATGATTGAAGAAATGGTCTCGAAACAGATTCAGGCTCAGTACCCGAATGCCAATCTAGAAAAAGTTCAAAATCCAAATATTTTCGTGATTCAATCGGCTGAGGGTCAAGTTCAAGCTGGTGATTTTGCCACAGCGACTTTTAAATTGAATAAAAAGTTTATTTTGCCAATTAAAACTTATCTTAATCTTGAAAATGATCCATTGTCCAGTGTGACCAATACTATGAGTAAGCTTGGTGATGGTGCTAATCTGGCTTTTCAGATGATTATTCGGCCGGCTGGTGAAAATTGGCGTATTCCTGGAGTAATGGCGCTTAAGAAAATTCAAGAAGGGAAGACAGGGGTTTTGGTGGATCGTTGGTATTTGAAGCTTTTGAATGGAATTTTTGACAATGTTTCAAGCGCTAGTACTCAAGCGATTAAAAATAAACCAATCGAAATGGATAAAAATCAGTATAAACCTTTAACGCCTTATCAAGACGCTTTAATGAAAGCAATTAACTCCAAAGTTAGTAAAAATGCTTTTAAGACGACTATGCGTGTAGTGAGTGTAGCTAAAGATAAGATGTCGGCCAATACTAATTTACAAAACTTAGTTTCAGCTTTTTCAACTATGGGTTCACCAGATCTGAATAGTTTTAAGGTCAAAGAAGGTGATAGTAGTGTAGCCAAGGATTATATTTTGCGACGCTTTCTTCGGGGACGAGATAGCTTTATCTTAAATACTGAGGAATTGGCTAGTATCTATCATTTTCCAAATAAGTTTATCGAAACGCCAAATGTTCGTTGGTTATTGGCTAAAGAAATGGCACCACCGACAAATGCACCTCAAGAAGGCACGATTATGGGTCGTTCGTTTTATCGCGACACCGAAACTTTTATTCGTATTAAACCGGATGATCGTCGTCGTCATGTTTTTATGATCGGAAAAACTGGTGTAGGTAAAACCACATTATTTACTAATATGATTGAGCAAGACATTTTAGAAGGTAAAGGTTGTTGTTATATTGATCCGCTAGGCGATGCGATCGAAGATATTTTAGGTAAAATTCCAGCTAATCGCCGCGATGATGTGATATTATTTGATCCGGCCGATACCGAGTGGCCAGCCGGACTTAATATGATGGAGTATCAGACGGTTGAAGATCGAGACTTCTTGATTCAAGAAGCAATTGAGATTTTTTATAAACTTTTCGATCCAAATAAAACTGGTATAGTCGGTCCGCAATTTGAACATTGGTTTAGAAATGCAGCTTTGACTATTATGTGCCAACCTGGAGGAGGGACCTTGATTGATATCCCTCGTATTTTTACTGACGATGCGTTTCGTACAAAAGTCGTCTCGTATGTGACTGATCCAGTGGTTAAGAATTTCTGGGATCAACAAATGGCTAAAACCGCTGATTTTCATAAGTCAGAAATGTTGAATTATTTTACTTCTAAGTTTGGTCGTTTTATGACTAACGATTTGATGCGCAATACGATCGGTCAGAAAACTTCTGCCTTTAATTTTCGCCAAATTATGGATGAAGGTAAAATTTTATTGGTCAATTTGAGCAAAGGGAAAATTGGCGAAGTTAATATGAGTTTACTTGGTTTGATTGTTGTAAATAAGATTCAAATGGCGGCTTTTAGTCGAGCCGACATGCCAGAAGATCAGCGTAAAGATTTTTATTTGTATGTTGATGAGTTTCAAAACTTTGCCACAGACTCGTTTGCTACTATTTTGTCTGAGGCTCGTAAATATCGTCTAAATCTAAACATTACCAATCAATATATTGCACAGTTAACTGAAAAAATTCGTGATGCCGTTATTGGTAATGCTGGAACCATGATTAGTTACCGTGTAGGTGCGGCTGACGCCGAATTTTTGGTTAAAGAGTTTCCTGGGCTTTCAGTTGAAGATATGACTAATTTAGATAAATTCAATACTTATGTAAAATTATTAATCGATGGTACACCTTCCAAGCCATTTAGCATGAAGGGTATTAAGAGTGCGGTTATTTCCGATCCAAATGTTCGTGAAGAAATTCGTAATCTATCGCGTCAAAAATATTGTCACCCGGTGGCGGAAATTAATGCTCAAATGGCCCAGGATTTTGCGGCTGCATCTTCTGTTGTGACACCGCAAGCTAACGGACCGTTAAAGGATATTTAAAGATTATTTATATTAAAACAAAAACAAAACAGCAAGGAGACACATGGATCACGATGATAAAAAATTAGGCCAAATTAGAAAACTACTCGAAGAGATTGAGGAAAAAGTTCACTCGGTTCGTCGAATCATGTTCGAGCAAGTTTATCAAGAAGAAGCCGAAAATTTAGATTCAAAAAAAACTGGTCCAGTTACGATTATCGAAGGAGTTTTTGATGGCCAAGAGATGATCGACAAGGACGGCAATAAATACATTATACCAGCAAATTATGCTTCCAAATCTAAATTAGTACCTGGCGATAAAATGAAATTGACTATCACTCCAGACGGTTCATTTATCTTTAAGCAGATCGGACCGATTGAGCGAAGACGATTAATTGGTAAATTGCAAAAAGCTGGTGACCGTTGGATTGTGAGTTGTGATGGCAAGAAATATCAATGTTTACAGCCATCTGTGACATACTACAAGGCTAAGGCAGGCGACAAGGTGACGATTATTGTACCAAAGGTTGGTGAGGCTGATTGGGCCGCAATTGATAATTTATTAGAGAAAAAGTAAAGGTAATTTATGCAAACTTTAGCCCCAATTATAATCAAGGGATTGATCGCATTACTTCTAGTTGGTATCCCATTTGCGATTATTTTAGAAATTTATAAAAATCGACAAATTAATAAAAAAATCGAGTGGTTTTCCAGAATGCGTTTTGTGGTTCTTCGAATTTTAGTACCAAAAAATAATGAAAAAACTCCATTGGCGGCCGAGCAAATGCTTTCGGCCATTCATGGTATTTATAAAGCGGAATTACCTTATCAAGAATACATTTCTTTCGAAATTGCGGCCCGCGATAAATATATTTATTTTTATGTTTGCGTGCCAACACATTTAAAGGATTTTGTTCAGGGTCAAATCTACGCACAATACCCGACGGCTGAGATTAATGAGGTTGATGATTATACCCTAGATGAAACTGAGCGAATTAAGGCCGGTGAACTAAAAGTTTCTGGAACAGAATTAAGTTTAGTTAATGAAGATGTTTATCCAATCAAATCATTTTTGAATTTTGAAGTTGATCCGTTGTCATCGATCACTAGTGTGCTTTCTAAGATTGAAAAAGATGAACAAATTTGGATTCAAATTATGATTAAGCCAGTTCCGGATGATTGGCAATCAAAAGGTTCAAAGTATATCAAGGCAGTTAAATCTGGTACTTTGAAACAGGAGTCTTTTGGTAAGATGGTTTGGGGCGTATTTGCCAGAGGACTTTCAGCAGTTTTCACGACCATAATGACTGGTGCAACACCAGAATCGGCTCGAGGTGCTGCATCTGAAGAAAAGAAACTTTCTGGTAATGAAGAAGCCGGGCTCAAAGGGATTGAGGCCAAGGTTACTAAACTTGGTTATGGTACAAAAATTCGGTTATTAGCTCTAACGCCAAATGAAACAAGTGCCAGAGCCAAGGTAAGTGAGTTAGTCGGAGCTTTTAAACAATTTAATTTGCTTCATATGAACGGGTTCAAGTCTGGTGCTATTTTGGATAATCAGAAGGTTTGGCAGGATTTTTCTCATCGATTATTTATTGACGAAGGTTATGTTTTAAATACAGAAGAATTGGCTAGCATTTATCATTTACCAAGTGTTTCAGTGGTTACGCCAAATATCGTTTGGGCTGGTAGTAAAAAAGGAGAACCGCCGGCGAACTTACCAATTGAAGAAAATGTCGGCTCGGAAAATTTAACTATTTTTGGTCAAACCGATTTTCGTCATTTAAAACATAAATTTGGAATTAAAATCCCGGATAGACGTTATCATATGTATGTCATCGGTAAAACTGGTACTGGTAAATCCACGCTTTTGGAAAATATGGCAATCGATGATATTCGTGAAGGTCGTGGTATTGCCGTGGTTGATCCTCATGGAGACTTGATTAATCATATTTTGGAATACATTCCAGAGGAAAGAATCAAAGATGTGGTGATTTTTTCACCAGCTGATAAAATGTACCCGGTGGCATTTAATCCACTTGAAAATGTTGATCCAGACTTAAAAAATATCATCGCTTCGGGCGTGGTTGGAATTTTCAAGAAAATTTTTGGTGAATCTTGGGGACCTCGTTTGGAATACATTTTACGCAATACCGTTCTGGCGCTTTTGGATGTGCCAAACTCAACCATGTTGGGTGTTACCAGGCTTTTGGTGGATAAATCTTTTCGTGATAAAGTCGTGACTCAGATCACTGATCCAGTGATTAAAGATTTCTTTGTTAATGAATTCGAACAGTACGACCCTAAGTTTAGAACTGAAGCCATTGCGCCAATTCAGAACAAAGTCGGTCAGTTTTTATCAAGTTCAACTATTCGTAATATTATTGGTCAACCAAAATCTACTATTAATGTTGATGAGATTATGGATACTGGTAAGATTTTCTTGGTCAATCTTTCGATTGGTGAGATCGGAGAAGATGCTTCGGCTCTACTTGGTTCCTTAATGATTACTAAAATTCAGTTAACTGCTATGCGTCGAGCCCGTATGTCTGAGGATGAGCGTCGTGATTTTTATCTTTATGTCGATGAGTTTCAAAACTTTGCCACAGAGTCTTTCGCTGTTATTTTATCTGAGGCTCGTAAATACAAATTAAATCTTATTATGGCTCATCAGTACGTTGCTCAAATGCTTGAACCGGTGCGTGATGCGGTTGTTGGTAACGTCGGTACAATTATTAGTTTTCGTGTTGGCGCACCAGATGCTGATTTTTTACAAAAAGAGTTTGAGCCTATCTTTGAAGCCAACGATTTGATTAATCTGGACAACTATCATGTTTATGTTAAAATGTCGATCGATGGCGTGACCTGTCCGGCTTTTTCGGCTAAAACCTTGTCTCGTAGTGCTACTAAGTTTGCTAACCGTGATAAAATTATTGAATTTTCTCGTAATACTTATAGTAAGAATCGTGAGTATGTCGAAGCCCAGATCGGTCAGATTGCTGATTTGCCAAAAATTGAAGATATTATGACCAAGCAACAAAAAAAATTGATTCCAAAATTACCGCCAAAAATAGGGGAGACCTATTATCGTGAAATTCAAAATCCGGGTGATGTGCGTTGGTATTTGGGAGGCGGGACTGAAGACATGCCTTTAACCGAAGAAACTGTTCAAGCAAAAATTGAAAAGACCGAGCAAAAAGCCGAAATTTTTGAAGAAAAATTAGAAGAATGGCAAAAAGAAAGATTAGCCGCACTTGAGCCAGAAATTAAAAAACCAGAAATTGAAGAAACGCCTGAAGAGACTGCTGTGGCGACAAAAGTTGAGGATGCGCCAAAGGATGATATAGTTCAACATATTGAGTCAAAGGCTAATCAGGCTGCTTCGAAGCCAAGTGAGATAGATGAGGATAAAGCCAAAATTTTAGATAGCTTAAAAATGATTAAAGATACAAAGCCCTTAGAGGATGGTCAGGTTGTTAAGATCAATTTAGACGATAAGTAATCTATGAAATAGGCAATATAGCTAAAAATAACAGGTTCACAAACCTGTTATTTTTTAGTAAAAACGGGGGAGAGGGCGAAAGAGGATAAAATTGCGTAAAAACACACTTTTTTAAGAGTATGGATCGATATGGCCCGGCCGGTGTAATATAGTGAAAACAGAGAATTTGTAAATTTTAAAAGCATTTGTGTATACTAATTTGACTCTTAATTTGTGATGTTTTTTAGTAGTCTCAAACCTGATCAGCTTAATGAGTCGTAAAACAGATATTGAACGACGCAATATTTACTTAACCTGTTGTGTTCACCAAGTAGTTATAAGGTTAAAATTTGTCTGACTCCTCTACCTTATAGAGCCATATAAGCCTTTATGTATCATCAAATCAGTTATCACCTGTTCTCTATCTGCTCATAAGATGAGTTTAGAACTATTACGTTATTTTAGTTGTAGGTCTATTGTTTTATAAACAAAAAAAACGGTCGTAATTTAGCTAAATACTAAGTTCACGACCGTTTATAGATTTTGTATTTGAACCTGTTAAATCAGGCTCTAGAAGCCCCTAGGACGCGTTTTTCTTAGCAAGACGGTTCATTGTCCAGCCTTGCCAACTGACCAATATTGGCGATGCATTAAAAATCGATGAATATGTGCCAATCGTAATGCCGATTAGTAATAATAGTATAAAATGCTTAAGCGATTCACCACCAAGGAAGTACAAGGCCGCTAGAACGATCAAGACGGTTAACGAGGTGTTAAGTGATCTGTTTATGGTTTGGATAATGCTATTATTAACATTTTCTTCAAATGAAAGTGATGGGTGTTTACGGAGATTTTCCCTGATACGATCGAAGACCACAATTGTGTCATGAACCGCGAAACCCATAATTGTTAATAAGCCTGTTATAAATAGTGAATCTATCTCATAGTTAAAAAAGTGTCCTAGAATGGCCCATAGGCCGATGACAAAGATTAAATCATGAATCAGGGCTAAAATTGCGCCTACCCCAAACTTCCAAGAACTGGCAGGACGGGGGACTTGGCGAAAAGCAAATGCAATATAAAAAATAATCATTAAGCTAGCCCAAATCAACGATCCTATCGCCTTCTTTTTTAAATCACCGCTGACGACTGGCCCAACAGTTTGGTAGCTTAATTCTTCAAAATTTTGTCCATCCCCTACTTTTTTGAGTTCGTCAGTAATTTTTGTGTGCATTTCCTGGCTAATTGGTTCAGTTTTTATGGTTAAGGTATTATCACTGATGTTTTGCACTATATTATCTTTCAACTGAAGTGGTTCCAAGGCTTTTTTAACCTGTTCAACAGAAGTAATTTGACCGAATTTAGCTTCAATCGTAGTTCCACCTTTAAAATCAATGCCCGGTTTTAAGCCCCAAAAACAAAGAGCAATGATTCCGGGTACAATCAAAATTGCCGAGATAGTATACCAAATTTTTCTTAAACCAATTATATTCATTGAAATCCTTTTCTGAAGTTAAACTATTTTTAAATATTTTTCTAATTTTGTACCAACAAATAATCTTAGAAATGTTCGACTGACGGTAATGGCCGTGAAAAGCGAAATGACAATACCAATTGCCAACGTGACGGCAAAACCACGAACCAAACCGCTGGTACCATAATACAAGATAGCGGCAGTAATCAGTGAAGAAATATTTGAATCACGGATACTGGTCCATGCTCGCTTGAAACCTTCTTCGAGCGCTAGACCAATAGATTTGCCTTGAGCCATTTCTTCTTTGGTACGTTCAAAAATTAAAATATTAGCATCGACCGCCATACCGATCGATAAAATAAACCCGGCGATCCCGGCCAAGGTGAGCGTGACCGGTATTAATTTAAATATAGCTAGTGCTAAAAGGCTGTAAATAAAGAGAGCCGCCACCGCGATTAACCCAGGTAGTCTATAGTAAACAATCATAAAGATCGCGACCAGTATCAAACCAATCAAGCCAGCTACCAAACTCTTTTTAACTGATTTACTGCCGAGCGTGGCGCCAATGTTTTGCTGTTGAATTAATTTAATTGGAACTGGTAACGCACCAGCGTTAAGCTCTAAAACTAATTTTTTCGCTTCTTTAATGTCAAATTTACCCGTGATCACAGCTTGACCGTTATCGATTTCAGTCTGAACGGTTGGCGCCGAAATGATTTGTCCGTCAAGTTCGATCGCGACTGGTTTTTGTAAGTTTCGTTTAGTTATATCTGAAAACAGTTTAGCGCCGTCGGCATCAAACAAGAGTGAAACCTGAGGTTCACCGGTATTTTTATCAAATTGAACTTCAGCTCGTTGTAGGTGCGCGCCCGTGAGTTCAGTATCTTTAAAAGTTTCTCCAGTGTTTGTGCTAGGATCGATAGTTGTACCGCCCTCGATAGTTTGTGGTTTATTATCGAGTTCCTTAAATTTAAGTTGAGCGGTTTTGCCAATCAAATTGATCGCTTCATTGACATCGGTAATGCCTGGCAGTTCGATAATGACAGTCTGCTTGTCACCAATTTTAGCTGATTGAATGGTTGGTTCAGACACACCTAGCCCGTTAATTCTTTTTTCAATAACGTCGATCACACTTTGACTAGCATTTTGTAGATCTTTTTTATCAATTTTACTAGTATCAAGTTCGTACACTAAGTGAGTTCCACCTTGTAAATCCAAGCCTTCGTGAACCTTAACTTCTTTAAAATATTTACCAATACTAATGTTTGGTCCAGTCGGCCAATCAATTAGTCCAGCTAGCGCAGAAATGATGATAATTAAGCCAAAAATAATCCAAATATTACGTCGCAAAATATTCTCCTTTGATAGTGAAATCTGGTTTTACAGGTATTTCCCTTGATCTTTATTTTTTAATTTTTCCATTAGGTCTTTAATTTCTTGGGTTTTATTTTTATCGCAAACCAGAGTTACATCAGGTGTGTCCACAATAATAATATTTTCTAAACCCACAGTCGCCAAAAGTTTATCATGAGCATAAAATAAGCAATTACTGTCGTTTATACCAATATGATTACCCCGTTTAACGTTTGTTGAACCTGTATCTTTACTTAAAAATTCGTAAAGACTCGACCAGGTGCCGACGTCAGACCAACCTAAATCAGCCTTGATCACAGCCACATTTTTGATTTTCTCGATAATAACTGGTTCAATCGCTTCCTTATCAAACCCTGCATATTCTTTTTCTAAGATCATTTTAAAATCTTTTGAATTTACCGCAAAAGCAATTCGTCCTAATCTTTCGTGAATTTGTGGAGCAAATTTCTTAAAGTTTTTCATCATTGCCGAAGCTTTCCAGATGAAATAACTTGCGTTCCATAGATAGTCCCCTGATTTGATATATCTTTCGGCGGTTTCTTGGTTTGGTTTTTCGACAAATCTTTCAACTTCATTGATTTCTTCACCGGAAAATTTGCGACCAACCTTAATATAACCATAACCGGTATTTGGTTCTGTTGGTGTAATACCAACGGTCACCAAATAGTCATTATTTTCTTCAATGAATTTAAAGGCTTGTTTAATAACTTTTTGAAATGTTTCGACTTTTTCAACTGTATGATCGGAAGCAACTGTAGCTATAATAGCCTCTGGGTTACGTTCTTGGATCAAAGCAGCAATTAAACCAACAGCTGGCGCAGTATTCTTGCCTTGTGGTTCAACAATATAGTTTTTTTCATCAATTTCTGGCAATTGATCGCGAGTGGTTTTGTAGATATTTTCAACCAAAGAAACATAGATATTTTCAACTGGTACCAGGTCTTTAATACGATCATAAGTTTCCTGGATTAAAGATTTTTCATTGCTGGCAAATTTATGAAACTGTTTAGGTAAATTGGCGCGTGAAATTGGCCAAAGTCTAGTGCCTGAGCCCCCTGCCATAATGACAATAAAATGATTTTTTTGCATAAAAATTCCCCATATTTAATCTATTCGGACTTATTTTAATATTAGGCTAAAACTCTTTATTGGTCAAGGAGTCAAGTTGTGTCAATGATAATTTTGTCATTCCATGTTATCCCTTTATCACCCTTTATTCTCCCTTTTGTCATGGAATCATTCCGGACCGGATGGCAGTAGGATCCGGAATCTTCAAATTATTTTAGTTCTAATAATTCAGAAACTTCTATCAAAATCGCGCCTTTGGCTGGTAGACCCTCGTTTTCTGGCATAGCTTTAACTAAATCCATGTATTTGCCGGTGGCAAAGTACTTGGCTTGGCCAATAATTTTGTAGCCATTCCAATCCTTGTCCCAGACTGCCAAACAAACGTTTGGATTGGTTTCGATATCTTCTTTGGTCTTTTTCATAAAGTTATCGGTGATCAATATTTTATTATTATCGATAACTTTAACAAAAGCCACCGCAATGACATTAGGTTGATTATTGTTACTTGTGGCAATAGCTACTGCATTTTCCTTGATAATTTTTTTAGCATTTTCGTTAATCATTTTTACTCCACTTCTTTTAGCAATTTTTGTAAAAGTTTGGGCGGCATTGCCATGACACTTTTGATATCGCCATCAATTTTTTTAACATGTTTAATTAAAATTGGATCTTCGATTAAAAATCCGCCACCAATGTGGAGTATATTGTCTTGATGGATTAGGATTTGGATGTCTGATTCGGGTATTTCATTGAAATAAACTGGGACAATATCAACGCCTTCGGCCTGTTTACCATTAGCCTTATTAAAAACAACCAAAGAGGTATGGGTCGCTAAATCAGAATCACTGTAACTGGTCAAAAACTTATAGGCTTCTTCTTGGCTGATAGGTTTTTCACGTATTTCATCTTTATAAACAGTGACTTGGTCCGAAGTAATTAAAATATCGTCTGGTCCAATTTTGTCTTTTAAGGCGTCGTTTTTGGCGCGACCCAATTTTAACACAAGTTGAGACGGATCGTCGTCACGTATACTTTTTTCATCTAAATCAGCACTCATAGTTTGAAACTCAAACCCGAGTTCTTCTAAAACACCTTTTCTATATTTTGATTGCGAGCCAAGTATTAACATTTTTATTCCAAATCTATTTTAAGTTTGGTGTGCCAATCACTAAAACCGTTCTTTTTGTAAAATTTAATACCATTTTTATTTTCGACATGAGCAGTGACAATTATACGTTTAGCATTTTTTGTTTTGCCCATTCGATGAATTTATTTGTTAACTCGGTGCCAATTTTTCGATTGCGATATTCATCTTTAACAAAGATATTAACTAGTTCGGCAAAGATAAGTGGTCCTTGAAAAACATTATCAGCGTAACTCGAAGCTGCTAAATAGCCTATAGGCATTTTGCCATCTTCGACTAGAAAAACAATTCTATTCGGTTCGGTCAATTCTTTCTTGAAAAACGATTCGCCTTCTTCACTAAAAGACCAATCGTTGTTGTATACTGGTTCGTGTTCTGTTTGTTCTTCTTGAAAAAGTTCCAAACTTAGTTTTTGAATTTTTGGCAAGTCTTCAATTGTTGCCTGTCGAATCTTTATTTCGTTAATCATATTAGTCCTTTAAAATCCCCATTTTTTTAAAAAGATTGATTGATGGCGGGGTAATATTTAGATTTTTGATATCGTCGAAATTGACCCACTTTTGTTCGCTAAATTCGTCATCGGTTGGGTTCATTTCAATCTTATCAGCATCTAAATCGATATTAATTTGATAATCATTGAAATGCATATGACAAAGTACTGTTTCGCCTGTATCGCGCAAGGTTTTTTCGGAATCTCCAAACTCTTCGCCATCAATAAATTTGATTTTAGCATTTGTAATATTGATACCTGTTTCTTCGGTTATTTCGCGTTTAAGCGCGGTAATCTGGTCTTCGCCTTCTTCGATTCCACCGCCAGGAATATGCCAGCAATCGGCATAAACACCACCAGGTCGAGTGTATTTGGCAAAGTAGATTTTGTTATCTTTAGAAATTATAACGGCTGAAACAATTTCTCTGTTAATTTTTCTCATTTTAGTCCTTTATTTTGTTATTTATCTCTTTGATAATTTTTTCTTTATCAATTTTTGAAAAATCAGTTGTATCAATTTCAATAATATCACTTCTTACATTCAGTGGTTCTGATTGTCCAGCTAATAGTTGTTCTTTAAATTCCTCATAATTATTGCTATCAACATGACCGGGGTGTCTTTCGTTCGATTCTGAACGTTTTTTGAAGCGCTCGAATAACACTTTGCCGTCGCATTTGAAAATCAGTTGAATAATATCAAAATCGTATTTTTCCATAGAGATTTTAAATTTGGGTGTATCAAATTCTGATTTAAAATTACTATCAACAATAAGCGATCGGCTGAACTTCAATTCATTTTCAATTACATAATAAAGTAAGCTGTAACTTGCTATTCCATATTTTTTAGATGTTTCTCTGTTCGACCAACCCAAATCATCAAATAATATTTCTTTAAAACTATCTTTATTGAATAGTGGCACTTGTAATTTATCAGCTAATAAGTTGCCAAAGGTTGTTTTTCCTGTGCACGGCGGTCCAGAGATGATAATAAGAAAGTTTTTCATTCTAATCCTTTAGCGAGATGATCATGTGTCCGTATTTTTCGTTATCTTCTTTAGTGTTGAAATTAGGTACATCTTTTAAATTTAAAACAAAACCGATTTTTTTAGTAATTTTTCGCCCAGTATATTTTTTGGTCTCTGGATCCCATTCTTCCAAAATTAGAGTGTCGCCTTCATTAGCTTGCCAATCAGCTAAACGATAATCAAAAGTTTTATTACCCGAATTTACTTGTTCAAATAGTTCTGGCCAAGTCTTTTTACGAATTTCCATTTTCTTCTCCTTCTTGGTTCTTACTTAATTCAATTCCTTGTCTGACTGGTTCACTAAATTTTGTAACATCAATCATGCCAGTTTGATAAGCGGAGAAAAGATTTATTAGTTCAGGGTGTTGATGCATAATATCTAACATTTCACTATCAGTGATATTATTTTTTGTTTCAGTGCTATGGCCAGCAAAACCAGTAGATTTTCCGAAATCGTTTTCGTTATCCATTTTAACTCCTTTTGGTCATTTTAATTAATTCGACTTTCTTGCCGTTATTAAACATTAGTGGTTCGGTGATTCTTGGATCGGTAAAACCTAATTTTTCGTAAAATACCAAAGCTTGCTTATTGCAACTGATTAATTCGACTTGAATCGGTTTATCGATCCCGAGCCAGGCGAAGACTTTGTTGGCGAAAGCTTGACCAATACCCTTTCGTTGGTATTCTGGCAAGATATAGATCACCGAAAAATCGTTTTCGTGTTCACCTTTTTTAGCGCCACCAAAACCAACTATTTTAGTTCCATCTTTAGCTAACCATAGTTTATAATTTTCGTCTTCGAGTGTACTTCGCCATTTGTTAATTTTTATCGGACTATCAAAATCCTTACTCAAGATATCACTTTCGTTTAATCCATAGTCCTCACCTGTGTAGGTTGAAAGCCAGACAATTTTATGAACAGAGCATATTTCTGGTATATCTTGAGCCTGTGCTTCCACTATCTTGATACTACTAATATTATCTTTAATAATTTGTTCGATTTTACCAACAGCAACTTGAGGGTCGCCTTCGACATTTTCAACTGTATAATCATAGAACTTAATGTATTGAGCTTCGGCTTTAGCTGATTCGATCCGGCGGACAATCTCAGTTTCTGGCAGGTTTCGTTTCGAGTCATGGCCAATACGGTTTCTAACGAGTTGGTCAATATCGCCCTCCGGAAACTTCAAAAAGATAGTAATAACTTCTGGCATTTCTTTTTTGAGTTTAGTCGCACCTTGAACATCGATCGTTAGAAATATGTGCTGGTTTAGTGTTTCGGCCTTCTTGATTTCACTCATGGGCGTGCCGTAAATAAAATTATGAACATGGGCGTATTCTAGAAACTTGCCGTCTTCAATATCTTTTTTAAATTCTCCTTCAGTTAAAAAATAATAATCATGGCCATCAATTTCGCCTGCTCTCGGAGTTCTGGTAGTACAGGTTACGACCCGGTGAAAATCCACCAAGTCTTTTTCTAAAAGTTTAAAAATTGTGTTTTTGCCGACCCCGCTTTGACCGGACAAGATAAAAATTTTGCTGTGCATACACTTAAAGTATCACAAATCTATTGATTAGAAAAGATTTAAAAAACACCCCGGTTAAGGGGTGTTGAAGGTTAGTTGTGATTAGAGATTAAATGGGATGGCGAATTTGGCACGTAAGTTAAGCCGTGATTGCGGATTTCTCTGTTTAGTTGGTCGATAATTTCATCAAGCGTGAAGTCTTTTCCTATCATTTCTTGAAGAATTTTTTCGATCGCAGCAAATCTGTACTCAGCCGGATTATATTCGGTCAGATTACGGGTGGGACATCTTGAAATAAGAAATTTTCCATCTCCGTATTTAATTACAATTTTAATCTCAGCAAAACGGTTACACGGGTAACTATAAACGATACATCTGATCAACGCCTTGGCCAGTGCCAGTGATAATTCGTTATAATCAGCAACGAATTTTATCTCCTCTGGAGTTAGTTTACTGGCTTCGATTTTTCTGATCCCAACATACTTTACATAGCATTTTTTTAGTTTTTGCAGTGTCGGGTCAAATCTTTCGCGATTTTCGTCTTGTCTTAATTTGTCTGTGTCTGGTAAATTGTCGTCATTTTGTTTATTTCTATTTTTCTTGCAGCAAATCGATTCAATCAATAAACTACAAGCAGCAACGACAATCGCGATGACGATAATACAACCAATTGTTTTACCAAAATCAATTAAAAATTCCATTTTTATTCCCCCCTTAATTTTTAAGTTACTAGGGAAATTTTAGCACAAAAAAACCAGATAGTCAAGATGATTTAATCTGGTTTCGGGAATTTATTCGATTGGTTTGAGCTTGGTTAAAATTTCTTTGAGATCGTCGGCAAGTTCGGAAGTAAAAGTTTGGCCGTCGATTTCGAGTCTAACCGCGTGCAAAAATTGTCGGTTAATATCGAGTTCTTTGGAGAGTCTTTTGGCTGGTTTATTAAAATACATTTGGTCGCCGACGAGTGGAAAATCTTCGTGTTTCATGTGAACGCGGATTTGGTGCATCCTGCCAGTGTGTGGATAGACCTCTACCAGGCTTAGTCCTTCTTTCTTAAACTTGTACCTTGCGATGGTTTTATATTCGGTGACCGCTTCTCGAGCTGTGCCAGAGGTAAATGAATAGCTGACGGCCTGAGTTTTCATCATATCTTTTTGACTATCCCTGACAATTGGCATGTCGATTTTCCCTTTTTCTGGGGCGTGACCGGCCACTAAACATTGGTAAGTTTTTTGAACATCCCTGTTTTTGAATTTTTCTTGTAATCGTTCCAGAGTTTCCGGGTTCTTGGCCAAAATAATTAAACCAGATGTATCTTTATCAAGCCTGTGTACAATCCCCGCTCGCAAAGTCTCTGGCCAAGCTTGATTTTTAAAGTCTGGGTATTGATTGACCAGCCAATCGACTAAAGTATTCGTCTCGTTTGCGGCCGTTGGGTGTACCAAAACTCCAGCCGGTTTATCAACGACGACATAATCATTATTTTCAAAAATTATTTTAATTTGGTCCATTATTCGGTCACTTTCTTAATAAAGTTTTCTAAACTGATATTCATAATACGTTTGCGTGGTAATTCGAACAAATTTGAATCTTGGTTAGCGATCCCGTCCTGAGTCGTGACTGCGACCTTGTAGCCAGCTTCTTTAACAAGCTTAACCGTTTCTTCGTTATATTTTCCCGAAGGGTAGCAAAAAGTTTCGGCGTTAAGTTTTGAATCAAAAATTTCTTTTGTGTCAATTTCAATTGTATTTTTAGCCAAATCTTTGTGATTTAAGGTGTGTGAACCGATTTCCATACCGTTTTTTGCCATCTCGTCGATTTGTTCTTGGGTAGCATATTCGTCACGGCCAACAAAATTACGAATAACAAAAAATGTACCAATAGAGTCGTGTTTTTTTAGGATTTTGTAAGCTTCGGTATAGGCGTCGGTATAGCCGTCATCAAAAGTGATAATTATGGGTTTTTTGTTCTGCTGCAAAACCTTTTTCAAAACTTTTTGGTCGGGATCAGCCAAATCGATTAACCTAATGGTTATGTAATCGTTTTTGACTAACCATTTGATTTGACTATCAAAATTTTCAGGGTCAACCGAAAGCCTGGCACCTAAATCATCGTTGACAGGCGCGGTGCGAATATAGTGATACATTAGAATCGGGACTTTATAGACTAAAGTATTTTTTTGAGTTTCACTGTTCAAAGTTGGTTTTATAATTTGCTCTGGCGCAGTCTGAGCGGTTACAGGAATTGGCTTTAAAGTATTTTTCTTTTGCCAATTTAGAGGCTTGTACAACAAAAAAACACCAGTTGCGACAACGGCGATCCAGAGAATACTAAAAAGCCAGAGTGGCCATTTGTAGTGTTTCTTCTTGGTTTTCATAACCTTATTTTAACAGATTATTTTAAGATTTGAAACCCTAGTTGCACAGCTTGATATAATCGCAGGTATGTCGAGTATTTTTGCAATTCTCAAGATTAGGTTCGAATTTGAGTGACAAAATATTTTGGTAAGTTTCCACTACAATTTTTTTGAAATTTTCGTATTCATCATCTTCGATTGGCAAATTGATTTTAACAAATTTTCCGTTCGTTGGTGAGATAAAATCAAATTCAATTTCCGCGATTTGCCAATCAAAAAGTGGGTCATTTTCTGCCAAAAGTTTATAAAAATAAGCTTGCCAGACATAGGAAAAATCAGCTTCTTTGGTTTGGCCAAGCAAGTAATTTTGACTCTTACTAGAGGTAGTTTTATAGTCTACGATCCGAACTTTTTTGCTAGTTTTATCTATCAACTCAATTTTATCGATTTTACCTGTGATTGGGATATCGTCATAATGAACATTATGAAAACTAAAATTGTATTCGCAGGCCAAAGGTATCTTTGTGCTCCATTCATCTTTATAAAAATCATAATATTGATTCAAGATATCTTGACCTAAAACCGTGGCTCGTTGTGTTTCGGCCGGCGTTAAGATTTCGCGATCTAATCCTTCTTGAAACAATTCAATAAAAAATTTTTTGCTTGGTAAGCTCAAATCGTTTTTTTGTTTTTTGAAGAAGTTTTCAAGCGCATAGTGGACGGCCGAACCATAGGCTAAATTAAAATCTTTTAACCTTGGTACACGTAAAAATTGATTGTAAAAAAAGTTTTGTGGGCAACTTTGATAAGCGTTAAAACTGGTGGCACTTAGTACAAATTTTTCCGCTAATTCTTCCAAATACTTTTTTAAATCTTTGGCTGGTGCTAATACGGCTGGTCTAAGACTAATCTTGAGTCGCTCGGTGTAAGATGCTTCAAAGTTTTTTTCATTGATTTTACTTAGATTTTTCGCGTCAATTTCGGTGATAAATTTACTTGGCATACTGTTGGTGGCCGATTCATTGTACGAATCAGCGTAAGATAAATAAATTTCTTTTTTGGCTCTAGTTAAGCCAACGTAAAAAAGTCGTCGTTCTTCTTCGTCATTATCTTCAGGACTATGCTGAATTTTCAAGAGTCCCTGCGGTAACTTGATTAAGCGACGAGCGGTTTTATTGCCCCAATGGCCATCGGTTAAGTGAAGCATAAAAACATATTCAAATTCCAAACCTTTAGCTTGGTGAGCGGTCATTAAACTGACGCCATGAAAATTTGCATCCATCGGTCGCTCGGCAATTTTTAAATTGTTTTCATTGAGTTGATCAATATATTTTAAAAAATCTTTTAAATTTAAATTTTTGTGTTTAGTGTTGATTATTTTGATCTCATCAAACAGTGATTTTAACCGGTTAAGTTTGATCGGCGCATCTTCAAGTTTCAATAAATAATTAATATAACTGCTTTGATTTGCTAAAAGCTCAAAGCCAGATGCGAAGGTTAGATTGGCAAAATTTGTGGTCGCGTCAAAAATTAGTTTGACAAAATTTTTTAAGGATTTTTCGTTTTTAAATTCAATATCATATTGACCGGTTAAAACTTCAAAAATACTTTTTTTATGTTGACTGGCCACGTTAGCTAAACGGTAAATATCAATTTTGCTAATTTTAAAAAACGGATAATGTAGTACCTCAAACATTATGGCCGAGTCGTGATTGTGCACAATCTGAAGCAAATTAATAATTTTTTCAATATCATTATCAAACAAAATATTATCGGAATTGTTTTGGCTAAACGGAATATGGCTTTTGGTGAGAATTTCAGCTAGCTCGGTTGCATCACGGTGCTCTTTGTAAATACAGGCAATTTGCGATGGATCAATCCCCTTTTTCAAAAGTTTTTTAATTGTTTTGGTGATGAAAAAATCTTCAACTTGATTTGAAGAAAAATGACCGAGATAAATTTTACTAAGATTGTTAGTTTGACTGACTAACTTTTTTTCAATCTTTAAAATATTAAAAATTTGTTTAGTATTATTTTTGATCACACTTCTTGAAGCGTCTAAAATTTTTTGACCGCTTCTGTAGTTTTGATCTAAAATAATTTTTTGTGCATTTGGGTATAAATCGATAAATTCCAAGATATTTTCGAGTGCCGCTCCTTGAAAACGGTAAATTGACTGTTCGTCATCACCAACCACAAATAGGTTTGGTTCATCATAAAAACTGACTAAATTTTGGATCAATTCATTTTGAGCGTTATTTGTATCTTGGTACTCATCGACTAAAAAATATTGAAATTTTTCTTGATAATAATTTAAGAGTTCTTCGTCATGTTTGAGCGATTTTAAAACAAACAGAATCATATCGGCATAGTCATATTGACCATTTTTTTTAAGCAAAACTTCATACTTTTTGTAAGCTTCGGCCAGCTCAATATTTTTTAAAAGTTGTTCTTTTTGATCAATATATTTAGCTTTCATTTTGCCTTTGTTGGGGCCATGGTCATGGTAAAGATCGTCGATAGTATCGAAAGCCTTGAGTTCTTTTTGAACGATTTTGGCAAAGTTTTGTGGTGTGATATTTTCTTGTTTCAAATTGTGAATCGAAGATAGAATGGCATTTTGGTAGTAATACGGCGCTTTTAGAGTTTTAATTTTTGTAAAATTAGTTTCATCAATGATTTGACGGATATTTAAGATTTGTTCTAGTTCATTGATCTGCTCAAGTTTTTTATTAAACAAAAATTTTTCCGGAAAAGTCTGAATCACCTCGTTACAAAATGAGTGAAAAGTGTGAACATGAACCTTGTAGCTAGCTGGTCCAATTATTTCAAGCAAACGTTTTTTCATGGCCCAGACGCCAGAATTAGTAAAAGTTAAAGCCAAAATATTGCCGGCGTCAATTTGAGTTTCGCGCAAGATATTAGCGATACGCATAGCCAAAATTTGAGTTTTACCAGTCCCAGGACCTGCGATCACAATCACCGGACCTTCGATCGCTTCGACCGCCTGGCGTTGCGCTTTATTTAAAAGACTAAATTCCTTCAGAAATTTTTTTGTAATCATTTTTAAAACAAATTAGCCTGAGCTTCGTCGATATTTTTCTTCTTTTTTGGCTCTTCAATTTGAGCGATACCTTCAAGTTCCATAATTTCTAAATTTGGTAATTGTTTAGCGCCCGCTATCCCCTGAATTTCTCCATACATTTTGACGGTAGTCTCGGTCAGGCGGGTCAACTGTGATTCACGCACTGTCCAAATTTTGTTCATAGCAATTTTTTCTTTTTCTAAAGAACTTTTCATATTAACGAAATTTTCGACAATCGTTTCGATTTTTCCAGCAAAGGTCTGGCTGGTTAAATAATTGTAAAGGATATCCTTCTTCTCTTCTTTGTTTTGTTGGCTAGCTGAAAATTGAGCCAGACTCATGGATTGTTGGCGTAGCGCCATGGCCAGACCCACCGCACTGTCAAAATTGGTCACCCATATGCCTTTGTATAAACCAAAGCTTTTTATTTCTTTTGGTAAAACTGCGCTTACCAAAACCAACGCATTAGCCTTAATGTTACGGCCATCGTCTTTGAGTTTGGTTACCCATTCTTCGGTCCAGGCTTTGGTTTGCTTGATTTCCCAAGCGATTACACCGACTTCGTCGCCGGCGGAAGTAATAATTGTTTGAGTGATATCGGCGCCGTTAATACCCTTGGCTACCGGCTCGATTCGGTCGTGAGGAAACTGTCTTTGCAAGATATCTTCGAGTGTCAATTCGACTACTTCGCCCTGAGTTTGCATCGAACCTTGTTGGGCTTTACGTTGCATTTCGGCGATCAGCTTTTTTTGATCTTCGAGTTGTTTTTCTTTTTCTAAGATTTTAAATTGAAATTTTTCCTCGGCGATTTTTGTTGAATCTTCCTCAATTTTTTTGCGTTCTTCTTCGAGCTTTCGTTGGGTTGTTAATTCAATTTCTTTTTTTTGTTCTTCGAGTTCATTTTTTTGTTTAATTAATTTGAGTTCTTGTTCGCGAAAGTCATCAATTTTTTTAGATTTTTCTTCCAATGAATTTTTCAAAAATAGTATTTCTTTGTTACGTTCTTCGCTTAAATTTTTTTCAAAATTTTCTTTTTCGGTCTTTAAACGATTATCAAAATCTAAAGCCAGTTTTTTCTTGACTTCATTTTCAATATTATCGCGGACGCTGCGCGCGATCACGTCTTGACCAATTTGAAATTTTTCCCCGCATTTGGGACAAGTAATATCGCTCTCGCTCATAAAACCTTTCCTTAACTAAATTACACTTAAACACTTGACAAATGCAAGTAAATGTGGTACAATTATATGTTAACAATAAGTTAACACTAAAGATATCTTAAAGAGTAGTATCTAATAAGGTATATCTTGAAGACAGAGTCCTGTTGGTTGATATAGGTTTTCCCCTCCTTGCCTATATTGACCACAGGACTCTGTTTTTTTGTTAAATAAATTTCTTTAATTTTTCTTCAATTTTAGCTCGATTGGCTCCGCCGATGATTTGTTCTTTGATCTTGCCATCAACTAAAATTAAAATATTTGGTAAACTCATCACGCCCATTTTGGCGGCAAGTGCTGGGTTAGTCGCCACGTCGACTTTAGCAAATTTTACATTTGGGTAGTCAGCCGAAATTGCGGCTACCGCTGGCTCGGTCATCTTGCAAGCCGCGCACCATGGCGCGCCAAATTCAACTACCGCTATACCCTTTTCCTGTTGGGCTGCTGTAAATTCTTCTTCTTTCCATTCGATTAATTGTGTAGACATTTGCCTCCTTAATTTACCAAAGCTAGTCGCTTCGTCTATTTAGATATTTTTAACAAATGATGTTTGCCAAATTTTGTTTTTGATATAAATCGTCACTTCCATTAACCCAAACATGGCGCCAACATAGAAGATATCGCCGGCCAATGTGTTGCGGAAAAACGGCAAACCCATCGTATAGCAATCAACTAGTCCTTGTAAAGTCTGTGGATAAATCGCAGCCGGCATATATGGTTGAATGGCCCACATGACAAAATTTGTTAGTAAAAAGAACAAGACCGAACCAGTTAAAGTGGCGCCAATCACGTTGGTGACGGTTTTGTTATTTTTAACCCAAAGACCAATTAAGCCAATTAAAACAAACGAACCGTAAACCGCGGCCATCAGCCATGGGTTATAAAAACCAATGAATAAATCGGAAATGATCATAGTGACAACTGGAATAATTAAAGCGTATTTTTTGTTTAAGTAAACGCTACTAAAAAGTGCGATAGCGGCAATCGGGGCAAAATTTGGTAAATTTGGGATGAATTTGACGATCGCGTCAAATGGGGCCTGGGTTGAAAAATGGGTTGCGATTCGAATAAACGCTGCGGCGATGATGATAAAGTAAGCCATGAAACTCCTTTTTAATTATTTTTTTAAAATTTTTCTAATTGCCAAAAGATGGTGTCATTATCGGAAACTTTTTGATCAGACGCGCCAACCTGGGAAAAATTACCATTATAGTAAAATGCCCAAAACTCATTGCTGGCCGGTTTCTGATCGCCGATTTGAGTGACGTAATCACCAAAACTGTAAGACTGGGTTTCAAGGTTAAATTTATTGTCAGCGGCAGCTTGCTTAAGAACCGAAAGCGCTGTATCGCCGCTTTCGATATTGACTTGGTATGAACCCAAACCTTTGATCGTGACCGTGACTTCGTGCTTAACTTCTTTAACGTAAACTGTATTAGTGACTTTCTTAACCACAGTTTTCTTTTTAATAGCCGGGACCGCAATTGGTTGATCGACTTTGGTTGCTACGGCCAAAGTAGCAGTTTCTTTGTCTTTAATTAAAGAATCAACCTGGTTTTGTAAATTTGCAGCAATTTTTTTGTAATAAGTTAAATCGCTTTTGGCTTGAGTCAAGCTTTGAGTTAAATCGATAATTTGGTTTTGACTGGCAATTAAGGTATTTTCTAACTCAGTTATTTTGTTTTCAATTTTAGTTTGACGCGCGTCAAGCGCAATATTTTGTTTGTTTAGTTTATTGATATAAAGTCCGCCGTAAACTGTGGCGACTAAGTATAGGCCAAAAAAAAGCAGGCCAAGTTGTTTAGATATATTATTATTCATTTTCCTCCTCGTTAAAATTGGATTAAAAAAACCTTAGTTTCGGTCACAAATCTAAGGTTACATTTGCCTTTCGACCGAAGGACTTGAAATTTAGTTTAAGGTTTTCTGGCTTTGTCTCAAAGAGACATTTACAGTAGCGGGACTGTCTCGGATTTACACCGAGTTGCCCAAAAACTAAATATATTTAAATTGTTACAGAATTTTTTCTAAGCGCCATTCTAGTTTATCACCATTTTGACAATTGTACATGTCTGGGCTGACGCCGGAAATCTGATCATTAGCGTAAAAAATCCAAAAACTATCGTTAGTATTTTCCACTCCATTGATTGAATTTACAAATACGCCAACTGAAGAGTCTTGAGTATTGACCTGGTTTGATTCTTTGAGTGCGGCTAAAGCGGTTTGGCCGGCGTTGCAGTCAAGTTTGATAGTTTGAGCGGTAC
>JBAXXI010000005.1:0-35564 GCA_037127955.1 Candidatus Berkelbacteria bacterium | reverse complement strand
CACTTCGTGCGCGGAAATTTTCACGAAAATTATGGCACTTCGTGCGCGGAAATTTTCACGAAAATTATGGCACTTTGTGCGCGGAAATTTTCACGAAAATTATGGCACTTCGTGCGCGGAAATTTCCAAAGTTTTGAAAATTATGGGTTTAGTCGTTTGACATCGCGCGGAAAGAGAACAGCTTCTTTGATACTGCCTAGGCCTAAAATCAATTGAATAATGCGTTCTGAACCAAGGCCCCAGCCGCCGTGAGGTGGCATAGCGAATTTAAATGTGTCTAAATATGATTCGAGTCCGGCTGCTTTAACACCTTTGGCTTCCATATTTTTAATTAACATTTTGTAGTCATGAATTCTTTGTGAACCAGTCGCGATCTCGACGCCACGGAAAAGAAGATCAAAGCCTTCGGTCTCGTTTTGAGTTTCGTCAGATGGCATAGTGTAAAAAGGTTTGTCTTTCCAAAAATAATTAGTGATAAAAACAAAATCTGAGTTGTGCTCTTCTTTGGCCCAACGGCAAGCTAAACGTTCGCCCTCAGGGTCAATATCGGTAGTTTCAGGAATTGTATAATCGTATTTTTCTTTGACCAATTTTCTTAAATCAGCTAGTTTGATTGATGGAATATTTTCTGGTACTTCCGGAATCTCTGCGTTATAGGCTGCCAAATATTCACTTCCATTGGCTCTTATGTGGTCAAAAACGTTTTTTATGACTTTATTTAGCATACTGGAAACGTCTTTAAAATTTTCAATAAAACCCATTTCTGCGTCTAGGCCGGTGAATTCATTAATATGGCGAGTGGTAAAATGAGGTTCGGCGCGGAAAACTGAACCAATTTCAAAAACTCGTTCAAAAACCCCAACCATAATTTGTTTATAAAGTTGTGGACTTTGAGCTAAATAAGCATCTTGATCAAAATATTTAATTTTGAAAAAGTTAGCGCCGCCTTCTGAGGCTGTTTCGATAATTTTTGGCGTTTTGATTTCGGTAAAACCTTCGGCTCGCATGGTTTTTTCATAACCTTCCAAGAGCAAATCGTAAAGTTTGAAAACTGCTTGGGCTTTTGGGTGACGAAGGCTAGTGGTGCGCAAATCTAACAATGTATTCAATTGAAGATTTAGGTCTTTACCAGCAAAATCGTAAGGAAGTTCTTCGATATTGGTTGAGATAATTTCAAGGTGTGATCCGCCGAGCTCGACACCGCTTTTGCTTCTGGTGTCAGCCTTAACTGTTCCTTGAATTTTAACTGCTTCGCCCACACTGGCTTTAACTTCGGTTTCCCAGACAGTTTGAACTGTGCCAGAGTAATCTTGAAGTACAATAAAAGTGATTTGGCCGAGTTTACGAATATTTAAAATCCGACCAAAAAGTGAAACTTCTTTGCCGATTTTATCTTTTAAATCTTTGATTATAGTTCTTTCCATTTGATTAATCTCCAAATTAATTTGTAGTTTTAGTTTACACTAAAGCTTAACAGATTGAAATAGGTTGTTAATTGTGTTAGAATATGTTCAGTTTTAAATTGAATCTTAAAAATCTATTTTAAAGGGGGAATTCAAAATGAAAGATCGATTTTTCTTGGTTGTAGTTTTACTGATCATGGCATCGGCGGTAGGTTTGGCTTTGCCAAAACTCCAGGTTTATCGGTATCAGCCGAGAGAGTTTAAAAATTTACCAGCCGATATGGTTTTAAATGCTAATATGGTGCTGGATTCATGGGTAAAAGACGATAATCCTTGGCCGGCTGGAAAACGAATTGCCATTATGGTGCATGGTTGTCCAGCTTTTTGGGGTAGCTATAAGGATATGACTCCTTTGGCCGCATATCTAAGTAATGGTCGTAAAATTAACGATAAGGTTATTCCGGCTTACGATCTTATTTATGCAATTTCTTATCCAACTGGTTCTGGTATTTTCCAGACAACTCGTTCATTTGTAGACTTGTTTATTGATAAAACCAACCAGTTTACGCCAAATGATAAAGTTGATATTTTCGCTCATAGTATGGGTGGTTTGATCGTTCGTTCGGCGATTTGGATGATGGGCTATGGAGAAACTGTGATCGGTATAACTCATAATGAAGGAAAAGTATGTGGTTGCTTTCAAACAAAAATTGCTCGAGTAGTTTTTATGGGAACGCCTCAAAATGGTTTTGACGAGGAAGAGTTAAAAATTCTCCGAGAAAATTACAATAATTTGCCTGTCGAAGTTAATGATATGTATTTTGAATCCATGATTTTATTTTTTCTAAATAGTCCGGATGAGGATAAAATTGTTCCTTGTGATTACTATTCGATCGTAGGACTTTGTAGCTACAAGCCAGATGATTTTTTAAAAAATAAAGTAGGGCTGGGTTACAAAATTTTTAAAGCCATTCAAGATGCAAATTTTCCAGTACACGATGGTTTGGTTAGTTCTGAATCGGCTGGTTTTGATTTAAAACCTTTTTGTCATCAATTTAAATTAGCGTCATTGAGTTTAAATCATGACGCAATTAAATCGCACCCTCGGGTTTTTTCAACCATCGACAAATGGATGATCGATGATCATTGGTTTGATAAGCCCGAAGGCGAAGTTCAGCCTGAGGTTCAAGATTAGATCTGTTTAAGACGAGAGTTTAACTTTCGTCTTTTTTTGTGGTAATTTTTTTAATCGTTTCAGCTAATTTAGCAAAATTTGTTTCGATTTGTTCGGTTTCGCCAAAGTTTTGGCCCATTTTTTTGACAATATAATTATCTTTTTCAATTTGATCCGGAAAAGTAATGATTACGACCGGAATAGAGAGTTTATCAGCATAACTCAATTGATTTTTAAGATTAGTTTTATCGCCCAAATAAGTTTCGATTTTAAGGCCTGATTCACGTAATTTTTGAGCAACCTTGAGTGAATCTTGCGGATTTTCCGGAAAAACGGTTACCAGGGCACTAGCCGAATTATTATTGTTTGGCAACAAATCGAGTTTTTCCATGGCCGTAAAAAGTCGGTCGATACCAACTGAGGTGCCAATGGCGGGTATATCGGTGTTGGTAAAAAGCCCGATCAATTCATTATAGCGGCCGCCGGAAAATATACTGCCAAATTCCGGCGCGTCCAAAAGTACGGTTTCGAAAACCGTGCCAGTGTAGTAGTCGAGGCCGCGGGCGATCGAAAGATCAATTTTAATTTTATTTAATTCGATTTTATTTAACTCTAAATTAGCGAGAATTTCTTCAATTTCTTTGATGCCTGCTAAGCCAATTTCATTGGCTAAAAACAGGTGTTTGAGTTGTGCGATAATTTCAGTATTTGAACCTTTAATTTGAATAAAATCCAGGATTTTTTTATATGAATCAGTACCCACAATTTCGGTTAAAATTTTTCTAAAATTTTCTTTAGAAATTTTTTCGATTTTGTCGATCATTTGAAAAACTTGATTGGCTTTGGTTTGATTAATGTCGGCGTAAGCTAATAGTCCATTGAGAATTTTTCGATTATTTAGGCGAATATTAAAATTCTTGACCCCGATTTTAATCATCGAGCGATAAATAATTTCGATAATTTCGCTGTCGGCCAACATGCTAGCTGAACCGGCGATATCGGCGTCAAACTGGTAAAACTCTCGGTATCGGCCGGCTTGCGGGCTGTCGGACCGCCAGACCGGAGCGATTTGATAGCGTTTAAAAGGTTTGGGTAGTTCAGGATATTGGGCAATGATGCGAGCAAACGGAATAGTCAAATCGTAACGCATGGCTACATCGCGTTTACCTTGATCGGTAAAACGATACATCATCATATTGGCTTCTTCGCCATACTTACCGGTTAAAATATCGGCGTACTCTAAAACTGGCGTTTCAAGTGGTTGAAAACCAAAGGATTCATAAACAGTTTTGATCTGATTGATTAACCAATCACGTTGATTTTTCTGTTTTGGTAAAAAATCTTTGAAACCAGATAATAAACGAGGATTAATTTTGGTTGTATTATTTTCTTGCATTTTTTCTCCTATATAGGTATTGTACCGCAAGCGCAAGCTCACTGGCAAATTAATTTTTTGGAAAAATTATTATCATTTTTTCTTTGCGGGCTAAGTTTGTTGTATTAATGGATTGTTGGTCTGTTTCGGCAGAATTTAGCCAAATATAGTTTTCATTTTTTGTTTCTAAAATTTCAAAAATAGCACCTTCGGCAGCATATGAAGCAATCGTGCGTTTGGCAATTTCTTTTATTTTTAACGAATCTTTTAGCCCCATGTGATTTTTGGTTTTTTCAATCTGTTTTTGCCAGATTTTTTGGTATCTTGTTTCATTTTCAATTTTATCTACCCACACTTTATAGATTTCTTTATATTTTTTAAATAATTTTTTTGTTTTTAAAAAGTCTGAAAAAAGCCAAAATGAAATTTTGACAGGATATTTTAGAGTTTTCTGTTCTAGGACTTTTTTAAATTCATAAAATTTTTGTTTAGCTTGTGTCTTATTTTTTGTTTGAACTAATTCAAGATTTGTATCCGCAATGAATTTATAATATTGAAATTTTATTCGATTATCTTTGATCAACCTAAGTACTTCTAGATCGGTTTTTTTATTGATTATGGTTCGCGGAATTTCTGTAAAATTATCAATTTTTCGTTGAGCAAATATTTTATTTAAGTCCACATCAAAATTAACAAATTCTCGTTTATTTTTATAATCTATAAATCTTGGTGGACACTCCCAATCAAACAAAATATTTATTTGTCCATTTTGTTGATCATTGATTTCATTAAGTTGTTTAATTAATTTTTTAGTCATAATTTTCCTTTTAAATAATTTGAAGAATATGGGGAGGCGAACCTCCCCATAAATTAGCAGAGATCGATGACCGGAATCCAATCTTTTCGCTCAAGGGCAGAGTTTTGAAGTACACTGACACCTTTACTTTCAACTCCTAAAATAATTGGGTTGGTGCCAAATAGACCTTTTTTTAAAATAATTCCGTCAAGGGCAAAGCCGGCAAAACATCTGGCAATAAAATCTTCCTTGATTTCTTCTAGAGTGTGACTGGGTATAATTTCGGTAAGTCTATCGTATTCAATTTTTAATGCCCAGTTTGGTGTATTTTTCCAAGGCTCTTGTCTGTAGATTTGGCCAAATGTTTGAAAATGATTTCTATAAATATTAAGGTTTGAAATCAGTTTAAAATCACCTGGAATATCGTTTTCCGAGGGTGTAGAAGGAGGTTCGGCTGGAATAGGGAATAGTAATATAGAATCGGCAGCGGCAAAAATAGTATTGACGGTGTAGTTAATGCCAATTGTGTTAATCTGGTCCATAAAATTTTTAACCATTTGGAATCTTACCTTTGAATATTCACTAATTCCTTCCCTGTAATTAGCGGTAAATCCGGTTTTATGCTTATTTATTTTTAGGCCATTACCAGTGAATCTGGGACAGACAAAAAAGATAAAATCAAAAATTTGATTTTCTTGAGGGAAAAAATTACTGATTTTTGTTACACAACTCAGTTCTTTGATACGCGAGAATAGGTCTTGTTTCATCGATTTCTCCTTTTTAAGGTGCGTGTTTTAGTTTAGATTAAAAGATTTTCTAAACTAAAGTATTTTTTTGATCGCGGATTTTTGTAAACAAAAAATTGATCGTTGATCGCTGATTTTTGTAAACAAAAAATAGCCCTGGCAGGCTACTTACTAGTGTTTTATAAAATTATTTTAAAACATCAAAAAGTAACCCAGCAGCGTGGTGTTACATGATGATGTAAATTTGAAATAATTTTATTTATCATAATTTTATTAATAATATTTAATATCTATTTATAATTAAAAACCTTTTTATAGATTTTGTCAATCAAATACGTTTTTTCTCTTGACATTTATTAAAAAAAATGTTATTTAATAATGTACTACTTAAAAGGTTATTAACCATTTAAGTGTAACTTAAAAATTTATTAAGGGGGTATTCCATGAATACAAATATTCTTTCAACGGTTCAAGATTTTTTGAACAAATTAGAGACAAGGTTGGCTCAGACTCTTGTAGACTTGAGTGGTTTTGACGCTCAACAGCAGTTTGAACTTTTGCGGCCAAAAATCGCAAATATTACTGACGAAGAGAGATTGGCGCACAAACTTTTGCGTTCTAAGGAAACAGGTAGACCGATCAGAGTAAAATATGGTATAGATCCAACTGGTAGCGCGATTCATCTGGGGCATATTGTTCCGGTGATTCTATTAAGACGTTTTCAGCAGATGGGTCATCATATAATTTTTCTAATCGGTGATTTTACCGCTTCTATTGGCGATCCAACCGGTCGGATTATGAATAGACCAGTGTTAACACAGGATGAAATCATGTCTAACATGGAAAGCTATTGCGACCAGATAAAATTTTTAATTGATTTGAATAAAGCTGAGATCCGTTATAATAGTGAGTGGTTAGAAAATTATAAGTTATTTGATTTTTTACAAATACTTAGTAAACAAACTGTTAGTTCGGCTATGCAACGTGATGATTTTCGTAACCGTGAATCTGTGACTCGAGCAGAGTTATTATATTCTACTCTTATGGGTATTGATTCGTGTGTACTTGAATCAGAAATTGAACTTGGCGGAAACGATCAATTATTAAATTTTATGGATGTTAAAAGGATTACGCATAGCGCTGGCAAGGAACCGCAGATTGGTATTACAACACCAATCTTACAAGGTACAAATGGTAATGGTCAAAAAATGAGTAAAAGTGCAGGCAATTTTATTGCTTTGACTGACTCTCCATCTGAAATTTTCGGTAAGATTATGTCTATACCGGACGCGATTATGGAGGAATACTTTAAATTATTGACTGATATCACAAATGAGGAATGGCTTAAAATTTCTGATTTTATGAATTCCGGATCGGTTAACCCAATGTTAGTGAAACGTTTGCTCGCGAGAGTGATCGTGACTATGATTGCCGGATCTCATGAGATTGCTGTCGAGGCTGAAAATAGTTTTATTGAATTATTTTCAAAAAAACATTTACCAGAAGATATGGCCGTCTTAGAAATTGACATGAATAATGTGAAGGACTGGGTGGACATTCTGACTTTATCTGGTTGCGCCAAGACAAGAAGTGAGGCCAAAAGACAAATTGAATCCGGTTCTGTTAAGGTGGTCGTTGAAAAGGAAACTTCAAAGATTACCGAAGTTTCTTCATTATTTCCGCAAAGTAAAACTTTTGTTTTACGTGTAGGTAAGCGGCAATTTGTTCAAATCACAATGTGTTCGTAGGGGGAACATTATGAAAAAGGGTTATAAACCAAACATGAACATGGTTCAGAGTAGATTTAATTCTCCTTTTGAATTAGAAATGCAACAAACTTTTATTGCTGAAGCTAAGCGTATCAGTTTGAGTTTAGACGATTTTGTGGCCAAACCAGGTGTTTACAAAGTGGGTATGGAGAGCGAGTATTCTTTACTAACTTCTTCTTATTCGCAGGCCGATCAATCTGTCAGAGATTCTATTATTGCCCAGGACCCATCGATTTTTGATAAAGAGTTGGGCGCCGCGCAAATTGAATTATGGACAGGGCCAGTTAATCTTTTAGGGAAAGAGTTAAATCTCTTAATTGACGATTATCGTCTTAAAGAGAGCTTGTTGGGCCGTTTGGCAGATCAGTCTGGTTCCCGCGTCTTGAGATCTGGTAGCAACCCGTTTGTACCTCTTTCTGAAGTGGCCGTGACTAAAGGGTGTTTTAAATACGAGTTAAGTATGGATTTCCATAGAAGAAATCGACGACATCCGTTAGACACTACATTTGGTTTAGAAGAAATAGTCGACGTGGCCGATCCATCTTGTATCAGTCTTTTTAATGCTGTACATTTCAATATTGATTGTTTGCACATTAAAGACGCGATAGATAAGCTTAACCGCTCCTTGATGCTTTCGCCACTATTGACTGCTTTCGGTACGAATGCGATGTTCCTTGACTATAAAATGACCGGGATAGCAGATATCCGTTTGCCAGCCTGGCAAATTAGTCATGATGTTAGAACAACACGGGAAGTTGGAGATGGCTTATTAACAAGAATCGGAATGCCAAAGGCTTATTATAAAGATGTATATGATTATTTTGACCAATTATTGGCGCATCCTTTTATTATCGGTCAGGATCCTGTTGTCAGAGAGCATGCCTTTGATGTTGCTATAGGTTTAAATTGGCGAGATGCAAGGTTAAAATTTCTTCGAGATGGCAAAAATATCTTGATTGTTGAGTTTCGGGCACTGCCAATGCAACCAACACTTGAGGATGACGCGGCCATGTTAATGTTCTACCTTGGTAGATTATTGTGGTCGCAACAAAATCATGAAGAGCTTTTACCTTTCGATATTGTTGTTGATGACAAGATACAGGCTATGAATTATGGCCTTTTTGCTCGGTTGCATTGTCGTGATAAAAATGGTAATTTGAAGACTGAAGTAGCGCATAAACTTTTAGATTTAGAAATTGAAAGAGCGTCTATCGGTTTATTGAAGTTTGGGTTAGATCCAAAGGAATTTGATTTCCCGGGGTTTATATCCAGAAAAATATATAATCAATGTCGATCAAATGCAATTGAACTGTTTCTAAAAACTATTTCAGTCGATAATAGTATTGGCTCACGAAAAGATGTGCTGATTCAAATATTTAAAAATGCTTGTATATAAGAAAGGGGTATTTATGGATAAAGTACAAATTGAGACAGTTAGAAATTCGGTTATGAATGAGCCGTTGCTCGAACCGAACCCTTCGGTAGCTCAACTTTTGCCAGGTATTGTGGATGCACAAAAAGGCAGTATTTATTATGGTACTGGTCTTTGTACGCCAAAATATTTGTCAGTTGGTTTGCCATTCGATGTTTTGGGTATGATTTTAGTAGCAGAAAAGTTTAGAAAATTATTAAATTTAGATGCTATTTATCATGTGATTGCCGACACTCATGCCAAGAGTAATGATTTTTGTACACCAGAGGACGTTGATCATCTCGCACGCGAGACTAAAAGTGTTCTGGAGCATGTAGCAAAGAAATTAAAGTTAGAGAAATTTCATGTTATTTTGTCTTCAGAATATGATCAGACACCAGAGTATCAAAAACATTTATCATGGACCAGCGAAAGAACTACTCTTCATGAATATGTGAAGAGAGAATTGGCTGATATTCTTTATTTCAATGAGATGCGTAATATGGTTTTAAAGATTGGTTGGATTACTCAATCTGGAGAAACTCCGGTTGGGAATGATGAACGACTTTTCGATCAAGAATTACGTCGACTCTCTGATGTGCCAGTTTCATTTTTCTACTTAAAGGCTGGTCGGACATTTGATAAAAATCGTCCGAAAGCTTCACCATATATTTCCATCCCTGGGGAAAATCGTCTACTTTTAAAGTATGATGAACCAGTTAAGGAAAAGATGTTGAAGGCCGAAGTGGATTTGCAGGATAAAACCTTGGGTGGTGCCAAGAAATATTTGGCCAGTATTGTTCGTCTCTACGAGACAACTTATGGTCGCATTGAGGATACTAATTCGCTTGAGGATAAAATCTCTCGAATTATCAATCTTGTTTGTCAACCATAAATCGATCACGATCTGTTACTGCAATAGCTAAGGGTGGGAGACTACCTGTTAACTATTGCAGTTTTTTTATACAAAATAGGGGGTATAAAAATGGCAGCAAAAATCATTGATGTAAAAATCATCATGGTGGCAATTAACTTGTCAAACCCGTTTAATTTGGGTTTCGGCACTTTAACAACTTTGCCCAGAGTGTTCCTGAAATTGATTGCTGATGATGGTGGTAAAATTTTTGAAGGTGTGGGTGAAGCCAGTATAGATTTTCCATTTTCGTCTTACGATGCTTGGGATATTTATTGGTCGCTTTGTCAGTTTAATTTTGAGGGCTGGTTAGTTGATGATCGAGTCAAAATGTTGGCCTGTGTCGAAGAAAAGATCGGTGAGTTTCCAGCGGCTTTGGCGGCTTTCAATATGGCTATTGACGATCTTTATGGTAAAGTTCATCAATTGTCTATAATTGATATTTATGGCCAGGTACGCTCTTCTGGAGTGGTACTGTCCAGCATACCTTTCTTGCCTATAGATCAAACGATTGCAAAAGCTAAAGAGGTGATTAGCAAGATGGCTGTGCCAAAGATTAAAACTGGTGTCGATATCGATTCAGATGTGGCCATGATTAATACCATGGAGTCTTTAGTCGCCGAAACCAGATCGCGTTACGCGGTAGATTTTAATGGTAGTTACAGTTTTGATGAGTTTATTCAGTTTTTGAACAAACTGTGTAATTCTCGATCTACTCTTTCTGGTTTGTGTTGGGCCGAACAGCCAATTTCTGCGAATGAAGGTATTGATGCATTGGGTTTAGCTGCGGTTAATTTGAAAATGTTTGGAAATATTCCAGTCATTGCTGATGAATCATTTGTGACTGAAGCCGATGCAAAGCTTTGTTTGGGAAAAAATATTTGGTTAAATTTTAAGATTCAAAAGATTGGCGGAATTGCTAAAGCCAAATTGATTGAGTCTGCAAATTGGGATCAGATTATTAAGACTGAATCGATGGTTGGTGGGACTTTCCCGTCTGCGATTGGTCGAGTTTATGATCAACAAGCTGCCTCAGTTTTGCATACTGCTAATTTGGCATCTGATGGGTGGGAGCCATCTACCAATTGGTTTGATGGTGAAAAACATTTTATCACCGAACGTTTTCAGTTTAATGCTGAAAATGGTCAATCTTTGCCGATGACAGGCAGTGGGCTTGGTGTGAATATTATTTGGGGTAAAATTAATTCTTTTAGAATTATCAATCCTCAGGCTGAATATAGAAAAATTCGTTCTGATGAGTCTGGAAATCGTATTCAGATTCAACTAAAGAATAATGCTTCTTACGCTCGTATTTACAAAAAAAAGAGCGGCAAAGCTCCAGATTGGAATTTAGGGGGTTAATATGAAAAAAATATTAATTATCGAACATGCTCCAGGCCGTGCTGAAAATATCGATAGATTCATTGGTGATATTGGGGTGCGACCGATTGTTTGGCCTGCTTACCTCGAAGATCGGCCGAAAGGTGATTTTGATGGTTTAGTTATAGCTGGTGGACCGATGAATGCGATAGAAATTATTCATTCGCGCGAATCAGGGTTTCGTCAGGAGATGGATTTCATTTACAGTTGGTTGTCTGACGATAGACCAACTCTTGGTGTTTGTCTTGGTTGTCAGATACTCGGACATCTCTTTGGTGGATGCTTAGCTTTTAATCAAGCTTGGCAAAGAGGATGGTACCAGATTGAATTAAGTTTGGCTGGCAAAAACGATCCTCTATTGGCTAACTGCCCCGACGCGATGACGTTTTTCGAGTATCATCAAGATAAGGTTGCAGCTTTGCCGCCAGGGGCCATTTTATTAGCCAGTACGTCTAACAATATGGCCGAAATCTTTAAAATGAAAGATAAGCCAGTTTGGGCTGTTCAATCTCATATTGAAATTCATCCTCTTAAGGCGCAAAAAATCTTTGAACTTATGAAAGAAAAACTTAAAGAGGAAGGATTATCTTTTGATCAGGAGATAGGTCGTGGTTTTGAATCTTATCGCGAAGAGTGTAGTCGGACGATTTTCCAGAATTTTGTTAATTTGATTTAGTGCTTTTGTTTAGCCTCAGGTTTTACCTGAGGCTTTTTATTACTTGATTTTTCTGATTTTTCAGTTAAAATATAAAAAGGCGCTGAGATGGCGGAGCGGTCAAACGCACCTGACTGTAAATCAGGCGGCCTTGTGCCTACGAAAGTTCGAATCTCTCTCTCAGCACCAATAAAAAAGACCAGAGTTATCTGGTCTTTGTTGTATTATTTGGGTTTGAATTTAGGATAAGAACCTAAAATTCTTAAATCAACAGTTCTTTTTTTAATGGTTTCTAAGGCTAATTTGATTTTGGCGTTATTACAGTGACCATTAAGGTCTATTAGGAAGAGGTAGTCGCCGAGATTTTTTTTAATCGGTCTGGATTCGATTTTTAGCATATTGATATCCAAGACGCTAAAGACTTCCAGGACTCTCGAAAGCGATCCTGGTTCGTCTTTGTCGCAAGTAAAACTGATAGATGTTCGATCATCGCCCGTTCGTCTTAATTTGGCTGTTCGATTAACGGCAATAAAGCGAGTCGAATTATCTTTCGAGTCATTAGCGCATGGCCAAAGAGTTTTTAATCCATATACGGTTTTGGCTCGAGGTGATCCAATCGCAGCTGTAGTTAAAACGTCAAATTTTTGATTTTTGATCATTTCAATCGCTTTGGTTGTACTGGTTGCTTCTTCGATAACAGCGTTTGGTAGCTCATTTTTGATAAAATTTCTACATTGAGCTAACGCCTGAGGGTGCGAAACAATGGTTTTAATGTTTTTTAAAACAATGTATTGAAAAGCCATAATTTCCTGACAGATTGGCAAAACGTATTCGCCAGTAATGTGGAGTTCAGGATATTTTTGGATTGTGTCGACCACTACATTGACCGGGCCTTCAATCGAATTTTCAATCGCAACAAACGCTTGATCAACATCTTGAAGATGAAGTGCTTCAATGACAGATTCATTACTTGAGAAAAAAATTAAATTTTTCTCAGTTTTGTAATATTTTATAGCCGCTTCTTCGGAAAAAGTTCCGGCAGGTCCGAGACAACCGATTTTCATGTTTTTTCTCCTTTTTTGTTAAAGTTCTGGGTACAGTCAAGATTAGCACGAAAAATGAATTTAGTCAATATGATTTGAAATAAAAAAGCTACTTACGAATAAGTAGCTTGTCTGGATCAGACTTTGATTTCCTGGCCGACCAAATCATCAACTTTACCAAATACCCCGGTAGCATCGCCTTCAATAAAAGTGATACACCCTTCGATATCTGACACATCACCAAATATTTTTGTAATGGTTCCAGATATATTTGTGACATTGCCAATAAGTTCGGTGACATTGCCGCGTAATTTTCCTGGGTTACCGTAAATATTTGTGACCAGGCCACGGATACTTGAAGTGTCTCCAGTTAAATTAGTGACATCACCTTTGATTTCTGTCACAACGCCACGAATATTGGTGACATCGCCGCAAATATTGGTAACATCACCAATAATATTGGTAGCGTCTCCCCAGATGTTTGAAGCGTCGCCATGGATGTTGCTGTGAGTTCCGGTTAAACCAGGATTCACATTGCGTAGTGTTCTGTCGATTCTTTGAATCATAATTTCCCCCTTTGAAATATGAATCGTTTTAATGTACGATTGTCAATATTTTATACCATAAAACTGTTTTTGTCAAGGTCTCAGGCTTGAAAAATCGAAAATTTTGATTTAACCTGAAAAAAAGTGTACAATAAAGAAAAATTATTCTAATAATTAAAAGGAAATAAAATGTTGATTAATACTGATAAAAAAGCAATCGAAGAACTTTTAACCCGTGGTGTTACCGAGGTGATAAATCGTGAGCATTTAGAAAAGGCCTTGGGTTCTGGTAAACAGCTTCGGATTAAATTAGGTATTGATCCAACCAGCCCGAATATTCATCTTGGTCGTGCCGTTTGTCTTTTTAAGCTTCGCGATTTTCAGAAATTGGGCCATAAAGTGGTTTTTTTAATCGGTGATTTTACTGGGATTATTGGTGATACTTCTGATAAAGATAGCGAAAGACCGATGCTTTCAGAAGAAATCGTTCAGGAAAATATGAAGAGTTATGTGGCTCAAGCTGGTAAAATTTTGGATCTTGACCAGGTTGAAGTTCGTAATAATTCAGAATGGCTTTCTAAACTTGGGTATAAAGAGATTACCGAACAGGCCAATATTTTTTCAATTTCTGATTTTATTGCACGTGAAAATATCAAAAAGCGCTTGGATGCCGGCAAACATATTTCGCTTCGCGAAGTTTTGTACCCGTTAATGCAGGGTTATGATTCGGTGGCGGTTAAAGCTGATGTTGAGCTTGGTGGAACTGATCAGAGATTTAATCTTTTGTCGGGTAGAGCTTTACAGGCTCATTATGGTCAAGAGCCACAAGATTTCGTCATGACGAGTATTTTGCCAGGTACAGATGGTCGTAAAATGAGTTCAAGTTGGGGTAATACTATCAATTTAACAGATTCAGCTCGTGATATGTTTGGGAAACTTATGAGTATTCCTGACAATTTGATCATGGACTATTTTATTCATGTGACTCGAGTTGAAATGGATAAAATTGCCGAATACGAAAAACAACTTAAAAGTGGCGCTAATCCCCGCGATATCAAAATGATTTTAGCCGAAACTATTGTCGAAATGTTTTATTCAAAAGACGAAGCCGAAGCCGAAAAAGATTGGTTTATTAAAACTTTTAGTCAAAAACAAACTCCAACTGATATTCCAAAAGTTCAAATTGGCAAAGACAAAGACACAATCATGGAAATATTGAAGGTTTGTTTTGCCGGTGAGCGCAGTAATGGTGATATTCGCCGCTTACTAGAGCAGAATGCAATTTCTATTGGCGATAAGACAATTGCCGATCAAAACCAAGAAATTGATTTGTCGGGTTCTCCAGTGACTGTTAAGGCGGGTAAAACTACTTGGTTTGAAGTTTCGAAGTAAAATTAATCAAAATTAGTGATAAAAAAATCGTCAGCAAGTCTGGCGGTTTTTTTGTTTAATTTGAATCAGTCGAAACTTGACATTACAGGTTTATTGCGTTACGCTGTGGCTAATCGAGAAGGGGGTGACAAATATGGTAACCGATACTCGAAATACCAAGGCGGCTCAGCTGGATCAGGCGATTTATATCGCTCATGAATTGGATCGACTCGCTAACGATTGTTTGGCCAGCAATAACAAAACCGGACAGATTTGCTGCCAATTAGCTTTAATGGCTATAAATATACTAATTGATGAGCTGAAAAAACAAATTGGCGGCGGCTAAATCCGTTCGAACTTGACCCCGATATTACATCGGGGTTTTTAAATTAAATTTGCTTATTGACAGGTTTAAATTTTAGTAGTATAATCGATTCAACCAATTTAGATTGGAAAAAATAGGGGGTGGTGAATTATGAAAAATAATTCAGGTATATGGATCTTTTTGTCAGTGGTGGTTATTGCGTGGGCGCTTTATAGTTCGCGCCAGGAAAAAATTTCTGCACCGCCGGTTACGTCTGAAGTTAGTGGCAGCGCAAATTACGGCCAGGCTCAAGATGTGCCAGTGACGATCATCGCCATGTATAAATTCATAGGTGCAACCATAGTTTTTAAGACAAAAGGCGAAGGTAGTGCTTCCGGTGGAATTTATGGCTCGGGCTATAATTTCAACTGGGTGGATAAAGGTGAGACAATCGAATTGACGAATTTCAATTCGCCAAGGGTCGATAATGGGGTAGCTACTTGTAAAAAGTTTAAAGACTATATCGAGATGAGTTGGCATTGGAACGGGAATTACCAGTACGAAAAATATTGGAAGGTTAAAATTCAATAATTTAGGTTATGGCTTGCGGCCTCGGGTGAAAACTCGAGGCTTTTTTATGTCTAAAAACCGCACTTGCACCTTGGAGGTGCAAGTGGAAGGTAAATATCTTTACTATAATTATTATCTAAAGACTAAAAAATAGTATAACAATAAGACAAGTGTTTTTCAAAATAAGATCAAAACCCCTTGACTTTTGGTCTTTTTTGGTGTAAGATAAGGGCAATTATTTGGTTGGTAAATTTTGCATGCTAACCAATGGAACTTAAAAATAAAAAAGGGGAAAGCATTATGAAAATATGCATCACTAAAGGCCAGGGTACTGGCAACACTGAATTATCCGCCTTTGATGAAGCACTTCATAAAGCCGGAATCGCAAATTATAACCTGATACGCTTATCGAGCGTTATACCCGTAGGGAGTGAAGTCGATTTTTGTCAGCTTACTGGAAACGGTAAAGACGAATTTGGCTACAAACTCTATGTGGTGTACGCCCAACAACGCGAATCTGTTCCAGGCAAAGAAGCCTGGGCCGGTATTGGTTGGGTACAAGCTGAAGATGGTCGGGGACTATTCGTTGAGCACGAAGGTTCGAGCGAAAGCGAAGTTCACGATCTGATTCAGAATAGCCTAACCGATATGGTCAAGTATCGTTCCGATTCGTTTGGATTAATCCAATACGCAATCGTTGGTACAAAGTGCGAAGATAAACCTGTTTGTGCATTTATTGCCGCAGTTTATCAGAGCGAGTCCTGGGAAAAGGGAGAATAATCATGATCGCATGGTTAGCCAGAGTTGGCCTTGCCACTCTAAATATCGCAGTTTTCTTCATTGAAGAGGGCTGGATTATCGCTATGGTCGCCTTGTTGCCCTTTTGGGCGGCATGTCTTGCGACCATACTTTTACTTTCACTTTTCTCAATTACCTGTACCTACCTTTGCGAAAAATCGGAATTATCACCGACGCTAAAGATATGGCTGGAAAAAGAAAAAGAGAAAGAACAGAGCCAGGTTGTAATGTGGGCTAAAAAGATTGCTAAAGGGTTGATTTACGCTTCAACGTTAATTGTGGCAGTCGTTGTTAGTCCAAGTACTTCTGCACTCATGCTGAATCAGGCAGGAGTAAAGAAGAATAGTGCTTACATGGTAGATATAGTCTACTCAGGCATATCGGGTTTTATCTGGTGTATAATCTACGGATTAGGCATCAATTTGGTAAAACTTGGATATGACTTTTTCAAACATCTAATTGGGGGAAATTAAGATGAACACAGTAACAGAAAAGTGCAAAAATGAAGTTGTAATTCGCAGAGGTGCAACCATTGACGATATCGAAGGAATGTTGAGAGTTGAAAAAGAAACTTGGTCCGAAGATCAGGCTTTTACTCGTGAACATTTCGAAAGTCACCTCAAGGTCTTTCCGGAAGGTATTTTCATCGCTGAAGTTGACGGTGAGATTGCTGGTGTTGGCGTAAGTGAACTTCTTGATTACGATTTAGCTCATCCGATACCAACATGGTACGAAGTTTCCGATGAAGGCTTTATCGCGGGAACTCATAATCCAAATGGCAAATACTTATATGGCGTTTCTTTGAGTGTTTCACCTCGCTTTTCTTCGTTAAAGTTAGGATCAAAAATGCTTGAATATTGTAAAAATTCGATAATACAAAGACGTTTAGATGGCTTTGTTATTGGGTCAAGGGTACCGCGGTTCTCTAAATTTTCTACTCAAATGACTATCGAACAGTACATTAGCGCCAAGCGAGGTAATAGAAAAATTGATCCAGAACTTGAATTTTATTCACAAAATGGATTCGATGTAATAATGCCTTTACCTGGTTACTTTGAAGATCCAGAAAGTCTTGATTATGGAGTGCTTATGTTCTGGAAAAATCCAAAATAAATTTAGCTTGTCATGAGGTCGATATTAACATCGGCCTCTTTTTTTGTTATATTAATACTAAAGAGGGCTAAATGTATATAAATCTTGTTTTTTGGGCGAGTCTGATTATTATTTTGTTATTAGGTTTTTTTGTGTATGCTGCTAGTCCAAAAGAAAATAATAATAAGTTTTTTTTATTTGTTTCTCTCGGTTTTTCTGTTTGGATGATATTTAACTTTTCTGTTGACTATACATCAAATCCAACACTAGCACTTTATCTTTCAAGGCTGGACTACGCTTCTGCCGCTATTTTTAGTTATCTTTTCGTTTTGTTTGCACTTTACTTTCCTAAGGGTGATGTTTCTGTTAAAAAAAAGTTAGTCTTGGCAATTTTCCCATGTCTATTCTTTGTAGTTTCAATTTTTACTGGCTTAATTATTCAAGGAGTTAATCCGATTGGTAATGGTTTTGAATTAATTAATGGCAGTTTAGAGCCATTATATGAGGCGTTTTTACTAATATACTTGTTGATTATTGGAGTCGGTACTTCGTTGAGTAAATTAAAAAAAATGTCTGGTCTTGAGAAATCTCAGTTGATTTTCGTTTTAGTTGGTTTTTTTATTTTGATCGTAGTCGCTGTTATTGCAAATTTAGTGCTACCTTTGATTTATCCTGAAATCGCGACAATTTCAAGATTGGGTTATAGCGGAATAATTATTTGGGCATCAATAACTGCATACGCAATTATTAAGAAAAATCTTTTTGATATAAAAGTTATTTTAACTGAAACAGCAACAGTCATCGTTTCATTGGCTTTACTAGTACAGTTAATAGTTGCCGATAATAGTGTACAGAAAATAATTAGTAGTGTAATCTTGGGATTAGTTGTTTATGGTGGTTATCTGCTTATTAAATCAGTTCAAGATGAGATTAAGAAAAAAGATCAGTTGCAACTTCTTAGTACTCAACTTGCCGAGGCAAACGTTCATCTCAAGGATCTCGACAAGATGAAGACGGAGTTTGTCAGTTTGGCTAGTCATGAACTCTTGACGCCGGTTTCGGCCATCGAGGGTTATCTGTCTATGATGCTGGATGAAAAATTGGTGAAGCTGGAGGACCCTAAAGCGGTGCAGTATATGGACAGGGTTTACCGTTCGGCCAAGCGTTTAGCCAGGTTGATTTCTGACATGCTTAACATCAGCCGAATTGAGGAAGGCCGACTTTTGGTGGAGAAAAAAGAAATCAATATGGTTGAAGTGATTCAGCAGGTGATCGAGGAACTCAAATTTAAAGCCGATGAACACAAGCAGAAGGTCGTGTTCGATCAGGGTACAGGTTCTAGGGTTCAGGGTATAGAAAAAACCGATGATTCTAACCTAACCCCCGCAACCTCTCTAACCCCTAAAACCTCAAACCTAAACCCTTCTTTCCTCACCTTTGCCGATCCAGATAAGGTTAAGGAAATTTTGGTTAATATTATCGGTAACTCGATTAAATATACGCTCCAACCGGGCACGATTACGGTGACGATCGAAAAGGCGCCGACTTCCGTCCTTAATAGCGAGTGGGGCAAGTTGGAACAGGCTATTTTGGCCAGTCCGGTGGATGATCAGGAATCGATTCACGCCGTGGGCGATGAACATATGAAACAAATTGTGGGTGACCAGCAATACCTGATTCGGGTTAAAGACCAGGGTGTGGGTATTCCAAAAGAAGAATTGACTAAACTGTTTAAAAAGTTTCACCGTGTAGGCAACTACTCGACCCAGGAAAGCCAGGGCACTGGCTTGGGCCTCTACATTACTCGTGCGCTAGTTGAACTCCACCACGGCCGCATCTGGCCTGATTCAGAGGGTATGGGCAAGGGTTCGACCTTCACCTTTAGCTTGCCAACCATTGAAGCTAAACAGGCGATCATTGATTTAGAGGCTCAAAGTCCACAGGATAAAGAGCAGTTGAAACCGTTGGCCAAACCGATGGGCAACGACGACGAATTGTAAAAATTATCACACTCATAAAATTTCTCTCAAAATAAATAAAAATACCTTGACAATAGAGGTATTTTTTGGTAAAGTGAGCTCAAACAAAAAACAAAACAAGGGGGAAAGATAATGACCAGTTTTTTAGTTTTAAACCGGTACCTTCATAACATATCACTTAGGGCTCAGCAAGCTTTTTTTATGGTTGAACATTTGTGTGCCCAGTACCATGGTCAGCAAATACGTGATGATGGTAGTAGTTATATGGATCACGTTTACGATGTAATGCGTCAAATCATCGAGTTCTACTTGGCTCATGGTAAGACGATTGATTGGGCGGTAGTGGCAGCTGGTGGTTGCCATGATCTAATCGAGGATAGTTACAAGTCTGTCAAGCCGATTGATTCAGATATTCTTTATGGAGCTTTTGCTAAATGTGGTTCGATTTTTACCAATAGGGTTGCCTTGATGGTCGATTCAGTTAGTAAAAAACCAAGATCGGCTTTTTCTGACAAAGAATCGAGACTAAGAGAGTATCACGACAGACTATTTGACTGGGCTTATAAAGAACCGATGATTCTCGTAATCAAGTATGCTGACAGGATTCATAATCTGTCGACTTTGCATGCTTTGACCACCACCGATCCTTCGAAGGTTCAGCGAGTGGCTCGCGAAACCATCGATTTCTATGTGCCGATGGGGCAAACCAAAGCTTTGGAAATTTTGCCCAGAAAATATCATGACTATTTTAGCCGGCGAGTCGAGCATATGCGACGATTAGCTCTGGCCTATCTGATTGATGATTATGACATCGATTCCATTCCACTTACCCTACCCGATCTTCCTTAGACCGGGTTTTTTATTTGCATTGAAATGTATGATACAATTATAATGACCAACAAAATTGGGAAGTTTTAATTATTGACGAAAGGACTATTATGCCAAAAGGTAGTAAAGTACTCATGGCTGACGATGACAAGATGTTGCTTGATATGTACAAGGAGCGTTTAGAGTTAGCTGGTTATGTGGTTAATAGTAATGGTAACGGCGAAGAAGCGTTAGCTAGTGTTCGTGATTTTCAACCAGATATTATTATGCTCGATGTTATGATGCCAAAATTAAATGGTTACGAAACTTTGGCGTCACTTAAATCTGATCCAGCGACTAAAGATATTCCAGTAGTGATGTTGTCGGCCTTAATGCGTGATTTTAATCGTGAAAAAGCGGTTGAAGGCGGGGCAGAGGATTATTTGATTAAATCAGAAGCCATGCCATCCGATGTTATTACAAAAATTGAACAAGTTTTGCAAAAATATGGTAAAGGTTCGACTCCAGTTCCGGGTGCGCCAGCTGCTCCCGCCCAAGCGGTCAGTGCTGAGCCAGCTAAACCAGAGGTGGTTTTTGAACCAGCCGCGGCCGATACCTCAAGCGCTTCTGTGGGTGCGGCCCCTGTTGCAGCTCAAGCTGCGATCGAAACTCAACCAGAAGTAACCATGCCGAAAGCTCAAGCTGCGCCAGCGCCTCAGGTTGAACCGGCAACCGATATTGTACCGACTAAAAAAGATGGTAGTACTGGTTTGGTTGTGACGCTATCTGTTTTGGTTTTGATTATTATTATCGGTGCTACTTATTTTCTGTTTGTTAAAAAATAAGTTTATTGATTTATAAATTTATTACTAATTTTAGTGCGATAGTGCATTTATTTAGTAATGTTTCGAGAAATATAATTTTCTAGTTTTAGTGGTAAAAATTGACAAGTTAGTAAATTGTTCTTAATATTAAATTAAATAGATCCGATTTTGATTAGTAATTTCTCGAAAGATTTCGAAATAATGAAAGGAAAATATGGAAAGCGGAAAAGTAATTTTACTTGTTGATGACGATTTAACCTTAAGAGAAATGTATGATGAACGTTTAAAGGCTGAAGGTTTTGAAATTATTCAGGCGTCAAATGGCGAAGAAGCTTTAGCTAGCGCTCACGACACTAAGCCAAACGTGATTTTGCTCGATGTGATGATGCCAAAAATCAATGGTTTTGATGTTTTAAAGCAGCTAAAAGAAGATGAAGATACAAAAGATATCCCGGTCATTATTTTGACAGCTTTGATCCAAGATGTGGATCGTTTGCAAGGCAAAAAGCTTGGCGCTGCCGATTATATTGTTAAATCGGAAACTATGCCAGGCGAGGTTATCTCCAAGATCAAAGCGGTCATGAAATAGATCTAAAATTAAAAATAAAAATAAAAAAATAACCAAGCGTTTTGCCTGGTTATTTTTTGATTAAGCTTTGAAATTTGGTAAACGTTTCAATCAAGTTTTCGTTATTATTTAGTTCTTCCAGATTTTGATTGCTCGTATTTGACCAGTAAGTTTGACCAGAAATTTTGGTAGTCATAGTTTGTCCGCTTGGTTTAATCTCGATATTTTTTAGACTAAATAATTGGGTTGACGATTCGATTAATTTTAAAAAACTTATTAATTGAAATGTTTTTCCGGTTAAATTAATGGTGAAACCGTTAGTATTAACGTTTAGATCTGTTGGTTGTGTCTGATTCTGAAAATTAGTGACAGTTAGCCCAGCTTGATTAGCCATTCCGGATAAAACTGTTTTTAGATTAGCCGATTGATCCGTTTGTGGGATATAGGTATTGGCGATTTCGAGTAAATTCGGTAAATCAAAATCTTTAGCTAACTGATTGATGTTGGTGTCTAGATTGTTGTTTGCGGTTTGGTTAAGAGTATTTTGTTTTTGAAGGTTTGAGTTTTCGATTAAATGATTGATTTGCGGCAAAATTAGCCAAAATGTTACGCCAAAACAGATTAATAAAGTTGAAAACCAAATTAATAAAATTTTATTATTCATTGGTTTCCTTTGCAGTGTTATTAATATCGAATTCCAGGTTTGATACCACTTTGAGCACTTTATTTTTGTCATTTGCCAGGGCAGTTATGGCTGAATTTTTGATAAATACATTTTTGGTAAAGTTGCTGGCAGTGATTTTATTTTTAAAATCGGTTAGATTTTTTTCTGAATTCGTTCTGATTAAAAGGCTGGCATTTGGTGTTTGCGTTGAGCTTAAATTGATCTGGTCGGCCGTCAAGTTTGCGTTAAAATTATTATTCATAGTTTCAATGATAGTTGACCATTCGATTTGGGATTGTTTAATTTGGATTGCTAGTTTGGCCCGATCGTTAATTGCCAGAACTTGTTTTTGATTGGTTTTAGCTTGATTGTTTTTCTGGTTTATTTGCGTCTGATCAATGTTTTTATCAATAGCCAAATTAAATATTTTTAAGCTAAAACCAATCAGTAAAAATATGATAATCGTGAAAATAGCGCCATTTTTTGCTCGAGTGACGTTTTTAAGATTTTGGATTTTCTGTTTAATTTTTGGTGGTACTAGATTGACGCTAATCATATTTAAATTTCTTTCATGGCTAGGCCTAAGGCAACACTGAATTTAGGATCAAAATTCTTAATTTTAAATTGAGGTGTGCCAGTGACAGTTTGGATTCTGGTGTCGTTTTCAATAATGCCGCGCAGTTCGGGAATATTGGCGCCGCCACCAGTTAAAATAATTTTTTTGAAAATCTGGAGTTTGCCGGTTTTATTTTCGTAGTATTTCATCAAATGGTTGATTTCATCGATTAAAGCTTGTGAGCCGGTGGTCATGTATTCAGTGATTCGGTCGCCGCCAATAGTCACAATTGAAGTATATTTGATAACTCCAGTGTCGAAACAGGTTAAATTTGTGCCTTGAGCGCCAATATCGACAATGATCAAAGGTCCTTTTTCTTTGGTTGAAAGTAGCGCCCGGCAATAAGCTAAAGGTTTGGTTTCCAAGCCGATCGGTTCAAGTCCGGCTAGTTCAATAGTTTCGACTAGTGAATCAACCAGGATTTTTGGCGCAGCAACTACTAAAACTTCTAGCATATTGTTCGGAGCATCATTTGTAATTTGCCAATCTAGGTAAGTTTCGCCGGCCGGAATTGGGCAAAATTTGCTAGCTTCTAAAGAAATGTTTTTAGCCAATTCCTTATTTGAAACCTTGTTGACCAAAATAGTTTCAGTGAAAACTAGTGATTCTGGTAGGGCCGATGAAATATATTTAGTTGTAAAATTATTTTTTGGATTACTGACAGTTTGTTTTAAGATTTCGGCGATTTTTTCTTTGTCTTTGACGCCGTCTTTAGTGATAGCGTTAATTGGTATTTCAATTTCGGCCGCGCCAACAATTTGTGTATTTCGGCCCGAACCTTGAATTTGGACTATTTTCATAGTTTTTTGACCAATATCTAAGCCTAAAATTGGTTGAGAAAGTTTTGTGTCAAACATATTGTTTCAAGATATAATTTAGTTCTTTTTGAGTACATGGTCTGATTTCTAAATTTTTATTAATTTTCTTTTTTAGAAATTCAATTGCCTCTGCATCTTCGGGATCGGCCATGGCAATTACCAAGACATCGTCTCTTTCTTCGACCGGGATGACTTGAAAATGATGAGCGATATGTTTAGGGATTCGATTTAAAGTTTTTTTCGAAATAATACTATCAACTAAATTGAGTTTTTCATTTACAATGTTGGTATTAAATTCGGTAATCGTGTCGACTGCGACTGGTTCGATTGTTTGGGTTTGAGCATAACTTACCACAGTGTATTTGCCAAAATTAGGAATTTCAACATCGCGTCCAGCGGAAATTTCTTCATGAATAATTTCCTGAAGTGCTTCAAGAGATTTACGGATATCGTTTTGTGACAATCCGGTTTTAGCCCTGATTTTCATGATTAAATCGTAGGTTTCCAAGCCGCTCCTTTTTGTTTTTGTTTATATATACATTTTAACACGATTTGCGTTTTTGGTGAAAAATCGGTTAGTATGAGAATATAGAAATAGGAGAAAAGTATGTCGCTCTACAGAAAACATAGACCACAACAATTTGCTGACGTAGTTGGTCAGGAACATATCAAAACCACGTTAGCTAACGCCTTAAAGCAGGGTACTTTTTCGCATGCCTATATTTTTGCCGGTCCTAAAGGGTCAGGCAAGACCACTACAGCCAGGTTATTGGCTAAAGCTTTAAACTGTACTGGTCGAGATTTGGCAGATTCGATTGAGCCATGTGAAAAGTGTTCTTCTTGTCTTGAGGTGACGGGTGGCCATTCTATGGATGTGATCGAGATTGACGCTGCCAGTAATCGCGGTATCGATGAAATTCGTGATTTACGTGAAAAAATTAAATTTGCCCCGACTTCAAGTAAATATAAGATTTATGTGATCGATGAGTGTCACATGTTAACCAAGGAAGCTTTTAACGCGTTATTAAAGACTCTGGAAGAGCCGCCGAAGCACGCTGTGTTTGTACTGGCTACAACCGAACTTCATAAGGTGCCGGCTACTATTTTAAGTCGGGCCCAACTTTTCGATTTTAAAAAAGCCAAAATCGATGAAGTCATGAGTTTGCTCGAAAGTGTGGCCAAAAAAGAAAATATTAAGATTGAAAAAGAGGCGTTGCAATTGGTGGCCAGACTGGCTTATGGCGCATACCGCGATGCTTTGACGCTTTTGGATCAAGTGGCTTCGATTCAAACCGATAAAGCTATTACTTTTACTCAAGTACAACAGGTTTTAGGTCAAGCGACCGAACAATCAGTTTGGGATTTGGTGGAAGCGTTAGCTAAAAAAGATCGAAACGAAGCTTTAAAAATAGTTAATGATGTTTGTGCTGACGGTAAAGATTTAGCTAATTTTATTGGTGAAGTGATTGAATTGTTTAGAAAAATTATTTTGGCGCAAGCCGGTTTGTACGAGCATTTTGAAGTTTCGGCTGAAGAAAAAATTAAAATTGATAGATATTCCCATGTATTTTCGAGTCAAGAATTGGTCTTGGTAATTCAGAAATTATCAGCTGTGATTGGACAAGTTAAGTCTTCGGTTCTAGGTCAATTGCCTTTAGAAATGGTAGTTTTTGAATTAACGCAAAATGGTAGCGATCCAGTAGCTACAAAAGTTGAAATAGAAAAACCGAAAGTCGTGGTTGAAAAACCAAAACCGGTTGAAGAGAAAAAACCTGAAGTAAAAAGTGAGAATGAGCCTAAAACCGAGCCAAAAATTGTAGTAGAATCAGTGGCTATAGAAATTGAAGAAGATGATAAGGTTGATGAAAATGAAGAGTCTGAAGAAGTATCTATCGCGCCAAACCCGGCTGAAGAAGCAAAAATTGTCTTAAATAGTGATTTGGGTAAGGCTTGGCCGCAAGTGGTTAGGATTATTAAAGCCCACAACAATGCCATTGCCGCCATGCTTAAAGATACGGTGATTAAAAATGAAACCACCGAAGCTGTTTTGCTAGGTGTTAAATTTAAGTTTCAAGCTGATCAACTTTGCCATGTGAAAAATCGGCCGTTGATTGAAGCGGCGATCAAAGAGGTTAGTGGTAAAACTTTACGACTTGATTGCGAAGTTGATACCGGGATGAAAATTACCAAGCCGATTGAACCTGAAGAAGAATTGCTTAATGACGTTAAAAACGTGTTCGAAGTTTAATTTTAATAAAATTTATATTTAAAAAAGACCCTGGAAAATCCAAGGTCTTTTTTATTTTGAGATTAATTTAGAAACTACCAGTAATCTGGATTCGGTCGTTTGTACCATTAGCACTGTTAGCAGAAAGATCTTCGATTGAATCAATACCTTCGCCAATATGAATCGAATCATCGATCGCTACGGTTGGTGCGCTGGTTGTGGCGCTTAAAGTTACGGTAATAGTTTTATTGTCCAGAGACACAACGACAGATCCGATCGCTTCAGCGCCGTCTTTCCAGCTATGATCATTGTTGAGCGGTAGAACTTTGTTGATATTCGCAGTCGTGATGCTTGGGCTGGCTTTGATCGGTTCAGAGAAGGTGATTATCACTTTGTCACCAGTTTGAATGCCGGTGGTGGCATTGGTATCAATGGCTGTTGCCGAGATAGCGATTGGGTTGGCTAAATCAATTGTTTTGATTGTGGTACTAGTCAAAACCGCGTTATTGGTACCCTTTAAATTACCCACAGTGGCATCGTACGTAATTTTTGGCGTGGCATCAGTGTCGTAAGTATCATTTTCTCTTAGAGTAAAGTTGAGCGTAGAACCTTGATTGGCCCATTGCCATGATTTTATGGTGTACCCACTAACCTTAAAACCGTTTGATGCAGTAGCGCTTTGGGTCATCGGACTGGAAAATTCGATTTTGACCCCGTCAATTTTACCGTTATTATTTAGATCAAACGTACTGGCGGTAGTGATTTTTGGTGCGACCGCCGTTGTACTCGTAGTTTGGGTGGTGGTTGGAGTAGTAGTTGATGAGGTGATGGTCGGGGTTGGCGTAGCTGTTTTAGTCGTATCGGTTTTGGTTGTATCAGCGGCAGTGGTAGACTCGGTGGTAGCGGGTTCTGTGGTTGGATCTGGTGTGATTGGTTGATCGAGCGAGCTATCTGAAACGGTTTTGGTAGTGGTGGTGTCGGTTGGTTTATTGGCAAAATAATTCCAGCCAAAGTAACCACCGCCGACGGCAATAATTGCGGCTAATCCAATTAAAACCCAAGGTTTAGCGGCTTTCCATTGATTATTTTTTCCTTGCCACGGCATATTTGATTGATTCATTATGTATCCTTTCGAGACTTTTACTATTACTTTTATTATAACTTTTTCGTCTGGTAAATTAAAGTTAGAATAGTTATCCACAGGTTGTCCACAGTTTCCACATTGACATAATCAAGCAAAAAGTTGAAAGTTAGAAGTACGAGGAAAGAGAAAAATGGCTAACGATTTAACTAAATTACCGCCCCAAAATGTCGAAGCAGAGCAAAGTGTGCTCGGCGCGATTTTGATTGATAAAGATGCGATGTTGAAAATCGGTGATTTGATTAAGCCCGACGATTTTTATCGTGATGATCATACTACGATTTATCGTTGTATCTTAAAACTTTATGAAAAACGCAAGCCAATCGACGTGGTTACCCTGACCGATGAGCTTGAAAAAGAAAAAAATTTGAAAAATATTGGCGGTGCCACTTATTTATCAACTTTGGTTAACGGTGTTTCGACCTCGGCCAACATTGTGACACATGCGCAAATTGTCACTCAGAAAGCTACTTTACGTCGATTGATTTCAGCTGCTTCCAGTATTGCCGAACTTGGTTTCGATGAAAATTCCGAATTAGAAAGTATTTTGGATCGAGCTGAAACTGCGCTTTTTAGTGTTAGTCAAAAATATGTTAAACAGTATTTTACGCCGATTCGCGATATTTTAGCGGACAGTTTTGATCGTATCGACAAACTTCACAAGGAAAAGGGCGTTTTGCGCGGTGTTCCGAGTGGTTTTAAGGATTTGGATAATATTATGGCTGGGTTTCAAAATTCCGATTTGATTATTTTGGCCGCTCGTCCTTCAATCGGAAAATCATCTTTGGCTTTAAACTTTGTTGATCATGTGGCTTGCGAAGCCAAAATTCCGGCCGCAGTTTTTAGCTTGGAAATGAGTAAAGAACAGGTGATTGACCGTTTGCTTTGTCTTCGCGGCACGGTTGATTCTTGGAAACTTCGAACAGGCAACCTGGAAGACGAGGATTTTGGTCGTTTAAATTACGCTATGGGTGCACTTAGCGAAGCGCCAATTTATATCGATGATACCCCGATGATCAATGTCATGGAAATTAGAACTAAGTGTCGCCGATTGCAAAGCGAGCATGGTTTGGGTTTGGTGGTGATCGATTACATGCAGTTAATTCAAGGTGGTTCGAAAAGTTCGGATTCGCGTGTTCAGGAAGTTTCGGAAATTTCTCGCGGTCTCAAAGGTTTGGCCCGTGAACTTAATATTCCAGTGATTGCGCTTTCGCAGTTGTCGCGTTCAGTTGAGCACAGACCAGACAAGCGCCCGATGCTTTCCGATTTGCGTGAATCAGGTTCTATTGAACAGGATGCGGACGTCGTCATGTTTATTTATCGTGACGATTATTATGAAAAAGATACTGAACTTAAAAATATCGCCGAGGTTTTGATTAGAAAACATCGTAACGGTCCGGTTGGCGATTTGCAATTATTCTGGAAGCCAGAATATATGAAATTCGGAAATATTGAAACAAAAAGAGAAGGAAGTCACTAGTTTCCGAATTAGTCATCAGTTTGGTAACATCGAGACAAAGCGCGAAGCGCACTAAAACATTATCGAATCTATTTAAAATTAAAGGTGATATATGAATTTAGATCAATTATTGGCTAAAGTTAAAGAAGATATCAAGCCGTATTATATTCAAGCGGATGGTCGGCCGTTTGACGATATTCACGACTGGAATCATATGCGACGAGTTTACGGCGCATGTTTAAGAATGCTTGAAGTAGATCAAGCCGCCAATCGTGGCGAAGTTTTGATGGCCGCGCTGTTGCACGATACGGGTCGCAGTAAAGCCGATCAGTCTCATGCCGAGTTTTCATATGAAATTTCTCAGGAATTGCTAAAGCCATACGCGGCAGAATTTGCCTCAAATAACCTGGATTTAGAAAAAGTTTTGCTCATGGTGCGTTACCATACCGTGGCGCATATGTGTCCAGACCAAAAAATCGCCAGCAGCGTTGAATTCAATATTTTTACCGATGCTGATAAAATGGATATGTTCGGTGCAAGCGGAGTGTTGCGCGTGCCGATCGCTGTGGCCTACCACGGCAAACCAACGGTTTACTGGGCTGCCGACCGAATTAAATTGATGTCACAACCGAGTGAATTTCAGTTTCAGTCGGAAGCTGGTAAAATTGTCGGTAAAAAATACAAAGATTTTTTGGCCACTTTTTCCGATGCACTCGAAGCGCAACGGGCTGATTTCGAAATAGAGGACTAGTTTTTCGTAAATTTAACCGAAATTAACAGGTTAAAGCGTAATTTTTGTCATTAAATTGGTTAAAAAATATAGTACTTGCTAGGCTAAATATAAGGAGTAGAAAGGGTCTGGGTCTTGACAAAAGCCTAATTTTGTGGTACAATAGTATAATTGATAATTTAAAGAGTATATTAACAATTTAAGATTGAGGTAAGAAGATAAGCTCTAAAGGAGGGCAGATCTCCTGGGTTTTTCTTCTTACCACTAATAGTAGTAAGAAGAAATTTACTGTGATAGGGACAAAGTTATATGCTTTGGCCTTAACACAGAGGCGTGGACACCGACCAATATTAAAATATTTATGGGACGGGTTTAGATTCGCGCCTTTTTTTGTATTTGAAAAATGGATGTAATATTGAACTTTAGTTTATATTTAATAGTCCCGTCCGCGGAATTTCAGTATTCCGAAATATGTGGACGGGTTTAGATTCGCGCCTTTTTTGTTGTCTTAAAAATATTTTCTAATATTATCAAAATTAGTTTTGATAATTAAAAACGCGCCGGTGAGGGCGCGTCAGGGGGACAGGGTTTAGCCGACCAATTGAGATTCGGCTATTTTGGCAGTTACAATTTGATGTTGTAACTGGTTTTCAATTTGTTGTGGAATTGGGCTGTCGTAAAGAAAAACCCTTCTTCCGTTTTGCGTGCGGTTAGTGGCCTTAAAGCGACTATGGCACTTCAGGCAAAAAACCTTGTTATGAGCAATGGTCAAAGCATATAGCTCGTGCTCACATTTTTTGTCGTCTGGCGATTCTACTAAAACGTTGTCGAGAGTTTCACCATTTGGCGACAAGACTGAATGGTTGGCAAGATACATATTCCGATATCCTCCTTTTAGGCATCGACATATACTGTATCATGTTTTGGCGCATGTGTCAACCCCCAAACCCAAAAATTGAGCGTGAGGGTCAAGACTTTGCCTTAGACTAGTTCGCTCTTCAAATATTTTTCTGATACAATAGACTAACTATGATAGATATTTTATATGGATTAAACAGTGCCCAGCGCGAGGCTGTCGTAACGACCGAAGGGCCGGTTTTGATTTTAGCCGGCGCCGGTTCGGGTAAAACTAAGGCTTTGACCCACCGGATCGCTTATTTAATTGAAGAGAAAAAAGTTCATCCGGAAAATATTTTGGCCGTGACTTTTACCAACAAAGCTTCGCAAGAAATGGTGGCCAGGATTACCAAATTATTGTCGACGACCGATCATGTGCTTTTCGCTAAATTGCCTTGGATGGGTACTTTTCACTCGGTTTGTGTTAAGATTTTGCGTCGAGAAATTGATCAGCTTGGCTATACGCGCAGTTTTAGCATTTACGACAGCGAAGAATCTTTGTCGGTTGTAAAAAATGCCATGGACGCACTAGAAATTGATAAAAAACAGTACAATCCGAAAAGTATTCGCAATTTTATTTCGGGCGCTAAAAACGAAATGATTTCGGCCACGGCTTATTTAAAATACGGCCGCGGTTATTTTGGTGAAGTGGTGCAAAAAGTTTATACACGTTATGAAAAAGAGTTGAAAGATGCGAACGCCCTGGATTTTGACGATTTGCTTTTGAAAACCGTGGAACTTTTTGAAAAAGACAAAAATACTTTGGCGCGCTACCAGGATCTTTTTCAATATATTTTAATCGATGAGTACCAGGATACAAACCATACTCAGTACAGATTGGTAAATTTGTTGGCTAGCAAAAATAAAAATATTTGTGTGGTCGGCGATGATTTTCAGGCGATTTACGGGTTTCGCGGCGCTAATTTTAAAAACATTTTGGATTTTGAAAAAGATTATCCGCAGGCGAAAGTGATTAAAATGGAGCAAAACTATCGTTCGACGCAAAATATTTTGGCCGCGGCTCAACATGTGATTGAAAAAAATACATTACGATCCAGCAAAGTTTTGTGGACCGAAAATGAGGCTGGCATGTTGGCCACGGTTTATGAAGCTAAAAACGAAATTGAGGAAGTTGAATTTATTCAAATGGAAATCGAGTCTTTGCATCGTTCGTATTCGTTAAATGATTTTGTGGTTTTGTACCGAACTAACGCCCAAAGTCGTATTTTAGAAGAAGTTTTTCTCCAGCACCGGATTCCTTATCGATTAATCGGCGCACTCAGGTTCTACGAACGTCGCGAAGTTAAAGATATTTTGGCCTATTTAAAATTGATCGTTAATACTAAAGATAAAGTTTCTTTAAAGCGAATTATCAACGTGCCGACTCGTGGGATTGGCGCAAAATCGGCCAAAGAAATGAATTTGGAAAATCCGAAAATTAAAAAGTTTTTTGAAATGGTGGATTATTTCCGCGAAGAAGCACAAAAGCTAAAAGTTGGTGAATTGATTGATTTAATCTTGCGTGAAATTGGTTATAAAAATTATATTTTAGACGGCACTGAAGAAGGGGAAAGTCGGTGGGAAAATATTGAAGAATTGAAATCGGTAGCTGCCAAGAGTGAAAATTTAGAGCAGTTTTTAGAGCAGGTAGCGCTGGCTTCAGATATCGACGCGCTTGATCGCGATGCCGAGGCCGTGACTATGATGACGCTTCATAATGCTAAAGGTTTGGAATACCCAATTGTTTTTATGGTTGGGTTGGAAGAAGGTTTGTTTCCGCATGCTAATTCGTTGGTTGATCCAAGTGAGCTCGAGGAGGAACGCCGACTTTGTTATGTTGGTATGACTCGCGCTCGCGAACGGCTATATTTGACCTATGCTCAGTGTCGATTGTTGTACGGCGGTTTGCAGTACAATATGCCATCGCGATTCTTGTCAGAGGTGCCAGAAGAACTAATCGACCGAGTTTAAGTCTTGATTGTTCGGTCATAAAGGGTTAAACTATACTCAATGCATAGATTGACGCGACAAGCTAAAATTTTTGTCACGGTTTTATTCGCCATTATTGGAATTGGCGTATATTTGGCTTGGCCGAAAACTGTTGAAAAGCAGGTTGCCGGCGCGCATACCCAAAATGATCCAAATCACCCGACCGAAGTTTATTTTGGTAGTGCTGATTTTAAAACCCTTGAGACTATGCTTCAGGATCTGTCGGTCAAAGTTTACCCGGAAGATAAAACTACGACTTTTCCACCGCCAGAGATGGGTTTAGGTAGTCGCATAACTATCGTTCGGGCGACACCGGTTCAAGTGACCGATGCAAAAATGGTGAAAACTTACCGAACTTGGAAAGACAATATTGGTGATTTTTTGACTGAACAAAATATTGGTTTGCTCGGTAAAGATAGCGTTGATCCGTCTGCGCAAACGAAAATTACGAGCAATATGAAAATTAAAATTACTCGTGTGGCCGAAGTCGAAGTGACACAAAAAGAAGATATTGATTTTAAAACTGTGAAAAAAGAAACTCGCGATATGGAGCGAGGCCAGACTAAAGTTGAACAAAAAGGTGAAAAAGGTCAAAAAGAAGTTGTCTATATAGTGAAACGAATCGATGGTGAAGAGGTTTCGCGGCGCGTTAAAGAAACCAATATTTTAAAAGACCCGGTGACCGAGTTTTTAATTGTTGGAACAGGGCCGAAAATGGTTCATAACGGTATATATATGGACTTGCTTAATGCCGCGGCCAAGAAATACGATGTTAATGCGACTGCCTTGCAGTGTCTGATGATGCGTGAGTCGAATGGCCATGTTGATTCGGTGGCGTCGGCTGGTTATATCGGTTTATTTCAGTACGATCCAGGTTTTTGGGGGCCAGCTTCAGAAGCTGCCGGGTTTGCCGGTGCTTTATGGACAGATGCTAAAGCTCAAATTTTCACCACGGCTCGATTGATTTCGATTGGCCAAAGTCGTCGATGGCCGCCATTTGCACACTGCGCAAACCTTTGACAAATTCTCAATTTTCAGTTTCCAATTTTCAATTAATTGTCAAATTATAGCTTTGCGCGGAAATCTTTAACAAAATTATAAAAACTGTGAATTAAATGAAAACTGTGAACTAGGAACTGAGAACTTATTAATATGTTAAAACCAAAAAAACAATTAGGACAAAATTTTTTAATCAATGAGGAAATTGCCGATCGAATTATCGAAGCGGCGAATTTGAGTAAAGAAGATACGGTGGTTGAAGTTGGTCCTGGCTTGGGTGTTTTAACCAGTCGTTTATCGAGAGTTGCTGGGGAAGTTTTAGCCATTGAAAAAGATTTTGATTTAATCGATAAACTTCGTCGCGGTATGGGTCAGAAAAATTTAAAATTAATTCACCAAGACGCGCTTTGGTTTGATCTAGGTTTGTTAGATAAATACAAAGTTGTCGCCAATATTCCTTACAATATTACCTCGCCTTTAATTCGTAAATTTATTGAGCAGGAACCTCGGCCGGAACTTTTGGTTTTAATGGTTCAGAAAGAAGTGGCGGAGCGAATTTGTGCTAAACCGGGCGATTCAAGCCGTGGTTTGCTAACTTTAATCGTCGAATTTTACGCTGAGGCTGAAATTTTATTTGAGGTTAATCGGAAAGAATTTTTGCCTGCGCCAAAAGTTGATAGCGCGGTTATCAAAATTACTCCAAAAAAATCTTTATCAAAAATCGAACCATTATTATTTTTCAAAATTGTAAAAGCTGGGTTTAGCTCCAAGCGTCAACAGATTCATAACGCTTTAGCTGGGACTTTGCGTTTAGAAAAAGATCAGGTTCAAAAGTTGCTTTCAGACAGTAAAATTGATCCAAAACGAAGAGCCGAAGATTTGGCGCTTGACGAGTGGATTGGATTAGCTCTCAATTACAAAAAACTTCTTGATTAATCTATTGTGGTGACAAGAAGGTTTCATATATACTAAAAGTACTTAAATAATTAATGTGTATTTTTGAATACGCAATTTTAATGGAGGGATTGTCGTGAGCGAATTAGAACAAAAAAATATTGATAATCAGGATTCAGTTGAGGGTCCGTTAGATCTAGGTAAACGTGCTTTTGGAGTTGGAGCCGAAGTAGTCCGCGATGCGGTTGATGCGACTATGATGACCGAAGTCGAAGGCGTTAAATTGATGTCAGACGCAACGGTAAAGACGGTCAAAAAAGCCCGTAAATTTTGGCATATTTTAGGTCCAGGTTTGGTGACTGGTGCGGCCGATGACGATCCGTCTGGCGTGGCCACTTATTCACAAACCGGTGCTCAGTACGGTTTTAAACTTTTGTGGTTTGCGCCACTGACTTTGCCTTTGATGGGCGCGATTCAAGAAATGTGTGCTCGAATCGGTTTGGTGACTGGTCGGGGACTGGCCTCAAACATTAAAAGATTTTTCCCGCGCTGGGTTTTAATTTTAACCGCTTTTTTACTCTTGGTCGCTAATACCTTTAATATCGGCGCTGATTTAGGGGCATTAGCTAAAACCACTCAACTTTTGGCGCCAAACTGGCCATTCTGGAGTTTAGTGATTGGTTTTACGGTTTTAAGTTTACTGATGCAGATTTTTATTTCTTATCAAAAGTATGCCGGGGTTTTGAAATACCTGGCCATTACTTTGGTTGTTTATATTATTACAGCCTTTGTGATTAAGGGTTTCCCGTGGGCTGAAGCTTTAAGGAATGCGGTGACACCACAATTAGATTTTAGTAAAGAACAAATCATTTTAATTTGTGGTATTTTAGGTACGACCATTTCGCCTTATTTGTTCTTCTGGCAGACTTCTCAGGAAGTCGAGGAGCAGATTTTAGAAGGCGACACGACTATTGCTTCGCGTCAAGGTACAACCAAGAAAGAAATGAAAAAAATGCAATTGGATAACTGGTCTGGCATGATTTTTTCTAACATTGTGACGTTCTTTATTATCGCGGTTTGTGCGGCGACTTTATTTAAAGGCGGCATTACTAATATCACTTCAGCCGCTGACGCGGCCAAAGCGCTTGAGCCGTTAGCGGGTAAATATGCTTCGCTTTTGTTCACGATTGGTATTTTTGGTACAGGCTTGTTAGGGATTCCAGTTTTGGCTGGTTCAGCTGCTTACGCCATTGCCGAAGCTTTTGGCTGGAAAGAGGGTTTGTACCGTCGTTTTGCTCAAGCCGGCGCTTTTTACGGAGTGATTATTCTTTCAATGGGCGTAGGGCTTTTGATTAATTTTGTTGGACTCGACCCGATTAAAGCTTTGATTTACTCGGCCGTGACCAATGGTTTAGTGGCGCCAGTTGTCATGATTTTGATTGTACTTTTGGCTAGTAATAAAAAAGTTATGGGTGAGTGGAAAAGCGGTTGGCTTTCAAAAACTTTTGGCTGGCTTGGCACCGTTATTATGGTGATTGCCGGCGTGGCAACCATTTACTCGTTGTTTATGTAAAAATAAAACGGGTCAATAAAGGGTTATAAAGGGA
>JBAXXI010000004.1:0-38495 GCA_037127955.1 Candidatus Berkelbacteria bacterium | reverse complement strand
TAATAATATCGGAAACCGAAATTGTTTTAATTATTTGAAATTCTGACCAATGTCCTTTAACAAAAAATATAAACCATATAATTATGGCTACTAAAATCAAATTGACTATTATTTTTTGAAACAATTTATTCTTGATAATTTTCATTATTTTTCTTTGCTTATATAATTTTTGGCTAAATCAATCGGTCTCGTATTATAAGAATTAGAGTTAGCAATAAATTCCAATAAATTTTGATAAAAAACTTTATGACCGATGATAATTTCCGGGTGTTGGTTTAAACAAACCACACCATGGAGCTTAGTAATCAAGCCAATCTTTTCCTTGTAAAAATCCAACGCTTGCTCGTCTGTAAGATTTAAATTTCTAAAAACTTCTGTGTCCATTGGCCATGTTACCGGAATTTCTACTAACTCCTTTTGAGCATATTTAAATGGCCAGCAAAAAAAAGTATTGAAGTTATTAATCTTTTTTATAGGGTAAACCCCACTTTCATAAATGAAGCCCGCTTCTTGAACAGCTTGAAGCATATTGACACTATTTCTTAATGAATGATTACGAAAACCATAAACCTTTTCACCGGTTAATGTTTCGAGCTCCTGTTTGGCTTTTTTGAGTTGTTTGGCAATTTCAGCTTGACCACGATAAGCTAAACGTAAGTCGTAAGCATAACCATGCACCCCTATTTCATGACCTAATTCAACCAATTGTTTTAAAACCTCGCTCGAGATTTTATAACCAGCATGCACTAAAAAATAATAACTAGCCTTAAGTCCCAAACTAGCTTCCATCCTGGCAATCTCTAAAACGCTTTCGTAACCCTTAAGATAATCGACATCATGAGTTATTAAAATAGTCGATTTATGGCCATTGTATTCACGATTTTCAAAAATTCGGCCAAATTCCTCTATCTCTTTGGCTGGAATCAAATTTAAAATGTTTTTAACTTTACTAGCAGTATTTTTTTTAACAAATGAAGAAAACATTGTTCGGGTTTTTTCACTTAAAAAACTATAAAAATATGCGGCCGTCTTTTCGATATACTTTTGCAATTTGCCTGGAGCGTAAAAATCTATCAAACTATCTAATAGTTTTTTTTCACCCAAAGAAAAATCTTTAATTTGAGATTTATTTTGGTCGAAAACAAAGAAAGATTTATAATCGATTCCCCAAGATTGATCTTTCATTAATTACCTCACGAACAAATCTTTATTCGATTCCATATCTAACCATATAGCAAAACCAAACGAGAAAAATCCCATCATTAAAGAGAAAGATAAGATAATCAATGTTGTGCTCGGAGCCAAATGAGTCTGGAAATATAGCATGAAGAATCTAATAGTTAATGGGATAATAATCAAGATTAAATTGATAAAACTAAATAGGTAAAATAAACCTAACGGATTAAAATCACGGAAGAAATATTTTTCACTCAAACGGCGCCAAAACAATTTTAATAAAAATGAACTAACATCCATTGTATAACTAAAAAATTTAATGCCACTTTTTTCGCGCCCATAAACCGGTTTTACCTCAACATCTGTAATCTTAAAATTAAAGAAATTCAATCTAAATAATATATCAGCGTTATAGCCATAACCTTTTTTTAAGGTAGCAATGTCAATTTTAGCCAAAGCCTTATTTGAAATCGCCGTATAGCCACACTGCGGATCGACTAACTGCCAATAACCAGTCGCAAATTTTGTTAAGAAAGTCGCAATAATATTACCTATAAAACGGTATCTAGGCATTATTTTAGCCACATCTTTCGCTAACAAGCGGCTGCCTTTAGAATAATCGACTTTTTCATCAACAATCGGCATCACAATACTTTCAAGATCATTTGGATCCATTTGATTATCGCCAGCCATCACAGCAATACAATCAATATTCAACTCTAGAGCCTTTAAATAACCATCTGCTAAACTTGCGCCCAAACCCTTGTTTTTTAGATGATCAACTAAAACAATCCTGTTTTTTAAATCCTTTTGCTGCAGAATAATCTCTTTGGTCTTATCTGTACTAGCGTCATTTACAACGATAATTTTATCAACAAAATCTGGCATACCACTTAGAGTTTCTGCAATTAACAATTCTTCATTGTGAGCCGGCACAACCACGCCGATAGTTTTGTTTTTAATCATAATAATAGTCTCGATAAGTTATATTTAATTTATTATCTCAGTTTTAGTTCTTTTTGACAATTTTATCAGTGATTCCGCGCTCCGATCAGACAAGTTTTATTTCACTCTTAGATCCTTATTGTAATCCATATTTTTCAAAACTTTGAAAATTTCCGCGATTACAACAACTATTTCACTCTTAGGTCTTTGTTGTAATCCATAATTCCGAATACTGAATTTCCGCGATTACAACAACTATTTCACTCTCAAGTCTTTGTTGTAATCCATGTCGAACCACATCGCAAAGAATGAGAACTGAGGAGCCATTATCAAACAAAAGAACAAAGCTAAAGCATTCATTGGTGGAGTATGACCAGTTGTAACCATGATATTAATCAATCGGACCAATAAAAACAAACCAACAACAGTCAAAATCATAGAAAAAAAGTAGAAAAAAACTAACGGATGAAAATCTTCAATAATATATTTTTTCTTTAATCGCCAAAAAAATCGTCTAATTAATAACCAGGAAATGGTTGGGATAACTTTCCAAATACGTATACCAGATTTACCATCAGTATGGTATATTGGTTTGATTGGAATCTCTTTCACCCTAGCATTTATAAGGTTTAAATGAACCAAAACATCATTAGGAAAACCATACTGTTTGTACAGATTTCCAACATTCATTTCGCTTAAGGCTTTATAAGAAATGGCTGCATAACCAGTTTGGCTATCGGCTACATGCCAGTAACCAGAAGCGATTTTAGTCAAAAGCGATAAGGCAGAATTTCCCAAATAACGAATTTTTGGCATCATTTGCCAGGCCTTACCATAAATTAACCTGTTACCTTTAACATACTCTGCTTCATTCCTAACTACTGGCAAACAAATATCTTTTAACTCGGTTGGATCCATTTGCGCATCCCCTGCCATGACAGCCGTACAATCAATTTTCTTTTTTAGAGCAAATTCATATCCGATCACAATCGCACCACCTACACCAAAATTTTTTCGATTGATAATTAGCTCAACTTTTTTATTAAATTTCTTAGCCGCTTCGCGCACTTTTTTCGCCGTTTGATCAGTACTAGCATCATCAACAATAATAATTAGATCGACAAAATTCGGCATGGTCTGGATAACTTTACCGATTAATTTCTCCTCATTATGGGCCGGAACGACTACCGCAATTTTCTTTCTTAAAAGCATAACACCTCTACCGATTAAAATTTATCTGGATCAATAAAAATTCTAAACCATAATTCAAGACAAACTAACTTCCATAATACACTTTGATATTTAGCTGAATTATTCTTAAAATTTTCAAAAATTCGAATTATTTTCGTTAAATCAAACAGTCCTCTTTTCCTAAAACTATCGGACTGGATTATATTACCAACGAAATCTAACATTTCCTCTTTTCTAAACCACATTTCTTCAGGTGTATCAAAGCCAATTTTATCGTGACGATTAGAAATTTTTTCTGGCAAAATATCTTTCATCGCTTCTCTTAAAATCATTTTTGTGGCGCCATTTTTAATTTTAAGCGAGCCAGCTGATTTAAGCGCAAATTCCACTAAATTTTGATCCAAAAAAACTTCTCTATTTTCAATTGAAAAAGCCATAGCATTTTTATCTTCATACCTTAAAAGATGGGCTAATTTATGTTTCAAATGGTTAGCTAATGACTCGTTTAGAGAATTAGCCGAAAAAAAGCTTTCCGCAAATCGACTCTTTTTTTCATATTTATTAAAAAAATCACGATCAATCCAGCTGGACGAAAAACGTAAAAATTTATTTTGTAAAAACTTTGGACTTAACTTAAAAATAAAAATTTGAAATGCTGACAAAAAATTAAATTTCTGTTTCTTCCAAAACTTTATCATCTCAGTAATCGCACAAATCAGATGTCCATTTTTAAAGATTTCATAAAAATAAAAACCAGCCATATATGGGTAACCTGCCAATATTTCATCACCACCTTGGCCATCAAGCAAAACCTTAATTTTGTGCTTATGGGCCAATTTCATCACTGACCATGAAGCAAAAATTGAACTTGAACCAAATGGCTCCTCTTGATGATAAATTAACTTTTTAACATCCTTTAACAGATCTTTTGATGTCGGTTCAACCTGATAATTCTTTAATGAAAACTTTTTATTAACTAATTTAATATATCGACTTTCATCAGCCCAACTACCAGGAAAAACCGCAGAAAAAGTTTTTAAATTAGTGTTAACATATTTATTTTTGACCAAAGCCACAATAGTCGACGAATCCAAACCGCCAGACAAACACGAACCGACCGGAGCGTCACTTCTTAAACGTAATTCCACACTTTTTTCCAGCAATAATCGCAAATGCTTACTATTAGCAATTAAATCATCGTCTTTATGGTTGAATTTATAAGTCTGATATTTGATCGTATACCATTTTTTACATATTACTTTACCATCTCGATTGATTTTAAGCCAATGGCCAGGCATCAATCTTTTTACTCCAGAAAAACAAGTATCTTGATTATGGTCAGTTCGATTAAAAACCAAAAAATCAAAAATATTAGCGTAATTTGGCTCTCTTTTAACCCCTGGATATTGAAAAATCGCCTTAATTTCTGAACCAAAAACAAATTTTTCTTTATCTAAAACATAATAAAAAGGTTTAACTCCCCATCGATCAAGGCTACAAAACATCTCTTGTTTACTTTTATCCCATAAAACGAAAGCCCACATGCCTAAAAATCGATTTAATGATTTCTCACCCCACTCCTCGTAAGCATGAAGAATCACTTCGGTATCGCATTTCGATTTAAAACTATGACCTAAACCTTCTAATTCTTCGGCCAATTCTAAATAATTATATATTTCCCCATTAAAAACAATAACCAAATTACTGTCTTCGCTAAACATCGGCTGGTGACCCAAAGGAGAAAGATCAATAATAGCTAAACGTCGATGACCAAGAGCGACTTTATTTTCCACATAAAAACCTTCATCATCAGGACCACGATGAGCAATTGAATCAGTCATTTTTTTAACAACTTGATCCAGTTTTATTTCATTATCTTTCTCTGATAAATTATATATACCAACAATTCCACACATAACGAATTAACCCTTTAATATTTTTTGATATATTTCTTCGAATCTTTTATGAACTGTTGGACTATCTTCTCGATCAATCACCATTGCTCGGTTCAATTGTCCGATTGATTCAAATTTTTCATCAGAACAAACTAAAGCCGCTTCTAAAGCTTGGGCCGTTTTTTCGACATTTCCTGCTGGTACAACCCAGAAATTACGACCTTTTTGCCATTTTTTAAGATATGGGGCTTCAGAAACTACAATCTTTTTCTGACAAGCCATTGCTTCTAATAATGAGATGTTCGAGCCATCATAGGCGGCAATGGTTGCCACAACATCGGCCTGATTATAGTATTTAGCCATATCCGCATTAGCTACTTTTGGCCAAAAAACTATTTTTCGACTTAATTTGTGCTCTTTAATATACTGTTTAATTTTATAAAAATAACTTCGGTCGTTTACGAAATCCATCAGAGCAAGTTTTGTATCTGGATATTTAACTACGATTTGCGCAAACGCCTTAATCAGAACGTCAGTATTGTAAATTGACTCAATCGCTCGCGGACAATAAATTATCTTACCGCTATGCTTAATTTTTTTAGGTTTAAAAATTTTAGAATCAACTCCAAAATAAACTATTTCGACTTTCTTCTGATCAGCTCCAATCTTAATCGCCTGATCAACTAAAGCTTGTGAACTAGCCAAAATTATATCAGCCGATTTTAGAGTTCCTCGAACTAAACTTTTAACTAAAAAATTATAACTGTCAAAATCGAAAACATCTGATCCCCAAACAGAAGCAATGTATGGATGAAAACCAGAAAATGCTGCCCACAAACCTCCAGGCAAAAGATATTGACCTTGAACAATATCAGGCTGAACTATTTTTATAACTTTCTTAGTAACAAAAATACCACGCAAAAACCACATGAAAACTGGCTCAAGTTCATTTTTAACTATTTCATAGGTTTTAACTCCATCGATCTTGCCTTTTCTGGTGGTTAAAAAATATATTTCTAAACCGAGTTTTTTTAGATAATGACATCTTTTTTGATTATGAGGAGAAGTGATGTTACCAATCAAGAGCAATTTAATTTTTCTATGATCTGCGGTTTTTAGCTCAGATTTAACTACTTTTTTTTTAAATCCTTTTTGATATCTTCTCTTGAGACCACGAACAATCCGAGCACAAGCGCGTAAAAAATTAAAAAAAGATTTTGGCGCTAAAGAATAAAAAATGTTTCCCAGGTGCCAAGCCATATAATCTTGTGAATTTAGATATTTACGACTTAATTCATAAGCCGTATCAGCTGCCTTATTAGTCCCTGAAAATTTGAAAAATGAAGCTAAATCCAGATATTTTAAACTAATATGTTCATCCGAGCCAAACAATTCTTTGGCCGAAAAATTCTTTAAAGTCGCTGAATAAAAATAATTTTCTTCGTAAATTTGTCGATCACTCGTTGTCATCGAAGTTTGTTGATTATGGTGTCGACTTTTAACCAAAACATCAGGTATAAATTTAAAAGCATAGCCAGCTTTAATCATTTTAAACCAAACCTCAAAGTCTTGAGTGTTTCGTAATCTTCGATCAAACAAGCCCACTTCGTCAAAAGCCATTTTAGGAATTAAAAGAGCACAACCGTGCAAAAATCGGCCCTTAATTAAAGAAAGTAGTAATTCTGATTGTTTTGGCGGTTGAATCTTATGTGTTTGTAAATGATTACCAAATTGATCCAATATCTCAAAATTACAATAAATCAAGGTCTTGGGACCGTATTTTTGAATAGCTTTAATCTGTTTTTCGATTTTATCGGGGGTGTAAAGATCGTCATGACTAAGCCAAGAGAAATAATCACCCTTCATTTCTTTAATACCAAGGTTTAAGGCTGTTGAAACACCGCCATTGGTTTTTTTAAAATAACGAATTTTCGTTCCATAAGATCGGGCAATTTTATCGGTTGCACCTTGGTCTTTTGACCCGTCGTTTACAACAATCACCTCAATATTTTTATAGGTTTGAGCTAAAGAAATATCAATAGCATCCTTCAAATAATTTGAGCCATTATAAACCGGAATAATAATTGAAACCTTAGGGTTTTGTTTCATATTTAACCTTAACTAACAGAAATCTTATTTATCCTTGCGCCAAACGGTGCGATTAATATAGTCGGTATAACTTAAAATGATTCTTAAAACTTTTTTACTAACATTATCTACTTCATAGTCCGCTACCGGTTTAAAAGCCCGTGGCTCTTTTACATACTGCTTGGTAACCACCTGAATCGCCTCTAAGACCTTTTTAGGTTCCAAACCAGACATAATGACTATGGTTTCGTCCATGCCTTCTGGACGCTCGTGAGCCTGCCGAATCATAATAGCTGGGAAATTCAGAATCGATGACTCTTCCGTAATGGTTCCGCTATCTGAAACAACACAATAACTACTTAATTGAAGCTTAATATACTCGAAAAACCCCATTGGCTTTAAAAATCTGATATTTTCGTTAATTTTTTTAATACCATATTCTTCCAATTTCTTTTTAGTCCTTGGGTGAGTCGAAACAATCACTGGCATTTTATAGTGTTTTGCGATAGCTTTTAATGACTTGATTAAGTTAGTAAAATTTTCCTCGCTATCAATATTTTCTTCCCTGTGAGCGCTCACAATAAAAAATTTACCTTCCTTGAGTTTTAAATCTTTAACCGGATCAACTGATTCAATTTTATCAGCATAATAAGCTAAAACTTCTTTCATGCTTGAACCTGTTTTGATCACATTTTCAGCTTTTATACCTTCGGCAATCAGATATCGGCGAGCATGTTCAGATAAAGGCATATTAATATCACTCAAATGATCAACAATCTTTCGATTGATATCTTCAGGCACTCTTTGATCAAACGAACGATTGCCAGCTTCCATATGGAAAATCGGAATATGACGTTTTTTAGCGGCAATAACCGACAAACAACTATTAGTATCACCATAAAGCAAGACTGCATCAGGGTTTTCTTTAGCCATCACTTCATCGGCCTTAGCAATAATATTACCAATGGTTTCGGCCGTGGTTTTCCCGGCCGCATCCAAAAAATAATCAGGTTTACGAACCTCTAATTGCTCGAAAAAGATTTCGTTTAATTCATAATCATAATTTTGCCCAGTGTGAACAATGATATGATCTGTAAATTTATCTAATTCAGCCATCACCCGACTCAGCTTAATAATTTCCGGACGCGTACCAACAATAGTCATTACTTTCATAATGAACCTTTCTTGATCGTGCTAATATAATTTATGGTTAGAGGAAATTTCCGCGATTCATCCGCAGATGAATCCATAATTTCCGGACGAGTCCCCACGATTGTCATTACCTTCATATTAATTTTCCTTTTCTTTTTTCAGATCTCGATATTTATACCCGTAGGCGAATTTCTGTTTTATCTTAACAATTCTTCTTCAAACAAACTGTGATTATCTTCGATCATTAATTTATTTTTCTTTAAAACGTCTAAAGTTTCTTCAAAATCCATCGGTGAGTCACCTGAACTATACTCATTACCTTTGCTGACAAACGGCTCTTTCGAAATCTCGGTTAATTCAGGCAAAAACGACTTAACCACATAATAGCCTTCTCGCTCAACCGTATACCAAGCTTCCTCTTGAGAAATTAAAACTTCATGCATTTTCTCCCCTGGACGGATACCTGTTACCTTGATATCTACCTTGCGCTTACCAATTAAAGCCTTGGCAATATTCATAATTAAAGATGATTTAATCTTAGGAATATAAATTTCACCACGATTCGCATTTCGAATTGCTTCAAAAATCACATCCACGGCTTGCTCTAATGGCAATAAAAATCTGGTCATCTCTTCAGCAGTGATAGTAACTGGACCGCCATCTAAAATCTGTTGATGCAAAAGTGGAATAATCGAACCACGAGAAGCCAAAACATTACCATAACGGATACAAATAAACCGAGTATTTGGTACTAAAATATTGGCGCTAATGAAAATTCTTTCTTGGACAGCTTTAGTCATACCCATCAAACTGACGGCCTGACAAGCTTTATCGGTCGAAATACCTACAACTGTTTCGATCGGATAATTATGCTCTCGAAGGACTCTAACAATATTTTCCGAACCAATAATATTGGTTTTTACAGCTTCAAATGGAAAGTATTCACAACTTGGCACTTGTTTTAAGGCCGCGGCATTGATCACCATATCAACATCTTTCATGGCCGAACAAATTGACTCATAATCACGCACATCACCAATTCTAAACTCGACCAGCTGATGAAAATTATTATAAATCACCTCGTCAGTCGCCACTTTTTTATGCTGATACTCTAAACGCATGTCGTGTTGTTTAGCTTCATCTCGAGAAAAAATGATGATTTTTTCTGGACGACCTTCGTCACCACTCAATAATCGTCGCACTAAAATTTTACCTAATGAACCAGTTCCACCAGTAATTAAGATTCTTTTCCTTCCAAATAACGACATGATTCTCCTGACAAGCAGATACAATTCATACTGAATTTAAATCTGAATAAATTTTTTATCTTTTTTATAATATTGATGCATTTTTTTAACTAAAACTGACCAGGTTGGTGGCATATAACCCGAAATTTTTCTAAACTTGGTCGAATCAAGCGAACGGTCGCTTACCGCCGATTCATAAGGTTCAATTTCAATCTTTTTACCGTATTCTTTAGCAATGAGTTTTAATAAATCATACTTGCTAATCGGATCAGACGAAACCTGATACAAACCTTTAACTCTATGATTAGGAATAATATATTCGGCTAAAATTCGGCCCATTTCTACAGTTGGTAGTCCAGAATAAATCACCTTGGTATAGCCTTTGGTCTTATCTTTTTGAGCCAAAAACCAATCAACCAATTGTAAATGATTATCGTAACTATGGCCAATAATCGAGGTTCGAATTGTGATCACGTGTGGCAAATTGCTTATCTCGCCCAAGTATTTGGTCTTACCGTAAACATCTTCGGCGTCAGAAGCATCGATTTCCTTGTAATTGCCCTTTTTACCGCTAAAAACACAATCGGTACTAAAATGAATCAATCTTGCCCCCATTAACCCGCAAAGACTGGCTAGTTTATGAGGAAAAAGCGCATTCATAAAAATTGCTTTAGGCGCGTCAAATTCACCCATCACCTGCTTAATCAGACCAACACAATTAATGACCACGTCTGGTTTTATCTGATTAAAAATCTCGATTAACTTTGGTTCATTTTCGATTTGAACAAAATTAAACACTTTGGCCGCAACTTTTGAGTCAAAATAAAGACTGGCTTCATCATTTTTGGCTGTACCAAAAACTTCGAAATCTTTATACTTTAAAAGACTCTGAAATATACCATTGCCAAACTCCCCTGTTGCTCCTAGAACCAAAATTGTCTTTTTCACTCTACACCTTTCGCCTTAAGCTGTTAATACTAATATATGGAAGGATTAGAAAAAAATCAAAAAGTCAAGGTTTACTAATCGAATAAACATCGCCGGTATAATCATGATAGATTAAAACTATATTTAAATCCGCTGGCTTTTCGGCGGTATCAAAAACTTTAATCAAACGATAATTTGGGTTTGTCCTTTGAATTAAAATGTATTTAAAATTATGATCATAAAGATAATTCCACGGATTAACATTATTAACCGTCATTAAAAATAATTCGTCACTTTCCTTTGCCGAATTAAAATTTGCCAATAAATCTGGCCTCAAGAAATAATCATATGCTCCAACAATAAAAACTCTTTCGTTATTATTTGCCTTCAGATTAATCGCTTCTAAGGACTGATAGTAAACCCCATTAACCGAAGTTGACGGCAATTTACCAGCAACAATTAGAACAAACTTCTTGAATCGGTTAAAATTCCCGGCCAATGTTACACAAATAATAATTGTAATCATACTGTAAACTAAATATTTTAAGAGTAAATAACCTTTTTGACGAAAAAATTTCTCGACACCGCCGGCAACTATTATTACCCAAAGTAAAATTGCCGACATGATATATCTTGGCATTATCAAGGAAGAACGAATTAACACCCATAAAATTAAACCAATTAAAGCAAGTGTTAGAATTTTTTTATCTATAAAATTATTTGATCGTTCAATTAACCAAATCGGTAAAAACGCTAAAATTAATACTGATAGATCACCGTATTGAGCATATTGACCACCATAGACAAAAGCTAAAGGTCTAGTTAAAAATAACAAGAAAAAGTGCTCAATATTCTGATATATTTTAAGCATAAAATCAAACATTCTCACTAAAACAGGAACGGTAATTTTACTATGATTAGGCTCACCGATGGTTGTTGAAATCGACTTGGTTTCATTAATCGAAACAGCTGGAGCCTTTTTTAAAGCTGAATCGGCCCAAACTTCTTCATGACTCATTCCCATAAACGATGAGATATTAAAATTTTTACCATAAAAAACCTTATTTTTGACAATTTGAGGCGAGAAAGCCAATAAAGCAAAAATTAGAACAAGACCAAAAGTAATAACAGTCTTTTTGATCCAATCTGAACAAAAATTCTTTCGGCCAATCAATTCTTTGTAATAATTCCAACCTAAAACGACAAATACTCCCGGCAATAATGCGATAACATTTGAGGTTTTTGCCACAATCGCAAAACCCATAAACAAACCAGTTAAAATTATACTTGATCGGTCTTTAGATTCAATTTTTAATAGCCAGTAGTATGTCATTAAACCGAGTGCTGCACTAAAAACATCTGTTTTACCATCGAAGATATAATTAGTAAAAGTTGAAGATGTGAATAATAGAATTAAAGCTAAAATTTGGCCTTTATACTTTAAATTAGTCAATCTTGAAATTAAAACAATCAAACCGCCAACGGCCAAGACCACGAACCAGACAAAAAATTTAGCCGCAAACTGACCAGCTAAAATCAACAAAACTGTAAAATGCATCTCGCCCAGAAAACCAATACCTGAAAATTCCCAATAATTTGATTGTGGCTGAAGCAAACCAGTATAAGCTGTGATTTTTGGCAAAACCATATAAAAAGCCAAAGCATCACCAATTGGTGGTAAAATCAAGGCATTTATACCAAAAAATATGATCAGTAAAACTAAAATAATACTAATTATTTTCCAAAAAATCGAAAAATTCTCGAAATTATTAATAATACTAAAATAAATATTTTTAATCAGATTGATCGCCTCTTGCCAAACAGACCAAGTTAAACCAATTATCACTATCAAAATTGCTAAAACGATTTTTAGGTTTAACCAACCGTCTAAACCTAATAAAAGCCAAACGGCCGCCAGCACACTCAGTCCAAGTAAAAATGCGGTACAGATTTTGACTAAATTCGACCAATTAGCCTGATCTTTGAAAAATAGTTTAACCAAAAATAAACCTAATATAAGGTTAATCAAAACATAGAATAAAGTATAAATGATAGGTATTAATATAATCATTTTTGAATATAAAGATAATCTTTCCAAGAATCAGGCCAAAACCACTTTTCAACCTTTAAGGTAGTTTGACGAATTTTTTTTGGTACAAATTTACCCCAAGGAGATTCGACAATTTCACTCAAAAACCACCAAACTAAAAAAGTGCCTAAAATCCATAAAATCAGGAAAGCCTCGATAAAATATTTCTTAATATTCTGACTTTTTGGCATAATTATTTTCATGTTAGCATCAAAAATATCTTGGTACAAAGAAATCGTTTTTAAGGTTAAATCTTTCGAATCTAGTCTTTTTTTTGCTGTTTGCCAATTTTTCCGAGCTGATTCAACCAATAATTTATCATCAGTCAATGCAGTTTTAATCGACTTAATTATAACCGGCAAATCTTCTGTCGGCACAATCATCCCTGTTTTACCACTTTCCACCCATTCATTGGCGCAAGAAGTGTTTGATTGAATCGGAAAAGAACCCATGGCCAAAGCCTCCAAAAACGACGTACTAATACCATCACTAACACTCAAACCAATCGAAAACCTAGCCTGACCATGATACTTTAATATCCTGTCATGAGATGTTTCAAGTGGTAAAATTTTGACATCCATACCAATATTTCTTAATACCTGAGCCTTGTCAATGGTTAAGGAGCCTGGTTCAGCCGAATAAACAACAATTTGATAATCCGTTAATAAATCTTGGCATTTTACTAAAGCCTCAAGTGCCAAAACCGCCCGCCCAAATAAACCTTGGTAGCCCTTAACCATAATCATTTTTCTTTGTTTTAGAGGTTTGCGCCAAGATTTAATTTTAGCTAAATCAAACCCGCCAGTAGTCGGAAAAACCGGCCAGGCTTTCCCTGTCAACCCCATATTTTTAGCCAAACAGACATCTCGAGAGCATTCACAAGAAAAATAATCACATTGGTCTATAACAGATTGAATCTTGCTTTTATGCTCCGGCCACTGGCTAAAAAACATGATATCCCCGCCCCAATTAGTGGCCAACCAAACTGGAAATTGACCTTTATATTTCTTTTTGGCTTCAGATACCAAGTAACCGGCATTTTGAATCTCCATCGAGTGGATTAGATCAGGCTTAATTTGATCAATCACTCGGTTTAGACGGTCAACTTGATAATCATGATTAATTCTCTGGCCAATAATCGAAATCAATAAATCAAACCGCCGCTTTAATAATTCTTTAAAACTCAATTTTTCTTTAGCGATTTTTTGATTTTTTCGGTATTTTTGCGGAAATCGATCATAATGAATGATCGCATTCTTAATCTCCCAACGAGACAAATCAAATTTAGTACTCGGAAAAATATGAATTTCCCAATTTTGACCAGCCAATTGGGCTAGCCATCTTCTGGTATGGATACTTTCTGTTCTTGCTACAAATAAGATTTTTTTCATTTATTTAAAACTAAACAACTCTTTAACGCTTGACTCAAAATTATTTAAGGTTAAGTATTTCAGGAAAGCTTGTCGACCATTTTTTACTAATTTTTTATATTCAGCCGGAGATTGAATTATTGCTTCAATAGCTTTAATAATATCTTGAGACTCAAGTGAATAGCAACAAACGCCACAACCATTTTCTTCGATAAACACGGCCGGCGAAGCATATTTGGGACCATGAAACAAAACCGGACGACCCGACACTAAGTAAGAAGTAATTTTACTCGGAAAACTTGTTTTAGCCACGGCCTCAAAACTTCGGTCAAACCAATAAGGGCAATAACAAATATCCATATCTGACAATAATTCGATTAATTTTGTTTGACTTTTGTAACTATGAAGCTCGATTGGTAAATCTTTGTTAAAATCATTTTTCAAAAAATGACCAAATAAATGCAATTTAACTGGTTTACCTAAAACAAACCAATTCTGGTTAGACAATGCCTGGACTAGAGCTTGCCACTCCGTTTGAGCATAAAGCTGCCCTGCTAAAGCAATGTGTATTTGTCGAACATTCATTTTTCGAAATTTTTTAGATAATTTTTTGTCTCCAGGAGCCACAATCGGTATAGTTTTTACCTTATATTTTTTCTCATATTGCTTGCTCATCTGCCAAGAAGCTGTGGCGCAAACCTGACTTGACGCAATCAAATAATCGAACTTTTTAAACAAATCTTTTTGTACAACTAAATCTAAACCACTATTCATTAATACCCAGTTTGGGTCATCCCAAACCTGAGTGACCAAAGGAATATTTAACTTTCGAACAATATTCCATGTTGAAACAATCATACTTTTACCCTGTAAAATTGACCAAATACAATCGACTCTATTTTTACGAGCAAAGGAAATTACTTGTGGATTTATTATAAAATTTAGATACAATTCTTGGAGCCAATTGATCAATCGATTTAAAAACTTTGAAAATAACCAATTATTCGGGATAACAATATCATTAATCCGGTAAAACTCTTTATGAACCAGTTTTTTCAATTTTGACGATAATAAAATCTGCGCCCGTCGAGTGCTGGCAGCCACAATACAAATTTCATGACCTCGATCCGATAGAACCTGGCACATCTGTCTAGTCATTAGACCGCCAGAGTTCTTGTCGCTAGGTAGATATGGTGTATAAAGTAGTATTTTCAATTTTTGGCCACTTCATTGTAAAACTTAACGGTTTTATTTTTCAGAAAAAGATAATCTAACCTTTTTTTAGCTGTTTGCCAGTTTTTTTTAACACCTGCGTCCACCATTGAATTATCGGTTAAAGCTAATCTGATAGCCTGGGCGATTTTTTTAATATTTTCTGGAGGTACGATCATACCAGTCTGACCATTTTCAATCCATTCGTCAACACAAGCCGTATTTGATTGAACCGGAAAAGAACCCATCACCAAGGCCTCTAAAAATGCTGTGCTAACTCCGTCAGAGACATTTAGACCAATTGAAATTCTAGCTTTCCCATGCATTCTCAGAATTTTCTCATGCGATGAACCATAAGGCACGATTTCCACCGGCACACCAGTTTTCAAAGTAAAATCTTTAATCGCTGGAATCAAAACAGATTTATTATCAACCGAATAAAAAACAATTTTATAACCAGATAAAACATCAACACACTGTTCTAACGCCTTCAGAGCCAAAAGTGCCCGACCAAAAATACCATGGTAACCCTTGATTAAAATAATTCTTCGTTGAGAGGTTAAACCTTTTTGACGCCACGACCAAACTTTTTTTAAATCAAAACCGCCGGTATTTGGATAGACCGGTAAAACCTTACCCTTAAAACCATGATTTTTTGCCAAACAAACATCACGATTACATTCACAAGAATAATAATCACAAGTTTCTAGTAAAGTTTTAATTTTGGCTTGATGATCCTTAAATCGAGCAAAAAAATAAATATCATTACCCCAGTTAGTTGCAATCCATTTTGGAAACTGGCCACTGTCATAAAGTTGCTTAGCCCGACTGACTAAATATCCGGCTGACTGGAACTCCAAAGAATGGATAATATCAGGTTTAATTTGTTTAATTAATCGATTTAGTTGCTGAGCCCGGTAATCAGGCCAAATTTTATCGCGACAGACTTTAAACAAAGTTATAATACGGTTAACAAACAAATTTAAACCAGTATATCTGGCTAAACCAGATTTTTTATCTTTAACTACCTTAAAATCCGTATGAAAAAATACGTTTTTAATCTGACGACGTCTTGAACTCGAATAAGTACTCGGAGCAAGATGAATCTCCCAATTTTGATCTGAAATTTGGGAAATCCAACGTTCAGTATGGATGCTTTCACCCATCGCTACAAATAAAATTTTCATGATTTTAGGTTACTTTCGTCTTAATTTCTTTTTAGCCTGACGAATCAATCTCGATATTTTAACGGCAAATCGAAGCGGTAATAAACAAAAATAACTCAAGTTAAGATCTAAAACAACCGTATTCCAAACCTCAAATAATTTTAGAGCCACAGGGTTAACAGTTTTATCGATATTTTTAATAGCAAAAAAGGCACCATATTTCTTTTTTGAAACCTCATAATCCCAAGCTAAATGGAAATTTTTAGCTGCATAAATATCCCAAGTTTTATCAAACTCTTTCGGTTCCCAACCAGATAAATGCTCTTGATTTTGAACTCCACCTAAACCCCAAGCATCCTTGCCAACACAATGCTGTGGCATAAAACCAACCGGAGTAAAAAGAATAATTTGTTTACGAGCTAATTTCTCGGTTTGTTTGAGCAATCTTCGACCTTCAGCCTTAGGCAAATGTTCAATCACATCTAAAATATAAATTGAATCAACTGATTTCGGCGGGATTAATTTGATGACCGAGGCCCAATCCGCATTAATCACTACAAACTGTTGATCAACTCGGTTAGCTACTAATTCTTGAAGCTTCTTAACATATTGGCCGAAAGGTTCAGCACAAATATGAACAATCGCTTTTTGATAAGTCTGAGGTTGAATTCCACAGCCTATATCTAAAATAATATTGGCTGGCACCATTTTGCTCTGAGCTAATTCTTGTAATTTTTTTGGATCAGTCCAATGTATAGCCATTTTTATCCTTTTAATTTCTTTTTAATTTGACGAATCAATCTTGATAATTTAATTGCCATATTTAACGGAAAAAGACAAATTTCGCTTAAAACAGGGCTTAAAACAATAGTATTCCAGACCAACCAAAGTTTATTTTGAACCTTGTCTTCGGTAGCACCAGGCATGGTTTTAACCGCAAAAAAAGCACCAAACATTTTTTTAGAAGTCTCATAATCTTGAGCATGATGAAACTTTTTTGAAGCATAAATTTCCCAGGTCTTATCGAAATCTTTCAACTCCCAACCTGATCGATGAGTTTGACGCTGGCCACCATCAAAACCCCAAGCATCTTTACCAGGAAAATCCTCTGGCATAAAACCAATTGGCATAAAAGTAATAACCTGTTTTCTGGCAATTTGCTCGGTTTTTTTAAGTAAACGACGGCCGAGTGCTTTTGGTAAATGCTCAATAATATCTAATAAATAAACTGTATCAACCGATTTCGGCGGCATTAATTTGACGATTTCTTCCCAACCAGCCCGAATAATAACGAATTGACGATCATCTCGCAAGGCAATTTTTTCTTGCAATTTATCGACATACTGGTCAAAAGGCTCGGCACAAATATGAACCAAGGCTTTCTGGTATTCTTGAGGGTGAATACCACAACAAATATCTAAAATAATATTGGTTGGCAAAAACTTGCTTTTAGCGGTATCAAGTAATTTCGCTGGATCAATCCAATGTATAGCCATATAAAACCTTTTTTGAAATTATTTTTTATCTTTTATTTTAACTGATGTCCATTTTAACAATGGATTAATAATCCCGACCCCACCCCGAGGATAATCACCCTGAATCAAGCCTTCCTCGTGAATATTAAAATTTAAGACTCCTTCTTCACGAATACTATCTTCATAAAAACCAGACCAAAGCAAAATCGAAACAGAATAAGGTCCATCTCTTAAAATATTGGCCGGAATCTCACAAGTACTGACATAAACACCTTTTGGTCTTTTTTTCATATGCCAATCAGGTTCATTGTTACCAATTGAACTAAAAATAACATCTCCGTTCTCATTAAACAAATCCACAGTTGCACCAATCTCATCTTCATCACTAGTCATTTCAAATTTAATATAAACCTGAATTGGTTTTTCACTAGAAAGATCGACACCCACGTTTTGATTATCACTTAAAATACCAACTTCTAATAATCTGGCAGATTTTAACCTTGGCGCCGTTGTTTTTGTCCATTCAATCACTGATCTTTTTCCCTTATCCCGACCTTCATAACGACCAACAGCACTTAAGGTATCGCCATCAAAAACTTTTTTACCGTGCTCTAAAACAATCGCTCTAGAGCAAAGCGCTTTAATCGAAGCCATATTATGACTGACAAAAATAACGGTTCGCCCTTCATGAGCGATATCTGACATTTTACCTAAACTTTTTTTCTGAAATTTAGCATCTCCAACCGCCAAAACCTCGTCAACGATTAAAATTTCTGGCTCAAGGTGAGCCGCAACCGCAAAAGCTAATCTAACATACATCCCACTTGAGTATTTTTTGACTGGTGTATCAAGAAAACTCCCAATCTCAGCAAATGCCACAATATCATCAAATTTACGCTTAATTTCAGCCCGACTCATGCCTAAAATTGCACCGTTAAGAAAAATATTCTCACGGCCGGTTAATTCAGGATGAAACCCAGTCCCCACCTCAAGCAATGAGGCTACTCGGCCATGCATTTGAATTCGACCGGTGGTTGGCGGCGTAATTTGCGATAGAACTTTTAAAAGAGTACTTTTGCCTGCCCCATTACGACCAATAATCCCGATTGTTTCACCTTTTTTAATCTCAAGATTAATATTTTTTAGCGCCCAAAATTCTTCTGATTTTGGTCTTTTTTTAAACGAAAAAAAATTGGCAATTTGATCGCGCAAAGAATAATACGATTCATTGCGACCAATCATATATCGCTTACTAATCTTTTCAATTTTAATCATTGTCTCTGATTTTTTCTTAGCCATAATTTTAATAAAGTTAAAATTTCCGCGATCGATTCACTAACCTATAATATTTGATTCATTAATTAAAGTATATCGGCGAAAAATCGCTCAGTTTTTCTAAAGAAATAAATACCACCAATCACCAAAATTAAACTGATCCCAAAACTCATAGAAAGAATTTGCCAATCAACCGAGCCACCACCCAAAAGCGTAGTTCTAGCGGTTTGAATCACTCCAGCCATCGGGTTTAAATAAATCAACCATTGGTATTTAGCTGGTATGATACTGATCGGATAAATCACTGGTGTTAAAAACAACATAATCTGAATAAAAAATGGCAAAATGTACCGAACATCTCTGTATTTAACGTTCACCGATGCCAAAAATACACCAAGCCCCCAAGCACTCAATAAAGAGATTAATAATAATAAAGGGATCAAAATAATACCTAGAAAATGAGGTGTAAAATGGTAAAAAATCATTAAACCAAAGAGAACAACTAAGGCTAAGAAAAAGTCAAAAACCGGAGTAACTGTAGTTGATAAAGGTAAAATTAACCTTGGAAAATAAACTTTTTTAATGATACCTTCACTGACAATCAAGGAATCACTCGCACTACTTAAAGCATTGGAAAAATAATTCCAAAGTAAAAGGCCAGCATAAACAAAAATCGGGTAAGGCACTCCATCTGAAGGCATTTTAGCAAAACGGCCAAAAAAGATTGTAAAGATCAACATGGTAAAAAATGGTTGAAAAATCGCCCACATTACCCCGACCGCCGTTTGCTTATAACGGACTTTGATATCACGCCATACAAAAATATATAAGAGTTCTCGATAAGCCCAAATTTCTTTTAGATCAATATGGACCAGACCTTTTGGCGGCTTTATTTCGTAATAAGTTTTTTCAGCAATTTGCGACATAACTAAAACCTCGAGAAAGAATATCTATCTCTTTTGTATAACTTATTTAAATCATAACAAAGAAAATTAGAAAGTAAAGGTATGACCCTTTTCAATTTTTTCTACTAACTCAATCATCTTCTTTGTTACATTAACCTTATCAGTAAATAATTTAACCTGTTTGGCCTGCCAATCCTTCTTTAAATCAGGCTGTTTCAACAACTCGCAAACCTTATCAATCGCCAGGTCAGCATTGTTAAAAGAATACATTAAACCATATTTCTTCTCGAGCTCAACAAAATTACCCATATCATTCACCCCAACCCAAGAATTACATCGAACCACAGGTGTGCCTAGAACTGCCGCCTCAGTGGCCATCGTCTGAGAATCACAGATCAACATTTTGGCGTAATACAGGGCACTATGGAGCCTCTCAGGCGCTATTTTTATACCATACGGCAATAATTCAACTGGCAACGGCTTTTCCGAAGAAATTAGAACTTTACCTTTTTTCTTTAAAATATCGACTAATTTTATAACTGACTCAACACTCAAACCTGTTTTACCGATATCATGACCTGATTGCCAAGCCACTAATCGAATGATAAAGAAATCCTGTTTTTCACAGTCCAACTCCTTCAAAACTGCCTGATCAGGCTTAAAATAATCAGAGTGCAAATAAGCAATTTCCTTAAACCCCGCAATTTTTTGAATTTTCGACCCTTTGATTTTAAACCCGGAAAAACCATAAATATGGTTAGTAAAAGCCTTGTAAAATGGGTAGGAATATTCGTCGTCATCAAAAATCAGACTGGGTTTATTCAAAATCCACCCGATATGTGCGGCATTAATCGAACCAAGACCCATCAAAATATCTGGGTTAAATTTTCTGGCCAAAAAAAACAATTTCCAGTCTTTTCGAACCAAATCAATCAGTTTTCGCCAGGAACTTTTGCTGTATTTACCCATATTAACGTAATCAATTTTGTAATACTTCAAAAGCTTAAAAGCCACTTCTTTATCGTAAGCGCTAACCACAACCTTGTGACCCTGTTTTTTCATTTGCCAAATAAAATTCTTAAAAAAATGAACCTGGGCCGGATGATTTAAATCAATCAATATTCGCATATAAACCTTAATCAAAATGCTTAAATAATATATTACTCAGTGGTCGACTGATGAATATGGGTAATTTTTGCCAAAGTTTATTGGCAATTTTATATTTTAGACTACCCCGATTGATGGAGATTGATTGGGGTTTTTCAGGGTAAAAATAATAATAAAGCTGCTTTTCTTGACCACCCCAACGTTTTTTAAAATTCAATAATTCATTATTATCTTGGCCCACTCGGCCAAAATCAAAATATTTATAACCATTTTTACAACCATCCTCGATTGCCTGCCAAGCTAATAAATTATTTGGATGATATTTTAAGAATTTTTTATTCGAAGCTCCATAAGCGTTAATAATCGTATCCTTAAATACTAGGTTAAAAATACCAGCAATGATTTTTCCTTTATATTTAGCAAAATAAATATCAACATTTTGTGGCATTTCCTGATAAATATTTTCGAAAAACTTCATCGGGTGGGCTGGCACACCCAAATTTCTCTTGGTCACCTGGTTTAAATCATGATAAGACCTAAAATCTTCGAAGCTATTCACTTTCACTACTTCGACACCATCTTTTTTAGCCTTATTGATAGCCCAGCGTACACTTCCTTTATCTAATTTTTTCCAAATTTCTTCCACAGTTAAAGATAAATCTATCTGACAAGTTGAGAAATAATGACTTTCAGTCATATCATATTTTTTTGGCTCGATAATCCTGATTTCTAAATAACTTGATTTTGTTTGTTTTTGTAGTTCCTTGGCTTTAGAAATTAAAGCTTGCTCAACCTGAGTATTGATCGCCAATGGACTACAGATATAAGAAAAAGGCAAAGCTAACAATCGATTGCCGGTCACTAAACTTTTAATCGTCACCAAGGGCAATAATCCTTTAATCTCGCGATCTGGACCAAAACAGAACAAATAATATGGTTCGTAACCTAGTGCTTGAATTAAAACTTTTTGCCAACTTGGTAAATGATAAATTGTGCCATCAGGATGATTTTCTACAAATTTGATCCATTTTTCTGAGGAAATTTTTGGATTTACTTCAACTTTATCTGCCATTTTTTTCTCATCAATCTATAAAAAATGTCTGTCTGTAATTCTTAATCAGACAGACATTTTCAAAATTTATCCTAATAATATAACCCTATAAACTCTTATAAACAACATCTTTATTTTGAGCTAATTCAACATAAAGACTATTTATATCGAAAATAACTGGTTTGCCATTAATCACGTTCAAAATTTTTCCGCCCAGATCTTTGAATTGATCATGAGGCACACCAACGATAATTGCTCCGAATTTACCTTCAAATTCAGAAATTGAATCTAGACCAAATTCTGTTTTAATCTCTTTCTGAGTCAAATTTGGATCATAAGCCACGATTTCAATACCTAATTCCTGGAGTTTTTTAATCGTAACTGTAATTTTTGAATTACGCATATCACGGATATTTTCCTTGAAAGTTAGACCCATCACTAGAACTTTAGTCCCAGAAATAGGTTTACCAGCCTCAACTAAACCTTTAACCACCTCTTCTGCCACAAATTCAGGCATGTAGTCATTAATTCTTCGCCCGGCTGTAATCACCTGAGGATGATAGCCCAATGATTCAGCTTTTGCTACCAAATAAAAAGGATCTACACCGATACAATGGCCACCAACCAAACCTGGACGGAACTTTAATGCATTCCATTTGGTAGCAGTTGCCGCTAACACATCTTTGGTCGCAATATTTAATCGATTACAAATTAAGGATAATTCATTGACCAAAGCGATATTAACATCTCGTTGAATATTTTCGAAAATCTTCGCCGCTTCAGCCACCTTGATCGATGGCGCCTTATGAACGCCACCTTTACAGGCTAAACCGTAAACCTGGGCAACTCTTTCTAAGGTTTTTTCATCCATCCCGGAAACAATTTTTACAATCTTACCAATGGCATGCTCTTTATCACCTGGATTAACCCGTTCTGGCGAATAACCGATAAACCAATCCTCGCCACACTTTAGACCGCTTTCTTTTTCAATGATTGGTACGCAAATATCTTCGGTTACCCCCGGATAAACCGTTGATTCAAAAACCACTACCGCCTCTTTAGTTAAATTTTGGCCAATAGTAGCACTAGCCTTCTCTAATAAAGTTAAATCTGGTTCATTTGCTTCATCAACTGGGGTTGGAATAGCCACAATTACAAAATTGGCTCGATTAATACTAGCTGGATCAGTCGTATATTCAATTGGCCCTTGAACTAAGTCTTCCGAAGCAATTTCTTCGCTTTCATCAAAATTACGCTTAAGTTCTTCGATTCTTTTAGCTTTAACATCAAAACCAATAACTTTAACACCGTTTTTAGCAAATTCTAAAGCTAACGGTAAACCCACATAACCCAAACCAACAACCGAAATTATTAAATTATCTGATTCTTGTACCATTTGATTGTCTCCTTTAATCCTGCTTTAAAATTTATTTTTGGTGTATAACCAATCGTGTTTTGTAATTTGGTGATATCGGCCTGAGAAAACTTGATATCTCCCACTCTGGCAGCTTCATATTTTGATTCAATCTTAGTGCCAAGTTCCTCATTAATCAAGGCCGCTAACTCATTCAAGGTTGTACTGGCGCCACAAGCGACATTGATGGCTTCTCCTTGACCAGGAGCGTTTAAAGCGGCTAGAATATTGGCTTCGACTACGTTTTGAATATAAATAAAATCTCGGCTTTGCTCACCATCTCCAAAAATTGTTGGAGATTCATTTTTTAACATTGTAGAAATGAACTTAGGAATCACAGCTGAATAATCGCTCGAAGGATTCTGACGAGGCCCAAAGACGTTAAAATAACGTAATGACGTCGCCCGCAAACCTTTTTCTGCAAATTCCTGACACAATTTTTCGCCGATTAATTTAGTTTCACCATAAACAGAGCTAGGTGATAAAATATCGTCTTCTCGATTAATACCAGTTTGACTTTCACCATAAACAGCCGAGCTCGAAGAAAAAACAATATGTTTAAATTTGTTTTTTAAAGCCGCTTCTAACACATTTTTAGTACCGTTAATATTAATATTTCTGGCAATTTCTGGTTGCGCCATTGATCCAGGCACGGAAACAAAAGCCGCCAAATGAAGGCAATAATCAAATCCGGCGAATTCATTCTCCAAAAACAATAAATCTTGAATATCTCCTTGAGCAAATTCAATTTGATCCTTGACCTGTTCTAAATTTTTCTCAAAACCGGTCGACAAATTATCGATCACTTTTACCTTGTGACCTAGTTTTATTAACTCATCGACAATGTTTGAACCAATAAATCCGGCGCCACCGGTGACAATGAATTTCGCCATTTTATTCCCTTTTTTAAACAAGATTGATCTTTTTTCAGCTTATCAAATAATCATATAATTTTAAAATAATCAAGATTGTTGCTAATTCACTTTAAAATTTAAGATTTTGATAAAATTCAATCAATTTCTGACCTTCTGTCTCCCAATTATAACTTTTCTCAGCCAAACCCTTTAAATTAGCTTTATAAATTGAAAAATTTTCCGGTTTGACCATTTTTTCAATCAATTTAGCCATATCTTTAGGATCATTTTTAGCAATTTCACCGATTTTTTCTTGGTCAATAATTCGACGATGTTCAGGTATATCGCTGACCAAAACTGGTATCTCTCCGGCAATGTATTGCATTAATTTATTCGGTAAAGAATAATATTTACTTAAAGATAAACTCTCGGTTACCACCAAGCCAATATCAGCGGTTTTAATCGCACTCACAAGTTCGATTGGCTTAATCGCATCGATAAAGCAAACTCGATCTTTCAGGTTTAATTTTTCGATTTGTTCATCAAAAGCTGGTAGCTGTTTGCCGCCAAGAAAAACCAAGGTAAAATTCACTGGCAAATACGTCATCATCTCGATCAATTTATCAGCGCCACGGGCCGCTCCAGTTTGGCCGACGTGCAACAAAACTGTTTCTCCTGGAAACATTTTATGAAAATCCAAATTACTTTGTTCAAGGCTATCCAATTTTGGCATATTACGAATGACACAAAAATCTCGATGATATTTTTTCTTCAACTGTTCAGCATAACTAGCACTAGCCGTAATACCAAACTGACTGTACCGAATTAAAGATTTTTCTAAAGCTGGAATAATCCATTTAACACTTTGTAATTGCTTATTAGCTAAGTTTTCCGACCAAAGCTCGTGAGAATCATAAATTAAAGGTTTCTTTTTATCTTTTGCGACTTGAGCTGTAATGAGTAAACCATCTAAATCATGAGCATGAAAAAAATCTGGATTTTCCTGATTTGCAGCCCGGTTTAAAGCGTAAAAACTTGAGAGAATATTACACAAAAATGGCCACATTTTGACATAACCAATTCTTTTAATTTTATAAGGAGTATCCTTCAAGGTTTCTGGTTGATCATATTTACGACACAAAACAGTCACATCAAAATCTCGACTTAACGCCTCGGCTTCATTTTGAATTCGGCTGTCAACATCTAGCCGACTGGTTGTAACCATACAAATTTTCGTTTTCATTGGGTTAATTCCTTATAAATATCTTCAAATTTTTTAAAACACGCGTTCATTTCGGCCCGTTCAATAATTATTTGCCGATTTTTTTCTCCATCTAAAGCAAATTCCGTTTTACTGACTGACAAAACCTGATCAAGAGCCGTGGTTGTCACCGAAACATCACCAATTGGTACGACCCAAAATTTTCCATCTTGCCACTCCTTAACAAAATCCACATTAGAAATAACTATTTTGGACTCACAAGCCATGGCTTCAAGAAAGGAAGAAGCGGCTCCATCAGATTGAGCCAAGGAAACCACAACATCAGCTAAATTATATAATTTAGCCATTTCTTCTGGTGTCACTTTTGACAAAAATATAACCTGTTCTTCTAGACCAAAAGACTTAATCAAATCTTGAATAGTTGAAAAATAGTGATCATCTTTGTTTTGACCCAATAAAATTAATTTCCAATTTTCTGTTTGAAGTTTAGCTAAAGCTTTAATCAAAATATCTGTATTATAGATTGGTTTAATTGATCTTGGGCAGAAAATAATTTTTTCTTTCGCAGAAGAATATTTCTCTTTTAACTCAGTGACGCCAATTTTTTTAAAAATATCTATATCAACCCCGATATAAACCTCGCGCCAATGACTAGAATTGACACCAAGGCTCAAAGCCTGATTTTTTAAAACCAATGAATTTCCAGTTACAATCTGGGTTTTCTGAATCGTCTTCTTGATCAAAAGTTGCTCAAACCAAGGTTGTTTTTTAATTAACAAAATATCTGAACCTCGCGTAGTCACCACCGTCGGTTTAAAACCAGAAAATACCGCTAAAATTCCCCCGAAATTCACACCATGACCGTGAATGACATCAGGCTTAATTTTTTTAATAATTCTTTTTAAATCGTTTAATGCCTGATATTTATTAATAAAACCCATCAACAAATACCAAGGTTTACAGCAATTGACCAATTTTTTCTGTTTGATTTGATAATTAATTGCCCCTTTTATCTTATCTTGATTTAATGAGACAAAATGTACCTCATATCCGTTTGATAGTAGATATTTGACCAACTGCACCCCTTGAACACTTGCTGTATTATCGATAAATAAAATTTTAGGTAAAACAGGATTAAAAGAAGTAAAAATATCAGCTAATTGCTTGGTTAAACTACGTCTTTCAAATGGTTTTAAATCGATTGGCGCAATTGATAAATTCTTATTTTGCCAAGCTTTATAAAACTTTAAAACCAAAACCTTGATACCTTCCTTATCCAAAGGATTCACTACTTCGCCAACTTTTAACTGCCTAACCAGTTTTGCGGCAGCCGTAGTCTCTGGGGCTAAAGCCAAAATTGGCCGGCGAGCCGCTAAATATTCGAAAATCTTACCAGTAAAAACGGCCGGACGATCATTTGGACTTAAAACTAAAAGCAAAATATCAGCTTGTCTTTGTTTAGCAATCGCTTCCTGATGACTAATTAAATTTTTACCACCAAAAAAATCCACCTTAAGGTCAGGTAAATCAAGTTCTCTGATAGCCTGGTTAAATACACCAACCGATCTTTCTCCGTAAAGAGAACCAGCATAAAGAATCTGGCAATAATCCCTCTTAGGTATTTCAACCTTATTTTCAAAATCTTCAGCATCAAAACCGTTAGTGATAGTTAAGCATTTATCAGGCTGGCTGGTTAATTTGGCGAAATAGCTTGTCAGAGGCGGTGAAACAGTGGTAATTTTATCAGCGGCCATTGCCACCATTTTCTCTAATTTCTTAACCCTAGCCGCATGTAGAGGCGTCGGGAAGTAATAATAATTAGAGCTAGCCCATTCATCACGAAAATCTGCTACCCATCTAACTCCTGTTCGTTTTTTAACCTCATAGGCAATCAAGTGGTCGGTCGCTGAAGCAAAAGAAGTAAATATGGTATCGATTTGTTCTTTTTTAATAATTTCAATGGCTTTTTCGATTGCTGTTTCTTTCCAAGTGATTCTTTTATCAGAAATCGAAAACCAAGGGTACCAAACCATATTTAAAAAAGACTGCCAATATCGATTCTTAATCCATAGAGCTGGTTCATTGTAACTAACCCTGGTTATTTGAACCTGTTTCGGAATCTCTTGAATCAAGGTATCATCCGAAAATGGATGGAAATGACTATCAACTGTCAAGACATAAGGTAAGATACCTAAATCTGGTAGATATTTTATAAATTTCACAATACGAAAAATCCCCCCACCAGCCATTGGCGGAAAAGCATATGAAATAAATAAAACTTTCTTCACTTTAAAACCTCTTCGTATACCTTTTGATAAGCATCGGCAATCCTTGTCGAATCATGATATTTTGCAGCAAAGGCCGGACCTTCATTCATTAATTTTTGAATTTTCTCTGGAGAATTAATTAAAACCTCAAGGTCTTCCTTAAAAGTAAAAACGTTAGTATTAGCGATTGGCAATGTTTTACCAAATGGAATATTTTCCAAATATGACGGCTCTACAAAAGAAATAACTGCGCTACCAAGAGCCATTGCCTCAACCGCTTGGCCACCATACCAGCCAACCAGTAATTGATCAACCACAATATCAGCTTTGGCCATTTCTCCAAGCAATTGATCATATGGCATAAAGTCTAAAATTTTAAATTCACAATCCGGATATTTATCAGCCAATTCCTTAAAAGCTTTTTCAATATAAACAGTTCCCTTGACCTCTGGATCACTCGGAACATGCAAAATAACTAACTTTTTATTAATTTTTTTATTTTGAATCTTAAACTGATTAATTTTACCCAAATCTCGAGCGTAAGGAATAATTAGGTCGTAATTTGGCACAGAACTGGCTAAATATGGCCCATTAATTACTGCTGTATCAGACCAATCACTTAAAAAAGCTGTTCTGATTTTTTTAGCGATTTTAGCTTGCCAGGTCAAATGATGAAAATTTTTAAAATATGATGGCCATTGATCACGATGAGCCAAAATAATAGGGTTGGTTTTGGTAAAATCTAGTTCGGTTTCGCAATCAGATCCTCGAAAAGTCACCACTATTTTTTTACCAAATAATTTTAAAAGTAACAGATTCAAAGGATAAAAAAACAAGGTTTGTGAATAATTGAAATGCCAAATCTTATATTTGGGCAAAAGTTCGAAAAACAATTTCAACCTTGACCATAACGATTTAACAGGATTTTTCGGAAACTTTAATAAAATGTCAACTGGTTGATTAAAATAAGTTTGACCAATTCCGTAAAAATCCAGTTTTATATTCCGAGACTTTAAAATCCGGGTATAACTATAAATTCCGGCGGCGCCAGCACCATTAAAACCAACGAAAACCCCTACCTCTTCTAAATTTTTCTTATTCTTTGGTGGCATCTGCAATATAGACCTTTAATTCATCAATACTTTGATTTAAACCCTTATTAAAATCGGTCGTAAAATCTACGCCCAAAGCTCTAATTTTAGAGTTGTCAATTTGAAACTTCTTAATATCGCCCACCAACCAATCTTTGTAAACCGGTTTAAGATCTTCTCGATTGAAATATTTTAAGACACCATCACACAATTCATTAATGGTCACATTTAAACCTGAAGCACAGTTGTAAACTTCGCCATCAGTTTCATCACTACCAGCCACAACAAGATTAGCCAAAACCACATCATTAACATGCGTAAATGAACGCTCTTGTTCACCTGTACCAAAAATGGTTGGATTTTCATTATTTAAAACATTGCGGACAAAAATCGAAACCACACCACCAAACTCATTAAATTCTTGACGTGGACCATAAACATGGAAATAACGTAAAATTGTCGCATTCAAACCATATAAATGATGAAAAGTATAAGCATATCTTTCGCCAGCTAATTTACTGACACCATAATAAGAAACTGGCATTAAAGGGTGTTTTTCAGTTTGAGGCAATTCAACTGCTTCCCCATAAACCGAACCGGTTGAAGCGTGAACAAATTTTTTGACTTTATTTTCAACGGCAAGCTCTAAAAGATTGAAAGCTCCACCACCATTAACCAATAAATCTCGACGTGGATCTTTCAAGCAAATATTCTTTTTACTGGCCGCTTCATGAAAAACTACATCAACACCTTCAAAATGTTCGGCCAATTTAGCCTTATCAGTAATATCGCACTTAACCGCTTTGAAATTTGGATATTTTTTCAAATGCTCAAGATTCATATCTTTCCCAGCCGAATAATCATCAACAGAAATAACATCAAAACCCCTAGTAACTAAGGCTTCGCAAATATGCGAACCAATAAAACCAGCTCCACCAGTTACCATAGCCTTTTTGTACTTAACTTTAAATTTGTCATACGCTTGATCGATTGTCATAAAGACTCCTTTGTAAATATTATTTAAACTTGACTCTATTAATCTAATACTGGCGAATTTTCTGCTTCCACATCTTCCTCTTCGTCTGAAGGATGTTTTTTATTAAATTGACCAGTAAAAAGTTTTTTAATTGTATTAATTTCACTTGGTTCGATAACACCAATCAATGGCAGTAAACCAAGGAAAACTAACATTTCGACAATTTTTATTATAAAATTTAGGCCAAAACTATACTTCCAAGTTAATGGCATTAAAATTACCACTAATAAACCCATAATAATAATTTTTGAAACTTTAGTCCAATTAATCTTAATATAAACCAATCGTTGGCTATACCACAAATATGCTCCTGTTAAAAAGAAATAAGACAAAGCCGTGGCCCAACTAGCACCGATAATGCCAAATTTAGGAATTAATAAGAAATTACAAACCGTATTAATAATCGCCGCCAAACCTGAACAAATGGCAATTTTTTTGGTTTTTTTAGTTAAATAAATCCCAACCGAAGTGATTTGAACGGTCGCAGAAAAAACCATAGCTAAACTAAGCGGCCCAATCGCACTGGCCGCCGCGTAATATTTACTAACAGTTAAAACTTTTAAGATTTCTAGACCAAAGAAAGAAATACCAACTGCCAGAATCATAAAGAAGGCTAAATAATAAACGAAAATACGCGGAACAAATTCGTCAAAAACTTCCTTTTCCTCGCTATGAAGATTAAAAATCATTGGCAACCAAGCTCGCGACAGGGCCATGGAAAAAAACGGTAAAACACTAGTTACATTGATCGCCATAGCATAAAGACCCAACAGGTTTAAATTCCAATAATGATTAATAAAAAACCGATCAGAAAGATCGAAAACAAAATAACTCAGTGAAGCTGGCACCAACATCATCCCAACAATAGCCATATCTTTGGCATGAGCCCATTTCCAACTGAACTGAAAATTTTCCCGAATCAAATAAATAGTAATAAGAAAGGTAATAATAGTCCCAATTAATGTGCCGAAAAAGTAACCGAAAAGTCCCCAAACATGAATCAAACCAATACTTAAACTCGTGATAATGACTGCCCCGATCGCCGTAGTCAAAGCAAAAGTTTTGGCTTTGAACTCTAACCTATAAATAGTTTTGACATAATTAATTAACAGAGTAAAAAATGCCGTAGAAAAGGCAAGTGTAAAGTAAATCGCAGTCGAGGGATTGTGAAAAGCGGCAGTCGCAATTTGACGACTAAATAAAATACAAATTCCAGACAAAAATACACCCCAGGTTACTAAAAACCAAAAACCGCTTGAAACAACGGTTTTTTTCTCATTTTTAAACTCATTAACCCGTAGAAAAACTGAAGTATCCATACCAAACATCATGAATAAACTTAAAAACGAGATGATCGAGGCAATTAAGCTCAAAACACCATATTGGGCCGGAATAAATAATCGGGTTAAGATTGGGGCGGTCACAATCGCCAAAAGCTTTAAAACAACATTGCCCAAACCATAAACTAAACTATCTTTACTGAGAGCCACAAAATATTTTTTCAGAGAAATAGGTTTACTCATTTTCACTCCAGAAATACTCTTATTCGGTTTAATCTAAAAGCTATATATCTATTCTAACAAAAAAATAACAAAAGGACAGCCTGGTAAAACCAAAACTGCCCTTTTATAGATAAAAAATGCTTTATTTCGTCATATTCTGAAATGTTTTAACGATAAATTCCAAATCAGCTTTCGAAAGTCCTGGGTGAACCGGCAAACTTAAAACCTGAGAGGTTAATTCGTCAGCAATTGGAGTATTTGGTTTGTAACCAAGATTTTTGTAAACGACCTGACGATTAACTGGTAATGGGTAGAAAACCGCGGTACCAATACCTACTTCAGTTAATTTTGCCAAAACTTCATCTCTTGAGATTGGAAAATCTTTAGTTACTCGAATCGTGTACTGGTGATAAACATGGCTAACGTTTTTTGGCGCAAGTGGCACAATTATACCTTTTAATTTACCCAATTCTTTACTTAAATAAGCTGCATTTTTATTGCGAGCCGCATTAAACTTAGGTAATTTTTTGAGCTGTTCAGTCCCAATTGCCCCTTCCATATCTGACATACGGTAGTTATAACCTAAAATATCATGATAATAACGCACTTTTGAGCCATGTGCTCGTAAAAGTAGTGATTTTTCATAAACCGCTTTGTCGTTAGTGGTAATCATACCACCTTCGCCAACAGTCATGTTTTTAGTTGGGTACAAGGAAAAACAACCGGTTCCAAACGAACCAACTTTTTTCTCTTTCCACTGGGCGCCATGAGCCTGGCAGGCATCTTCAATTACCGCTAATTTATGCTTTTTAGCAATCGCCATGATTTTGGTCATATCGCAAGCACTACCATAAAGATGAACTGGCAAAATAGCCTTGGTCTTTTTGGTAATAGCTTTTTCAATCGCTTCAGGATTAATATTAAAAGTTTCTGGATCAATATCAACAAAAACCGGTCGAGCACCAGTGTAAAGAATCGAATTAGCTGAAGCAATAAAAGTAAATGGAGTCGTGATAACTTCGTCGCCTTCACCAATACCGTAAGCTCTCAAAGCTACTTCTAGTGCAGTTGTGCCGTTTGAGGTAGCAATAGCGTATTTTGTCCCGATAAATTTAGCGAAAGCTTCTTCAAATTCAGCCACTTTTGGCCCTTGAGCCAGCATCCCTGTTTTCATCACCGCTACTACAGCGTCAATTTCCTCTTTTCCAATCTGAGGAGTTGCAATATTAATTTTCATCTTAACCACTTTCTAGACCAATTAATTAAATTATTTTAGAATATGTTTCTTTATCTATCTTAACTTCTTCCCCGCATTCGCATTTTAATGTGACGATACTATCTGTTTCAGATACTACATCGGTTAGTTTTTTACCGCAAGCACAAACAAACCCATGAAGTTTAGCTGGATTACCATAAACTAAACCGTAATCAGGTACATCTTTAGTGATAACTGAACCTGAGCCAGCCATAGCCCACTGACCAATGGTCACACCTGGTGTAATACAGGAATGTGCCCCAATCGCCGCCCCTTGACCGATTTTTATGGTTGAAGACACCCAATCATCGGCCGACTTCAAACTACCATCAACGTTAATCGCTCTTGGTTGTTTATCGTTAGTAAAACAAACATTTGGGCCAATAAAAACCCCGTTTTCCAAAATCGTTTTATGATAAATAATGGCATGATTTTGAATTTTACAATTATCACCGATTTCCGAACCTTCATCGATAAAAACGTTTTCGCCTAAAATACAATTCTGACCAAGTTTTGTTCCGGTTCGAACATGAGCATAAGCCCAAATTTTAGTCCCACTACCGATTTCAACATCTTTTTCGATATTGGCTGTGTCATGAGCAAAATAATTATTAGACATAATCCCTCAAAGTTTCCAGTTCCCAGTTTTCAGTTCCCATTTAGCTCCCAATTGAATAATTAATTGGAAATTGAGAATTGAAAATTGAGAATTAATTTTATCCTCTAACCATCGTGTCGACTTTACAGGCTACATCCAAAGCCTCAATCGCTTCATCCGCGGTCATTACTGGTCTAGTATCTTCCTTAATCGCTTTGATAAAAGCACAAATTTCCGCATTTAAAGGTTCAATATTGTCAACCGCGATTAATTCACCTTCTTTTGGCTCACCAAATTTAATGATAAATTCACCAAAATTATCGTACTCTAGTGAATATTTGGTTTCATAAAGCACTAATTCCTGAGTAATAAAGTTTAATTCAACATAAGCCTTAGTTCCGCAAACCGACATACGACGAACCTTAGCTGGTGTAATCCAGTTAGCTTGAACTGCCCCGGAAACATTGCCGTATTTTAAGAAAACGTCGACATAATCCTGACGGATTTTATTCAAAGCATTACCGCCAGTAGCCATAATTTCGGTTGGCAACTTACCCAACATCCAGTTAATCAAGTCAATATCGTGGACACCAATGTCGATGACCACGTTGGCATCTTTAATTTGCGTTGGCATTGGCCCGATACGAGTATTTCGAATCGAGACAATATCGCCTAGTTCACCCTTATCAATCAATTCTTTTAACTTAATCACGGCTGGATTAAAACGCTCAATATGACCAACTGTGAATTTAACATTTTTAGCTTTAGCCGCCGTCACCACCTCTTTAGCCTCTTCGACTGTGGCCGCAATTGGTTTTTCAAGTAAAATATTGATGCCTTTTTCAATACAAGCCAAAGCCACATCCTTGTGATACTTGGTTGGCACGGCAATTGTAATCACATCAATTTTTTCATTATCAAGCATTTCTTGATAATTTTTATAGTACTTACAACCAAACCGTTCAGCGGTTTCTTGACCTAATTCTTCATTTAGATCAGCCACTGCGACGAGATCCACATCTTGAATCTCCGAATAATTTCGAGCATGATGCTTACCCATATTTCCAATTCCAATAACCGCTGCGTTCATTCAAAACCTCCTAATAGTCTTATAGTCTTTTAGATCTACAGACTTATAGTAGCTTAAATTTTAGACTGTATCTAAACGACTATAGATCTATAAGTCTAAAAGTCTTATTTTCTATCTTTAATTTCGCAAATTATCAAAGTTTTGTCAAATCAAATATAAATTAAAAGGAGGTACAAAAATACCTCCTCGAAAGTTAGGCACAGACGGGTTTACCGTCTATATGAATAAAGTCCAAAAGGGTAAGTCGATAAAACCTGCCACAACAAGCACAACGAAAGATAAAACCATTATCATAACTTGGGACACAACAGGTTAAATAGTTTATACATTGATTACATTCAGTATTTGCCCCGTAACCATCATACCGCTCAAGTTGGATTTTATCTTTAGGCACAAGAAAAATCTGGCCACAATTTTCTCGATAAAACTTGAGTCCATCTGGACTCTTAGAATGAAAATAAAGCGGATTGGTACAATTTTTTTTATCGCACATTGACTTGACCTCCTTTTTTTAAAGTTCATCAATGACTGATTTACCTCCATTCTAGGCCGACTAAAAAAATATGCAAATATTCAAGGTAAAAATGTTTTTTAATATAAAAATAACCCCGGATTTCTCCGGGGCCGTTTTAATTATTTATTCCGATTGCGGGTAAAATGACACCACTTTAGCGTATTCGCAACCCGTACCACCGGAAATATCCACATAATAGTGGACTGTCTTTCCAAGAACATTCGCAAGTTTACACCACGTTCTCATGTCTAACGCATTAAAGGAACCTAACTGATCCCAACTTTCGGCAATTTCATTCTTAACTTTTCCATCTACAAATTTTTTATTAGGAAAAAGTTGGGCCGCAGTGGTAAAATTGACGCCAGCTGTCTTTAGGTAAAATGTAACACCAATTCTCCCAGTCAACCCTTTTCCGTCTTCACCGATTGACATCACCTGGGCAAATTCGGCCGTAATGAAACTTCGACCAAAGAAAATTACTTCTTTGCTTTCCTGGATTGCTTTCGCTACTTCGTTTATGTCTACAGACATACTTATCCCCTTTTTTTGACTCAATTGTCAGGTACATCCCTTTCGGGTGTTTTATGATTGAAACATATGAGTATATCACAAAAACGCTGTTTTGTCAAGACAAAACAGCGTTTTTTATAGAACAAATTTAAATTTTAAATGTTCCCTACGCCTTTGTACACAAAACCTTCTTTTTCGGCTTTTTGTTTGTCAAAGATATTGCGGCCATCAATCACAATAGGCTCGCTGACCTGTAACATATCTTTTAAACCCTTAATCCCGACTTTAATATATTCATCGTGACCAACCATAAGGACGATTGCGTCGGCGCCTTTTAAGGTTTTGCCTAAGTCAGTATTGTACTCCTTAACATAAGGGTCTTGTACAGTATATTTAACCTTATTTTCGTCTAAAACCTTCATCAAATCAGTGGTCGGAGTGTTTCTAGTGTCGTCAGAATTGGCATCGTAAGCATAGCCTAAAATAGCCACTTTAACCTTATTGATATCTTTACCAGTCTCCTCGACACCCATTTTTAACAGGTCAAACATATGTTGAGGCATAAAATTATTAATTGAACGGGCAAGAGGAATTAATTTAGGAGTAATTGAATCTTTAGCTCCATAAATTAACAACCAACTATCCTTAGGAATACAGTGGCCCCCTACACCGGCTCCAGGCAAATGCATTGCCCGACCCGGGCATTTATTCAAAAACTCGCGAACTTTCCACACATTGGCTCCGTAGGCCTCTGAAAGCAGGGCCATTTCGTTAGCAAAAGCAATTTGTACATCTCGATAAGTATTTTCGCCACTTTTAACGATTTCAGCGGTCAAAGGATCGGTGATATCAACCTTAATTCCTAACACCTTTTCGTACAAACTCTTAACCTGTTCGCCCGCTTTTTTGTTAAAAGCTCCGACTAAACGATCATAATGAGTTAAATTATAGATTAATTTACCTGGCATCACTCGTTCTGGACAGTTTGATAACAAATAATCTTTATTAAGCTCAAACCCGTTTTCGTGTTCGATCGCCGGTCTAACTATTTTTTCCATGGTGGTTGGAGCAATAGTTGATTCGATTACAATTTGGGCGCCTCGCTTCATATGATGAGCAATACTCTTGCAGGCCGCTCGAAGAGCTTCGTAACGAGGCATATGATCCTCTTCAACTGGAGTTTGAACTGCTACTAAAATCATATCTCTGTCGCCAAGTTTAGTGGCATCTGTTGTAGCTAAGAATTTTTTAGTTTTAACTACAGTTTTAACCAATTCATCCATGCCCGGTTCACGACCCTTAATCGGATTTTCACCTGACATAATCATGGCAACACGAGCTTGATCAACATCTAAACCAATCACATCGTAACCAGCTTTGGCGAAAAGCAAAGCCACCGGCAAACCAACATAACCAATACCGACAACCGCGATTTTTGGTTTAAATTCTTTTTTAGTTTTTTTAACAGGCATTTTATCCTTTCTTAGTTTTTTCTTGATATTCCAAAATTAAAGCATCAGCAAAATATTTTACACCCCAACTATTCAAGGTAAAAGCATTGTATTCACCCCAGAATGGGTAAGAACTCGGAATAGCGCCATCGATAGTTTTAATATTTGACTCAATTTGCGCATTTTTCAAAAACTCAATCATTTTAAGGGCCGCCGCTAGATAACGTTTTTCGCCAGTAATCCGGTAAAGCTTGATCCAACACATAGAAATCTGGGCGTTTCCAGTCATACAGCTACTTTTACTTGAATCTTGCCAATCTTTATTAAATCGGCCAGAAAACATTTTTGGATTTTTTTCAAATTTTTCCAACAAAACGTCAGCGGTTTTTTGAGCAATTTCTAAAGCTTGCTTATTTTGATCCATCAGATAGCAAGAAACTAAACCTTCGATAGTGTAACCAATCGTATGAGTGAGTGGAATTTCGTTCTTATCTTTAGAATTATCACAATTAGCAAACCAACCATTAGCCTGTTGTTGTGTGGCAATAAAAGCGTAATTTTTCTCAACCACTTTTTTGTATTTATTGGTTTTAGAAACTCGATCAACATCTAGAAGCGATTGATCAACTTTAGAATCGTAAACCCGTTTCATACCCATATAATTTAACTTTGTCCAAGAACCATCTTCGTCTTGAATACTAGCGATCCAATCGGTAGCCCTTCGGGCAGAATCTAAATACTTTTGATCACCTGTTACTTCAAAAATACGGACTAAACCATTGATAATCTGAGCTGAGTTAAATACACTCGGCCCAGTTAAACGACCAACTACACTACCTGGAAAAGATCCGTCTTCGTTTTGTAACGGCAATTCAAAATCAGCGGCCTTGATGGCAGCTTTTAGAATTTTTTCATCTTTAAACATTTCATAATAGTCACACAGAGTGGTTACGATATAACCAGTTACTTCTGGGTAAGATTTATCGATATGAGTAAAACCAAATTTAAAACCAACCCAACAGGCGATACCAGAATCAGGTTGAAGAGTTTGTTGATACAACAACCAATCAATAGCTTTATCTAAGTGTTTTTTAGTAGTTTTAACTGAATCATCAATTTTCGGCTCAATCTTGTCAAGATTTTTCAAAGAATACCAAAATAAAACCTGAAAAGTTGGGTTAAAAAAACTGAGTACAGTACTAATAGCCTTAATAAACGCTTTGGCTCGTTTTTCCATATAAGAATCCCCTCTTACTAGAAGTATTTCGTTAAATTCATTTTTTGTCTATATAATAATTAAAATCGATTCAGAAGCTTTTGTCAAATCTTAAATTTAAACAAAATATTGATACTTTAAAATAGACGTGATGAGTCGAATTGGTATTTTAAACAAGCCTGAATAAGTCGTAAGTTCAACCAA
>JBAXXI010000003.1:0-77872 GCA_037127955.1 Candidatus Berkelbacteria bacterium | reverse complement strand
TTGTGGCATTGATATTCGAAGGGATGATTCTAAAGATTATTCTTCAACCTTTTAAAATCAATTTAAAATCAATGGAATGGTTTGGTCTAAATGTTTTGAGTTCTTTTGGAAATGTTGTTTTTCCGTTCGGTGGTTGGGGAGTACGAGGGGTTTATTTGAAGAAAAAACACAATTTTGATTATGCAAGTTTCTTAAGTGTTTTGGCCGTAATTACTATTTTTGAATTAATTGTTTTCTCGGTTGGCGGACTTATTGGATTGACCTATTGGTGGGCCAAAACTGGTTCAATTGATCAGTGGTTATGGATTATCTTTAGTTTAGTTACGGTGGGAGGATTAGCTTTTATTTTATTGCCGATTAAACTCCAAATTAAACCAAGCGGATTTTTTAATCGGCTTTCAGAAATTTTAAAAAGCTGGGAATGGTTAAAAGAGCAAAAGTTAGTTTTAATCAAAATAATTTTATTGATGATTGGTTATTTTGTAGTTAATGCTACAATTTTTTATTGGGCTTTTAGAGTTTTTGGCTTTTCGATTCCTTGGTTGGCGAATTTCATTCCTAACTGTTTGTCTAATTACACTTTAATCATTCGACTTTTACCGGCCTCAATTGGTGTTTACGAAGGCGCGGTTGTCTATAGTGCAAGATTATTCAGTCTTGATGTGGCTCAAGCCCTGGTGGTGGCCGAAGTGGTCAGATTGACGTATCTATTCTGGTTATTTGTTTTAACGCCAGTTTTTAGTTATATCTTAATTAAAAAAACTAAATAAACATAATCGAGGGAAATATGAAAAAAATTGTTACAATTATTGGTGCCAGACCACAACTGATTAAAACAGCTTTGTTAAGTCGAGAATTGCAAAAATATTTTCAAGAAGTCATTGTTCATACTGGCCAGCATTATGATTTAAATATGTCAGATATTTTTTATCAAGATTTGAATTTGCCAGAAGTCGATTATAACCTTGAAGTTGGGTCGGCATCACAAGGTAAACAAACCGCAATGATGATGGAGCGTATTGAAGAAGTATTACTCGAAGAAAAACCAGATATGGTTTTAGTTTATGGCGATACTAACTCGACTATGGCCGGGGCTTTAGTCGCCACCAAGTTACATATTCCAGTTGGCCATGTTGAATCTGGCATGCGCTCATTTAATCGACGAATGCCAGAGGAAATTAATAGGGTAGTGACTGATCATGTTTCGGACTTACTTTTTTGCTCAACAAAGTCTGTGGTTGAAAATTTGAAAGAGGAAGGTATAAAGCAAAATGTTCATTTTGTGGGTGATGTTATGTTTGATTTACAAGAAAGCGTGGTAGCTCAAGGAAAAGTAAATTCAATTCTAGAGAAATTGGATCTTAAACCTCAGGAATATATTTTAGCGACAATTCACCGTCAGGAGAACACCGATATTAAGGAGAATTTAGTCAATATTTTGGAAGCTTTTGGCCAATCAGAGGAGATTATTATTTGGCCAATCCACCCTCGAACTAAAAAATGTCTCGAAGATTATAAATTAATAGATATGATCAATAAGATTGATAATTTGGAAATTATTGATCCTATTTCTTATACTGAGAATATTGAATTAGAAAAAAACGCCAAATTAATTTTAACCGACTCTGGTGGCGTCCAGAAAGAAGCTTATGTAGCGAAGGTGCCTTGTATTACTTTGCGAGAAGAAACCGAATGGACAGAGACTGTAGAGTCTGGCTGGAACCAATTAGCGGGCGCCGATACTCAAAAAATTGTTAGATTGATTCGTAATTATCCTGAGCCTAAAGATTATCCAAAATTCTTGGGTGACGGTGATGCTTATTTGAAAATTACTAAAATTATTCAAGATTTTCTTAAGGTTTAACATAGTATTTATTCGGTTTTTTTGATATTCTATGAATATGAAATCATTTTGGTTAACTCAAAAAAGATTTTTAGTGATGTACGCGTTTTGTTTTGTATTATTTGTGATCTCTATTTTAAGTCGAACTTTGCATTCGACGCCTTTGTTGGTATGGATTTTATTGGTTTCCGCGATTCTTGTGCCTGGTTTTAGTTTAGCTAGGATTTGCAAATTTTCAGTTAAAAGTTTAAGCGGTCAACTCGTTTTATGGCTTGGCTTAGGTTGGATGACGAGTTTAGGTTTGAGTTTTTTGGCGATTATTACAGGTTTAACTATTCACGCTTTTACAATTATATTTATGGTCGTATCTGGTTTACTATTAATCATATCTTTTTATTTAGAATTAATTCGTTCGCATCTAACTATGGAGCCAATCAAGTGGTCTGATTGGTTTAAGCTAGATAATTTACCTTTACTCCTTGTTTTGATTTATCTCGGTTTTGTGCTTTTAGATATCAATTTGACCGGTTCTCTTTATGGTGGCGGTGATGCCATGTATCATTTATCGACTTTACGCAAAGTCGTCGAAAATAAACCTTTGACTATCGAAAATTTAGCTTACGTTAAAGATCAAATCGAGATAGCCTATGCTTTTCCGGTTTGGCACATTTTGATGGGCTTTTTGTCTGATTTATCGCGAATTAATATGTTTATGATTTGGCGAGAAATGTGCGTTCCTCTGGTCGCCATGGCTTTTGTCGTCTGGTATTGGTTGTTTAGACAACTCCTGCCGACTAGAAATTTAGCCTTGTTATCATTGTTTTTCTTTACAGCTTTTAATTACAATTGGAAATTTGGCTATGAACTAACTACCTTACCTATACCTCATTCTTTAATGCAATTTCTTTTATTGCCACTTTTGGTATCTTTGGCGCTCCATTATGTTTTTCAGATGGGAAAAAACTGGTTATTTTTGATTTGTCTTGGTTTGTTGACTATTTTGCTCGGTGTTGTCCATTTAACCGGTTATTTTTACTTTTTAATGATTATGGTCACATTTTTGTCTGTTTATTGGATTTTAAAGTATCGCGAACCTGATTGCAGGCAGATCGTTGATCGTTTGCTTCAAGTAATTTTATCAACAGTCGTTATCATTATTCCATTAGCCATAGTTTTACAGCTTAAGGGTCATGTGGTTTCAAATTTTTGGAAATCTTTTCATTCTGTTAATTATCCGACCACACCGCTTTATCACAGTTTTGCTTCATTGGATATTTTAGTGAAGTACGCTTACCTTATTTTACCTTTAGTTTTGATATTTGCCAGAAAGTATAGAAAATTGATCTTTATTTTAAGTTTATTCTTGGTTTTACCCTTAGTGGTCAATAGTTTTGTTGGGCCAGTTTTAATGCAAACTCTGGGCATGATTTTTATGAAAAGGCTTTACGGTACCGTGGTTTGGTATTTTCCGGTTTGGGCTATATTTTTTGGTTTCATTATTGTACTACTCGATCGATCAGTCTGTTTTATCAAGGGAAAGTGGAATTATATTGCGAATATTGTTTTTTATGTTTTAGCGATCTTTTTAGCCTGGTTTGAATTTTTTAATCGGTCGGTGCCAAAGATTTACCGCGAACCTGCTAGTACGGCATATACCTCGATTACTTCATCTGACATAGTTGGTACTTGGTTAAATCATTATTATTTATTTTTATTAATACCACTAACTGTATTTGGATTGATTATTTATTTTTGGTTCTCGAAACGTTTTGATAAGATCTTTAGTTTTGATGAGACAAAGAATCATGGGCTAGTTTTTTGTTTATTTATGATAGTATTTTTAATTTTTGCTTCGCCAGCTGAAGCTCGTTTTGTACGTAGTTTTGATCTGGATAAAATCCATAAGATTGTCGAGCCAACGACTATTTCTTCTGAGAAAAATGCGATCGGAGCGGTGGGCGGCAAGGAAGTGATCGATTTTATTAAACAAAACGTGCCAGCTAAATCAGTTTTTGACGTCAGCGGCAGTTTCTTTTATTTGCCGGAATTAGTTGATATTCATATGTCCAATTATTCTAACGATGCCGATTTAACCTATATTCATCTTTACGAGAATGATAAGTGGGATATCGCAACAAAAATTTCAGTTATCAATCAGGCTCATATTGAATATATGATGATTACCGGCAAGACTAAAAAATTGGCTGATGCTCAAAAGATTTTAGATCAATATCCACAATATTTTCAGAAAATTTATTCAAACAATGTGATTATTTACAAAGTAAATCGCGATCAAATTATAAAAGACGTGCCAAAGCCGTTAATAAAATAAATAAAACTTGATATACTAGGAGTAACTTATTTTTCGTTTGTCAAAACAGAGGATTAAATGGATTTTCGTAATACAAAACCCCTTATTATTATTTGTTCAGTTTGCTTGATTTGGTCTTTATTGATCTGGTTTTTGTTAAGGTTCAGTTTTGTTTCGCCGGTTTTAATTTTCATGACCTTTGCTGGTCTTTTGATCATCCCTGGATTCTGTTTGGCTAGAATTATTCAGTTTAAAATGAGTGATTTTTTTGATCAATTTTTGTCTTATATCAGTTTGGGTTTGGTTTTTGGCTTGATACTTTGTTTGGCTGGTGTACTTTTTCATTGGACTATTTCGGTATTATTACCGGTTTACTTAATTGGTATTGGAGTAATTTTTGTCGCGTCTTTAATTTTAGATTTAAAACGACCGATCGATTCTATGGGTAATCTTGACCTCAAATCGTTATTTAAATGGACGAATTTGATCGGTCTTTTGGCTTTAATTTTCGTTTTCATGATTATTACGTCTATTTGTCAGCAAGGCGGGAGTTTTAACGGTGATCCAACTTATCATCTTGCTATTGTTGAAAAGGCTTTTAGTGGACATCCACTTAGTTTTAATAGTTTGGCTTTTATTAAAAATCAACCTCATCCGGCTTATGCTTTTATGATTTGGCCGGTATTTTTAGCTATATTAGCCAAAATTACTCATCTAACAACCTATAATTTATGGGGTGAAATTCCAGCGGCGGTAACAGCTTTAGTTTTTTTGGCTTGGTATGGGTTTTTCAGGAAAATTTTTCAAAATCGTTATCTGTCAATATTAGCTTTGGTTATTTTTGCGATTTCTATGTTTGGCGCCAATGGTTATTTATTTACAGCTATTGGTGTACCGGATGGACTCTGTAAACTTGTGTTATTGCCTTTAACTTTTTGGTTGGCTTTTGAATATATCTTTCAAAAAGATCCTGATCAAAAGATATTATGGCTTGCGTCGATTATTTTAACCTTAACTGCTTGCATCCACTTAACTCAATTTTTTTATTACTACTTTGTGATGGTTGCTTTCATGGTGGTTTATTCAATTTTTAGCTTTAAAGACGGTGATTATAAGTTGAAAATAAAACGTATGTTGACCGTGACTTTTGCAAATTTAGTCTTAATGGTACCTTTATTTGGTTATTTGCAACTAGAGACTCATATTATTGACCATAGTTTCCAAGCCTTATCAGGCATTCAGGCTGATTTAAGTAAAACTATGGCTTTTTCATCGATAGAAATTTTCGCCTTATATGCTTATATTTTATTACCCTTAGTTTTATTGTACTTGCGTAAATATCGAACTCTGATAGTGCTTTTGTCGGCCATGATTATTGTGCCAATTGTTTATAATATTGTCCCTTTGAGAGACTTTCTAAATAGTATTTTTAGTTATGTTTTTATGAAAAGATTGTTTTCCAATGTTAGTTGGTATTTCGCAATATGGGCTTTGATTTTTGGCTCATTATTTTTAATGATTGACCAAGCGGTCAATCGATTAACTAAAAATTATAAATACGCGGCGATTTGTCTAATTGCTGTCTTGTCAATCATAATCTGGTTTTTTAGATTAAAGATTAGTCATCTATTGTTCTCAAGACACGCCGATACCTGGATTGTGGCTCATTTTTGGTGGTTATTTGGTTTTTTTGTTTTAATAACAGCCATAATTTTTATTTATCAAAAATTTAAAAAGGTCGAGTGCTGCGCCGTGATAGCAGAACCCAAAAATTGGATTGTGATTTTATGTTTAAGTCTAGCTCTATGTAGTGTTCTTTTGGCTGATGGAGAGAAAAATTTGTTTAAAACTGTTAAAACTAATTTCAAGACTAAACATTGGTTTAAAGAGTCTCGAGATTATGCGAAAGAGGTGATTGAGCCGCAATATTTTGGAGATTGGGATATGCTAAATTATATTCAAAAAAATGTGCCATATGGTTCAGTTTTCGAAAGTAATAAAGCTTATCGTGATTTAGAGATTTTGGTAGATGTGCATATGGCGGCTTGGCCAGAGAGGACTCAGCCTGAACGTGAGCTCAGTGCAATTTATAAATCCACGACCGATATGTCAATTAAAATCAAATGTTTGTCGGCTTATAATGTTGATTATCTATTGGTTGTTTCCAAAAAAAATAGTAAAAATTATGTCAATTTCGATAATTTATCTGGCTATTTGACCAAGGTTTATCAAAATCAAATCTCAGATTTATATCAAGTTGATAAAGTTAAGATTAATACGGTGGCAGCCTCGAATCAGTATATTTTTCCACCTGGTTGTCGGGCTCCACTTAATTGTCGGGCGCCAGAATGGCAGTAAGTAGTTGGCAAGGAGAATTTTTAAAGATGTTTAATTTCAAAAACAAAAAAATGATTATGGTTCAGTACGGAGTAATGTTTGCATGGTTGATTGCTAGTTTTGTCATGGCTAGAAATACTGTTTTAACACCTTGGTCAATCACCTTAATTTTTATTGGTATTCTGGTTGTGACCGGGTTTAGTTTGACTCGATTATTTAAAATAAAATTTGCTAACGATTCTCTAGGTCAATTTGTGCTATGGTTTGCTTCAGGTTTAGCCTTTTCCTTATTGCTTTGCTTTATGGCAATGATGATCGGTTTAACCATAAAGGTTCTAACAGATGTTTTTATGATATTAATCCCGGTTTTGTTAGTGACTGCTTTGTTTTTTGATCTTAAGCGTAAAACAGAGGTAGAGAAATGGTCCTTTGATTGGACTAAAATTTGGCAGGCGCAGAATATCGGATACTTTTTAGTCTTTATTGTAGCAATCGGTGTGGTGATTTCCGTAATGATTTCAGGCACTCTGTTGCGCGGTGGTGACACAGATTTTCATATGTCTATTCTTCAAAAAGCGGTGAGCCAACAGCCACTAACGCCGTCAAATTTGAGTTTTGTCAAAGGTGATACAATTCATATCGCTTATGGTTTACCGGTTTGGCATGTCTTCTTGGGTTTACTTTCAACCTTGACTCAAACCGATCATATTAATATGTGGAAGGCGATTTGCGTGCCATTATCGGTTATGGCGTTTGTGATTTGGGGTTGGTTATTTCAATTAATTTTTCAGAAAAAATTCTTCAGCTGGATTGGCGTAGCTTTTGTGGTTATTTATATTTTTAACTGGAATACTGGCTATCTTTTTACTTGTTTACCTTTACCAGATACTTTGAACAATATGTTGATTTTTCCTTTGGTGACAGCATTAACCTTTAAGTATATTTTTGAAGATTCGACCAATCAAAAATTATTAATTTTAGTTTCGGTCATGGCAGTTTTAATGGCTGCGATTCATTTGACTCAGTATTTATATTATTTGGTTTTACTAGTGGCTTTTGGTGTAATTTGGTTAATTATGAAGCGTCAGGAACCTGACTACAAAACAGTGATTCAACGAATCGGTTGGGTCTTGCTTGGGAGTTTTATTATTTTTGTTCCATTTCTTATTTTCCTTGAATTAAAGAGTCATATTATTACTAAAGTGATGGCGGAAAATATTCAAAATACGACTAATTTAGATCCTGAACAATTACGTTTTGGGACTTTTAAGGATTACGATATTTATTCGAAATATGCTTACTTATTAACGCCGATCACCTTGGCTCTCGCCATAAAAAATCGTAAATTAGTTTTCATTTTTGCTCTAATGTTAATTGCGCCAATCGCATATCTAGAGCCAGTGGCCGTGTTCTTACTGAAAGTCTTAGGTTACATTTTTGTTAATCGTCTAATCGGCAGTATCACTTGGCATTATTTAACATTAGCTTTGGTTTTTGGTTTTATGGTTTTAGTTTTGGACAAACTGATTTCTAAACTTAATCTGCCAAAATGGGGTCAGTATCTAGGTAATGTGATTTTGGTTGTCATAGCTGGATTAATGGTTAAAACTCAGTTTCATTTAGCATTGATCCCTTCAGCTAAAGATTCGACCAAAACTGTTTTAGCGCCAGTAGCCACTATTTACAATCAAATTTTCTCTGATAATACTGACATTTGGCTTGGTAAACATTTTTTAACTTTTTTCGCACCAATCGTATTATTAGCTATCATTTTGATTGTTTTGCAGCTATGGAAGCCAAAAATTATTGAATTCTTCAATCTTGACGAACCTAAAAACGGTATTTTTTCAAGTTTTGCCATTATCGCGCTATTAGTTATCTTTTTTTCGCCAACATATCAGTATTTATTTACTAATTTTAAAAATGCTTATCAGAAAAATATCTTTTTAAAACCAGTAGATGCCAATGGTTTTCGCGCAAGTACCGAAAAATCGATTGGTGGAGCAGATATGGCTGAATTTATTAGGAAAAGTTTGCCGCCAAAATCGGTTTTCTTAACTCCTGGTTCAACAGTTTATACTTTTCCGATAGTTTTGGATCAATTTATGACGGCTTACCCCCGAACCGGCGTTCTGAATCGATATAATTTAATTTATGAAGATAAGCATACTTTTGAGGAACGTATGATTCAGGTTGGTAAATCTAAAGCTGAGTATATTGTGCTTTATAATCCGGCCAATCAAGGAGAAGAGTTTTTTGACGCTTACCCGCAATATTTTAAAAAAATCTTCAAAAAAACCTCGGTCATTTATCAAGTTTTGCCAGCAGCCAAGATCAAGGCCGACGAATTAGCCAAAAATTAATTTAAATAAAACTATATGTCATTTTTAAATAAAAATACGATTTTACTAATTATAATTGTCATTTTTTCAGGTTCGGCTGGTTTTTATATGGTTAAAAATCAAGTGCCTAGAAACGATCCGAGTAAATGGACCGGTATAGTGACAATTACTTTTGATGATGGCTCTAAAACTGTTTATAATAGCGCTTACCCGATTATGAAGAAATACAATATTCCAGCCACTTTTTATTTGACCGCTGGGTCTATTGGTAAAAACGAATTTGTGACCTGGGATGATGTAAATGACCTGAATAAAAATGGGTGGGAGATTGCTAGTCATACGGTTAATCACCCGCATCTTAATACTCTAACGCGCAATCAAGCGATCGCTGAATTAGTTGGAGCGAAGGATATTTTTGCTCAACATGGTTACAATGTTACATCTTTTGCCGCACCTTATGGCCAATATACCAGTAATATTTTGGCCTTGATTGAAGAGTATTATCAATCTAACCGAAAGAACCAGATTCGAGGCAATCCTGGTATTAATCATCTGGATAAATTAAATAATTACGGCCTTTCTTCTTATGAGGTCGGCCAATCGAGTACTATCAGTGTGGTCAAGGAAAGAATTAATCAAGCAATTAATCAAAAAGGTTGGTTGATTATCTATTTTCATTCTGTGAATGAGGATCCTACGACCAGGTTTGAAATTAAAGAAAAAAATATGCAAGAGATTATGTCTTATATTGCTCAGAAAAGAGATCAGGGTCAGATTCAAGTTAAAACTGTTGATCAGGTTGTATCGATGTATCCAAAGCCAAATTTAGATTAAATTTTAGTCCTTAAGGCTAGAGATCAGTTTTTCAGCAAAGATTTTATCTGAAAACATGTCTAAAGCGAGTTTTCTGGCATTTTGACCCATTTTTTGGGCTTTTTCGGGATTTTTGCTTAAATTTAAGATGATTTCGGCTAAGGCATTAGCATCGCCTGGTTTGTAAAGAAAACCAACCTCGTATTCTGTTATAATTTTGGCCATATCGCCGCCGAGAGAGGCAGCTACGGGCTTACCGCTGGCAAAATATTCACAAGTCTTAGATGGAAATGATTCTTGAGAAACACCGATATTGGAAATCGGGGCTAAACCTAAACTAAATAAACCAGTAATTGGAGCTAATTCGTCTAAACTCATTTGATCCATAAAAAAGACGTTTTTCAGGTCTAATTTTTGAGTTAAATCTTTTAGTTTTTGTTTGGTTTCACCTTCACCAACCAGTAAATATTTAATTTTTTCATTCTTTTTAGTAATTTCGGCGGTCTTGATGACTGTTTCAAGGTCATAAACTCGGCTATGGTTACCGATATAACCACAGATAAAGTCGCCACGATTAAATCCGTATTTGTCAAAATTAGCTTCAACCGGTTTAAATTTATCGGTATCAACGCTATTTAAAAGAACTTCAATCTTGTCAGAAGGAATTTTCTCGGTTAATAAATGATCTTTAATCCCTGGAGTTGCGGTAAAAATTTTGGTGGCGCGATTATAAAATTTTTTTTCCAGTTTTTTCATTTGTTCGGTGGCAAAGCCAGTTTTTGGCAAAACCCCGAGTTCAATAGCTGAATCTGGCCATAAATCGCGGATGTCAAAGTAAAATTTACTTTTTTTGGTCCTGGTGTTGACCAAACCGGCAATCCCACTTAAAAACGAGGGAGAACTAACCAAGACTGCGTCATATGGTTTTAACAAAAGTGCGCCCCAGAAGGCGGATTTGGCAAAAGTTAACATATTCAAGAGCCGCTTGATAGTACTATCTTGAGTCGAAGCCGGTAATTCCCAGATACGGATTATCTCGATACCATCTTTTTTTTGTTTATCCCAGAGTTTACCTTTAAATTCAGCTGGTACGATCCCGGTCGGATAAGAGGGGAAACTGGTTAAAACCGTGACTTTGTGGCCGGCATCAGTTAAAAACCGGGCCATTTTGCCGGTTCTTTTGGCTGCCGCGCCTTTAACTGGTTCGTACCATTGAGTAATAAGTAAAATTTTCATTTTATTTAAGATCAGTTTTGTCTTTTTCGCCGTTAATCACATCTAATTTTAAAGCAACCTGGCGTACAAGTTTAGTAATTTCTCGTTCTGCTTCGTTCATTTTAATATAGAGTCTGTAAACGGCGTAAAATAGGGCAACAATAGCGATTAAAGCCATAGCGTCAAAACCGCGCTCCATACCTAAAAGATGAGCGACAAAAGTGGTTTTATAAGGTATAAAGATGATAATAATAAAACCAAGCCAAACTAGGCTCCAAAAACCTAATTCTTTGGCGTTTGCAACTTTATCCTTGAACCTTAAAACGACTCTGGTCCAGGCAAAAACTGCGAACAAGCTTAAAATGACCCGAATTGGGGTGACTAAGGTTAGAAAACGGTCGAATAAGTCCATGAATCCTCGCAATTCTAATAATTATTTAGAAAAAAACCTTCTGTAAATTAATTTAGCCAAAATATTGAAAGCATTGATGTTTTTTTGACCTTTGGCAATCGAGTAGTCAGTGTAAATTGACTGAATTGGTACTTCAGTTAATTTTAGGTTCTTAGCTTGAATTTCATAAAAAAACTCTGAAGAGACTTCCATTTTATTGGTTTGAATTTCGATTTTTTCAATAGCTTTACGGCCAAAGGCGCGCATACCTGATTGTGAATCAGTTGTCCAAGTCCAAAATAACATATAAGTGATTACATTTAAACCAAAAATACCAATCCGGCGATACCAAGGCATAGAGCCAAGGTTGCCAATAAAACGAGAACCAATTGAAACATCGGCTTTGCCGTCAATAATTGGCTTGATAACAGGAGCGATATCGTTTGGATTGTGTTGACCGTCGGCGTCGAAGGTAATCAGGAGATCAAAATCATGTCGACGAATATACTCAAAACCGGTACCTAAAGCACCGCCTAGACCGCGGTTAAACCAGTGAGATATGACAGTTGCACCGGAAGCTTGGGCAATTTCTTTAGTTTTATCGGCTGAACCATCATTAACAACAATAACTTTTATATCTGAAATACCCGGAATAGTTTTTGGCAAAGTTTCGATAACATGACCAAGAGTGGTTTCTTCATTGTAAGCCGGAATTAAAATAGCTAATTTCATATATTTACAGTTTCTTTCTGGTTTAAAATATCAATATCTTATTTGTGATAATTATAACATTATACTGTAAATTTAAGCAAAAGTCAAGGTGTAGAGACCTGTTTGACAGACTTTTTATAATAAAAAAGCCGGACTTGAAAAGTCCGGCTGGAGGTTGAAGTTTATTTAATATTTAATAATGTTAAATAACTTCGGATAGGCTGGGTCTGTATTGACAATAATTTTGATTGGATCGGTCATTAGTATTCTTGCGCTTTTCAAGTCATCTGAAGCGCAGGCATGCTTTGATTTTTCAATGATAGGAACAACGTATTTTGAAGCATAATCGAGTGCCACCTCTTTAACACTGCGATAATGTCTAATGATATAGAGAATTTTAGTAATATATAATTTGTAATTTTCGTTCATCTCAAGTAGAATTTTCTTTCCATCCATATCAACCAAATATTGATTGTTTTCAAGTCTCCAATTTTTTATTTGACCGTCAGCATAACAAATATAATAATTCGTTATTGTTAAGCGTCCATCGCTATGGATATCCTTAAAATTATTAGTTTCAAACTGTATCTCTAAAATCCAATTTTTTACGTCATGTTCTTTGATATGCTTTATAAGCGAGAAGAGACCGGTGGTATGCGATGCGATATTTTCAAGGAATTCATGATATGATTGTTTCCAATTATATAGTTCAATATAATTAATTTTTAGGACTGGAATGTTGATTTTTTGACCAGTTAATGATTCAAAGACCTCAAGGTTTTCCTCGAGTTCTTTTTTTCGATTCTTGGCAATTTCGATGTTGTATCGATCTACACAAGTTACATTGAACCAGATATACAAGACTCCAATAAAAAATAAGAGTCCGATAAACAGACATTTCTCGATTGGAAGTGGTCGAAGGTAAACCAACAGTATTGTTGGTATGACTGGAGTCAACATCCAGAGCCACAGCTGTTTCCAAAATGGAAGTTTTAACATTGGATTTCTCCTGACGAACCAAGTGACTTTTTTGGCAACTTCTTACTCTGTTTCAAGCAAGCCGTTCCAAAACCGTATCGATCCGGTTAGTTTTTTTGTGCGGTAGCTAACAATACCGTCTTGGTACTCTCTTTAAGAGTCCTGTTTTAACCATAAAAGTTGTAAATTATGGTCAAGATAGGCCTCTCAAATCGAGCTAGATTTTTAAGTTTCAAATTACACTTGATATTAGTCCAGTTTTGTCTGATTGTCAAGAGAGGGAGCTTCTTGTTAATCTTGAATTAAACAAAAAACGCCTAAGGCGTTTTTTAATTGGCGGAGAGACAGGGATTCGAACCCTGGATACCTTGCGGTATACCTCGTTAGCAGTGAGGCGCACTAGACCAACTATGCGATCTCTCCGAATGCGTTTTTAGTTATGATAAATTTTTATTGGAAAATTCTTCGAATATGCCAGTAATCTGTAATAATATTTTTGAGTCAAAGTATTTTAGTGTACAAGTGCCCTTGTAATTTAATCTTTTCATTTTTTGGGCAGGATTGGTGATAGTCGGTTTGTAAAACTGTTCTTCTGGTATAGCAAGTAACTTACTCCAGAATTTTCTTACTTCTTCAAAGTTGTGAGTTGCATGTATTTGCAGGTGTATTCTAACTTTATTGTTATCTATTTCGAAGACTTGTTTCAATAATTGAAAGAATGTTTTCACTAACTTGAAATCGCTATTTACAAAAGTGACACAGTTACTAGAAGGGTATTTCGATCCTTCGCACCAATATAGTAAACTACAAAATAATTTTGCATTTTTTGCTGTAATTTTTAAGTTTTTAAAAAGATGATTATATTTCTGCTTCTCATCTTCATTTTTTAATCTATTTTTGTTATAAGATAAAGAATCTGATTTTATATCTTTTACCCATCTGCCAATAGTAGTATCTGAAATTTGTAATTCTTTGGAAATTTTTCTAATAGAATTACCTTTAATTCTTTTTTCTCTAGCCAAATTGACTATATCATTCGAATAGAATTTCATATATTAATTATATCAAATTGTTAAGTTGTCTATCAATGGTTTGGAAACCATTTTTATTTATCAAATATCAGTTTTATCTTATCAGATCTTGATAAACTTTTGATTCTAAATTCTTCTTTGCGAGCCTGACTTTCGGTTAGATTATCTTTGAAATACACGATTTTAACAGGTAATCGACCAGCAGTATATTTAGCGCCTTTGCCGGTTTGATGGGCGATTAATCGCTTTTCAATATCGGTCGTAATACCAGTATAATAGGTGTTATCTGAGCATTGCAAAATATAAACTGACCAATTATTCATATCGATTCATATTATTAAAAAAGATGGCGGAAGGGGTGGGATTCGGACCCACGAGACCCTTGCAGGCCTGGCGGTTTTCAAGACCACTGCACTAGACCACTATGCGACCCTTCCGAACAAAGTGAGGAATGGGTTGGACAAGGTTATTTTCCGAAGAAAATGTTCTTATGCGACCCTTCCATAGAAAATTTAAAAAATGGTGCTCAAGTACATAGTGTATTTGAACTTACCAGATACATCTTATCAAATTGGGAGATAATTTCAACCTTTATTAGAGAACTGACAACACTTTTAACCGAGAAAGACCTTGTTAAATCCGACTTTTCCGTGGTATATTAAATCTATGAGTGATAATAATAATGACATTTCTAATTCATTAGAGCAAGCAAGACAAGAACCTAAAGATGACTCTCCAGCTCGTGGTTTTGTCGGTATTTCTGATGATGGTGAAACCATACAATTAGGTGAAAAACCCCAAGTTACCAAAGACATTAAATCATAACAAGTTTTGGTTTGAACTATAGGTAGATGTATTGTGATATGTAATCTTTTAGAAACAAAAAAGACGCATTTTGTAGCGTCTCTTTTGTTTTATTGTTTTTGGTAATTATTTTTTTACTACCCACTCCATTGGAACCCAGCCAGATAAGCCCACCTTATCACTATCAACTGGTTGTGTCCCTTGCAAAATTCTTACTCTTCGAGCAAACATAGTGCCATCAATAACGAGAACTTTGCTACCATTATGTACAGCAAATGCTTTGTTTTGTTCTGCTAACTCAAGTATTCCCATATAATCTTTGTTTATCAAAGTTTTGGTTACCTCGTCAAGATATTTTTTATCAGTTGCTAATAGAATGGCAGAACCAGTATCATCTATATTTGGGAGCTTTAGATATGCTTCATCTCCATTAACAGCGATATTACTTACTTGTGGCGCAGACGAGCTATTATTAGAGGGTGTCGGATTTGTATTGGTTGAGTTGTTAGAGTTTTGTTTACTCAAATCTTGAGCTTTTTTGTTAGCTCCCTGTAATCCACTGTTAATCATCGAAACAATTATAATAAGCAGTATTAGACCACCACAGCCAATCGCAAGAAAATTAGGAGTTTTTATCGGATTTCCTAATTCTATTTTGGAACTACCTTTTGAATCTTTGCCCTTTTCGGAATTATCTTTTAGTTTATAATGATTTCTCTTAGCTAAGTACCAAGGGAAAGCGATAATCCAAAGTAATAGACAACCAATAAACCAAAGTATTGGACTTTCGTTTTTATTCATTTCGTACCTGTAGCCATCAACTAAAACCCAGATAGATGTTCCCAGAACCAAGAGATAGATAAAGGGCATTTTTGCTCCTTTCCTTAATTTATTAAAAAATGTTTCAATTCGTTATTTATTAAATACAAAAAAGGTCTCCCGAACCTCGGCACCCCCTTTCGGGGATACCCCATACTCTTTCGAATACGGACACACGCAAATGGTGAGGTCAGAAGACCACCTTTATTTGCGTGTGATTTTTATTGGTACCATACCTTAGGGGTTGCCTAAGGGTTAGGTGGGTAATAATGTACTATAACTGAAACCATTTTCTCATAACTGAACTTTAATTTCAATTGGTCTCAAAAATACTGGTATTTAGAACCTAATAAAAACTACTTTTGCGACTGTTAGAAGAGCGGTTTTTATGGTATGATTAGATTGTAATTATGGAGCAAACAAATGCAAGATTTAACTAAGAAACAACAATTTGTAGAACTTAGGGCAAAAGGTAAAAGTTTTGCTAAAATTTCAGATGAATTAGAAGTCAGTAAAACCACCCTAATTGATTGGTCGAAAGATTTAGCGGAAGAGATAACAAACCTTAAACAGATTGAGCTTGAATCAATAAGAGAACAGTATAAAATAAGTCGAGAACACCGCATAAAGCTCTATAGCGAGCAATTAGAGCTAATTAGGGGTGAATTATCAACCCGCAAACTAAACGATGTTCCAACTGGTAAGTTAATTGATTTATTATTCAGATTTTCGGATATTATCAACAAAGAAGATGTTCAACCAGTATTTGCAAGAACTACCAGCGGCTTTACTTTTGATGAACCTCAATCTACCGACAGATGGTCTGCTTAACCAAAAGTGGTCTAAAACTGGTCCAGTTATTATGAACGAAGAAAAAGATAAGATTGTAAAATTAAGATTTCCAAAAGAAGAAACAAAAGCGCTGTATCAAAAAACGATTGATGAGCTTTTTGAATCTGCTCAAAAAACAGATGAAAGAGAGTTTGTAATTGCCAATCTGTATTTTAATGGGTTAATGCAATTAAGTGATGATTACGACATAAGAAAAGAACTGGATAAAACACTCGGCGACTTCTTCTCTTTACTTGGAAATCCCGATTTGTTTCAAGCTGATGGTTTGCTAATTAAAGTTTTCATTTTTTTATATTGCCATATTCTTGAGTTTTATTTATTTTACATTTTTATTTATGGGTTGCTTGATGTCTGTTGTGGTGAAAGTTTTGATTTGAATGTTTTTGAAAAGAAAACACCTGACTATCAGGTAATAATCAGGAAAATAAAAAATATCATTGAGAACGGAAATCCCGATTACATTAAAGCGAAAGATATTACAGATGTCTGTAAACCATTATTTTCAGATAAAATGACCAACTGGCGAAAAATAAATATGATTTTAAGCAGGTCAAAAGAAGCTAAAAGCGAAGTCGGCAAAATTATAAGCTCGTTTTACAATAATGAACTTAGAAATGCATTCTCGCATAACCATTATACTGTTTCGAATAAAGGTGTAATGCTGATTGAACTTCATCAAGTGCTTTCAATCCCTGAATTATTGGAGCAGATTACAAACTGTTTCACTTTTTACCAATACCTTACTGTAAAATCGGAACAAGTAATAAAAACTCTTTGTGATAATCCAAACAACAAATTTACAGGGAAATATGGCAGTTTAGAGCTCGAAACAGTAAAAGAAGAAAATGGTAAATGTCATTTCAGAGTTCACGGTTCTTCGATTGGAAAAACTTTATGATGAACAAAAAAGAACAAGCTCTTGAAAGCGTTCTCACGACTACTGGCGAACTGGCGGAAGCGTTAAAACAAACTTTGCTTGACGCAGAACCAGTAATTGATGTTACTAAACTAAAGTTTGTTTTATATGTCAGAAAATCCACCTCTGGTGATGAGAAGCAAGAGCGGTCGCTTGAAGACCAAATTGCCGACTGTATTGAAATGCAAGTAACCAAAAATAATTTGAATCTTGTCGATATAGTTCGAGAAAAAGAAAGCGCAAAAGCGCCAGGTATTAGACCAAAGTTTAAGAAAATGCTCGAAGATATTCAAAGGGGAAAATATAATGCCGTTCTCGCCTGGCACCCCGACAGATTAGCACGAAATATGAAAGACGCTGGCGAAATAATCTATCTTTTAGAAGAAAACATTATTAAAGATTTGAGATTTGCCACTTTTACTTTTGAAAACTCGCCGATGGGCAAAATGCTACTTGGAATGTCTTTTGTGCTTTCAAAGCAGTATTCAGACCATTTGAGAGAACAAGTTCTTAGAGGTCAAAGAAGAAGTACCCAAGCGGGTTTATCAATTCATACGCCCAAACAAGGGTACTACAAAGATATTAACAAAAGATTGCGACCAGATGGCGATAATTGGTTGCTTATTAAGCGAGCTTTTGAAATGCGACTGGAAGGTCAGAACTACAAAGCAATAGAAAAGTATCTAAATGAAAATAAATATACCCGAGCTCCAGTAGCTAATAGGGAAAGAAATATGCATTACAAAGTTGTTGATAATACCTTAACGGTGATGTTTTCAGACCCTGTTTATGCTGGCGTAATGCAATACGGCACCGAGATTGTTGATTTAACAGAAATTTATGATTTTATCCCGATGATTACCGTTCAGGAGTATTGCAAGCTCAATAATTACAGTTACAACGGCATATCTTTTATTAGCAAGAAACCTATCGGCGTACCCAGAAACAAAGAAATGCTTTTAAGGGGAATTATCAAATGTGCCGAATGTGGTTCGGATATGATTTCTGGTATTACTACAAAATACAATAAAGCAAAAACCAAAAAGACAAACTACTATATGTTTAGGTGTAATAACCCCTCTTGCTCGGTTCACGGCAAATCATTTCGGTCCAAAGTCGCTCTTGAGTTTATCTATGATTACTTTAAGAAATGCGATTTTACTTCAATGGATATGTATAAACAGATGGTTAAAGAAAAGGAAGAAACTACAAAGCAAGTTGAAACTTCATTAGATAGCCGTTTGCGCTCACTAAGACAACAAAAAACAGAACGAACTAAAACTTATGAGAGAACGAAAGAAATTGTCAGAAGAAATGACCCGACAATGATGAAGCATTTTAATAGCGGCGACTTAGACCAAATCCAAAAAGAGATTGAGTATTTTGAAAGCCAGATAAAGGAAACTCAAGCTCAAATCGAGAACTTAAAAAACGCCATACCGACATATGAAAAATACTTTGAACTCTTCAAAGATATGGTTGAAATACTGATAAACACTCGCAATATCAAGCTCAAAGACCAAATCATCAGAAAGTACTTTTTGAACCTCACTTTGCAAGCACAAAAAAAGAGCGATAGAGCTGATGGCAAACCTGTTTTTGACTGGTCTGTTACCGACTTTACGCTCACTCCAAACTATGAAAAACTACTCTTAATCACTGATGGTGCGCCCGACAGGACTTGAACCTGTGGCCTTCTGCTCCGCAAGCAGACGCTCTATCCACTGAGCTACGGGCGCATTTTATTCGTGTGACCTTTGGTCGCAAGAATAAAATATTACAATTCGACCGTAGCTTTGGCGAAGCCAAAAGGCTTGCGGGCGATATTCTTGCAGATATTACAAAGATATCAATATCATATCTGATTTTTATGATAAATTCAAGTCATAAGCCAATAGATTGCTGTTATATAATAATATTGGTCTTTTTTATTTAACTGAAACTGATATAATTAAACTAATGTCATTAACACGTAAAGTAGCATTTAATACAGTTGTTCAGATTATTGGCAAGGGAACGACCACGGTCATATCCCTGTTTTTAGTTGCGGCTTTAACCCGTTATTTGGGGGTAGCCGGCTATGGTGAATATACTACTATTTTTGCCTATTTAGCTTTTTTTGGGGTTTTGGCGGATTTTGGCTTTTTTTGGATTTTGGTACGTGAAATTGCTAAACCAGATGTTGATGTTAATAAGGCTGTTTCCAATATTCTAACCTTAAGAACCGTGGTCGGGGTGGTGATTTTTGGTCTAGGCTACCTGATTAGTTTTTTCATTCCACAGTATTCCTCGATCCAAAGCGGTATTGGTATCGCGGCTTTTAGCATGCTATTTTTGGCGCTCAATTCGACCTATGTCGGGGTTTTTCAGAATAAACTACGAATGGATAAAGCCACAATTACTGATGTAGTGGGTCGAATCATTATCTTGATTTTTACACTTTTCCTAATTAAACAAGGCTATGGTTTAACTATGATTCTTTGGGCTTATGCGATTGGCAATATCGTCAATTTGTTATTAAGTGCCTGGTTGGGACGGGCTTATGTTAAATTTAGGCCAGCTTTTGATTGGGCTTACTGGAAGCAGGTGATTGTTCAGGCCTGGCCAATGGCCGTGGTTTTGGTTTTAAATTTGATCTATTTTCGTATCGATACTTTGATGCTATCACTCCTTAAAACCTCGACTGATGTGGGTATTTATGGTCCACCTTATAAGGTTTTGGAAATGATTTTGCTTTTACCAAGCATGTTTATGGGTAATATTTTTCCGATTATGAGCCGATATATTCATACGGGTGATGATCGACTCAGGACAACTTTACAGAAATCTTTTGATTTTCTTTTAATGTTGGCACTGCCGGTCGCAATTTTAATTATTTATGCGGCTGAACCGATTATTCGGATCGTGGCTGGTCAGGACTTTGTGGTGGCTCAAACTGTGCCACCGGTTTTCGGTCTGGCTTCAACCTCGGTCTTGGCTTTACAAATTTTAATTATTGCGGTTTGTTTTTCTTTTTTATCGATCATTTTCAACTATTTAGTGATTGCTTTGGGTAAACAGGCTAAATTGATTTGGCCAAACCTGATTTTTGTCATTTTTAATTTAGGTTTAAACTGGTTATTGATCCCGCATTTTTCCTATATCGGCGCGGCTTTGGTCACGGTTTTAACTGAAGCGATTGTTCTAATTTTTACTTGGCGCATTGCTTACGCCAATATGTCGACTAGGTTGAATTTTCAGATTTTATGGAAAGCTTTGCTGGCTGGTTTAGTTATGGGTTTATTCTTGATTTTTATTGGTTCTGGGGTCAATTGGGTTTTGATGTGCGCCTTAGCTTGTATGATATATGTACTGATTTTATGGTTTAGCCGCGCGATTAATAAAGATATGTTTTTAGTTTTGTTTAAACGAGGAGAATAGATATGAAAATCGGTATAGACGTGCAAACAACGTTAGGACAAAAGTCTGGGTTTGGTTTCTACGTAAAGAATTTAGTTGAAAATTTAAAAAAAGTCGATTCGATTAACGAATATTTTTTGATCTCACCAGAAGACCAAAAAGACTTTACTACACCTCAAAGGTTTGTTTGGGATCAGTGTTCTTTCCCGTCAAAAGCCTCAAAACTTAATGTTGATATTTTGCATCAACCGTGTTTTTCAGCACCGCTTTTTTATTCTGGAAAAATCATTTTAACTATTCACGACTTAATTTCGCACTATTTTCCGCAAAATATGCCGTCTGGCTCAAGATTGTATTTTTCTAAATGGATGCCTTTAACCTACAATCGAGCGGCCAAAATCATTGCCATTAGCGAAAATACTAAAAGAGATATTATGTCGCTTTTGAAGATTCCGGAAGAGAAAATCGTAGTCATTCACTCGGCGGTTGGTGATGAATTTAAACCGATTAATGATGCACAAAAACTTGCTGAAATAAAAGCTAAATATAAAACCAGCGATAAATTTATTTTAGACGTGGGCACCTTGGAGCCACGTAAAAATTTACCGTTTTTGGTCAAGGCTTATCACGAGGCTTTAAAAACCGGCAAAATCGAGCATAATTTAGTTTTAACAGGGAAAAAAGGTTGGTACTACGAGAGTTTGTTTGATTTAATCAAAGAGCTCAAATTAGAGGATAAAGTCATTTTGCCAGGATATGTGCCAGATGAAGATTTACCGGGGCTTTACAACGCGGCTGATCTTTTTTGTTTTCCAAGTTTGTACGAGGGTTTTGGTTTTCCGCCACTCGAAGCTTTAAGTTGTGGCACTCCGGTGATTGCGGCAGATAATTCGTCAATTCCGGAAGTGGTTGGCGATGCTGGTATTCTTTTGCCAATCGACAAAGAAAAGGTTTGGGCCGAAAATATTATTAAAGTCTTAACAGATAAAGATTTACATGAAAAACTGAGTTTATCCGGGCTTGAGCAAGCCAAAAAGTTTTCTTGGGCCAAAACTGCTCGCGAAACTGTAAAGGTTTACGAAGAAGTGGGTAAAAAAAGATGAAAATTGGTATCGATATCACCAGAGCTATTATTGAAAATGCCGGTATTGGTCGGTTTACCAGGGAAATTACTCAAAATTTGATTAGAGTCGGTAAAACCGATGATTTTGTTTTGCTTTCAACTCATTTTCGTGAAAGTAAAGAAAAAAATGAACATTTAAAAGATTTTATCGCGCCAAATGTTAAGATTAAAAGGTTGAAATTACCGGGTGATTTTAAGGAATTAGCTTGGGGTTGGCCATACGCTCTTTATGAGAATATTTATAATAAATCTGATATTTTGTTGGCACCAAGTTTTTTTGAGGTTCATTTAGCTTATAAAACTCCTCAAGTGGTGATAATTCATGATATGGCGACTTTTCTTTTTCCTGAACAACGTGGTCAGGAGGTTTCGGCTCGACACAATAAAAGAGTAAAAAAAGTTTGTACTAAGGCAAAAAAAATTATCGCGATTTCTGAATCAACAAAAAATGATATCATAAAGTTTCTTAAAATTAATCCTGAAAGAATCGAAATTGTTGGTCCAGGCCTAACTCAATTTCCCGAAAAAGGGAAATTGCCCTCAAATCTAAAATCAAAATCTTATATTTTGTTTGTGGGCACACTTGAACCAAGAAAAAACCTCAAAGGCTTGGTTCAGGCTTACCGGTTATTGAGCGAGGATTTAAGAGAAAAATATCCTTTAGTTATTGTCGGTGCTAAGGGTTGGAATACGGCTTTCGAACTCGAGGAAATCAAGGAAACTAAAGGTGTTAACTGGTTGGGTTATGTTTCTGACGCGGATTTAGGTGAACTTTACCGACAGGCCGCAATTTTTGCCTATCCATCGCTTTACGAAGGGTTTGGTCTACCTGTGATTGAGGCTCAGCAGTATGGCGTACCAGTTTTAACCAGTAATATTTCCAGTCTACCTGAAGCAGTCGGAGATGGGGGTGTGCAAATTGACCCACTTGATATAAACTCGATTGCTAGGGGCTTGCAGCGCCTCTTGGAGGACAAAGAATTGGCGCAAAGCCTTGGTCAAAAAGCTTTGGAGCATGCCAAAAAGTACTCCTGGGAAGTATCAGCTCAAAAGATATTAGATATTTTAAAAGAGGTCAAAGGTGAATAAACCAGTTTTAGCCATATTAACTGAAAGTATCAGGTTTGATAATCAGGACGCCCTGAAATATTTTAGTCAAATTAAACCAGTTCATTTTTATGAAAATGCACCTTATGGCGATCTAAAAGAAGAAGAATTGGTCGGCGCCGTTAAATATGAAAATATGGCTGATTTAGAGCAAAAATTGTTGACCCTCAAGCCAGATATTATTCAGGGTGCTGAACCATATGCATCCAGAAAAGCCTTAAAATTGTGTTTGGTGGCTAAAAAAGTGTCGAAAAAACTGAATATACCTTTAATTTTTCCCATGTTGGAAAATAGACCAGTTAACGACCGTTTTGGGGTAGTAGCGGGTTTATTTTTAAAACAAATTTTAAAAAAATATGCCGAGTCAGCCAGTTTGATTTTTTATCTCAATGAAGGAGCAAAGCGAAATTTATTAGAAGTGGGGACTAAGCCAAAAAAATTGGTCAAAATACTTTATGGGATCTGGGGGATTGAAACCGATATTTTTCGACCAATGTCAGAAATCAAAAATGAACAAAAAATTCTTTTTATGGGTAGATTAGATGAAGCCAAAGGTTTACCTTATGTGGTTGAGGCTTGGAAATCGATCGAAAAAGATTTTCCTGAAGTTTCAATTTATTTTTCTGGTAAAGGCGATTTAGATTACATGATTAATGGTTCAAGAATGAGCCGAGGTTTTAGTAAAAACAGTGATTTACCAACCTTAATCAATAGTTCTCTCTTTACTATTACTGCTTCAATCACCATGAAGCGTTGGGAAGAACAAATTGGTATGACTAATCTTCAGGCTCTAAGTTGTGGCGTGCCGGTTATCACTACCTTGTCTGGCGGGATTCCTGAATACGTTAACCCTGAAGTGGGAATTTTGGTGCCGGAAAAAGATTCAAAAGCGATCGCGCAAGCAATGCGTCAACTCTTAACCGATGAAAAAATGCGTCAAAATATGGGTCAGAAAGGCCGAGAATATATTTTAAAGAATTTTGATGCACAAAAAACTATTGAAAAAGTGGAAGAAATATTATTAAAACTGGTATAATCAATTTAAATGAATAAATTAACGTTAAATGAAAAATGGGTGATCGGGATTTTAACCTTATTGGCGGCCGCGGCCGCTGGTTTAGTTATTGCTAAAACTGGTGTTTTAGGTTTAGTCATTATCCCAGTGCTATTTTTTGTGGTTTTAGCGATTTTTAAAATTTTCCGTGATCCGTTATGGGGGTTTTCGGCGATTGTGTTTTTCTTGCCGTTTGAACGGGTTCCAACCTATGATTTAGGCGGAGTGAATATTAAAATCAATACCATTTTAGGGTTTATTGTGCTTTTGGCTTGGGTTTTGGCTTTAATGTTCAACGGGAAAAAATGGAAATTGACTGCCAGTGCTTTAACTGTACCACTCGGGTTATTTTGCATGGCTATTTTATTAAGTTTGACTCAGGCTATCAATTTAGAGCGTGGTTATGTGGTGACGGCCTTTGTTTTGTTTACCATCGCGCTTTCGGTTTTGGCTACCAATATGGTTCAGACGAAGGAAGATTTAGTTAAAGTGATTGGTGTTTTATTTGCTTCAAGTTTGTTTGTCGGTCTGTTTGGTTTATTTCAATTTGCTGGCGATGTGGTGGGTTTACCCAATTCAATTACTCTTTTAAAACAGGGTTATGACTCAAGAGTTTTTGGTTTTCCGCGTATTCAAGCGTTTTCCATGGAGCCGTTGTATTTTGCGGATTATCTTTTAATTCCGATCAGTTTAGGTTTGGCCTATTATTTTGGTAAAACCAAGGAATTCGTGAGTAAATGGCTTATTTTAGGATTAACCGTACTTTTATTGGTGAATTTTGTTTTAACTGTTTCTCGCGGGGCTTATTTGGGCTTTGTGGGCGCATTTCTAGTCTTATCGGTTTTAATGTTTAAAAAGATTTTTACCTGGAAACACGTATTGATCGCGGTCGTCTCGGTTGCTGTTGTCGGTTATGGAGTGGCTTTTGCGCTGTCCAAAGGTGACACTAGGGCGACAAACGAATTTATTAATCATGTTTTTCTTAAAGATTATACAGTTGGCGAATCTGTTCAGGGTCGCCTAAATGCTTTTGATTTGGCTTATCAGGCTTATCAGCACAATCCGGCTTTAGGGATCGGTTTAGGTAATTATGGTCCATTTACTAAGGGTTACCCCGTGTCAACGCCAACTCATGGTTGGGATATTGTCAATAATGAATATTTGGAGATTTTGGCTGAAACTGGCTTTATTGGCTTCTCCGCCTTTATGTTAATCATTTTGACTTTGATTATTCGGTCATTAGTGGCGATTAAAAAAGCTAAAGATGAATTTTTGCGTTTAACCATGATTGGTTTATTAGCGTCATTTGTTGGAGTTTGTATCCAGTATATGTCGTTTTCTACCTTATACATTATACATATTTGGGTTTTAATGGGTTTGATGGTTGGAGTGCAAAATTTAATATTAAACAGTAAAAAGGTTGAAGGTTTATGAATTATTTAATGGCGATTGTTGCCTTATTACTACCAACATATTTAATCAGGTTTAATATTTTAGGTATTCCGACGACCTTATTAGAAGTATTAATTTATATTTGCGTAATTTTTGGGTTATTTAACCTTAAGAAAGCTCGAAAAATTGCTTGGCAGTACTGGTTACCAGCAGTTTTAATGCTCTTGGCTGCCTTAATTTCGAGTTTGATTTCTCCAGAGAAAATGGCGGCCTTGGGGCAATTTAAAGCCTTTTTTCTTGATCCGATTTTGGTTTTTGTTCTGATTTTAACCTTCTTAAAGGAAGATGATTTTTTGCTAATTTTAAACGGTTTAATGGGTTCGAGTTTAATTGTTTCTTTTTATAGTATTTATCAAAAAATCACAGGTCAATTAACTGTTGATGGTCGAATTGTCGGAATCTTTGGTTATAGTCCAAATTATCCGGCTTTATTTTTGGGTCCAATTATTGGTTTAATTGTGGCTCATAACCTTGAATTAATGACTAAGCGAGTCGAATCAAGACACAAAACCATAAAATTAATTATTGGTTGGTTGGCGGTGATTGCGGGGTTTATTGCTATCTATCTTTCAGCTTCGAGAGGGGTGCTTTTGGCTCTTTTGGGTGGGCTGGGTTTTTATTTAATCATGCATTTTTGGTCAGTTATCAGAGAAAAATTATTTCTAAAAATTGGTTTAGGTATTTTAATTTTAGTCGTAGCTTTTGTTTCTTGGTCGGTTTTTAAGCCAAATTTTGCATTATCCCCGGCAGCTGGTAGTCGAGTGACATCTTCCAACAACATTCGTTGGCAAATCTGGCAAACTTCTCTTGAACTTGGTCGAAAACATCCAATTCTTGGCCTAGGTTTAGCTAATTATCAAAATGAATTTAATAAGTTAACGAAGGATCGAGTTAATTTTCCGGAGTATATTACTCCCTGGGCTCTATCGAGTCACAATGTTTTTTTAATGTTTTGGCTTTCAACCGGTTTGTTGGGTTTTGCAAGTTTTATTTGGGTTTTGATTGTTGTATTCCAAAAAGGCTGCCAGGAATTTAAAAATTCTCATGCAATTGAGATAATGACAGCCACGATTATCTTACTTTTACAAGGTTTAATTGACACTCCTTATTTTAAAAATGATTTGAGTCTAATATTTTGGTTCTTAGTTGGATCTATGTTATTATTAATAACAAGTAAAACAAAAAAAATTGAGTCATCTCAATCTTAAAAGATCGTTTAATCGATCGCGGAATCGTAGTATTCTGAAGAATAAAAAATAGGAGAGGCATGAAGTTTCTAAAACAAAATTGGCTTTATCTTACCATTGGTTTAGTAGTTATTTTGGGTATCGTTGGGGGAATTTTGATTGCCAGTAAGAGCGTTAAGAAAAGATCGTTTATGTGGGGGGTGATGACACGCGAAGCTTCGTTGCAAGATTATACCTTAGAATACTGGAATAAAGAACTTGATTACGATAAAAAACTAGGTGTTAATTATATTAAAGTTGATTATGATGCCCATGCTGGTTATAAGCGTTCGGTTCAAATGGTCCAAGCGGCGAAAGCTAAAGGTATGGATGTTTTGTTTACTTTTGCCCCAGCCGATATTTTGAAAGTTAAAAAACCTTATGACGAAGGTTATGCGCTTGGTAAAAAGTTAGCCGGTAAATTACAGGGACAAGTTGTCTATTATCAATTAATGAGTGAATCTGGTTCGACCGCGCTTAAAGGCGGCCAATATACTGGTACCAAGGAAAGCGACTACGACCAGGCTAAATATCAAATTATTAAAGAATGGTTAAAGGGTGCTTCAGATGGCGTTAAGTCTGTTGATAAGAAGAATCAGGTTGTGATCAATGATCAGTGGACGCATTTTGCCTTTTTCGACATGATTACCAGGGACGGGGTGAAATTTGATGTTTTAGGTTGGAACTGGTTTTCCGATATGGGTTTTCTTGGCGATAAAACTTTAGATGGTGGTCAACTGGTTTTTGATCGTTTGAAAGAATTTAAAAAACCAATTATTTTAACTGAAGTTAACGCTCGTCCGGACTCAACCAAGGGGATGGATGAAAAGGTTCAATCTGATTTTATTTCGAAAATGGCGGATTTTGCTTGGTTAAACAAGGATATTATCAAAGGTTTTTATATTCTAGAATTAACCGATCAAGCACCAACACAAACGGCGCTCAAAAAACCTGAGTATTATGGTTTGATTTATGCTAAAAAAGCGACTGACGGGACTTATACTTTTGGTGAGTTGAAAAAGGCTTTCACAACTTATCAGGCTATTATCAAGAAATACAATAAGTAGTCGTTAAATTGTAATCTAAAATATGGGTGAAAATGCGTATAGGAATTGATGCTAGGCTGTATCGCACAAGCGTGGCAGGGATTGGTCGTTACAGTCAAAATTTAATTGAGAATCTAGCCAAAATTGATCATGAAAATCAATATATTTTGTTAATGACTCCAGAAGATGCCAAAGAGTTCAAAAATTCAAATCTACAATTTCCGAACGCAAAAGTGGTGGTGACTGATATTCCTCATTATAGTTTAGCTGAGCAAATCTATTTACCGAAAATTTTGAAAGCACAAAAATGCGATTTATGGCACTTCTTAAATTTTAATGTGCCGGTTGGATTTAAGGGTAAATTTGTGGTGACAATCCATGATTTAACCTTATTTTTTTATGAAGGTCGTCAGAAAAAGAATTTTATTTATAAATTAGGCTATAAATATATTTTTGGTCAGGCTTGTCGAAATGCCAAAAAGATTGTGGCAGTTTCCGAAAGTACTAAAAGAGATATTTTGGATGTTTTTAAAACTCCAACGAATAAGGTTAAGGTTGTGTATGAAGCGGCGGACGATAAAACATTCGTAAAGGTTTCAGATGATCTTTTAGAAAAAATGAGACAGACTTACAAGATTGGTGAACAATCAATCATACTTTATGTTGGTCAGTGGCGTCCTCATAAAAATTTAACAGGTTTGATTGAGGCTTTTGAACTATTGCGAAAAGATATGCTGGTTAAGTTAGTAATTGTTGGAAAAGTTGATCCAGCCTTTCCTGAAGTCTCGGAGGCCATTGACAAATCGCCTAATATGAGTGATATTATTAAGACAGGTTTTGTCTCAGAGGAAGAGTTGGCTGCTTGGTATAAGCTAGCAACTGTTTTTGTATTTCCGTCTTTCTATGAGGGTTTTGGCTTACCTGGTTTGGAGGCAATGGCGGCTGGAATTCCAGTTGTTTCGTCAGATAGAACCAGTTTGCCAGAAATTTATGATCAAGGGGCGATTTACTTTAATCCTTCAGATTCGATGGATATGAAGGATAAGATTAAATCAATTATTATTGACCCAATTTTAAAAAAGAAATTAATTGAAGAGGGTCGAAAAGTAGTAGAAAAGTTTTCTTGGGAAAAAACGGCTCAAGAAACCTTATCAATATATCGTGAAATAGTAAAATAAAATATCAAATACATGGAGGTCAAATGACAACCACCAATCTCACCTACGTGATTTCCCTGGGTTCAGGTATGCTAGCAGTGCTTTATGGACTTTTTCTCGTTTGGAGAATTATGAAAAGTCCGGCCGGAAACCCAAAAATGCAACAAATTGCTAATGCGATTCAAGAAGGCGCTTCGGCTTATTTGTCTCGTCAGTATAAAACCGTAGCCGTAATCGCGGTCATTTTGGCGGTTGGTTTATATTTCTTGCTTGGATGGCAGACTTCTTTAGGATTTTTAATTGGAGCAATTTTGTCAGCGGCAGCTGGTTTTATTGGTATGAACGTTTCTGTTCGAGCCAATGTGCGAACTGCTGAGGTCGCCCGAAAAGGGCTTGCGCCCGCTTTAAGCATGGCCTTTCGCGGCGGCGCCGTGACTGGTTTGCTTGTGGTGGGATTAGGTCTTTTGGGTGTAGCCGGTCTTTATTTATTGACCCATAATGTTCAAGCCTTAGTTGGTTTGGGTTTTGGCGGTTCATTGATTTCGATTTTTGCTCGCTTGGGTGGTGGAATTTACACTAAAGCGGCTGATGTGGGTGCTGATTTAGTTGGTAAAGTTGAAGCTGGTATTCCTGAAGATGATCCGAGAAACCCGGCTGTTATTGCTGACAATGTCGGCGATAACGTGGGCGACTGTGCTGGTATGGCCGCAGATTTGTTTGAAACTTATTCGGTGACCGCTGTCGCTGCCATGCTTTTAGGTTCATTACTCTTCAAGAGCGAAATGGTAGTTTTATTGCCATTGGTACTTGGTGGTGTTTCAATTTTAGCCTCAATCTTGGGTACATTCTTTGTTAAATTAACTGGCGACAAGATTATGCACGCTCTTTATAAAGGTTTGATTGCAGCTGCTGTGATCGCTGCAGTTGGTTTTTATTTTGTGACCCGTTGGATGCTTAGTGGAATCGACGGTATTAACGTGATGAATATTTTTTATTCAAGTTTAATTGGTATCGGTTTAACAATGGCTATGGTGGTAATTACTGAATACTACACTTCAACACATTACGCTCCAGTGCGTTCGATTGCTCAGGCTTCAACTACAGGTCATGGTACAAACGTAATTCAAGGTTTGGCTGTCAGTATGAAAGCTACAGCTTGGCCAATTATTATGATTTCTGCCGCAACTTTGTTTTCCTATCAATTATCAGGTTTATTTGGAATTGCCGTGGCGGCTTTTGCCATGCTTAGTATGACCGGTATTATTGTGGCTATCGATTCTTATGGTCCAATTACCGATAACGCTGGTGGTATTGCTGAAATGGCTGAACTTCCAGCTTCTGTTAGAGCTGTAACTGATCCACTTGATGCTGTTGGTAACACTACTAAAGCTGTGACTAAAGGTTACGCGATTGCTTCGGCCGGTTTAGCCGCAATGGTACTTTTTGCCGCGTATGTTCAAGATTATACTAATACTCATGGCGCAATTTTCTTTGATTTATCAAATCCAAAAGTTTTAGTCGGTTTGTTTATTGGTGGTTTGTTACCATATCTTTTTGCCGCGATGAGTATGGAAGCTGTTGGTAAAACAGCTGGCGCGGTGGTAGAAGAAGTTCGTCGCCAATTCCGTGAAATCAAGGGAATTATGGAAGGCAAAGCTAAACCTGATTATTCTAGAACTGTTGATATCGTGACTCAAGCTGCCATTAAACAAATGGTGGTGCCAGCATTGCTTCCGATTGTAGCGGTTTTAGCGGTTGGTTTTGGTCTTGGCGCAGTGGCTTTAGGTGGTTTATTGGTTGGTTCAATTATTACCGGTTTATTCGTAGCTATTTCTATGACTTCAGGTGGTGGTGCCTGGGATAATGCTAAAAAATATATTGAAGAAGGTAATCATGGCGGTAAGGGCTCATTTGCTCATGCGGCTGCCGTAACTGGTGATACTGTCGGTGATCCTTACAAGGATACTGCTGGACCAGCTATCAATCCAATGATTAAGATTCTTAACATTGTTGCTCTCTTGATTGTTAAGTTCTTAAAGTAGAATTAAATTAAGCTTTGTGATTATAGAGACTGCACTTGGTGTGCTTTATACTCACAAAGCTTTTTAATTGGGATAATTATGACTATTCAAACTTTAATTTGTAAATTAATTGAAAAAAAGGGAAAAAAGTCTGAAATTGAAATTGAAGGTCAGAAAATCGAAGTTCCTTCAGAGTATTTGCCAGATTCAATTAAGGTTGGAGAAGAAATGCGCCTCTGTTTTTTATCGGAAAAAGACGCTAGAATGAAAGAAGAGAATATGGCTAAAACTATCCTTGAAGAGATTCTCAACGGTAAGTAAAATAGCATAAAGTTTAAGGTACAAAGTCTAAAGTAAAAGGAAATATATTAGTTATAATTCCATAAACTTTCAACTTTTTACTTTCAGCTTTTAACTAGTATTAAGAGGGGAAATTGACTCAAAGTGTTAAAAAACAGGAAAAAATAAAAAGCAAGGACTCTCGTGCTAATTTTATGTTTTATAAAATTGGTATAATTTTATTTGGTTTAATTATGTTTTTTGTTATCGTTTATGCGGTTTTTAATTTGATTTATTCTCAAACAGTTTTTGCTCATACTTATATTGGCGGAGTTGATGTCAGTAATAAAACTTTGACACAAGTTAAAGAAGTATTATCGCAAAATTTTGATCAAATAGGCTCAAAAGTAATAGAAGTTAAAGTTGGTGATAAAAATTTTAAAATTAAATCTACAGATATTGATCGTGAATATAACCTTGATAAATCAGTTGAATTGGCTTGGTCGGTAGGTAGAAAAGGTAATTTAGCAAAAATCTTTAAAGAACAGATTTGGTCAGTTTTTGGCTCAAATCGTTATCCTTTGGTTTTTTCTTATTCTCAAGACAAACTAGATCAAAAAGTTAAAGCAATGGCTCAGGAAACTGATCAGCCAGAGCAAGACGCAACCATTCAAATTATCAATCTTGTGCCTCAGGTTGTATCAGAGAAAATTGGCCAAAGACTTAATCAGGATCAAGCCAAAGATTTAATTTTGGCTAATTTTGGTAATTTTTCGACTAGTGAGCAAGTTCAATTAACTATCGAAACTGTTAAGCCAAAAATTTTAGCTGCCCAAGCAGAGTCTATAATTGGGCAAACTAAAAAGGTTTTAGACAACGAGATCGTGGTGACCGGACGCGGCAAAAGTTTTACTTTAAAGAGTAAAGATATAGTTAATTTGATCGATTTTAAACCAGGTCAAGATTTGGTAGATAGAAATTATTTATTAGTTCTCGATATTAATCAAGAAAAAATGAAAAAATATCTTGAGGGTTTGGCTAAAGAAATCGATCAACCAGCCAAAGACGCTAAATTTGCCGTGGTTAATGGTAAAGTTTCAGCTTTTCAGGCCGCACAGACTGGTTACGAACTTGATCAGGAAAAGGCGATTATGGCATTAACCGATGCAATTTTAAATTCAAAAGATAAGGTGGAGTTGAAAATTAGTGAAATAAAACCGGAAATTTCCAGTTCCTCAGATGCCAATGGCATCAAAGAGTTGGTGGGCGAGGGTACGACTTCGTGGCGAGGTAGTACGGCTAATCGAGTTCATAATTTAACTCTTGGCGCCAATAATATTTCTGGGCATATTGTGAAACCAGGCGAGGAGTTTTCAACGGTTAAAGCTCTAGGACCAATTGATTTAGAGAGTGGTTTTAGGAAAGAATTAGTAATTAAAAATAGTACAGAGGTTGCGCCTGAAGTGGGTGGTGGCTTGTGTCAGGTTTCTACAACTTTATTTCGGGCGGCTATGAACGCTGGTCTAAAAATAACGGCCCGAACAAACCATTCATTTAGAGTGAGTTACTATGAACCACCGGTCGGTATGGATGCGACAATTTATGATCCGAAACCTGATTTTAAATTTGTTAATACCATGAAAACACCAATCCTTATTTGGGCGGTACCGTCTGAAAATGGTTTGACTTTTCAGATTTACGGAACTAAAGATGGACGAAAATCAGAGGTTTCTACACCGGTTTTGTTTGATTATGTGAGTCCTGGTGACACGGTTTATCGGGAGACCGATACCATGGAAACCGGGGCCATGCGTTTGGTGGAGCGAGCTACTCGTGGTGTCACCGCTAGTTTTACTTATAAAGTTCACGATGCTTCTGGTAATGTTTTGGAAGACGATAAATTTGTCAGTAAATATGTACCTGTTCCAGAGACATATTTGGTTGGTCCAGGGACTCAAATTCCGCCAGCCGAGTAAAACTTAAAAAATAAATTAAAAAATCCTCGTAATTTACGAGGATTTTTTTAAACATGTTTTAATGAACTCGACAAAGAGTGGATGAGGTGAGAGTGGGCGACAGATGAATTCTGGGTGAAACTGAGTGGCGACAAAGAAAGGGTGGTTTTTAAGCTCGACTATTTCGACTAAATTACCATTTGGACTGGTGCCGGCGATCACTAAACCTTTTTTCTCTAAAATTTCGCGGTAATCGTTGTTGAATTCGTACCTATGTCTATGCCTTTCAGATATCATTCTTTGTTTGTACGCTTTAGCTGAAATAGTATCAGGAATTAATTTGCAGTCATAGGCGCCGAGACGCATAGTGCCGCCATAGTTGGCACCTTCAAGAAGTTTAACCTGTTCTGGCATGATATGGATGACTGGGTTAGGAGTTTTGGCATCGATTTCGGTGGTATTAGCATCTTTGAGTCCAGCTATGTTGCGGGCAAACTCAATTGTTGCCAGTTGTAAGCCGTAGCAAAGGCCTAGAAAAGGAATTTTCTTCTCACGAGCATATTTGATAGCTTGAATTTTTCCTTCAATCCCACGACTACCAAAGCCGCCTGGGACTAAAATCCCATCGTATTCTTTAAGAATTGTAGTTCCACTCTTCTCAATTTCTTCGGCATCAATCCAACCGATTTCGATATCGGCGTCGTTGGTGACTCCCGCGATTTTTAAGGCTTCGGTCACGGAAAAATAAGTATCTTTAAGTCCTAAATATTTGGCAATTAGGGCAATTTTAACTTTTTTAGTTTTAGGTTTTAAAAGTTTATTTAAAAATTTGGCCCATTCCTTATTATCTTCGTTTTTCGGTTTGAGTTTAAGCTTGCGGGCAATGGTTTTATCAAGTTTCAATTTTTGTAGAATAATCGGTACTTGGTAAATCGAGCTAACAGTTTCGAGTGGTACAACCGCATCAGGGTCAATACCAGTAAACAAGGCAATTTTATCAGTCATTTTTCGATCAACTGGGTGGTCAGAGCGACAGACTAAAATATCAGGCTGGATACCAAGAGATTGTAAATTGTGGACACTGTTTTGAATTGGTTTAGTTTTGAGCTCATCGGAAGCGCCAAGGTGAGGCAAAAAGCCAACATGAACATACAAAACATTTTCGCGACCCGCATCAAACTGCATTTGGCGGATGGCTTCAACAAAATGTAAACCTTCGTAGTCGCCAATTGTGCCGCCGATTTCCGTAATTAAAACATCACAATTAGAACTTTCGACTGCGGCTTTGAGACGACTTTTAACCTCATCGGTGACATGAGGAATAACTTGAATAGTTTTGCCGAGGAATTTACCGGTGCGTTCGTTTTCCAAGATAGCTTTGTAAATTTGACCTGACATAACCGAAGAAGTGCGGTTTAAGTTGGTATTGATAAACCGTTCGTAGTGACCTAAATCCAAATCTGTTTCAGCGCCGTCGTCGAGCACAAAAACCTCGCCGTGCTCGTTAGGGTTAAGTGTGCCAGCGTCGACATTTAAATATTGGTCAAACTTTTGCATCCAGACTTTAAAACCCTGGCTAACCAAAAGATTACCAATACTGGCGGCCGTGACGCCTTTGCCTAAACCTGAAAGAACGCCACCCGTGACAAAAATGTATTTAGTCTTTTTCATATTCCTAACTTAACCGTAACCCCAAAATTTGTCAAATTGTCAGGTCTGAATTATGATAGGTTTAATAAGTAATAAAACGAGGTAGAAAATGTCTATCGATACATCGATTTTTAAAGCATACGATATTCGGGGAATTTACCCAATTCAAATTAATGAAGATTTGGTTTATAAAATTGGCCAAGCCTATGCCCAAATCATCAAGCCGCAAAGTAAAGTGGCGGTGGGTATGGATGTGAGACTTTCATCGCCACAATTAAAAAAAGCTTTGATTGAAGGCTTAACAGATGCCGGCGTATCTGTGGTGGATGTCGGTTTGATTTCGACCGAGATGATTTATTTTGCCACTGGTTTTTATAAATTAGCCGGTGGAATACAGGTGACAGCCTCGCATAACCCGGCCGAGTACAACGGCATGAAGATGGTTAGGGAAGAAGCGATTCCGATTTCTTCAGATACTGGCATATTTGAAATCCGTGATTGGGCGGCCGGTGAAAACGAACCAGTTAAAGCCAGCGTTAAAGGAGAAGTTGAAACTAAAGATATTTTAGCAGATTTTGTAAAGTTTGCGCTTAATTTTGTTGATATAAGTAAAATTAAGCCTCTAAAATTAGTTTACAATCCGAACTTTGGTTACGAAGGGGAAGTGCTCAAAAAAGCGGTGGAAATTGGTAATTTATCCTTGGAGTTAGTGGGACTGAACGAAGTGCCAGACGGAAATTTTCCTAAAGGCAGACCAGATCCATTTGTACCGGAAAATAGACCAGAGTTCGTTGAATTAGTAAAAAGTTCTAAAGCAGATTTGGGCGTAACTTGGGATGCTGACGCTGACCGTGTTTTCTTTTGTGCGGGCAGTGGTACTTTCGTTGAGCCTTACCATATGAACGCCTTACTTATTAAAGGAATTCTAAAGAAATACCCAGCTTCTACTATTATTTATGATCCGCGTTACACTTGGGCCGTGATTGATTCGACTCTGGAAAATGGCGGTAAGGTCGACTCAAGTCGAGTGGGGCACTCGTTTATTAAAGAAAAGATGAGAAAAGTTGATGCAGTTTTTTCGGGTGAAGCCTCGGGCCATACATATTTTCGGGATTTTTATTTTGCTGATTCGGGTTTGATCCCACTTTTAATAGTGCTAGAAATGGTTTCAACCGAAGGGGATTTGGATACTTTGCTTAAACCGTATTGGGATAAGTATTTCATTTCTGGTGAAATTAATACTAAAACTGAAAAAGCCAAAGAGATAATGACTGAAATTGAAACCAAATACGCTGATGGGGAAATTTCTAAACTTGATGGTTTGTCGGTTGAGTTTACTGATTGGCGCGCTTCGATTCGCACTTCAAATACAGAGCCTTTATTGCGCTTAAATGTAGAAGCCAAGAGTCAAGCAAAGATGGAAGAGATGCGAGACGAGTTACTGGCAATGATTCAAGCTTAATAGTTAAAACAAAAAAGACCCCCGCGGGGGTCTTTTTTTAGATATCAAATGTATTATTTACAAGTTTTTTGTGACGAGCTGATCGTATTCATTTCGCCAGTGAAAGTTTTATCCATACAGAAGATAAGTTTCGAGTTAGGCATTTTGGCGTAAATCATATAGCCATCTTTGCTAAGTTTAGTTTTAATTTCTGAGCCAGCAGCCTTGACCTTAGCTAGATCGCCGGCATTCGGTGTCCAACCTTCATAAGTTTTATTGGCTTCGAAATAACGGTCAATATCGCCGCGTAAGGAAGAAAGTTTTTGTTTAACATTAATTTCTTCTTTTGTGTCCGGCTGAGTTTTATTTAAAGTTTGTTTACTTTTGATGATTGGTGAAACACAGTAAAATGCACCACCGAAAGCCAAGATGGCCACAACTATTAACCACCAGCTAATTTTTAAGTGTTTTTTCTTGTTTGGTTCGGTTTTTTCGATCTCTTTTTCTTCCACGAATCCCTCCTAATTTAATTATTTAGACATAAAACCCATTTTTTGTTTGATTTCAACCATATTTTTCGAGGCTATAATTTGAGCTTTTTTGGCGCCAGAAGCTAAGACTTCTTTAACTTGTTCATCGGTAATTTCGGCCCTTCGTGCTTGAATCGGGGCGAGTTCGGCAATGATAGCTTCGGCTAATTCTGGTTTTAATTCAGAATATTTGATGGTGCCTGCTTGGCGAGCCTTAAAGTAGTATTCAGCTCGATCCTTACCCGCAAATACCTCTAAAAGTCCAAATAGATTTTTGGTGGCCGCAGAAATTTCCGGTTCATTGCCTTGGTCAGTGGTAGCTGAGCCAATTTTTTTACGGATGACTTCTGGTGTATCGTTAAGGGCAATATAGGTTGAAGCGGCGTTAGATTTACTCATTTTGCCATTGCCATCAAGACTCATTACACGTTTGGTTTCGGTTAAAAGTGATTGAGGAATTGGAAAAGTTTCACCAAACTTATGATTAAATCGGGCGGCTAAATCACGGGTTAATTCGACATGCTGAACTTGATCTTCGCCAACTGGCACACCTTCGGATTTATAGAGTAAAATGTCGGCGGCCATTAAAACTGGATAATCAAAAAGACCGACGCGTTGTTCGTGTTTTTCACTTTTTTCTTTATATTGGGTCATACGGTTGAGTTCGCCGATAGTCGAAATGGTATTGAGAAGCCAAGCTAATTCAGCATGCTCTTTGACGCCTGATTGAACGAATAAAATCGATTTTTCTGGATCAATACCAACCGCCAAGGCATCTTTTGTGGCATTGATAATTTTTTCTGAAAGGGTTTTTGAATCGTAATCAACCGTAATGGCGTGTAAATCAACAATACTAAAAATACAGTCATTTGTTTCTTGGAGCTTGACCCAGTTTTTCATGGCTCCTAAGTAATTACCTAAATGGAATTCGCCTGATGGCTGAATACCGGAAAATATTTTCATTTTACTCCTATGTTTATTGGCATTTAGTTTGGTTGACCGAGATTTTATTGATTTCGCCAGCAAATTGCGTGTTGTCGACACAGAAATACTTTTGATCTGCCGGGATAAAAGCATAAAACATGTAATGTTGGAAATCAGGTCTGACCACGTTAATAGTTGATCCAAGGCTTGTGGCCTGAGCTAAAATTTGACTGTCGGCCTGCCAACTTTTATATGATTGATTTTTTTGGTAAAAAGTATCGATTTCGTTTCTTAAGTTAAAAACTAATTGAACTAAGGTTTTGCCATTTTTAACCTGAGTTTGAGTGTTTTTCTGTTTGATCTGGTTTAAGACAATGATTGAGGTCAAGACAAGAATAACCACACAAATAACAGCAATAATAATAGTTTTAACCAAGCGTGGATTTTTGATAATTGGTTTTTCTGGTTGATTTTGAGTTTGCGGGGTAGAAGGGGTATTTTCCACTGGTTGATTCATATTCCTCCTGACTTTTAAAGCAATTTCGAATTTACACTTATTTTACCAAGAGTTGTGATATACTACAAGCGTGCAAATGGATTTGCATGGAATTTATGAGGAAATGTGAAAAAGATTGAGATTCAAACAAAATATTGGCATCGGGCCAGATTAGCTAGTTTCTTGCTTCAATTTATGCCGTTTATCAGGATGATCGGTTTAAATGGTTCATTGGCTAGAGGTGAGGCGAGTGAACGGTCCGATATTGACTTGATTATTATTGCCAAACCAGGTCGGATTTGGACTTGTCGTTTTTTTAGTATTTTAATAATGATGATCTTTGGGCTTAAAAGGTATGAGAACAAGATTGCTGGTCGAATTTGCCTGAATTTGTATCAAACCACTGACAAGTTGGAATTATCAATCAAAACGACTCAATTAGCCAGAAATCATAGTTTTACAAAGTTACTTTGGCAAGAAAATGATATTTTTAAAGTTTTTAAACAGAAAAATCAGTGGATTCAAGATTTTGGTTATGATTTCCAAGATTTGGGAAGAATAAGTGTACTAGCAAACACTTGTTCAAAGTTTATTTTTATTTTTCGTAAAATTAATGAATTAATTTTTGATTTATTTTTTAGCGACTTGGGAGAGCGAGTATTAGGTCAGTATCAAAAAAATCGAATTCTAAAAGATCAAAGAACGATAAGGGCAAAATCAGGTCAAATTTTTATATCTAGTAAAGAATTAAGGTTTCACCCTGATAAAATTTAGGATTATTGCTTAATTATTTTGATAGTTTTATACTTAATATATCTATAAATAAAACTTGAAAGGTGTGGGAATTATGAACAGAAAATGGCTTATCGGACTCATTATTGGTGCCGTCTTGGTAATTGGTGGCGGTTTAGGTTACTACTATTGGCAAGCCTCAGCCGATGCTTTTAGCCAAGATTATTGTGCTGGCGTTAAGGGTACACAGTGGAAAAACTGTGTTCAAAACATGGCTACTTGGAAAAAGTTTATGCAAGGCCACTCAAACACTCAGTTTACCAGAGTTATAAATTTTATGGATAATCAGGCTAATCCAAGCAAGGGTTCTAGTTCGGGAAGTTCGTCTAATAGCAGTGCTTGTCCAGCCGTGATGAAAACTTGTCCGGATGGTACTTTGGTTGGTTATGATACGGCTGTTTCTGGTTGTGTTTATAAAGCTTGTCCAGCTGTGGCTAAGCCAGTTTTAACCAGTTCATCTTTGTTACCAGCATTAACTTCTGGAGAAAATGCTGAATCAGTTTTGACTCTTAATGGTACAGGTTTTGGTGCGACCCAAGGAACATCAACACTCAAGTTAAATACAGGTGATCTTCAAGTAGTTTCTTGGTCTGATACTAAGGTTACTTGCAAAATCAGTGCTTTAAGATTAGTAGTTGGTTCTTACCCGGTAACCTTAACCACGGCTGGTGGTAGTGTCACTGTTAGTGTACCTGTTGGCGCTCAACCAAATCTCTAACTAATTAAATAAGATTTAAGTTATATAAAAAAGACCCCCTCCGGGGTCTTTTTGGTGCTTATTGAAGAAAATATTGCATTATTTTTATAATAGTTTTATGATTAATACAAGTATAGATTAATAAACAAAAACTCAAAAATGAGGAGGTTTAAATGAACAAAAAGTTACTCGTGGGATTGATTATTGCGGCGATTGTAATAATCGGAGGTGGAATCGGTTACTACTATTGGCAAGCCTCAGCCGATGCTTTTAGCCAAGATTATTGTGCTGGCGTTAAGGGTACACAGTGGAAAAACTGTGTTCAAAACATGGCTACTTGGAAAAAGTTTATGCAAGGCCACTCAAACACTCAGTTTACCAGAGTTATAAATTTTATGGATAATCAGGCTAATCCAAGCAAGACATCGGCTACGACTACAGCCACAACTAATACAAATACTACCACCACAACTACTCCAGTTGCCGGTCAAGTGACAATGAAGGTAACAAAAGCTGGAGTTGCTTCGGCCAATGTGGCGGTTAAAGCGACTGTTTATGCTGCTTGTACCTATACTTACAGCTATAGTGGAGCTAAAGAATCTGATACTTATTTCCCGTTAGAATTTACTGGTACAACTAACACTAAAGGTGAATTTGCTGTTGCTGATGCTGATGTGATTACCAAAGCTAAAGCTGCTTGTGTTAATGAGATTAAAGTTATTGATGATGGTCATACAGCAACTTTGAAGGTTGGTGTCGATACACCGATTCGATCTGATTGGTATGTAGCTTATACAGTGACTGGTGCGGTTGATCAAAATACTTTAACTGCTAGTATTTTTAACTATGCCAAGAGAAGTGTTGCATATTACGATGGATATGTTACTACAACAAAGGATATCTTAGACGGTAATACCTCTGATGTGAAATATGCGGTCAAATACAATCCAGGGGATAGTAAAGTTTTAACCGCCACTTTACCTTTATAGAATAGTTTAGATAAGTTAAGCAAAAAAGACCCGCTCGGGTCTTTTTTGATACTTGAAATAGTTGACAATCAGGTGGGTTTTGCTAAAATAAGATTGTTAGGAGAAAGCTTATCCCCCTTAGCTTTTCTCCTAACAATTTGAACAATTTTTACTTTAAAAAGGAGTGAGGATTGTTTTTTTATTTGCAATTTTTTAACGTAAATGGAGGTTAAATTGATTATCAAACCATTGAGTGACAGAGTGGTAATTTTGCCGCTCGAACAGGAATCTGTGACCAAGTCTGGTATCATTATTCCAGATACGGCTAAAGAAAAATCCCATAAAGGTAAGGTTCTGGTCGTGGGTGAAGGTAAATTTGAAGATGGTAAATTATTACCAATGGTGGTTAAGGTTGATGATTTTGTGCTTTACCGCGAATATGCTGGTGATGAGGTAAAAGTTGATGGTCAAAAAGTGATTGTTTTAAAACAAGAAGATATTATCGCGATTATTCAATAATTATAGTTAAAAGTAAAAGGTGAAAAGTTGAAAGTGCGTGGAAATATTATTATAAATAATAGTTTGATTCCATTCAGCTTTAAACCTTAAACTTTGAACTTTAAACTAATTACGGAGGTTTTATGGCTAAACAAATTAAATTTGGCGATAGTGCTCGAGAGGGAATTAAAAGAGGGATTAATATTTTAGCTGATTCAGTTAAGGTTACACTTGGGCCGAAGGGCCGTAATGTGCTTCTAGACAAAGGTTTCGGTTCTCCGGTGATTACAAATGATGGCGTTTCGATTGCCAAAGAAATCAGTTTAGAAGATAAATTTGAAAATATGGGGGCACAACTTATAAAAGAAGTGGCGATCAAAACAAACGATATTGCTGGCGACGGTACAACCACGGCCACTTTATTAGCTCAAATTATGGTTAACGAGGGTTTGCGTAATGTCGCCGCCGGTGCCGATCCGTTACAGATTCGTCGCGGGATGGAAAAGGCTGGGGAAGCGGTGGTGAAGAATTTAAAATCTCAAGCCAAAGATGTTCAGGGTAAAGATGAGATTGCTCAAGTCGCTTCGATTTCAGCGGGTAATGAAGAGGTCGGCAAACTGATTGCTGAGGTAATGGATATGGTTGGCCGTGACGGAGTGGTTACGGTCGAAGAGTCACAAACCATGGGTCTCGATAAAGAGGTGGTTGAAGGGATGCAGTTTAATGAAGGTTATATTTCTCAATATATGATGACTGATACCGTACGTATGGAAGCGGTTTTGGAAGACCCATCAATCCTTTTAACCGATAAAAAGATTTCTGCCATTAGCCAGATTATGCCTTTACTTGAATCTTTAGCTGGTTCTGGCAAGAAAAATATTGTGATTATTTCTGAAGGTGTCGAAGGTGAGGCTTTGGCCACTTTAGTTTTAAATAAATTGCGTGGTGTTTTAAATGTTTTAGCGGTTAAAGCGCCGGGTTTTGGCGATGCTCGTAAGGCGAATTTGGAAGATTTGGCGGTTTTAACTGGCGCCCAGGTTATATCTGAAGAACGGGGCATGAAGCTTGAAGAGGCGACTTTAGATATGCTTGGAACAGCGCATAAAGTCATATCTGATAAAGAAAAAACCACAATTATCGAAGGTAAGGCTGCGGCTTCAAAACTTAAAGAAAGAACAAAGCAAATTAGGGCCGAAATTGCTTTAGTTAAATCGAAATATGAAAAAGAAAAGCTAGAAGAACGTTTGGCTAAATTAACCGGTGGAATTGGGGTGATTAAGGTTGGCGCGGCGACTGAAGTTGAGCTTAAAGAAATCAAAGATAAGATTGAAGATGCGGTTAACGCGACTAAGGCGGCGGTGGCCGAGGGAATTGTGGCTGGTGGTGGAGTGGCCTTGGTTGATGCGATTAAGGCTTTGGATACTGTTGATGCGATCGGTGAAGAAAAACTTGGACTTAAAATCGTCAGGAGAGCTCTTGAAGAACCAATGCGACAGATTGCCACTAACGCGGGAAAAGATGGTTCTGTGGTCATTGAAGAGGTTAAGAGGCTGGAAAAAGGTATGGGTTATAATGCCGCTACCGATGAATATGTAAATATGATTGAAGCTGGTATTATTGACCCGACTAAAGTGACTAGAACTGCGTTACAAAATGCGATTTCGGTGGCTTCAAGTGTTTTGACAACCGAGGTTGCTATTACTGATATAGTTGAAAACCGTCAACCTAAACCAGATCAAAATATGTTGATGTAGCTATTCAGGTATTGTTCTAACCAAAACGAAAAAAGCGTATGACAAATGCGCTTTTTTCAAATATAATAAGTACATGGATTATAAATATGTTTATATTTTGATGGGTGCACTATTCTTTTTGTTATGGATTTTTCTTTTTATTTGGCGCAAGGATGTTCGCAAGGAAATGTTAAATACATCATTTTTATTTGTTCTTGCTGGTCCTATTTCAGAAATAGCTTACTATAAAGATTATTGGCGGCCAGCCAATCTAACAAATACTCAAATAGGTGTAATAGAGGCATTGTTTTTTGCTTTTGCCTTGAGTGGTGTAGCAACTGTTTTATATGAGATAGTGTTAAGAAAAAATTTAAGAGGTATTCATTTATCTAAAAAAGAACATATTAAAAGAAATCAATTTCATCATTTGGTGATGTGGTTGTTGCCGGGAATATTTTTTCTTGTTTTCTTTGTTCTAGGGTTTAATAGTTTGATCGCAACTATCTTTGCTTTTGGTGTTCCGATTTTAATTATGTATATTCAGCGTTCAGACTTAATCATTGATTCGCTTTTTACAGGTATATTTATTTTATTATTTGCGATGATTGTTTATTCTTTTCTTGAATATGTTTCGCCTGGTTGGGTGCATAACTTTTATTTATTTAAAAATGTGCCAGATATAGTAATTTTTAACGTGCCAATCGATGATGTAATCTGGTACTTTATGGCTGGGCTGTTTTTTGGTCCACTCTATGCTTATAGGCACGATGAAATCATTATTGAATCAACAGCTAAAACCTTGCCTGATCAGGTGATAGAAAATATTAAATAATAAAAAAGCGCCCAGAGTTTTACTCGGGCGCTTTTTTTGATACTTAAATTAGTGATATTCTATTCTGACAATTCAATTCCTCTTTCTTCAAGATAAGAATGGACTTTTTGGTTGATAGCTTGAAATTGATCTGTTGAAAGTCTTTGCTCAAAGTAGTTTAAAAATTTCTCAACAATCCCTGATTCAGCCACATTTTTTAAAACCCCGACTAAATTTATATCAAAAATGAAACCTAAAACATTGAGCATGTATGTTTCATAGGTAAAAAGTTTATTGACATCATTGAGTTTATTGTTAAGAAAGAGGTCCATGGCTTCTTGTGTAACTTGACCATTTTCTCCCAAAAATCTTTCATTGCCAGCTTCGTCTTGACCAACTTTACCTTTTACAATATTAAATTGATCAGATCTGACTTTTGGGTCATAAAGATATTTTTCACCTTTGCCAACAAGCAGAGTTAGTTTATCTATATCTCGAAAAATACAATTATAAACATATTCAGTTTTTTGTAAATCAGATGCATTTTCTGGCAAGGCAGCGGTAGATTTATTGGCATGGTGTTCAACGGCAAATTTGATGATTTCTTGAGTTTCTGCTGGAAAGCCATCTAAAGCATGCCATTCTTCTAAAATTTTGACTGAAAATTGACCGTGATGAGCCAATCCTTCAAATTCTTGAGGAATAGGTAATTTTTCGTTTTTTAAGCCGTCGATAACTCTTCCGAGATCGTGAATTTCGCTAATAAATATAGCTAAGCGTGCGTTAGGGTCGTTTAGATCGAAACCGATTTCTTCGACTAAAACATCCATGCTTTGTTCCTGAGTTTGTAGGGCATGAAGATTTTTCATTTCCCGCCAAGGGTGGCCTTCACGTAACATGGAGGCTAGTTCCGGGTAATTTTGATCGACGATTTCCTGAGCTGCATGTATTTGTTCTATATCGCAAAGTGGTTTGGTCGGGATTTCAACTGAACCATCTTTAAAATCAATTTTTTGATAGGGAATTGGCGCAAATTGTTCGGTTTCGTTCATCGTTTCCTTTCTTTGTCCTAATTATTCTTACATAAAGAAGGACTAATTGTTTTCCATTAATTTAGGTAATTTGATGCGGCCATTTTCAACCACATGACCCTCTGAAATTAAGATTTGAACCTTATCGATTTTGCCGAGGGCGTAACTCCCAATATGGCCATCGGATCGGATTACTCGGTGACCTGGTATTGGTTCGCCGCTATCAAGGGGTAATTGCCATTCTTTTTTGCGATAGTTACGGTTTAAAATTGAGCCAATGGCGCGATAAGCTTTAGGTTGACCGGCGAGTTTGGCAACCTGGTGATAGGTCATAAGTTGGCCTTTGGGAATTTTTGAAACAATTTCCAGGACTTTTTTAGTTAAATCTGATCGAGCCATAATATCTCCTTGAAATTAAGCTAAAGATACTTCGCCAATATTTTCGGCGTTGATAGTTTCATCGTCATTTTGAAAAATAATTTTTTGGTCAATTTTTATGACTTTATCGGCCGGGATAATGCGGGTCGAGCCGAGTAGATCACGTAAATGGTAGGCTGTCACACTTTCCGTTTCGGTATCGATTATAAAATCTTCCACAAAACCAAGTGATTTACCATTTTCGGTTTCAGCTGGTAAATTCATCAGATTAATTTTTTGATCTAAAACGTGTTTAATTCGAATAATTTCTGCCGGGTTAACCAAATTTTCCTCTGAGGCGGTAATGATCGCGTCTTGGTCCCAGAATTTGATATCGCGAACCGAAAGAGCCATGGCTGGCGTAAACAAGCCCACTATAACCAAAAAACCCAAAAGTACACCAGTTTCTGGATCAACAATAATATCTTTAATAATGCCGACCTTACTCAAGGCGTCTTCGGCCGCAACAGGTAAGTGAATGAGTTTAGAAGCTTGTGTAATCATAATCTGATTATAGCATAAATTTTAATTTGAAAGAGAATAAAAAAACACCAATGTTTTAAGTTAGTGTTTTTTACTATATTGATTTAGTTTTATATCTTATGCTCTTTCGACGTATGAGCCACTTCTGGTATCAACCACGATCAGGTCGCCTTCTTTAACAAAAATCGGAACTTTAACCTCAGCGCCGGTTTCGATAGTAGCTGGTTTTAACACGTTAGTAGCGGTATTACCCTTAAAACCAGGTTCGGTATAGGTAATTTTAAATGTCATTTTGATCGGTAATTGAATATTGATCGGGTTGCCGTTGAAATAGAGTAGATCAACCTCTTCACCGTCTTTTAAGAAATCAGCCGATTCACCAATTTGAGTTTTATTGAGCTCAAATTGTTCGAATGATTCTGAATCCATAAAGAAAAATTGATTGCCTTCGCGGTAGAGGAATTGAGCTTTTTTGGTTTGCAAATCAGCTTCTTCCAATTTTTCCGCACCAGCAAAAGTGTGTTCAACGGTAGCGCCGTTGAGTAAGTTTTTGAGCTTACAACGAAGCACGGCTCCGGCACGGCCTTGTTTTGAGTGTTCTGAGTAAACCACAATACAAGGATTGTCGTTGAACAGAACTCTGGTTCCAATTTTCAAATCACTAATAGTTAGCATTGCTAATCCTTTGGAATAGACTTATAGATCTGTAGACTTCTAGACTTGTAGTAAATAATACTATAAGTCTATACTGCTATAAGACTAAAAGTCTTTATTTCGGAATACTGAAATTCCGCGAGAGCTTTGCTCTCTATCGCTTTACGTATGGTAAAAGAGCTAAGAAACGAGCGCGTTTGATAGCTTCGGCCAATCTGCGTTGGTGTTTAGCGCAGTTACCAGTGTCATGAGCTGATTTGAGTTTAGCCCATGGACTTAAAAAACGATTCAAAGAACTGGCGTCTTTGTAATCAATAAAATCAATTTTCTTTTTGCAAAAAATGCATTGTCGTTTTGTATAAGTTTGTTTTCTCATAATATTCCTTTGCGACGATTAACGATTTATTAAAACGGTATTTCGTCTAAATTTATTTCTTCTTCATCTGCCACTTCTTTTTTAGCAACAGGTTTTTTGGCGGCTGGTTTATCGTCTTCGGTTGGTGCGGCGGAAAAATCTGGTTCTTCGTGAGCGCTACCTGGGACAAATTCGCCTTTAGGTGACAAAGCCACAAAATCTTCAATCACGACTTCGGTTTTATTTCTTTTGGCACCATCTTGAGCTTCCCATTGTCTGGTTTGGAGTCGGCCTTCAACATAAACTTTATTACCTTTATGAAGGATTTGGGTCATGATTTCGGCTAATTTACCCCAAGCTACGACATCGTGAAACTCGGTTTGTTCTTGATTATTACCATCTTTATCTTTCCAACGACGATTGGTGGCGATAGCAAAACTTGCTACTGCTTGACCGTTCGGAGTGTATCGCATCTCAGGGTCGCGAGTTAAATTACCAATGATTTGCGCGCGGTTAAGACTAAACATGGGACCTCCATATATGATTAAAATTCAATCAATTAATCTTTTAATAATTCTTCTAATTTTTTGTCCAAAGCTTCTAAACGTTCTTCCTCTTCTTCAACTTCAGTTTCAACCTCTTTTTTAGCTGGTTTTTCGATTTTTTCTTTTTCAGCTTTTTTTGGTTTTTCAGTTTTAACTTCTTCTCTAACTTTGGTTTCTTTGACTTCGGCCTTTTCAACTTTTTTAACAGTCTTTTTGGCTTCTTTCTTTGGTTCTTCTACTTTTTCTTCAACAATAGTTTCTTCAACTACTGGTTCTTCGATTTTAACTTCTTCAATGGTTTTTTCTGGTTCAATTTCAAGCGCCATTTCTGGTTCAACCATTAATTCGGTTTCTGGGGTAAGTGCTATTTCAGCCACTTTACCGTCAACAGGGAATTTAGCCAAGACTTCAGATGGGCTTAAGCTCACAATTAAGTGACGCAAAATTTCCTCGCCGAGGCCGAGTTTGCGACTAAAGTCCTGAAGTTTTTCTGGTTCCATTTCGAAAATATAAGTGGTGTAAAAACCGCTCTTTTCTTTTTCGATCGGGTAGACAAAAGTTTTTTGTCCCATGTTTGAGATGCTTAAAATTCGTCCGTTAAGATTTTCAATGTCTTTTTTGACAGACGATTCTTTAGGCTCTTCTCGAGTAATAAAAGTAATTTCGTAAGTTTTCATACGTTTTCCTTTGCCTCGCTTTTAACTGATTGGCACAGACAATCAATGGATTTTTGTCTTTTAATTATCGACAAAAAGGTAAAAGCATTTAATATTTCTTGTGCATTCGTAATATACCATATATTTATTTTTTTGACAAGAGTATTTGTTTAAACGTTAAACCTGAAAAGAACAATATCGCCATCATGCATCACATATTCTTTACCTTGGGTTTTAACCAAGCCTTTCGGTCGGCAACCAGCCCAACCATTATTGGCTACAAAATCAGTGTATTTAATGGTTTCGGCGGCAATAAAACCGCGTTCAAAATCACCATGGATAACCCCGGCGGCTTGTGGCGCGGTCCAGCCTTCGTGAATGGTCCAGGCCCTGGTTTCTTGAACACCGGCGGTGAGGTAGGAAATCAGCCCTAAAGTTTTATAAGCTTCTTTGATGAGCTTTTCGAGTCCCGAAGTTTCAAGACCAAGTTCGGCTAAATATTCCTTCTTTTCAGCATCATCGAGTTCGTTTAATTCTGACTCGATTTTAGCCGAAATTGGGATAAATTTATCGTCATTAAAACTCTTAAGTTGATCCTCGGAACAGTTGGCAATATACAAAACTGGTTTCATGGTCATGAGTTCTAAAAGTTTGACTTGTTTGGTTTCTTTTTCATTTAAGCTAGCTTCGCGAGCGTTTTGGCCAGCGTAAAGCAAGGTTTTGATTTTTTCTAAAGCAGAAATTAAATCGGCCATTTCTTTATTAGTTTTAAGTTCTTTTTTGGCTGATTCCAAACGTTTTTCAACAGTGGCAATATCGGCCAGCTGAAGCTCGGTTTCAATAGTATAAATATCATCGGTTGGACTAACTTTGTTAGCGACATGGGTGATATTTTCATCTTCAAAAAACCGTACGACTTGAGCGATGGCGTCGCACTCGCGAATGGCGGCTAAAAACTTGTTACCTAAACCCTCGCCTTTGCTGGCACCTTTGACTAAACCAGCAATATCGACAAACTCGACGACGGCTGGTACAATTTTGACGCTTTTTTCGATTTTGGCCAATTTGGCTAATCTTTCGTCAGGTACTTCGACAATCCCGATATTTGGTTCAATGGTACAAAAAGGGTAGTTTGCGCTTTCAGCGTGCGAACCTTTGACCAAAGCATTAAATAAGGTTGATTTGCCGACATTTGGCAGTCCAACAATTCCGATTTTCAAGCTCATATATTTCCTTTATTTGATAATTTATATTTAGTATTACAATGCCATCTTACCTGAAAAAGAGGGAAAATGGAAGTGTGTTGTTTAGTATTTAAAAACCCCGGAAAACCGGGGTGGTGTGTTAGGTAACTATTTTAGCTTTCAGAAATGATGTAGATTTTTCAACCATTACTTGAGATATATGATTGATTGCAAATGGATTTTCTGTATTTCTTGTTATTAGTAATGTTGTTCCATCCGGTAATTCAACCATGGCAATAGTGTTAATACTCAGTGTTGTTTCTACCTCAAATATTTTGTCTTTACAAGCGAATCTTAATTTTGGTGCGTAGATTATTTCGTATAGATTGCCGCTTTCAATCATGGCGGAACCAGCCGCTATTACGGCCATTTGCGCACGCTCATTTAGATGTTCAAACTTAACTGTACTTAACGATCGATCAATCTCTTCTTCTTTGAGATCGGCTCTATCTAATTTTAGGTGCATTTTTTCCTCCCCTTTGTACCGAATTTTGGTACTCTGTAGTATACTACGAAACTGGTTAGTTGTCAAGGGGTGTAGGCTGATTTTCGTAATTAAAAACCACCCGATTAAGGGTGGTGCAGGGGGATTACTTAAGGATTCCCTTGTTTTTAAGCAAGGTTTCCGGGTCTGATACGCCGGCTTCGTAAAGAAGGGTAATGGCGTAGCCGAGTGCGTCATCGAATTCCATATTAGCCAGTTCGGCACAATCAGTTATTGATAGGACGCCGGTCAGGGCCTGAGCTAATTCCCAGTTGGTTGGTTCAGTTGCATTCGTCACGATTTCAAGAGATTTATTGTGTTCAATAATTTCTTGAATTAAGGCTTTAATTTCTTCGAAAATCATATCGGTTTTTCCAAATTGCTCGTCAGTTAGATCTTCGAAATTGCGGCGGTCATACATTAGTTCGTTGAATTGTTCATCAAACATTTGTAAGTCACCGCGTTTAGCCGAGATAGCTAATTCGGAGAAAAGCCGACCACGATTGATTTTTTCATTTGTGCAAAGTTGCGCGGCAAAATCCTGGTATTCGCTCATTAGGTCCGAGAGTTTTTCGTCGTTTTCTTCACCTAAAGGTAAAGCTACGATTTCCGCTTCGATTGCCCTGAGTCGATCGTCTTGAGTAAAACCGTGTTGAGCGACAATTTCGTTAAAGAAATCCGCATGCTGCTTGAGTAGGTTCAAATCTTCAAGATTTGGTCTTTTTTCGATGGTATTATTCATGTGCGCCTCCTTTTTTTGAAGTTTATAACTTCTTGAAGATTATACGTCATTTAAGGAGAAATGTCAAGAAGGCAGGGGATTTAGAAAATTAAAAAACCGCTGAATAAACAGCGGTTAGAAAATTAGTGTAAATCTTCAGGTATATCGAGTTTTTGATCGACAATCTGGTTGATTTGTGGGTCGTCAGTGTAGACATCAATTGGCTTTTTGGTTTTGATTTTTGAGATGCGGTTGAATTTGTAAATCAAACGCGTTCGATTTTGACGTTCAAGAATCTGTTTAGCTTCTTTCATGATGCCCGGGTAGAGCAAAAAAGTGCTAATAAAACCATAACATTTAATGATCTGGTAGGCTCGGCCATCGTTGGAGTTTTCTGATAAAACTTTTTGAAAATCAAGTAAAGTGACCCATTTTAACAAAAAGTAGCCACAAACAATGAGGAAGACGACGATTAGTCCGATCAAAAGGTACATTTCAAGTTGCATTAAATTTCCCCCTATTTAAAATATTACTCAGATTATACCTTAAATTTGAGTTTGAGTCAAGACCATCGGTTGTTTATTCGGCTATTTCTTCATCGATCATTTCAGGTTCAATAATTTCTGGTTCAGTTTCATCAATTTCTTCTTGAGTTTGATTTCTCAAACCATGGAAAGCCTGGTGAACATCATGAAGGTGTTGATCAGTGACATGAGTATAAATTTGAGTGGTAGTGATCGAGGAGTGACCCAAGAGTGCCTGAACGGCTCGCAAATCAGCCCCGCTCATTAAAAGGTCGGTAGCAAAAGAGTGACGCAAAACGTGCGGTGTCACTTGTTTGGTGATACCGGCTAGGTGAGCGTATTTGACAATCATTCGTTGAACTGACCGCGGAGTCATGGGTCGATCTTCTTCTTGAACTTGAATTTTTTCTTCGTTGGTGTGACCATAAGAAACAAACAAAAATTCAGATTTATCGGTGCGGCGGTCAAGGTAGCGTTGTAAAGATTGTTTGGATTCTTGGTCAAGAAAAACCACGCGAATTTTACCGCCTTTACCTTTGACGGAAAATTCGGACCGGTCCAAATTAATATCGGTTTTTTTCAGGTTACACAGCTCTGAAACGCGTAAACCAGTCGAAAAAAGAAGATCTAAAATGGCGCGATCGCGGCGGCCTTGAGGTGTACTTAATTCTGGTTTACTGATCAAATCAGTTAATTCTTCGCTGTCGAGAAATGTAATTTGGTGTTCGTCAACTTTGGCCAGTTCAATTTTTTCTGGTGCTAAGGTTTGGATATCTTTACGTGCTAGAAATTTTAAGAAACTACGCAAAGCGATCAGGTAGTAATTTTGTGTTTTTTTGGAAATTTCGGTGCGATTGATCACTAAGCGGTATTGGCGAATAAGTTCTAAATCAATTTTTTCTGGGGTTTCAACTTCTTTACTTTTGGCAAAATGGGCAAAATCCTGAAGATAACGATCGTAATTGCGCACTGTCAAAAGAGAGCGACCTTTTTCGATTTCTAGGTATTCTAAATATTGAGTGATGAGATTTTTTATAGTCATATTTTCCTTAAAATTTAATCTTTATTATCTATTTAAATTATGCGACGCAAAGCTTGACTTGTCAAAGAAAATGTTTCTTGTTACAGTAATAATATGATGATTAATTACATTCAGGCTCTGGATTTGAAAATCTTACTGTGGTTAAACAATTTTGTTAAAGATTGGGGTTTTTGGAACAAATTATTTGCTGAATATTTGATCTATGTTTTGCCAATTATACTGCTTTGGTTATGGTTTTATGATCAAAAAAGTAAAAAAGTGGCCATGCGTGCCGCTGGTTCAGCTTTAGTGGCGTTTTTAGTTTTTGCCCATTCGATCGGTCAATTTATTCATCGAGCCAGACCGTTTGACTCTGGTGGTGTGCGCGAACTTTTGTTTCATCGACCAACTTATTCTTTTCCGTCTGATCATGCTACGGTTTTCTTTGCGATCGCGGCGAGTTTTTGGTTTTCTGGTAATAAAAAAATGGGTGTAGCCTTCTTTGTTTTAGCTAGTATTAATGCGATTTTTAGAGTTGCCACCGGGATACATTGGCCAACCGATGTTTTGGCTGGTGCTATCATTGGTATTTTCACGGCCTACTTGGTTTATTTGTTTGATAAACCTTTAAATATTGTTTATGAATTTGTGATTAAATTAGCAAAAAAGGTAAATTTGGCATGAAAACGGCTAATCGAAAATTTTTGGATTATATTGCTTTCGGAATTTCCGCATTTTTCAGCCCATATGTTGCGGCGGTCGTTTTTACCGTATTGATTGTTTATAATTATGCCCAAGACTTGAACCAATTTATGCCTTGGATGTTGACTTTCTTTTCATTTTCAACCATTTTGCCTGGTTTTTATATCCTTTGGTTGTTTGAAGCTCGAAAAATCACCGATATTCATATGGCTAACCCAAATGAACGCAAAATTCCGATGATCGTCATGGCTATTTCAGCTTTGGTCGGTGCTTTAGTTTTGTTTTGCTTACACGCTGTTCGACCGGTTTTTGTGATCGCGGTAATTTATGCTCTAAATAGTTTAGTTTTAGCCATTATTTCTCAATGGTGGAAAATTAGTGTTCATACTGGCACTTTTGCTTCGATTGCGACTATTGCGGTGATTATTTTTGGTCCAAAATTTTGGTGGTTATACCTCATTTTAATACCTTTGGCCTGGTCAAGAATTTACCGTAAACGTCATAGTCTTTGGCAGACGACTTTTGGGGCTTTGGTCACCACGGTTATTACCTTGTTAGTTTTCTTTGTTTTTGGTTACGTTTAGTTAAAATTTGTTTTAAATAAAAAAAGATACCGTTTGTAGCGGTATCTTTTTTAGTATTTTTTTAGTTTTAGTCTAAAACCATATCATCGACATCGTCTTGGCTGGAATATTGAGCTGGACCAACCTTGTCATCCGGCGAGATTGGCTTAGTGGTTGGATTTTCTGGTTCATCGTTTAGCTCAATTACATTAATCGTATCGCCAGTATTATCTTTTGGCATAGTTGAAGTCATATTTAAACCAGTACCAGTGGTTGGTGCAACAGGTTTTGGTGTTTCGCTTGGTGGCGTACTGGTTGGTTGACTATTGTTCATGATAATTGGTGATTTGACTGGGTTGGTGTTACTACTAGTAAATGGATTTGAATTAGAGACAGAAATAGTGTCAGTCGTCTCGGTTTTAGGTGCGTTGGCTGGCGTGTCGATTTGTCCAAGCGGTGGCATCGTTAGCGGTGCAGCCGGTTTTGGTGCTACTGGAGCCTGTGGTGGAATTGGTGGAGTAAATGGTCGAGGTGCATTAAAAGTTGAGGTTGGTGCTGGAGTTGGAGTAACTGACGATGAAGAACTAGCGTTGTTGGTAAAACTAGATGAAGCCTGAGGTGTCGGTACTGAAGCTGGAGGTGTGGTCGGTGTAAAAGCCGGTGCAACCGGAGCTGTAGCTGCTGGTGTAAAAGGTTTTGGGGTTACTGGCATAGTTGGTTTTGGTGCATTAAAACCACTGAAATTACTGGTTTCGGCTGGTTTTGGACTCGGGGCGACTGGGGTTTGAGGTGGAATGATTGGGGAAGCGGGCGTGGCTGGCTGAAAATTGACCTTAACTGGTTCATTCGAGTTGTTAGATGTTGAATTTTGGCCAAAAATTGGTTTTGGCTGAAAATTAGTGGTTGAGGCGTTCGGAGTAGTTGGTTTATTTTGAGTGAAACTATTGGTTTGAAGTGGGGCAGGGGTATATGGTTTAAAACCGCTTGGTTGAGCAGTATTTTCAGCCACTTTGATCATTGGGGTGCGGCCAACTTTGATTGGATCTTTTTGAATTTCTGTTTCGACATGGCCAAGATTAACACTGCCGCCGGTAATGGCGCCTAAATATTTGACATCGATCACGGCCACAGCTGGTTTACCACCTTTGGTTAAAATGTAGAGTTTGTCTTTTTGAACATCGGCCACGATTTGTGAAAAATGATCGCGCGCCTCAGTGAGCGGAATGATGTTTTCGAGTGATACTTTTAAATTAGCCATTTGGCTCCCTCCATTTTTATTTTAAGTTCGTTTTTCTGTACATTCTAATCATATAATATTGAATTTAAAAAGTCAAAATTGATATTAAAAAGAGGTACCTTTCGGTACCTCTTGCGAGATAGTTTAGCGACAGAAACCTTTGGTTTTTGCGTCCAGGAAACGCCGCATTATTAGTTCAGCCTTTTCGCCGAGTTTCATCTGAACCACATTTGATCCGCGCCATTGGCCGTTATCAAAGCGTTCGCCATCTTTTAAAATGATGTTTTTTGGTAGTTCGGCAGACATTGGAATCATGATTTCCATGGCTCCGGTGTCAAATTCCCAAGCCACCCAACAATGAATTTTTTGGTCACCAGCGACGATTGAAACCATTTCCGGCATATCGTGCAAGAGATTAACTGGTACAATCAAATCATGATTAATTTTTAATTCATGATCTTTGGCGTACTGAACAACCCATTCTGGTTCCAGTATAGTTCCGTTAAAACTCCAGAAGCCAACATGACCATCAAGGGTAATAATTATTTCCTGGCCCAGTTCGGTCATAGCTTTTTCTAAAATGTCGGGTCCGTCCGGAAGTCCAGCCGGTGGCGTCAATTCATTGGGGCGGGTTGGGTGAGTTGGACTATTTTGACCGAAAATCGGCCAAAGTCGAACACCTTCTCTGCCCATAATGGCGGCGCTGACGCCGTAACGGATTTGACCGTTTTTGGTCAGGTTGACCAGTTTGCCGCTTCGCCATTGTTCAACTTTGTCTTCGAGGTCTGGTGGCCATGGTGCGCCTGGTGTGCCCATTTTAATGCGCGCGGTATTGCGCGGTACGATTTCCCAGAGATTTGTATCTGGCATTTCGATAACATTGTTAGAGGCAATAATTTGCGCTCCACGAGGACTGATTATTGTGACAGGATCTGCCATTTTCCACTTCCTTTTTACTGCTTTAGTTGCTTGAGCAGTAGTTTGATTTTGATTTTTAAGATTCATTTGCAACTGGTAAATATATCATATTTCTCGAGAGATGTCAACCCCTGCTTTGTTAATTTTGTATTTAAAAACCCGCGATTTCTCACGGGTTATATTTAGTTATTTTTGTAGGGTCGCCACAAAGGCATTGGCTGCCTCGGTCGTGTTAAACCAGACCGAATATTGGTATTTTTCTTTTGGGAAAATACTTTCCTTTGGTTTGCCAAATTCGTATAACTCCAAACCTTCGTCCAGACTATTAGAAAAATATATTTTCATAATATTCTCATCGGGATAGTACATGTGTCGGAAGAAGGCTGAACAACTGGACATATGGTCAGGGAATGACGCGCTTTGGCGAAAACCAACTTTGTCGGCTTGATATTCGCCATTATCATTAAAGCCTATATGCCAGAGAAATATGCTTGGTGCGTATTTGCAGTTTGTTCGGAAAAATTTTCTTACTCTGTCCTTGCAATACAATGCATCCTCGATTTTATCTATCCAAACAAGATGAGTATAACCTGGACGCTCTTCGGCCAGTTGTGATATTGGGTTAATGGTTTTTACTTTACCCAATATGTATTCACAATAGTTGTGATGAGTGGAGTCAGAAAGACATGGACTTTTTTCAATGACCATTTTTTTATGAGCATCGAAAGTGTAGTCTTTTGTGACTGCCATTGGCCATTCGCCATGAAAAGTTAGAAGATCCATGATTGGATCATTGTCGCCACCAAAACAAACTCGGTAGAGACAGGTTTTGGGGCGGTTGAACTCGGCTTCTGGGTTGGCCAGCTTGCCGTCGCGAGTAATTTGTACAGGTACATTTGTCATAGTTTCTCCTTTTTTACTAAATCTTAACCTGCTAGACCTAGCTAGGTGCTTTAGTAGTGTCGTTATCACTAAGACTGAGCATAATTTAACACAGTTTTACAGGTTTGTCAAGTGTTTAGGCGGTGGTTTACGCCTTGACATTTGGCCAAAAAAGTGATATAATGGTTTAATGTCAAATAAATAAGGAGAGGGAATGCAAAACGAAAATAAATGCCCGGTGGCCGAACAAATTGAATCAACCGAGTATTCGATTACACCTGATGGTACTTTAGTTGAATCAAGTGATATCGAGGAAAACCCTACGGCTTTCACCGATGTTTTAAGTTAAAAAGCAAATCACATAGGAAATAAAAAGTCAGCTTTCATCTTTGAAAGCAGATTTTTTGTATTGACAAAATGATTTAAAGATATACTATTGTTAAGGTTGAGATTCAACTTAATAATTGAAAAAGGGAGGTGGCCAGCTTGATTGAGGTTAAGAATAAGGATCAGATGTTTGACTTGTTGATTAGTGGTAAATTTGGGAATACCGCGCGTATTTGGCCAACTTTGAATGATTTTTATAAAAGTGGTTACACTGGACCGGTTATAATAAGGTTTAGAGCTGGTCGGCCCCAACATAGTCATTATAAAAATGTGCCTTATGAAAAGATCAGTTCGATTATAAGTGATATTTATAAAAGCGGTTATAACGAAAGTTATTTTTATCTAAGTGAGTGGATTCCCGAGGAAGATTTAGTTATGATTTGTCAATTAATGCGAAGTGAAAGAACTTTAGAGTTAACTTACAAATCGAGGCCAAATTGGAAATTTTTTAATCACCCGATCAAAGGTGGTTTGAATCAACACTATGCTTGGGGATTGGAGGCAAAATTAATTTTATTGTCGGTTATGGCGCAAGACTTGTACGAATTTATCACAGATTTGTTTGATGAATATTCAAATAGCGTGATCGAATTTAACGTTTATGCCAGGTCGATGGGGCTTTTGTACCAGAATATTCAAATCGTGGAAATTAGAAATTATTAGACCGTTCTTTTAGAGAGCGGTTTTTTTATTTGAAAATTTTTGTGCCTTGAAAACCGACTTAATTTAAGGTATATTGGATTTAACTAAGAGGATATTTTATGTTAAATCACCAAGTTACAACACTCGATAATGGTCTAAGAGTGATCACCGCGCCGGTTAGTGGGACTAAAGCTGTCACAATTTTGTTTATATTTGGAGTCGGTTCTCGGTATGAAGAGGCGAAAGTCAATGGTATTTCGCATTTTTTGGAGCATATGTTTTTTAAGGGCACCGAAAAAAGACCAAAAACAATTGATATTTCGCGCGACCTAGATAGTGTCGGCGCTGGTTTTAACGCTTATACCGGTGAAGAATATACCGGTTATTTTGTGAGAGTTTCGAGCGAACATTTTGAGCTCGGTTTAGATGTTTTGACCGATATGATGTTTGGTTCAAAGTTTGACGCCGAGGAATTAGAGCGTGAAAAAGGTGTCATTATTGAAGAAATTAATATGTATAATGATGATCCGCGTGACAAGGTGGAGTTGGTGATTAATGAATTAATTTACCCGAATCAACCTTTAGGGCGTAGTATTGCCGGTGAAAAGGAAATTATTCGTGGTCTGACGCGCGAACAAATGGTTGAGTATAAAAATGCTCACTATACACCAGAAAATATGGTGGTAGCGGTGGCTGGTGGTACAGATAAAATTGATTGGTTGAGTTTAGTGAAGGAAAAATTTCAAGATTTCACCTCTGGTCAAAAAAATAAATATTTACCAGCTGTTGAAAATCAATTAAAACCAACTTTAAAAATTAATTATAAAGAAACTGATCAGGCTCATTTCGTTTTGGCTTGGCGTTCAATTAGTCGACAAGATCAAGATCGTTATATTCTAAAAGTTTTAACTAACCTAATGGGGCAGATGATGTCAAGCCGACTTTTCATCGAGGTTAGAGAGCGTCGTGGTTTGTGTTACTATGTTCATGCAGATATGGTGGATTTTCAAGATACTGGTTTTTGGGCAGTCAAAGCCGGGGTAGATGTAAATAGAATTGAAGAAGCAGTTGAAGTTGTTTTGAATGAAGTGAAAAAGTTGAAATCAGAGTTAATTAGTGATGAAGAATTGAACCGGGCCAAAGAAAATCTTAAAGGTCATTTATATTTAAGTCTTGAAGAATCTTTGGCTGTAGCTGATTATTTGGCTAAAGGCGAATTATTATGGGGTAAAATCGAAGATCCAGAAGAATTAGTTAAAAAAATTGAGCAAGTCGCCAAGGAAGATATTCAGAAATTGGCTCAGAAATTGTTTGTCAAAGAAAGTCTGAATTTGGCGATTGTCGGTCCGTTCAAGGATGAAGAAAAGTTTAAAAATGTATTAAATAAGTATTAAATTTTGGGAGTTATTATGAATCAACATGTAGAGCAAACAGTGGTTTTTATTAAACCAGAATCAATTCAAAGAGGTTTGATCGGTGAATTTATTAGTCGATTTGAAAAACGCGGATTAAAATTGGTGGCTTGTAAGATGATGGCGCCAACGGCTGACCAGGTTGGGCGACACTATCCAGATGACGAGGCTTGGTTGACGCAAAATGGTGAAAAAGCCATGAAAGGTTACCAGGAAAAAGGTATTGATCCAGGTATGACCGTGCTTGAATTGGCTCGCCGAACTAGAACAAGATTGATCGAGCATTTTGCTGACAGACCACTTTTGGTAACAGTTTGGGAAGGACCTCATGCGGTGGCGATGGGACGAAAAACAGCTGGAGCAACTAACTGTATGGTGGCTGATGTGGGTTCGATTCGTGGTGATTATTCGATGGAAAGTTTTGATTTTGCCGATATTATGGAGCGACCGATTCATACTTTGGTTCACGCATCTGGTTCAGTCGACGAAGCTCGCGATGAAATGAAAATCTGGTTAACCGATGAAGATATTTTGGATTACGAAATGGTGACCGATAACGTGATTTACTCTAAGGACTGGGGAAAAGTTAAGAGGGGCTAAGCGCGAATTTATTGTTTAAAGAGGGAAGAAAAAGATGTTTTATTCGATCGAAGGAATTGATGGAGCGGGTTGCGGCGTGGTGCGCCGGGCTTTAGAAAAGAAATTAACCGAAGCCAAAATTCCATACGAGACTTTAAAATATCCGGTACCGTCTTTGCCTTTTGGTCGTGATATTTACGATTTTTTGGATAGAAAAACAGAGATGACCAACGAGGCCCAATTTATCGCGTTTATTGGTCAGATGGTTGAAGAAAAAGCTAGAATTAAAAAATTAAGAAAAAAAGTTTTGATTATTGATCGATATTTGCCTTGTACTTTGGTTTTTCAAGGGGCGCAAGGGTTTTCGGTGGAAAAAGGTTTAGCTATGGCAAAACTGTTTGAGTTGGAGAGACCGGACAGGATATTTTATTTACAGTTGCCTTGGAAAACGGCTTTTGATCGTAAAACCAAAGAAGCCAAGGGTAGTGACAGAAATGAACAAAATAAACCTTTATTTAAAAAAACGGCGGATCTATACGATCAATTAGCTCAAAAAAAAGTTTTTGGTCAATGGATTAAAATTGACGCAACCCAAACGCCAGAACAAGAAGCCGAAGATATATTTAAAGTGATTCAGAAGGACTTAAAAAAATGATTCAAAATTATATTGCGCCTTTGGTCATTGCCGCGTTAATGACCGGCGGACTAACTTATTCGGTTAAGGTTTTGGCAGAAAAATTAGGTATTTTTGACGAGCCCGGCGGCCGCAAGATTCATGAAAAAGCCACGCCTCGACTTGGTGGGTTGGCGATTGTTTTAGCCTTTTTATTAACTACTATTGGTTATGCTTTGGCCGCTAATCGATTGGATTTTGGTAGTGCTAAAATTTTAATTTTTGATCAGAAATTGATTGGAGTGCTTTTTGGTGCCGTGGTTTTGCTGGTGGTTGGTATTGTTGACGACGTAAGTGGGGTCAAACCTTGGTGGAAGCTTTTTTGGCATATTGTAGCGGCGACTATTGTAGTGAGTTTTGGTTTAAATATTGGTTATATCAGGTTGCCGGCCGGTTTACATATCGATTTAGGTAATTTGATTTGGAATTATAGTTTATTTGGCATACCTTTTCATTTTACCGTCTGGTCTAATTTATTAACTGTATTTTGGATTGTTTTAATGATTAATACTTTGAATTTTCTTGATGGTCTCGATGGTTTGGCGGGCGGTATAGCTGTGATTGCGGCGGTGAGCATTTTCTTTTTAAGCTTGTCTTTAGGTCAACCGGCGGCCGCGCTTTTATCTTTGATTTTTGCTGGTTCGGTACTAGGTTTTATTCCTTGGAATTTTAACCCAGCGAAAATCTTTATGGGTGACTCTGGGAGTATGTTTTTAGGCTATTTATTGGGCGTGTTAGCAGTTATTTCCGGTGGTAAAGTTGCTACTGCTTTTTTGGTTTTAGGTATTCCAGTGCTCGATGTGGTATGGGTGGCTTTGCGACGAATTATGTCAGGGAATTCTCCTTTTAAAGCCGATAAATTTCATCTTCACCATCGATTAATTGATGTTGGTTTAACCCAACGACAAGCCGTTTTAACTTTGTATTTGATTTCGGCCATTTTTGGGGCGGTGGCGATTTTTTCTCAGACCGCTGGTAAAGTTCAAGCAACAGTTTGGCTATTAATCGTCATGGGGACTTTAGCCATTGGCTTAATTGTATTAGAATGGAGAAAGAGGAAAAGAGGGAAAAATGTTTAATAAAAAATTACGCAAAGCAGTTTTTATCATGGTGATTATTATTTTAATGGTTGGCATGATTTTACCATTTTTTGCCAAGCTTTGGCGTTAAATAAAAGGTAGGGATTTATGAAAGCAGATTTAGAGCTCGACAATCAAGCAGCCGACGAAGAAGTCATTATGACGGTTCGCCAGCATCCTTGGGTTTTGGCTCGAGCGATTTTTAATATAATTTTAGTAATATTAATTGTTTTCGCCGGTATTTTAATCGGTCACTGGAATGCTTTTACAATTGGATTATTGGCCGTTGGTGTTTGTTTTGTTTTAATTTATGTAACGATCGTTTGGTACTCGTACAGTAACGATTTATTGATTTTGACAAATCATCGGATTATTAAGATTGATCAAAAAAGTTTTTTCAATCGTCGAGTTTCAGAAACTGAACTTGATAATGTTATGAATATTAATTACGAGATCAAAGGCTTAATTAAAAGTTTATTGAATTTTGGCGATGTAAAAATATCAACAGTGGGTGATGAAGTTTCGATGATTGTGGTGGAAAATGTTGAAAATCCTCATTTTTTACAGGAAAAAATTGCAACTTTGGCGAAGAAATATAAAAATTAAATTTATAATTACAAAATCAAAAAAACGACCATTTCGGTCGTTTTTTTAGTACCTAAGTTTCTTATTTGATTAGTTTTTCGGCCATTTGACCCAAATAAGGTAGTTTGAATTTTTCACCTTGATAAGCCTTAATCATGAGTAAAAGCCAGACGGCAAAAACGGCCGTGTAAATCAAGATTGAAACAATGCCGAGTAAAAACCAGAGCATAAAACCGAAAACCATAAGGAAAACATAAATTACGGCAATAGCAGCGCTAAAAAGCAAAGATTGCATGGCGTGGAAGCGGACATATTCATTTTTACTGGTTAGATAGAAAACGATACCGCCAACCATCCAAAGAAAATAACAAAGAGCGGCGGCTACATTTGGGCTTAAGTGTTCTGGTCCGGGTGTTGTGGTTTTTTCTTCGTTCATATTTTACCTCCTGGAAAGTTTATGACTTTACTTGATAAATATACCTATATTAAGCGTAAGATAATCTGGTCACGATGTCAAATTAGAGAATTTCAATTTTGCCGCCATCAATAGCTTCTCCCAGTTGTCTGGTGAGAGCGGCTTTAAGTTCGACGGTTGTTTTAGTTTTTATTTCTTCATAGCCGATATTTTTTGGAATTTTAAGATAGACAGCCAGACCTGGTACGCCGTCCGGAACTACATATTGAGCTAAAATATCTTTGATTTTAAGAAGAATATCTTTTTGAGCGCGGCCTGGTAGAGTGATCACGATTTTTTCTGCTGCAGTTTTGCGTTTTGCGTCATTTTCGGCGACAACTACTTCGTCACCTGGATTATCGTTGGCTTCATCAAGAATTTCAGCGCTTTGAGCAATCACTTTAGGCAAGTTTTCCTTGCGATCGAGCCGACCGTTGATTACTAAAGGTTCGTCCGAAGTCCAAATATTAGGATTTTGGGCCAAGGTCCGTGGAAAGACGATCACTTCAATTTTGCCAGTTAAATCTTCGATTGTGACAAACATCATTGGTTCTTTGTTTTTAGTCATAATTTTACGAGATTGACTAATAACACCACCAAATTTAACCTTGGTTTCCGATGGTAGAGTTTCAATTTCGGCGATTGAAGTACCTAAAGATAAGAGTTTTGAAGCAACACCTTTAAGCGGATGTTCGGAAAGATAAATACCAAGTAATTCTTTTTCCCAAGCTAAGCGTTGTTTTTGTGGCGCTGGCTCGACTGATTCAAGTTTAAGTTCGGCTAAAGGCGCGTTAGCGGTCATATCGCTAAATAGATTCATTTGATTATGTTTATCACTTTTATCTAAATTGGAAATGAATTTTAAAATCACTTCGATTTGGGTTAAAACCTGGTTACGTTCAACTAAATGATCGAGTGCGCCGGCTTTAGCTAAGGCTTCGATGACTTTTTTATTTAAAACTTTACCGGTTAACCTAGTAACAAATTCACCAAAACTTAAATATGGACCGTTGTTTTTACGTTCTTCGACAATTTTTTCTGAAACTCCAACTCCAACATTTTTCACTGCCGCTAAACCAAAACGGATATTGCCAGTACTTTTGACTACACCGAATTCAACAAATGATTCATTGACATCTGGAGGTAAGACCTCGATACTCATGCGTTGGCATTCGCCAATAGCAAAGGCAATTTTGTCGATATTTTGTTGTTCAGCGGTCAACCAAGCGGCCATAAAGGCTGAAGGGTAGTGGGCCTTCAAATAGGCGGTTTGGTAACTAATCATGGCATAGCAAGCCGCGTGAGCACGGTTAAAGCCATACCTGGCGAAAGGTTCGATAAAGTCCCAAACGGCTTGAGCAGTATTGTGAGACGCACCTTCTTTAATCGCACCTTCGATAAATTTATGTTTTTGTTCATCAAGGAGAACTTTATTCTTTTTACCCACGGCTTTACGAAGAATATCGGCTTGTCCATAAGTGAAACCGGAAAAATGGCGAGCAATCTGTAACACCTGGTCCTGAGTAACAATGACACCATAAGTACTGGAAAGAATTGGTTCAAGTTTTGGATCAAGATAAGTGATCTGTTTGCGCCCATGTTTGGCGTCAATAAAGTCTGGAATCGAATCCATTGGTCCTGGTCGGTAAAGAGCGACCATAGAAATGATATCTTCAAACCTGGTTGGCTTGAGTTCTTTAAGGTAACGCTTCATGCCATCGGATTCAAGCTGAAATACGCCTGAAGAATCGCCTCGGGCCAGTAATTCGTAACTTTCATTATCGTCCATTGGAATTTTACTTAGATCGATGTCGACGTCCGCGGTTTTTTTGATAATTCTAAGAGCATTTTTAATAATTGTAAGGTTGGATAGACCCAAAATATCAACTTTTAATAGACCGACTTCGTCGATATATTTCATGGAATATTGGGTGACAATATTGTTTTCACCTCGTGGTGGAAATTGAAGTGGAACAAAGTTAGTTAAATCATCTTGAGAAATGACGACGCCGGCGGCATGCGTGCCAGCGTTACGAGCGACGTTTTCGAGTCGTTTAGCCATATCGATTAAACGTCGAAAAGGTGGTTCGTTATCGTAAATTTTTTTAAGTTCAGCAACACTAGCAATGGCTTCATCGAGATTCATGCCCATTGGAATAAGTTTAGCGATTCGATCACCGTCATCATAGCTCATACCTAGGGCTCTGGTTACATCACGAATGACCATACGAGCTTTCATTAAACCGAAAGTAATAATTTGGGCCACATGATCTTTGCCATATTTATCAGAAATATATTGGATGACTTCGCCACGGCGGTCGTCAGCAAAATCTAAGTCCACATCAGGAGGGGAAATACGTTCTGGATTTAAAAATCTTTCAAAAAGTAAGTCATAATAAATCGGGTCAAGATCGGTGATTTCCAAAACATAGGCTACGATTGAGCCAGCGGCCGAGCCACGACCAGGTCCAACCATAATTCCGGCATCTTTAGCGAATTTAACGTAATCTCGAACGATTAAGAAATAGTCTTCAAAGTGACATTTTAAGATAATAGACAGTTCATAATCAAGTCTTTCTTTGATTTGCGGAGTGATTTTGCCATAACGGGCTTCGGCGCCCTCGTAGCAAAGTTTATTTAGATATTCTTCACTTGAAAGATTGTCTGGAGTGTCAAATTTAGGCAAAATGGTTTGGCCGAGTTTTAATTCCAAAGTGCATTGCTCGGCAATTTTTAAGGTATTGGTTAAAGCATCTGGGACTTCTTTAAAATGTTCAGCCATATCTTCAGGTGACGTCATGGATAAATCGAATTCTTTAAGTGAAAGCCTGTTTTCGTCATCAAAATCTTTACCGGTTTGAATGGCGAGCAAAACTTCATGGGCGTCTCGATCTTCGGCGCGAACATAGTGAATATCGCTCGTGCAAACTAGGCCAATATTTAATTCTCGAGCTAATTCAATCAGGCCTTTATTAACCTTAACTTGCTCAGGTAGTTCTGGGTGATATTGTAATTCGAGATAAAAATTTTCTTTACCGAAAATTTCCTGATATTCTTTAATTGCTTCGAGGGCTCGATCTTTTTGATCTGAATTAACCATGCGCGGGACTTCGCCGGCTAAACAGGCAGATAAAGCAATAATACCTTTACCGTGGGTCCTTAGAAATTCTTTGTCCACTCTTGGTTTATAATAGTAGCCTTCGAGGTGAGCGACAGTCGTTATTTTAAGTAGATTTTGATAGCCTTCTTCGTTTTTAGCCAACAAAACCAAATGGTAAGGTGAACTATCGACTTTCGGCTCCTTATCTTTCATGGTTCTAGGAGCGACATAGGCTTCAACGCCGATAATTGCTTTAATACCTTCATCATGACATTTTTTGTAAAATTCAATCGCTCCATACATAACACCATGGTCAGTTAAAGCTAGTGTGTCCATATTTAGTTCTTTGGCACGTTTAATTAGGTCTGGGAGTTTTCCCATACCGTCGAGTAAAGAATAATGCGAATGAGTATGTAAGTGGACAAAGTTTGGCATATATAAAATAACCTAATTAAATTAGTTGAAGGACCTAAAACCATCTTAACAGACAATAGAATGGTTGACAAATCTTGATTTTTATGATTAAATGAGGTATATTAAAGTTTAGAAATTAGTATTAGAAAATAGAAATAGAAAATTGGAGTCCAAATGGCACATACAAAGGCGAAGGGTACAAGTAAATTAGGTCGCGACAGTCGAGCCAAACGTCTCGGCGTTAAAATATTCGGTGGTCAGACTATTGAAGCCGGTCAAATTATTGTTCGACAACGTGGTAGCAAGTTTTATTCTGGCGAGGGTACTGCGATGGGCGCGGACGATACTTTATATGCAAAAGTTGCCGGTAAAGTTAATTTCAAGAAAACTCAAGTCATGAAATTTACTGGTTCAAAAGGTAATAAAACTATCGTTTCCGTGAGTTAAGATTCAACTGTACTAAAATAAAAAAATCACTTCTTGAGAAATCGAAGTGATTTTTTAAATCCTGCCTCTTTACAAATATCTGACTTTCTGGTAAGATAATAAAAGAATTTAGGGTTAATAAAACCCAAGAAATATAAAGGAATTAGTTTCTCTAATTTTTAATTTGCGGAGTAAAAAATGGATATTCAAAGTTTAACCAAAAGCTATCAAAAGAAAAATGTACCAGATATCAATGTTGGCGATACCGTCAAGATTTCTTTTAAAATTACTGAAGGCTCGAAAACTCGTATTCAGAATTTTGAAGGCTTAGTGATTACCACCAAGCATGGTAAAGGTTTAGATGGCTCAATTAAAGTTCGACGTGTGACCGATGGTATCGGTATTGAACGAACTTTTCCAATTCATTCGCCATTAATCGTGAAATTTGAAAAAGTTAAAAGTTATGCTCCAGGTAGAGCTAAACTTTACTTTGTGCGTGATTTGGTTGGTAAGAAAAAGAAAAAAGTAGTTGAAACTAAATCAGGCGAAATTTGGGAAGAACCAAGTGCTGATGAAGAAATCGCTCGAATTGAAGCCGAAAAAGCCGCTGAAGCCGAAGCTAAATTAGCTGAAAAAGAAAAAGAAGAACAAGCTCTTGAAGAAAAATTTGAAGAAGCGGTTCAGGCTCACTTAGAAGAGAAAACTGAAGAAAAAGCCGAATAAAAGTGCGGGTTTATTTTAAAAATTATATAAATATATGAAAAAATCCCGCTTGTCGGGATTTTTTTAGAGCAAAAATATGTCTTTTGAGCGTAAAAAATTGGGTGCTAGCGGCGAAGATGCGGCTTTAGAGTATTTACTTAAAAAGCATTATGTTTTAGTGACTAGAAACCTGCGCTTACCTTGCGGCGAAATCGATATTTTAATGCAAGATGGTAAAACTCTAGTTATTGTTGAAGTTAAAACTAAATCAAATTTTTTGTATGGTCTGCCGCAAGAAGAAGTCGATTGGCACAAACAATACAAATTGCGTCAGTTGGCCAGAGCCCTCAGTCAAAAGTTTCCTGATCACGACATCCGTATTGATGTTATTGGGATTGATGAAAGCACAAATACTGTCGAGCATTTTGTTAACGCCGTTGAAGAAATGTGATACGCTAAAATAAATAAGATTGTCGATTCTCCTCCGAAAATATGGAGGTTAAAAAGGAAAATATGTCAGAAGAAATTAGAACCAGAATTGCCCCAAGTCCAACCGGTTTTTTTCATATTGGTACGGCCCGCGCCGCGCTTTTTAACTGGTTATTTACTCGTAGATTCGGCGGTAAATTTATTTTAAGGATTGAAGATACAGATAAAGAACGTTCAACCGAGGAATACGAAATTGATATTATGGAATGCATGAATTGGTTGGGCATGGATTACGATGAGGGTCCGGAAACTCAGGGTGAATTTGGTCCTTACAGGCAAAGTGAGCGCTCAGAGATTTATAAAAAATATGCTGATCAATTATTGGCTGATGGTCACGCTTATCGCTGTTATTGTACTTCCGAAGATTTAGAGGCTGAGAAAAAGTCAGCCGAAGCTAATCATTTGCCTCCAAAGTACTCTGGTAAATGTCGTAATTTAACGCCTGAGCAAATTGCGCAATATGAAAAAGAGGGAAGACCTTCAACTTTAAGGTTTAAAATTGAAGAAGATCAACCGGTGAAATTTAAAGATTTGATTAAAGGTCCGATGGAATTTGATCCGAAATTATTTGGTGATTTTGTGGTCCTGAAATCAGATGGACTACCGACTTTTATGTTCGCTGGTATTGTTGATGATACGGAAATGAGAATTACTCATGTAATAAGAGGCGAGGATCACTTGTCGAATACGCCAAGGCAAATTTTGTTAGCCCAGGCCATGAATTTGCCTATTCCGGAGTATGGTCACTTGCCAATGATTTTAAATTCTGACAAAACCAAAATGAGTAAGCGTAAAAATCCGGTTTCAGTTAGTCATGATTTTCGTGATCAGGGTTATTTGCCAGAAGCCATGATTAATTTTATGGTTTTACTTGGTTGGTCACCATCGGTTAATAGTATTTTGGATGGACCGACTAAGACCGACGAACTTTATACGCTTAAAGATTTAACCAGTGGTTTTGATTTGGCTGATATTGGTAAGAGTCCAGCGATTTTTGATCAAACTAAACTCGATTATTTTAATGGTTACTATATTCGTCAAATGGATTTAGGTGAATTAACTCATCGAGCTTTACCGTTTTTGCAAAAAGCTGGGTTGATTAAAAAAGAAAGTGAAGAACTTTTACAAATAATTGCTTTGGTTCAGGAACGACTCAAGAAATTATCAGAACTACCAGAGCTAACGGATTTTTTCTTTCACCTGCCAAATTATGAAGCGGACCTGTTAATTCCTAAAAAGGGAACAAAAGAGGCAACACTCAAAGCTTTAGAAGAATCGAGTCAAGCTTTGGCGCAAGAAGATGATTTTAGTCGTGATTCACTTGATAATTTGCTTCGAGCCTTAGCCGTTAAACTTGGTCTTTCGGCCGGTGAAGTTTTGTGGCCAATTCGAGCCGCACTTTCAGGTAAACCAGCCTCGCCCGGTACGTTTGAACTTCTTGGTTTTTTTGGTAAAGACGAGAGTTTAGCGCGTATGAAAAAAGCCATCGATATGCTAAAATAAAATTAATATGAAAATAAAAGTATTAGAAATCATGGGCAAATCTCCATTTGCCGCGGAAATTTCCAAAGGATTTATATGAGTAAAATTAAGGTCTTGGAAATTATTGGAGACAGCTCTCTTGCTGGCGCGCCGCGCCATCTCTTATCGATTTTAGAAAATCTTGATACGACTAAATATAAAATTGCTTGTATTTGTCCACCTGGCCCGTTGGCTGGCGAGATTCGTAATTTACACCGACCGATCGACATCGAAGTGATTTCAATGAATTCTCGATCTGATTTTCGGGCTATTGGAAAAATTCGAAAAACTATCAAGCATCTTGTGCCAGATTTAATTCATGTCCATGGTACACGCGCAGGGGCGCTTGGACGAATGGCGGCGTTTGGCTTGGGTATACCAGTAATCTACACTGAGCACCTTTGGACCAGAAATTTTAATTTGAAAAATCGAGCCTTAAATTATCTTCATCATGTTGGTGGTTGGTTTTTTGATTTATTTACCACTCAAAATATTGCTGTCTCCGAAGCAGTTAAAGACTTCATGATCGATAATAATATTTCTTATGCCCAGAAAATTAGGGTTATTTACAACGGTATTGAGCCGACCAAAGTTAAAGCCAATATTTTTACTAAGTCTGATAAAGAAATTTGGCTTGGAACGGTTGGCACATTGATTCCGCTTAAAGGTGTTCAATATTTGATTGCAGCTTTGCCTAAAGTTCGGAAGGAATTTCCGGAAGTTAGACTTGAAATTATTGGTGACGGTCCTTTTAAGCGAGAACTGGTTGGTTTGACGAAAAAATTGAAACTTCAAAAATTTGTTAAATTTGCTGGTTTTCAAGCTGATGTGGAAAAAAGTTTAGCTAAACTTGATATATATGTTCAACCGTCAACTTCAGAAAGCTTTGGTTTGGCGATTGTCCAGGCTATGTCAGTTGGATTGCCGATTGTCGCTACGCGTACCGGTGGTATTCCGGAATTAGTGGTGGAAAATCGATCCGGAATTTTAGTTGAGCCAGGTCAGATCAAAGAGTTATCGGAAGCGATTTTAAAATTGCTTCACGATCGCGGTTTGGCAAAAAAGATGGGTGAAATGGCTCGTCGTGAGTCAGTAGTAAGATTTAACCTTAAAGATATGATTAAAGAAGTGGAGGAAGTTTATGACGAAGTGGCTAAAAACCCTGTTTTCCCTGAATAGTTTAAAAAAAGCTTTAGGTAGCGAGCTATTTTATAATGCCACCAAATTTAATTTCCACGTCGAGATCTCGGAAGAAATACATGTTAAAAAAGCCCTCGTTTTAGCGCCTCACCCAGACGATGATTGTTTTGGTTGTGGCGGTACGATTAAAAAAATAACCGAAAGCGGCGCTGAGGTGACGGTCGCTTATTTTTTTGACGGTTCTGGTGGTGTTAAAACCGGTGAGGCTAAGCGTAACAACGAATTAGTTTCAACCAGAAAAAAAGAAGCTAAATCCGCGGCCGATATTTTGGGTGTTAAACAGCAATTATTTTTTGGTTATAAAGACGGTACATCTGGTCCGGGTGTAGCTGCTATTCGAGCGCTTCGGGACTTGATTAAAAGGGTTGAGCCTGATATAATTTTTGTACCATCCTTTTTGGATAATCATCCTGATCACAGAACGGTCAACGAGATTTTAGTTAAAGCTTTGGTCAAAATTGAGGTTGTTTCGGAGATTTGGGCTTATGAAGTTTGGACGCCAATTCTAGCTAATAGAATCATGTTGATTAATGCCGAGCTCGATGCCAAACAACAATCGATTAAGGCTCACGAAAGTCAGTTGGCTAGTCGTGGTTACGAAAAGGCAGTTTTGGGTTTAAATCAGTACAGAGCTGAGATTAACGGGGAAAAAGGTTTGGCCGAAGCATTTTTTGCTTCAACGCCGGAAATTTATATTGATTTCTATAAAAAAACTTTAAATTAAAGGTTAATATGAAAATCGTATTTTTTGAAGCCACTTTAGAAGAACAAAAGTATTTTGGCGAAAAGTTGCCAAATGATGATTTGGTTTTTAGCGAAGAGGTTCTGGATGAAAATACCGAACAAAATTTGAACGAGATTGAGATTGTTTCCGTTTTTATCTATTCAAAGGTTTCGGCTAAAGTTCTGAAAAAAATGCCTAATTTAAAGTTAATTATTACGCGTTCGACTGGTTTTGACCATATTGATTTGGCTTATGCTAAAGAAAACCAAATTACGGTGACGAATGTACCAGCGTATGGTGAAAATACGGTGGCTGAACATACTTTTGCTCTGATTTTGGCTTTATCTCGAAAAATCGTTGCTAGTTCTGAACACGTCCGTCATAATGGTGATTTTTCGCTGGAAGGTCTGCGCGGCTTTGATTTAGAGGGTAAAACCATCGGTATTATCGGAACCGGTAAAATTGGTTCAAAAGTGGCAAAAATGGCAGCAAGTTTTGATATGAAAATTGTGGCTTACGACCAATTTAAAAATGAAGATTTAATCCGCAAATATAAGGTTGAATATTTACCTTTAAAAGATGTTTTGGCAAAATCCGATGTTGTATCTTTAAACCTCAGACATACGGCCGAAACGCATCATTTGATCAATGCAGAAACTATCGAATACATTAAGCCTGGCACTGTTTTAGTTAATACGGCTCGAGGTGGTTTGATTGACACACCGGTTTTATTGCCAGCTTTGGATAGTGGTAAATTAGCCGGGATTGGTTTGGATGTTTTAGAGGAAGAAGGTTCGGTTAAAGAAGATATTCAGTTAACTAGCCGCCAATTTACTCGTCGTAGCTTGATGGTTGGCCTAGCTAATGCGCTTTTGGTGCACAAGCCAAATGTGATTATTACGCCTCATAATGCTTTTAATTCAGTCGAGGCGTTTAAGAGAATTATGGATACGACAATTGAAAATATTGTATCGTTTGAAAAAGGCGAGCCGATTAATACGGTTTTAGCCGAATAGATTTCCTGTTTAAGGTTCCCAAGTCGTCTAACGGTAGGACGTCTCCCTCTGGAGGAGAAGGTTCTAGGTTCGAATCCTAGCTTGGGAGCTTTGCACAGGAATTATGGCGCGGTCGTCTAGTTGGTCCATAATTTTCCGAAGAAAATTTCCGCGGTCGAATCGGAATTCGACCTATGACACATGGTTCTTATGGATATTGTTTTTTGGCCTCATCGTCTAGCGGTCAGGACACTAGGTTCTCATCCTAGAAACAGGGGTTCGACTCCCCTTGAGGCTACCAAAAAATATCCATGAAATCACGGCTCTTTTGCCTTCGGCAAAATATTTGACAATGAGCGAATTCCGTCCGCGCTACCAAATAAAAATTGACCCTTGTGGTCTTTTTTTAGTATCAAAAAACCCGATATTTTATATCGGGTTGTAACCTGGAAGTTAACCGGTAGTTAAAGTTCTTTTTGTTTGATGAACTATTATTTGGTGGCCAACTTTTTCGAGAATTTCTTTGAATTTTTCAACATTTTTTGATTCAATTAGAAGAACACTTTTGGGTATTTTCGACTCCCTGATTAGTTTTACCAGGTATTCTTCGCTAAAAGATTCTTCGGCCCCAATACCGATATTATGTTTTTCTTTAGTAATGAATATACTCCAGACTTTTGGCCTGGGTTCACTAAATTCTAATCGGCCATAACTTTGGTTCAATGGAGGCATAATATTGGCAGCTGGATTTTGATCTAATTTTACGAGACCGTAAGAAGAACCTAAGAAATCCTGGCGAATTTCAGCAGGTAAGCCGCAAGAACGGATAAATTTTGAACTGATCAAGCCAGTATCATGCATTTTGTCCGTTGCGACAAGTAGAATCTTTGGAAGTTCGCTAACTTCTGGTTTGTTTTTCATGTGCAACCTCTCCTTTTGTAATCTTAAATTACAGGTAATCATACCAGTTTTTATCAGTTTTGTCAATGGTTTTGTATTAAAAAAGAGCAATTAAAATTGCTCTTTGCTTGGTGGTTCGATGCCGAATTCTTTCTTGAAAAATCGGTAGGTTCGGCCAAAATTTCCATAGCTTCTTAAAACTTTATGGACAAATTTAAATATATCACCATCTTGACCGCAACCGTAACAAATAAAAAAACCTGATTCACGAAAGGCTAAAGATGCGGTTTTATCCTTGTGAAGTACGCATTTCATAATGCCAAGACAATAGGGAACTTTGTGTAAGCGCCATCCGAATTTGACTAAAACATCTTCCCAGGGTATGCCCCTGATTTTTTGAAAGTACTCTTTCCTGTCCATCTTTTTCTCCCTTGAGGAAATCTCGTCTGTGGCGGGAAACCGCACTTTTCATGGAATACTTCATAGAAACTCTAAGCCTCTGGCTCATTTTGGTTTTTAAGCGCAAAATTCAAACGCCAAAGCACAGACGGACCGTTCTATTACTCTTCTATTACTCTATCTAATCATCTTGCGATATTAGCAGCAGATACTCTGAGTGTATTGATATCAGTTTATCACAAATTACTGGTTAGTCAAGGACTTGAGTGATTTTTATTTGGTTTGATTAATTTAGCTTTTCGTGATAATATGCAGTCATATCAAATAAATTTATACAGGAGAATAATTATGAAAACACTTAAATTCGCTAGCAATTTGGTTCCACTAATTCTTAATGGTGACAAAACGGCTACTTGGCGATTATTTGATGATAAAGATTTAATAAAGGGCGATAAGGTTCTATTTTTAGATCAAGAAACAAAAGAGTTGTTTGCTGAAGCCGATTTGATTGAGGTAAAAGAAACAACATTTAGAGATTTAACTCTTCAAGATAAAGATGGACATGAAAAATACATAACTGACAAAGAAATGCTTGAAACTTTTTCTAAATGTTATAATACAGAAGTTAATTTGAATACTCCGCTGAAAGTTGTTAAATTTAAAATTATTAAGAAATTGAAATAGTCACGTTTCTAAAGAAGTAAATTTATAAAATATAATTAAAAACCGCCAAATTTAATTGGCGGTTGTCTGGTTAGAAAGTTTTTTTGACGCGTGGATTTGCGTTTAGTTAATTTGTATTGTCTATACAAATTTAAGATTCTGGTTTCACTACCGGTTTTGTAGTGATTGGCCAGCGATAGTTTAAGTAAACCGTGAAAACCAGCGATTTTATTAAAATTGTGGTCATGATTAGTAATGGCTTCCTTGATGCGGTGATAGATTTTTTGCCTATATTCTCTTGGCAGGAAAATCCGGCCACCGTACTCCAGTCCAAAACCGCAAAGAGTGATAGGTTTTTGTTTTAAATCGTAATAAAAAGTTTTATGGTAACTGACTTCGAATCCGGCCGATCTCACAATATTTAGAATTTGTTTTCTTTTCTTTTTGCCAATTGGTTCCAGACCAGAAAAAACTAAGTCGTCTAAATATCTGGTATAAGTTAGATTGAATTTTTGGCATAATTTAGCTAAAGCTTTATCAATAAATTCGCCAGCGTACATGTTGAATAAAAGTGGTGAGGCAGGAGCGCCGGTGGCCAGGCCACCTTCTTTGGCTAAGCAAAAATCTTCTAAAAATTTTCGATTATATTCCTCGTCATTAAGTGTTGGATTACGTTTAAAACTCATGATTAAATCGAGTAATTTTTCTTTATTCACGCTCGGATAAGCACTATGAATATCTGTGATAAAAAACCATTGGTGGTGTCTGTGTGGTGCGATATGTCCAATCGGTGAGCAATTTCTCATGCAACCTTTGGCGTAAGGTAGCGGGCGGCGAATTCTGTGTAAATCGGATACAAGTTTTTGGTGAATTCTCCGCATGGCCAGGTTTGGCGCATAAATAATGCGATTTTTATTGTGTCCAGAAAGATTATTTCGATCGTACTTGATGTAACGGTCAAAACTTGGTTTTTGCTCCTCGTCCATTTGTTGAAAAATTGGCAGGAGAAGCTGATTTACATCAATCGATTTAATTTTCAAGGTTCACCTCCAATTTTTCGGCGATCCGAGAATAGATTTTTTTGGATAGAACTATTACGCCGAAGCTCAAAAGAGATCACTACTGCTTGCAAAGAAAAGAGATAAAGCAGAAGAAAAATTTTGAGCTAATTTGGATATTTCCCCAAGAGGAAATTCCTCTTCCTGCGAGGCAGAAAGGTTTTTGTTGACCTGCGTCCTAGAGCGGATTCAACATCTTCTTTGGTAGTTTGTCGCTATCATAATCTATTCCCGGATCTGTGACTTTTTCAGTCACATAGCCTTGAAAAAAGAGACCACTAAGAGTTTTTTCAAGGCAACTTTATCTTAAGGAAATTTGGTCATGATTACAAGTTTTATAGTAATTAAAAACCCGACAATTTAATGTCGGGTTGGATTCACCATTCTTCGATGGCCTTGTAGCTGAAATCGTGGTCATCGACCGAGCCATGAGAGATAAAAGCTCTTTGGCACATTTGACATGGCCAGTTGTACTGGATTTTTTTAGAAAAGCTCAGTAGACCCATTTGTTTTATAAATAGATCTGTTTCTTTGGCAATATCAATTTGCCAGTCGATTGGTACTCTGAGTATGTTTTTACAGCGGTCCAGAGTAGCAGGCAGCTTTAGCGGGGTATTATTTTGCAGAAAAAAAGTGTTTTTAAATTTACTGTAATAAAACTTCGTGTTGTCATGGTAGATGCCATGAATCAAATCCAGCCGACCTTTTGCGTCCCAGCGATAATAAATTATTTTTTCACCGTTTTCAAATATCGGTTTTAATAAACTTTGATCGGTGAGCATGGTTTCGTTTGCTCGTGAATTTAAAAGTTTCGCAGAGTAAATTCTGACTTTTTCATTTTCAAGAAAAAATCTAATAGTGGTTTTTGGTCGAGGACTTTTGGCCTCGAGATTGTAACTAAATTCATGCAGATTACAGCTTGTGCGAATTTCGATTTCGATATTGTGCATTAAGCGCAATTCTTTTAATTCTTGAGGATGTCCTTTTAGGAATTTGAGTTTTGGCCAGAGAATACTCATTTCGATTTCCAAATCTTGGAAATTTAACTGTTTGTTTTCTAACATTAATTTTCTCTCCTTTGTTAAAGTGCTAATCGCAGTATAGCGCAATATGGGTTAAAAGTCAATGGATTGATCGATTTCATAAAACTGTTTTAAACCTGTAGTTCTTGCAATATTTACTAGAAACGGTAAACTAAAGAAAGAAGTGATAAAAAGTAATGAGTGAAGATTTTGAAATTTTCGACTTCACTCGAATCAAAGGAGTATTATGTCAGAAGAAAAAAAGATCACGGTTAATCCAGAAACATGTATTGGTTGCGGACTTTGCGTTTCGACCTGTCCAGATGTTTTTGAATTGGGTGATGATGGTAAAAGTTTTGCTAAAAATGCTGAAGGTTGCGCTACTTGCAACTGCCAAGATGCGATTGATAATTGTCCGGCTCACGCCATCAGTTGGGTAGAATAAACAAAGGAGCGAAATGTATGATTCGATAATCGTTGGCGGCGGCGCCGCCGGCATGAGTGCGGCTATTTATTTAGTGCGCAAAAAATTAGAAGTTTTGTTAATTAGTCCGGATTTTGGTGGTCAAGCCGCTAAGTCTTCGGAAATAGAAAATTATTTGGGTTTTACAAAAATTACTGGTCCGGAATTAATGCAGAAATTTTCTGAGCATATCGAGGCTTTAGGTGTTCAGAGTAAAATGGAAGAAGTTGAAAAAATCACCAAAACTGAAAATGGTTTTTTGCTTGAAACACCTTCTGGTCAATACGAAACCAAGTCGGTTTTGTTAGCCTCGGGTAAAATGCCGCGACACTTGGATGTACCGGGCGAAGAAGAATTTTCCGGCCGAGGTGTGTGTTATTGTGCGGTCTGCGACGGTCCGTTGTTTCACGATAAAACCGTAGCCGTAATCGGCGGAGGTAATTCAGCTCTTGATGCGGCACTGGAAATTGAAAAATATGCCAAAAAAGTTTATTTAGTGAATTTAGACGAAGATTTTAAAGGTGATGAAATTCGCAAAGACAAAGTTAAAGCTTCGGAAAAAATCGAACTGATTACGAATGCTAAAACTAAAGAGTTTTTTGGTGAAGGTTTATTAAAAGGTATGAAATACATAGATAAAACTGGTGCGGTTAAAGAGCTGGCGATCGATGGAGCGTTTGTGGAAATTGGTTGGACGCCGGCCACCGGTTTGGTTGAAGGTTTAGTCGAGTTGAATGACTTAAAAGAAATTAAAATTGATTTGGAAAATAGAACCAGCGTGCCAGGAATTTTTGCCGCTGGTGACGTGACTGATGTGAGGGAAAAACAGATTATTATTGCTGCCGGCGAAGGTGCCAAAGCGGCGCTTAACGCTTGGAGCTATATTGTCCTAGAGCATGCCAAAAAGTAGAAATTAATTTCATCAAAACAAAAAAATAACCGTGTCAAAGCGGTTATTTTTTTGTTTTAGTCTAAACGCCTCAATGGATTGAGGCGTTTTTTAGTAAGAGTTAGAAATATCTTTAAAAATACTGTAAGCCTCTTGGCCTTGCCAATCTTTAGGTAAAAGCTCGGTCGGTAAATGAGGGTCAACAATGAAAATTTCCGCAAACTGTTGTTCAAGAATTTTTGCTTGAAGTGGCCAAAGTTTGGCGTGACGCTGGATGCGCTGAGTGGTTTTGATAAAATTTAGATATTTTTGATTGATTTTGTCGATTTGCCAGTGATCAGCCATGTTTTTTTCTTCGTGAATTTTTTCCACAGTCATAAGTGACAAATGTTGTCTGACGCCCCAATAATTAGCTTTCTTTTCGATAATATTTAAAAGAGCATAAGGTGAAATATAGGCGCCGCGCGATAAAGGCGCAAAGCCAATGCCGGTTAATTCATCGACTAATTGCAGGCGATATTTGCGGTCGTCTTGAGGTAAATCAAAAAGAACGACTCGCCATTTGCCATCCCACACTCCAAATTTTTTAAAGGCTAATCTGGTTTTGATTTCTAATTTGCCTTTAGTGGTTAAAATTGGGTGCGGTTTATGGTAACGCAGACGGAAGGTGATTAGACCTTCTTTTTTAAGGAGTGAAAATTCTTTACGAAGTGTATTGGCTTCGTAAGTAATGCCGAGTTTAGCAAAATCGAGAGAAACTTTGTCGTAACTAAATTTCCCATTGAGAACATAGGCGATATAGGTCAGTAAATTATGGCGTAAATTATTCACAACCTAATTATACTACTAAAAAATCTAAAATCAAAAAATCGGTAAATTATGCACTTCGTGCGCGGAAATTTTCACGAAAATTATGGCACTTCGTGCGCGGAAATTT
>JBAXXI010000002.1:0-96188 GCA_037127955.1 Candidatus Berkelbacteria bacterium | reverse complement strand
AGAAGCGGGCCCCTCTTTTATCTCCAGTCTGTGCCAGAGATTGGCCCAATGCCGCTATGTAGAACATATTTATTATAGCATAATTTTAAATTTAAATTTTATACTATAATTCGGAATGTTGAATTTCAGTGACTATAAGTCTAAAAGTCTATAGATCTATAAGTCTATGTTCCCCTTGACAAATCGGCTTTTTTGTGGTACAATATATTGTTTCCAAAGGTGGGAACAAATTAACAATTGAGGTATAAAAGAGATGAAAAAAATCATGGCAATCTGCAGTTTACTTATAGTTACTGCTGTGATTACATTGGCGTTCAGATATAGTATATCTGTAGCCATTGAACTGGCGTTCTGGACAATTTTATCAGGAGCATTAGGGTTATTAACCCATATCATCCTGATGATCATCAGAACCAAAAAACGGTTCAAAAAACTTTGGGCAATCCTGCCCGCCGTCATAATGACGGGTATCATCCTTATAAACGGTGTTAGTATGGTTATGTTCAAATGGGAGATTAGACCTGTAGAACAAAAATTCATTGACACATGTTTAAATGCAAAACGTTATAGCGATGGTGTCAACCTGCACTACGGTGGAAAAGTTGATGCAATCAAAATTGAACGGAATTTTACACTGAAAAAATGGGGTAGATTCATTAGTAGCGGAGACTGGCATACAGAAGAAAGAACAGGACCAGTAATCCGTTATACGACCGATTGGAATCCCATTTACTGGTGGTTCCATAATCCTTCAGAATAATTAACAAGGGCGCCTAAAAACGCCCTTTTAATTTATAAAAAAATTAAATTGTCTCGAGAACTCATATTTGTAAATATAAAAATGTATAAAACAAAATAAACATGATGAGTCGAATTGGTATTTTAAACAAGCCTGAATAAGTCGTAAGTTCAACCAAATAATACCTTTATCCCCATCAGGTTTTCCCGCCAGAAGCGGGCCCCTCTTTTATCTCCAGTCTGTGCCAGAGATTGGCCCAATGCCGCCAAGTAGTACGAATATATTATAACACAACGCTTGACAAAAAATCATTTTTACCATATAATCGTCTCAACCCAAATAAAGGAGGGTTGTAAATTGAAAGAATGCATTAAGTGTAAAACTTTAAAAAGTTCTTATCGAAATTTCTGTGAAGATTGTGGAGAAAAACTGGTTGAGACCAAGAAGTGTCCGAAATGCCGTGATGAAATTATTAATAATCAAAGATTCTGCAGCAATTGTGGTTTAGATCTTAACGGTCCACGGATCATCAATATTACTGACGACGTTGAAGTCGTAGAGAAAACTGATCCAATACCAATTGAAAATCAAAATCCTAAACCCAAACCTTGGTACAAAAAAGTTTTTGGTTAGTCAATTCAACACAAGCGGATTTATAATCCGCTTTTTTAATATAAAATTTCTGGTTTTAACCGCGCGCAATGACCAGACCCCAAATTTCTTTGGCGCCGGCGGTTTTTAGCACTTTTGCGCACTCATTAAGCGTCGAGCCGGTCGTGGTCACATCGTCCACAATGATAATTTTACAATTTTTGATACAAATATCGGGCTTAACCGCAAAAGCCCCGCTCAAGTTCTTCCGGCGGGCGTTACCCGAGAGTTCGGCCTGCCTTCTGGTCTTACTTTTCTTAATTAGTAAATCTTCGACTTTAATGTTTAATTTTTGGCCAATTTCCCGCGCCAAAATTTCGGCGTGATTATAACCGCGCGTGGCTTTACGCGAATTATGCATGGGCACATACGTAATGACGAAATCCGAATTTCGAACGTCGAATTTATCATTTAGAATTCTGATTTCGGATTTTTCTAATGCTCTCTCCATCAACCTTGCCAGCGGTGCTGCCAGTTCTGATACCCCGTTATACTTTAAATTATGAATCATTTCCCTGACTGGGCCTTCATGAAAATAGGTTGAGCAAATAATACCTTTTAAACTTTTGCCTTTGCGACAATTTGAGTGATACTCGCCCATGGGACTGAGTTTTTCGCATTCTGGACAGATCTGGCTTACCACTGGTACAATTTTTTGAGTACACTCAAAACAGACCCATCCGTCAGTTGACAGAACCTCTGAGCCACAATTAACACAATATTTCGGGAACAAAAAATCAAGAATTAATAATTTTATTTCATTAATTGAAAATTTAAAATTTGACATTTAAAATTACAAAATTTCTAATTTTGTTAAAACATTTTAATTAAACGAGAACCATCTTCAAATTTTTTAACCAATACTCCATTGCGGCCTAAATCTTCTAGAACCTCATTATATGGTTCAAAATTAGTATATCCGGTATAAACTTTTGGATCTGGATTTGACGGCGGTTTTACACCGACAAAAATATATTTATATCTGTTACTATTAGATAAATCGAAAATCATTTTATCGTAACCAGATAAAGCTTTTAAGGCTTTTGTATTCATATCTAGATATGGGTGATAATGCGAACCTTGATCGGCCATATGAGCCTCAGTAATAGCCAATTGGTCTTCTGATAAATTCAATGAGGTAAAATTAGACGAAGCTTTTATTGGTAAATATAAGTTAGCAAACGGATTATAAAGCACGCCATAACGGGTTGAAACATGACTATTGATATAATCTAAATCTTGTTGATCTTTTGGCCAAAACCAGATCATTAAATTAAATGAATCTGGGATTTTAGCCGGACCAGTAAATAAGGCTGAACTGGTCACGATCATAAAAGCCACTAAAGCATAACCAAAAATTAGTTTATAACGATGAAGTCTGAGCGCGTTAAGATTAAAAATATAGTTAAATAAAAAGCCAATCGCCACGACTAAAACCGGGGCCAATTCTCGAGCAAACCGAGCCGGCAGCGCTGAAGCAGCAAAACGACTCATGACAAAGAAAAACGCAAACCAAACTAAAACTAATTGCTTAGTTTTTATCTCATAACCCTTATTGAATGTTGTCACGATTAAAAATAATAAGCCGATTAGACCAACATACCAAATCGTATTGCCGGCAAATAAGGCGTAATTTGACCAATCAACCGATTGGTTTAAATAATTATTTTGATTAGATGGTGAGTTAGCAAAAAAACCATCGGCAAATTTTAAAATGGTTGGGCCATAAAAACGAAAAGCAAAATACAAACTCAAGCCAACCAATAGAGCCACAATGCAACCCATTAAGCATTGCCAGGAAATTAGTTTTATTTTTAACCTGTGCTCCATATGAGCCACAACAAGCTGGATGAAGGCAAAAATACCCAAAATGGCGACAATGCCAACAAAGGTTAGGTGATGAGTTAAAGCGATTAAAATTAGAAAAACACAAGCCAAGATTAGATCTAGCCATTTGTTGTTTTTAAAATATCTGATCAAAAAGGCAAATAACAAAACCGCAAATACGCCATAAGCCAAGATATCAGGGTAATTACCATCGATAAAACTGTAAATCGGATAACTTGAAGCTAACAAAAAAGTTAAAGAGGTTAAAACCGAAACTTTATTATCAAAAAGCTGGCGCAAAAGAAAATACATTGAAAGGGCTGGTAAAACTACTAAAACTGGTGTCCAATAGGTTAAAATGTCAAAAATTTTCACGGTAGTGATTTTAGAAAAAAAGATAACTAACAAATGAAAACCTGGTGGATAAGCCATAAAATCCACATTACCTGTATCAATTATTCTTCGGATAATATTGTAATGAGAAATGGCATCTGAACCAGGTGGCACTAAATAATGGTACGTTTGATAACCAAAATAAACCAAATAAAGTTGCAACGAAAAACCGACTAAAAGTAAAAATACTAGTAGCCAATCAACAGCTTTATCCCATTTTAATTCTGACATTTACCCTTCCTCTTTTGTTACAACTAGGATAATTTTATTTTACCACAATCGTAATGGTTTTTGCTGGACCAAACCAGTTACCCGCGCCAGAAACCGGCTGGAGAGTCACAGAATATGTCCCTGGATTGGTTGGAGCCTTGAAAGTCCAAACAAAAATACCTTTTTTAGTTCTTTTAACTCCACTCACTCGGAGATTCACGCGGTTAGAATTATTAAGTAAAAGACTATTACCATCTTTCGGGTTCTGCGTCCCAAGCTTAACCAAAGTATCACCACTATTATACCAAATAGCCGTACCAGTATTTTTGTAAGTCATAGTGACCGTCACGGTCTGACCAGGCTTTACCACTTTTTTTGAAATTGTTAACTTTGAAAAAACCGCTCTAAAAATCTTACCATCATTACTGGCATTAGCTCCATACTTGTTCCATTTAGTGAAATATTTACTAAAATTTAAACTTAGATGAGGAGTGTAGCGGTACAAAGCCGAAGTTGAACGATTGGATAGTTTAATTTTTTTACCATCAATTTTGACAGACTGGCCAACCTGGTAATCCTTAAATCCATTACCTTTAGCTCGTTCGAAATTATAACGTAACTGCCATGCGCCATTTTCAACCTGTTTCGTAAAACCTCTATATTTCTCATCACTGCCACCACTATCAGGACAGGCAAAACCCATAGCCACCTTTAAAGCATCGTTATTCTTTGATGACATGGTCACTAAACCCTGTTCTTTTTGCAAAACCGCTAAAATCGCCACTGGATTAATGGTTTCATGAATCGCGATCCCGCCAACCGTACCGGTAGCATCACCATGACCATGAGCCGCATCATAAATAATTTGAGCTGCGGTGCGACCGCCTTCTGAGTAATTTTTTAAAAAACTACCATTGGATTTTAGAAAATCCTGAATTTGATTGGCGCTCATACCGTTAATATTGATAAAATCGGTATCATTAGCCAAATTCGTCGAACTATAAGTAGCCGCTTCGATCTGAACCGGATTAGCTAATAAAAAACTGCTAACGAGAACTATGATTAAGGTTAAAGAAAAAAAACGAATTCGAGACAAAACCCCTCCAATCTTTGTTTGATAAATTTATTATACCAAAACACGCACAAATGACAAATCAACTTGCTTGGCACAAACTAATTGATGTATTATATATTTAAGACTTACTTTAAATAATATTATGATGGTTCGAGGTAAAATGAGTAAACATCCAATCCAACCTCAAAAAGAGGATTTATTAGAAGAATTGGAAGGCCAATTAGCTATTGACGTTTATCAAACCGATGACGCCGTGGTGTTAAAAGCGCCTATTGCCGGTGTTAAACCGGAAGATTTAGAAATCTCCATTACCGATGAAGTCATCAATATTAAAGGTACGCGCAAGCATATTGAAGAAGTTGATCGAACCAATTATCATGCACAAGAGTGTTACTGGGGTACTTTTAGCCGATCTTTTAGCTTGCCTGTAGCTGTTATTTCCGAAAAAGCTGAGGCTTCACTCAAGAACGGTATACTCATGATTCGTATTCCAAAATTAGAAAAAGCTCGTACCAAAATGATAGAAATAAAAATGGAAGATTAGTAAAGACTTATATACATAGGAGTTATTAATGAAAATTAAAAAAGTTGTTATTCCGGCGGCCGGTTATGGTACCAGATTCTTACCTATGACTAAGGCTAGTCCAAAAGAAATGTTACCAGTCATCGATAAACCAATTATTCAATATGTTGTCGAAGAAGCAGTAGCAGCGGGAATTGAAGATATTATTATCGTTACCGGTAGCAATAAACGGGCGATTGAAGATCATTTTGATTTTAATGGTGAATTAGAAACTTACCTTGAAAAAGTTGGTAAAATCAAAGAATTAGAAGAAATTCGCCAAATCGCTAAAATGGCTAATTTCATTTACATTCGTCAAAAAGGCCCATATGGTAACGGTACGCCAATTTTAAACGTTGAATCAGTCATTGGTAATGAACCGTTTGCTGTTTTATGGGGCGACCAATTCACTGAAGCCGGTGTGCCAAGATTAAAACAGATGGTTGAAGCGTTTGAAAAATACCAGGAACCAATGCTTTCAGTGGTCAAGATTGATGATCCAAAACTTTTGGCCCGTTACGGTGTACCGCAAATTAATGCCGGAAGCGATGGCGTTCACGAAATTATCGACATTGTTGAAAAACCTGAACCAGGCACAGCTCCATCTAATCTAGCTTGCGACGGCGCTTACATTTTAACACCTGATATTTTTCAAGCTCTAAAAGAAGTTACTCCAGGTAAAGGTGATGAAATTTGGCTAGTTGATGGTATTAATAAATTAAAAGCAAACCATAAGGTTTATGCCGTCGAAATCGAAGGTGGCAAATACCATGATACTGGCAATAAACTGGATTATTTAAAAGCCAATATTGATTTTGCTCTTAAAAGAGATGATATTAAAGATGAATTAAAAAAATATCTTCAGGAATTAGATATATAAGTCAAAAGTTAAAAGTCGAAAGTTAAAAGCTTATGGTACACTATCAATAATGATAATTTCCATGTACTTTATACTTTAAACCTTAAACTTTTTACTATTTAAAGGAGCGGTTGTGGACAAAAAATTTATTTGGATTGCTGGAGGCGGACTCCTTTTGGTCATCATTTTGGTGATTGTTTTAGTGACCTCAAGTGGCAAAAAACCGGTTACCGATACCTCTACCAGCTCTGTCTCGACTTTTACTATTTGGGATTACAATAATGAAAAAACCGCCTACGACCAATTAATTCAAGATTTTCAAGGTGACTGGAAGGTTCAGGTTAATTATGTTAGTAAAAATCCAAATACTTACCTAACTGACACAATCAATGCCATCGCCGCCGGTAATGGCCCTGATGTCTGGATCGTTCCAGCTAAATATATGGTCAGTATTAAAGATAAACTTTTACCAATGCCAGATGATGGCACTCAAGCCAGTCGAGCCAGTAATGTTCAAACTATTGCTAACAATTATCCTTTGGCCGTCGTTACTGACAACGTGTTTAATAGTCAGATTTATGGCGTACCTTTGGCCATAGATAATCTGAAACTTTTCATCAACGGCGCTATTATTAGTCAAAAACTTGAAGAACTTAAAAAGGCCAATCCAAGTGCTGATATCAATGCTTTAAGTCAGACTTATGCCTCACCAAAAACTTGGGATGAAGTTGTTTCAACAAGTAAATTTTTAACCACTAAAACCAACGGTAAAATTACTCAAGCCGGTTTAGCTTTTGGTACAGCTAATAATATTGATAATGCCGATCAACTTTTAACCTTAATTATGATGCAAAACGGCGCCAAAATGACCTCAGACGACTTAACCTCAGCTCAGTTTCACACCATTCAAAATCAATACAGTAATATTCAATACCCTGGCACTAAAGCTTTGGAGTTTTATGCTGGTTTCGCTGATAGTAAAAATGCCAATTATAGCTGGGATACCAGTTTCCCAGAAGCTACCCAAGCTTTTGCTCAAGGTAAAGTGGCCATGATGATTGGTGATAACAAAACTGCGGCTGAAATTAAATCACTCGCCCCAAATTTCAACTTCATTACCACGGCTATTCCACAAATTGCTAATACCGCCCACCCAGTTAATTTAGCTGATTACGATACTTTAACTGTGCCAAAATCGACTCAAAATCAAGCTTTGAGCTGGACTTTTATTCTTAAAGCGACTGACTCACAATACGCTAATAACTATACTAGACTAACAGGCAAAACTACGGCCGCCAACCCAGATGGACAAACTCAATCCTGGTACAACCCAGATCCAGCCACAGTCACCACTATTTTGAAAACTGCCATTTCTCAGGTTAACGATGGCAAATCGGCCCAAACCGCACTTGATGGGGCTGCCAGTCAAATCACCACCTTACTTTATAAATTAATTCAAACCCAATCGACTAAATAAAATGAAAAAATATTGGAATAAAATTTATTTACTACTGGGCTCAATCACACTTGCACCATCGATTGCCCATGCTCAAGTCGCGACCGATTTTGGTACAGTTGGTAATATTGGTGATTATATCAGCCAATTTTTCAAATGGGGCTTACCTATTCTGGACGGTTTAGCTATAGCTATTTTTATGTATGCAGGTTACTTGTACATGACTAGTCAAGGTAGCCAAGAAAATATCACCACGGCTAAGGATTTAATGATGGGTGTGGTTTTAGGTTTACTTTTACTTTATACCGCTCAAGCTTTATTAACTAATGTCATTGGAATCAGACAATAAAGGTGAAAAATGTCTAAACTTTTAGCTCAAATTACGCTGCCAGGTAACCTTGGCACAGTGCAATTTCCACCAGGCAGAATTAGTGCCAGCGACACCGATCCGATCGGTACATTTTTAAGTTTTGTCAAAAGTCAATTTTTTCTTTATGCTGGAATTGTGGCTGTTTTGGCCATCATTTATTCTGGTTTTATGTATATCACTTCAGCCGGCAACACTGAGCAAGCCGAAAAAGCCAAAAAAAACTTGACTTGGGCTATCGTCGGTCTAGTTTTAATTATGCTTAGCGCCACCATTGTTTACTGGGTTAACCGATTAATGAGTGGCAATTTCTCTTAAATAATTTGAAAAAAGGATTAATATGGCTATGGCTGGAATTTTACCTGGCGGCGATCCATCAACCTGGACAGCTAATGACGTTCACTTTCTAATTAGTAATGTCATTGTTTTAATGACTAATCTAGCTGGAATCGTAGCTACAGTTTTTATTATCTGGGGTGCTTTTCAGTACTTAACCGCTTTTGGCAGTGAAGAAAAAGCCGAAACCGGCAAAAAAACCCTAACTTGGGCTATCATCGGTTTAGTTTTAATTATCTTATCTCGAGTGATCGTGAATGAACTCTTTATCTTTACTTCTGGTAGCTCTCAACCTGATTTTAACCAAAATATTGCCGCTACAACTACGACCACGACTTCTACTAACCCTAACGCTAGTATTACCAGCCCCGGCATTAACTTAAATGGCAACACAACGGTTGGAAATTCCACTGTCAGTGGTAGCCTCACCAATGGAAAAGTCAGTGGATCGGTTGTCACCAATACAAAGACAGCTACACTTAACACAACTCTAAATAATGGTAAAATCCAAGTTAAAGTTCAGCCAACCAATAAAACCGTCAAAGCCGTGGTCAATAGTTCGGTCGGTAAAGCCGTCATTAGTAAAGTGAATTCTTGGCTTAAATAAAATGAATCATATTTTTGATGTTTTCAATTTAGCTCACGCTGCGACCGATACCATCACCGTTATTGATGGCAATGTTAGAATTGGTAATATCTTAATGCAGTTTATTAACGGCGCTTTTATTCTAGGTGGCGGCGTGGCCGTGGTTTATATCATTTTAGGTGGTATCACCTATATGACCGCTGGTGCCGACGAAGCCAAAAGTACTCAAGCTAAAGGGACTGTGACTAACGCAGTTATTGGCTTGATTTTAGTCGCTTTTTCCTTCACCATTGTTAACTGGGTTTCCGGTAGTTTTAGCCAATTACCTCAAGAGACTAATAGTAATATTGCGTCCAATACGGCCACACCGGCCATCCCAAGTTCGGCCACCGGCACGCCAACTACTAATAAAAACACTAATAATTCTGGTACCACAAATACGCCGATCAATCTTAATATTAATGGCCAGGGTGCAACTGTATCTAAAAACGGCGCAAGCGTGAAAGTGACACTCAATGGCGGCAAGGCCTTAATTAAACCAGCTTCCACTAATCCAATTGTCGTCGGCTGGAATGTCACCAAAAAATGGGTTAAATCATGGTTCAAGTAAGAATAAAAACGGTCGATTAAAAAAATTGCTTGATTTTTGTTTGACAACAAATTATGATAAGTTAAAGTAAATAATTAAAAACAAGGAGGTCGAATGTTTAATTTTTTTGGACAAGCGTTGGCAGCAAACAGCAGCCTTAATAATATGTTTCAATCTGATTTGACTAATGTTGCAAGTCAAGCGGCTCAAAAAGCAATTAATAAAACCACAGGAGGTAGCGTGGCTACAACTTCAATTCCTACCATCAACTCGGTTGGTGCTATCAAATTTTCAACTGCTTTCACCTGGATCATCAACACTGCTTTGTACATCGGTGGTGCGATTGCCGTGATTTACCTAATTTACGGTGGTATCACTTACGTCACCGCTGGTGGCGAACCAGACAAAGCCACTCAAGCTCGTACTATTATTGTTAATGCTATCATTGGTATCATTATCATTGCCTTAGCCCTTAGTATTGTTGGTTGGGTCAACGGCGCTATCGGTAACTCATCAACTGGTGTTGGTTCTTTCTAACTTAAATTTGGTATTTTAAAACCCCCGTCTCGACACTTACGTGCTTCTAACGGGGGTTTTTGTGTACCGCGAGGTACACTTATTTAGGATATTGCACAACCACGGTTGTGCCGTCAACTGGTTCAATTCCATCCGTGAGTTTAACCCGAATATTTCGGCCAGCCATTTCGGTGACTTTCAAAATACCAACAATGATATTTTGACTGTCTAAAACAAATATTTCATCACCAACCCCAACTGGGGTTTTTTCGTTGATAATGAAAGTAGTCGGGATGTGACTGGGTAAATCGACGCCGATCTCGCCAGTCAATTTTACGGATTTCGAGGTTTGAGCCTTCTTCGCTTGGACGACTTTAATGTCGCCTTCGGCTCTATTAACGCAAACTTTCTTGTCTGAAAGCGGAACTTCCAGCTGGTTGACTAAACTAGTTAAAGCTTGGGTCGCTGCCTGGAAGACCATTTCGGTTTCCAGACCAATTTTGTCGTTATTAACGCTACCGAAAGTATCACTTCCAATACCATTAATATTAAACGATAAGGTTTTTTGAACCTTACCTACGCCCTCATAAGAGGTGTAGACGCCGTTTTTGATTGAAATTGGCTCAAGATACAGTCGAACGACCGCGTTGGCCTTTAATCGTCCTGTGACGACAGCGGTACTATTTGTAATAATAGCGCCACTACCATCAGTGTAAACGATTTCAGCCGAAGCAGTTAACTTCATGACATCGGTTGGCGCTAACCAACCACCACGTTCTATTTCGGCCGTGGTTTCTTTGGTGTAGCGACCGGAATCCGAAACTGTGTCTTGTAGATTTGCCATAAATTCCATGTCGTTTGGCCCGATGACAACCGCAACTTTACCACTTTTACTAGTAACATTGCGAAGTCTGGCAGCCATAGTGCCTTGAAGCATTTCGCCATAGGTACCAGTAAAGTTCATAGCCGTTTCGTCAATGACGACTCGACGGACACACATCGGATCAGCGGTCAAACGAAGATCACTTAAAGCTTTCTCCGTTTTTGTATCGCGACCCATATCGGCCAGGGTATTTAAGATATAAATCCCACCGGCGATATTGTTTAAAGTATCGGCTGTATTAGCCTTGGTCATTTGCGGCATTATTACCGCTAACATTAACACTAGCGCGAACGCCAGCTTAACCAGATTCTGCTTCATATTTTTCCCTCCTCAGGGTCAAGTTTTTCAGATACGTACAGATAATTCTGTAACATAAGATTATAGCACAAAAAAGCCTTTTTGTCAAGACTAAGATAGACTTATAGATCTGTAGATTTTTACTCTATTCTTGTGTCACTCTATTAACTTCATCCATCGTGGTTAAACCCGCGGCCACTTTTTCGAGTCCATCTTGGTACATGGTTTTCATGCCAAGTTTTTTAGCCATTTCTTCAAATTCACGAATTGGAGCGCGACGCTGAATTAAATCTTCAATCTCAGCTGTTGGCTTAAGCACTTCAACCAGAGCCACTCGCCCTTTATAACCAGATTTATGACAAATATCACAACCTTTACCAGCACAATCAGCGTGCAATTTACGCACTAATCGTTGAGCAATAATCAGATTGATAGTTCCGCCCATTAGGTATGGCGGTACACCAATTTCGGCTAATCGAGCAAAAGCCGACGGCGCATTGTTTGTGTGAAGCGTGCTTAGCACTAAGTGACCGGTCATAGCAGCCTGCAAGGCGATTGAGGCTGATTCACCATCACGAATCTCGCCCAGCATCATGACGTCTGGATCTTGTCTTAGAGCGCCTTTGAGGATGTCTAAGAAGTCTGTTTGGTTTTCAGAATCAACTTGAATTTGTTCAATACCTTCAATCCTATATTCAACCGGATTTTCCATGGTAATAATTTTGCGTTCTGGTTTATTTAACTTTTGCAAAATCGCATATAATGTCGTTGATTTACCTGAACCGGTCGGGCCAGTGTTTAAAATTAAACCTTGTGGTTTGCTAATTGATTCTTCAATTATAGCCTGCGCGTCAGCGCGAAAACCCAAATTATCTAAAGTCAAAAAGCTTTTCTTTTTTGGTAAAAGTCGCATAACTACGGCTTCACCATAAGTAGCCGGTAAGGTTGAAACACGAATATCGACTTCCTCACCTAAAACATCAATCGTAAATCGCCCATCTTGCGGATGATTCACATCCAATTTTAAATCAGATAAAAATTTGATCCGGCTAATCATTTGTTTATAGGTTGAAAGCGGCAAGTCAACCATATCTTGCAAGACTCCGTCAATACGAAATCTAACCCGAACATCAGTTTCTTCCGGCTCTAAATGGACATCGGAAGCATCATTTTTAATGGCACCAGCAAAAATCAAATCTAAAACATGTGAGGTTGAAACTTCAGAAATTTTACTTTTTAGTTCTTGCAAACTCTGTAAACCGGCTTCAAAACCTTCTTCCAAATCTTTAGTCACGTGAACAGAGTCATCAGCGGCTTTTTCTGGCGATAACTGGTCGTAAAGGGCTAAAGCAAAATCGACTGAGCTTTTCGAACCAAATGAAAGCAAAAACTGATCACGAGTGGCCTCGGTAAATTCCAATAAATATTCGCGTATAGCCTGACTATCCGGTTGATCAGTTAAAACTTTGAGTTTGCCGTCACTATCGCGCAAAAACGAAACTAAACGAAGTTTTTTCGCTTGTTCCGCCGGAATCATTTTAAGCACTTTTGGTTCAATCGGGTAATTATTTAAATTAACATAGGGTAAACCCAACTCTTTAGCCTTGGCTTGAGCCGTGGCTTCTTCGTCCTCATGAGAAATATGTTGTAATGTTGCGTCTAAATCGTTCATTATCACTCCTTGTTTAGTAAAATATATTTAAAATATTAACTCGATTCTATTATCAATAAAATCAGACAAGAAGTCAAAAAAAACCGTTCATATTTCTATAAACGGTTTTTTAATTTACCCCGACACCCAATTTATGGGTGTTGGGGTTTAATCTGCAGATAATCATGCAGGAGTTGGCAACAAAGCAGATTTAAGTCGTGCTTATTAGCCGCGTCTAGTGATTTGCATCTTTCGAGGCGACAATGTCGCCACATGGTTACGTGCAGGTTAAATTCCCCCCGCCAAATTAATGACGGAGGAAAACCAAACATTACTTTGCTTCCCAGTAGCCCACGGCTACATAGGAAGCAACACCCGCGGCAATGCCGAGGGCCAGCCCTAACTCCATCCATGGAGCCAGGGCGAAAAAAACCATCATCCCGACAACTGTCGAAATGCCTGCAAAGTAAAAACCTTGTAGGAAAATGTAACTGAAGAGAACTTTCATCATAAAAGTTTCCTCCTTGGCTAAAGCACTAACTCCGATTTTTACATCGTGTCAGGCCTTGCCTTTCTCAATCTCTTAAATTAAGAAACTGGGAAAGACTCCCCCGCATTTTACAGCGGGGGAAAGTCCAAACATTTTACCAGCGGCTGGCGTAAGTCCAGCTGCTGGATGCTGGGGTCGCGAGACCCCGGCGTTTCAATTCTGACCAGGCCGCACGGCGCGGTGCCGTGCGGTAAAAAGTTGCCTGGTTGGGGCGTCCATACTGTCCCCACCAGGATTTCAACTCGCCATCACTCATGATGGCGAAAACTGCTGAAGCCTTCATAGACTTCTCCTTTTGTTCCCTTCTTTTTTCTCGGGAACTGATAAATTTAGGGTTTTATCCCTCTTCCGCCTTTTACATTGTAAAAACCAGAAGAGGAATCCCGCACCATAAAGATGCGGGAGAATCCCAAACATTTTGTAATTTTATACAGAGTTTTCTTCTCTGACCAGAATTCAGTCTGATACCCGACCTGTTGACTAAATGGCTCAACAGGCAAAACCAGTACTGCTATATCCAGCAGTAATTTTTTGAGGAGCAGATGTACTGCTCCTCTCCATTTTTGTCAATCCAAGACGAGCCTTCCTCCTGGAGGATAAAATATCCACTTCCTTCATGGTATTCCCCAGTTTCGATAGGGAATGTGAAAAACTCTGTCGAGGTCTTGCACACCCCACCTGGGGTAGTGAATGGATTGTCTACGGTCATTATTGGCACAACAGTGCCATTCGCATTTTCGGTTTCAATAAATTTGACCGCAACCTCGCGGTCTTCATTATTGTTTTTTATCATTTTTTCTCCGCTTTCGCGATAACCAAGGGATATGAGAAGCTCGCGGGCTTCTTCCTTATTTGCTAAGATCATTTCTTTCTCCTCCCGAAGTTTAACCTCCCCCTTGCGGGTTTTGGGGCTTTTACCGGGATGCCATGTGGCTGGCAACTTACAAAGTACTGGATTCTGAATCAAGTTCAGAATGACAATAAATTATAAGGCGCACAGCCAAATAGCAAGAAATTAGAAAGGTAGGGTTTTATCCCTCTTCTGCGTTTAAAGTTGTAGAAAGTAGATGGTAGAAGGTAGTAGGCAGAAATATATTAATTAATCTACTTGCTACATACTACTTGCTACCTGCTATATTTCTCCTTAAATCCAGAAGAGGAACCTCCCCCGCCTTAGCGGGGGAGAATTTCCTTTATGCTCCAGCCTTCGTCTACGCGGCATATTAATGTTTAAGATTGCTTCGCTTACGCTCGCAATGACATAATATGTTGTTCCACCTCGGCGATTAGCCAGAATAATGTATATTCTAATACTTAATTTCCGTTTGAATGTTTGTAAAACTTAAATTTAAAACATTCAGATATTTCGGATTTCGTTATTCGAATTTCAGATATGATTTACTTTCTCTCCTAAAGAAAATAAATCTGGCGTTTCTGACCTTAAAAGACCGCTTTAGTTATATGAGTGTACCCTCCTTGAAAGCGCCAGAATAACGCATTTTTATGGTTAAACTGGCGCGAGTATTGAACTTGTTTCCACACTCCTGTGGCAAAAATAAATCTAATACTACTCATAATGTATATTTAACTGGTTTAATCTGATTAAGCTCAGATAAAGCTTCGTTTGGATGCTCTTAAGAAGCAATGTTGGGTTCGCACCATTCAGTTTGAACCGATCCTGGACCTCCTACCACAAGGTAAGAAGTGACCATATCCTAGACCCGAAGGTAGAGGATGTTGAACCTGTTAAATGTGTCCCCAGACGACCTGTATCAGGTGTCGGGGTAAAAAAGCGTGCCTTATTAAGGCAGAAACGCTATATATGTATATTTAATTGTCAAGGTATTCCGTTACTGTCAATCTGAGTGTTACTTCAATTTTCATTGTACTAACCATTATAGCACTTTTCTTTGCATTTGTCAAGGGTCTGTGATAAAAGTGTGTAGAATGTATATAGTAGAAAGTAGCAAGTATATGGAAATTAATAATCAAAATCAGACCATAAATAATCATAAATTAACCATATACATACTACCTGCTACCAACTACCGCCTACCATTCTTGTCACGAAAATTTGACAAAATATAACAATTATAGTATGCTATTTATAGCACTAAAAAACTGAAAAAATATTGAATATTTATTAAAAACCACCCCCTGCGCCCCGCCTCGACAAGGAGGGGAAAATAGGAAATAACAGGAGTAATATGCAATTAGACACATTAAAAAACGCTGGCTTAACGCCAGGTGAGATCAAAATCTATGAAGTTTTACTTGATAATGGCGGACAAACGGCTGGCAACATCATCAGTCTCACTAAGCTCAAACGCGGTGACTGCTACAACAAACTCTACGACCTTATCGATCGCGGGCTAGTTTTAGAGTCTACCAAAAATAAGAAAAAGTACTTTGAACTTTCATCGCCAGACGCCATAGAGGCCTATATTGAAAGACGAATTGAGAACTTAGCAACGACACAAAAAGAAATTAAAAGTATCTTACCGAACATCCTGTCGACCTACAACTTGAGTTATCACAAGCCCGGTGTCAAGTTTTTTGAGGGGGAAGAGGGCATGGAAAAAATTATGTCTGACTCACTCACCGCCGCAACCACTATCGATGAGTATGTTGATATCGAAGCCGTCGAGAAGTATATTAGTAAAATTAACCGCGCGCACGCCAAGAAACGTCAATCATCAAACATCAAAAAAAGACTACTTGTTGCCGATACAGTCTTTAACCGAAAGTTTTTTACTCAAATTGGCGATAAGGCAACTGAGGTCAGATATTTGAAAGCCGACATTGATTCATTTAGTACGGCCATGCTTATCTATGATAATAAAATTTCTTATTTAACTTTGAAACCTGATTCGATGATGGGTATTATTATTGAAGACGAATTAATCGCCCGTATGCACAAAAAACTATTTGAATTCAATTGGAGTATAGCTAAAGCTGACTAAGCTGCTTCGTCCAGATTATTTTCTGGTTGAGCGACTGATTGAGTTTTCTTTTTTTCAAAGACCAAGTACTTATAGGTTTCGTCTTTTGGATCTGTAACAAAACTAGTCATAACTCGACCATTTTCAAAGAGTTCATATGATTGAGCTGCCATACTGTCTAAATCGATATTTGGATTAAATTTTAAAACAATTATCTCATCGGTTTGATTGTATTGATTTTTATGGTACAAATCTTGAATTTCATCAATACTTAACCGACTGGAGCTATACTCCTTGTTTTTCATTTGATCTATTTCCATTTTAAAAAATGGCACATGAGTTTCACCATACTGAACCAAGCCTGTGGCCACAAAACCATAGCCACCAGCTTTTTGCGGTGTTAAATATTTACCTGTAATGGGTAACTTTGGGTAAGCCGTACCAGTCACAATTTTAGTTTCAGCTTCTCTTAGTAAACAAGATTTGATAATCCCCTCACCGATCTGCGCCCCTCGGCTATTTTCATCAACATTAAGTGAACCGGCATAAACTTCAGTACTAGATATATCATCAAAACGAATAAAACCAACAATTTCACTGTTCACTTCAGCTTTATAAAAGCGACTCGGTATATTTTCATCTATTAACCTGGCGAAATCACCCGATATTTGTGCGCCTAACTCGTGATTGTTGATATGTGACCAGTTTTGTTGGGATATCAGTTTCATTTTAGCTTTATCCTTGACTGACAGGTTTTCTGTTAATATAGGTTTAGTTTCAATAGCCAACAGACTCTCAATTCGATCATTATATTGATTAGTATTTTCGTCTGGCCTTTGCTGCATGAATTCGTTTCGGTTGAATGATTGCAAACCAGTCTGTTCGGCGGTAAGAGTAATAACCTGTCCTTTTTCTGGTACCAGACTTGGTTGCAAATTAAAATAATGAGTAATTTGATCAGCTTCCCCTTGACGGACAAAAGCTAAATTATTTGTTTTTTCGATTTTGGCCTGATCTAAACCTTTGCCAATAAAATATCTCACGCCGTCAAGATAAACAAAACCGTTCTGGTCTACTTCTTTTGTATCTGGATTAACTTCCCGACTCATAGAGCTAAAATCATTTTCATTAAAAATACCGCTTTCAATCAAATGCAAACCTTTAGTTTGAAAAAACTGTTTTGGACTCGAAGCAAAACCACCGCCCTTGCGATCATCTATTCTTGGATCAAAATTATAATTTTTAACAAAATAATCATAACTAATTGGTTCATAATGATTACTTGAGTCTTTAACCATTAATTGACCCGATTTTGGGTCACGAAAACCATTCCCATAATCAGGATGATAAGTATATAAAGCTAATTCGGCTTCACTAGTATTTACCTGATTGAGTTCAGAAAAAATTACTTTTCTGTTACCTTGCGCTGGATTAAGATAAAAACTTGATTCAGAAATGGCCCGTTTATCGAGCGCGGCTTGATCTGAAATCGGATCATAAAACATAGACTTTGCGGTAGTCACACCTTTTTCCCAATCTTCATGTGAAATAACTGGTTTTTCGTGAAAAACTTCTTGCAAAACATTGAAGCCGGCCGCGCCGTAAATTTGCCGCAGTTTTTGCATTAACTTAGCGTGCTCGCCAGTATCAGCTGAAGTATATTGATTAATCGAATCAATATCAGCTACTATTTGGCCATCCTCAGTATATGAAATATAACCATTCTCAGCTATGACCTCTAAAGCCTTTTGACGCCTGGCTTCTTGTATTTCAATATCATCCAGTTCTTCTGACTGATTTGTATTACCAATATTTAATTCTGATTCACTTAAATTAATACGATTTTCTGTACTCATTGCAAATCCTCCCATATATTAGTATTCTATATACTAAAAATACAACGGTTAGAGTATAAACTCAAGCGTTGTATCTGTTGGGAAAATTTAAATTGTTTGGCGGAGGAGAGAGGAGTTACGAACATCTCGGAAACCCACGGTTTTCCGACGCTCGTGACCTCGCTGCCTTCCTCTTACGGGAAACCTCTGGTTTCCCGACCCCTTCCTGGGTTCTCATCCCTCACAATCACTAATTAAAATAAAAATAACCCTCACGGGCATTTTTATTTTAATTGGCGGAGGAGAGAGGATTCGAACCCCTGGTACCCTTGCGAGCACACCGCCATCAATAACAGTTCAGTGCGGAGAGGGCGAGATTCGAACTCGCGAGGCCTTTGCAGACCTACCGGTTTTCGAGACCAGCGCACTAAACCAACTATGCGACCTCTCCGCACTAAACATCGAGAGCGGCACCTTCAACCACTCAGACACTCCTCCGTATAAATAGACTTGTAGATGTTTAGACTTATAGACTTACATTAGCAGAAATTCAGTATTCAGCATTCAGCATTATAGTCTTGTAGAATAGTAACTAAAAGTCTGTAGATCTAAAAGTCTATCCCAAAGGTTCAATTTTAACTCTTCTTAACTCCCCTTCACCGATTGAATCAGACTTAATACCTGGAAAATCTTTCAAAGTCATATGAACAATTCGTCGAGCATAAGCGCTCATTGGGCGCATTTCTTGACCATAACCAGAATTTTTAACATTTTCAGCCATGGCTTTAGCCAGCTCAATTAATTCAGTTTCTTTTTTTTCTTTGTATTCATCAACATCGACCGTAACTGGTATAAATTCGCCGGATTTTTCCGAAACCATTAAACGGATTATGTATTGAATTGCCTCTAGGGTTTCGCCCATTTTGCCAATCAAATGACCGGAATTTGGTGAGCTAACTTTAATCCACCAGTTTTTTCGATTATCTTCGTCTTTTTCAACCACATCGATGACTGCTTCTGAATCAAAACTCTTAAAAAATAATTTGACTATTTCTTCGATTTCTTTGGTAGACATTAGTTCCCTTTCCTTCTAACCGTAACTTCGATTCCATTTTTGATGGATTTTTGTTCTAATTTTTTAATTTCTGATTTTTTATTGACTATCTTAACTTCGGATTTCGGATTTTCTCGTCCCACCCACCATTGTTGGCCAATAGCAAAGAGAGTTGTAATAATCCAGTACAAAGGCAAGGCGGCCGGGAAGCGACCAGCGATAAAGATGGTAAAAATTGGCATCATATACAACATCTGTTTTGAAATCATCTGAGCCATTTCTGGCTGTTCGCCTGGTTTGGTTTTTGGTGCTACCTGGTAACCCTGATAAAACTGTAGTAAACCAGCTAAAATTGGTAAAACCCATTTATCCGGTTTAGCTAAATCTAGGCCAAAAAACATAGTTTGAATCATATCTGGTTTTGGTACCCAAGAATAAAGTAGAGCAAAACGGCTCATATCCAAACCATTTTTAAACACGTAATACAGAATAATTAAAATCGGCAACTGAAGCAAAAGCGGTAAGCATGAACCTAACGGATTAATTTTATTATCTTTATAAAACTGAGCTAAAACCTCGGCTTGTTTTTGCTTGTCATCTTTATATTTTTCTTGAATAGCTTGAAGTTCTGGTTGAATTTCCTGCATTCGTTTTTGCTGGCGCGACGCATCAAGCGAGCTTGGCAAAAGGATCAAACGAATTATAACAGTCAAACCAATAATAGCCCAACCAACATTGTGATCAGGAATAATAAAAACTAAAAACATGAGTGCGTTAAAGAGTGGATAATAAAGAACTGTTTTAAGTAAATGAAGCATATATACCTTTCGAATTAATTAGGCTTTTAGATCTATAGACTTGTAGGCTTATAGTAGTATTTATTGAAACTATATGACTATAATTCGGAATACTGAGTTTACGCGATTGTAAATCTATAGATCTATAAGTCTAAAAGACTATTTGACCGGGTCGTGTCCCCCTTTACTCCATGGGTTGCAACGACAGATTCGCTTAACACCTAGCCAACTGCCTTTTATTATACCGTACTTATCAATTGCTTGATAGGTATATTCACTACAGGTTGGTTGATAGCGACAAAACCCACCGGGGTGATAAACTTTTAACGGGCCATGATCGTAAGACAAAGTTTTCTGGTACAAACGAATCAATTTTAAAGCCAACTTTTTCATTTAACTTCTTTAAAAATATTTTTGATCGATTCTTCCAAATTTTCTTTTTCTGCTTTTTTTAAGATTAACGCAAAATCAAAAGCTTTATCTTTCCATAAAGTTTCAGATTCACTAATAATCTGATAAGCTTTTCTCTTGAATTGATTGCGTGCAGTGGCAAGCGCGAGTACCTTTTTTGAGATTACTACACTAAATCGACTGTGACCAGCCCGATTAGGTAAAAAACGAATTAAAAATAAATCCTGGCGAAAATTTCGCCCTTTTTTGTAAATACGTTCCATGTCCTTTTTTTGTAGACGAAAAGAACGCGTTAACATTAAACGGTTAATTTCCTTCTGCCTTTAGCGCGGCGATTTTTTAAGACATGGCTACCAGCTACAGCTTGAGCTTTCATTCTGGCTCGAAAACCATGGGTGCGCATTTTGTGTCTTGATTGTTTATTAGATAAAGTTGTTCCTAACATAATACCTCTCATTTATTCAATTACGATATGATTAGTATAACTTATTTTTTGTCAGATGGCAAGAGTTTACAATTAGTTTAGTAAAAATTAATGATGCCAATTTTATCCACAATACTTGCAAGCTGTGGATAACTTCACTATTATATGGTTAGGCACCTTGTGGATAAGTCCTGGTAGACAAACCTGATACAAAAGCTTAGATTAAGGTCACGGAGTCAAATGAAAACACCTGACGAAAAAGAAACTTGGCAAGCAGTCCTGGGCGAACTCGAGGTTTCCTTGAGTAAAGCTAACTTTACAACGTGGTTTAACAACACGTTCATTTTGAATTTAAGTCCAGAAAACTTCATCATCGGAGTGCCAAATAGTTTTGCTAAAGAGTGGTTAGAGAAAAAATATTATCCACAGATCCTCGAGTCGCTCCAGAAGCTTCATCCACAGGTCAAATCTTTCTCTTGCCAAGTTGTAAGTACCCAATTTAAACCAGAACATTTACCACTCGAAACCAAAGATTCAGTCTCCCCTGTCTCTTTTTCGGCTGGTCGAGAAATTCCAATCAATATCACCTTAAACCCAAAATATACTTTTGATACTTTTATTGTTGGTGGTTCAAACCGTTTGGCCGCGGCGACGGCCCAGGCTGTGGCAGCTAAACCTGGTGTAACTTACAATCCCCTTTTTCTTTATGGTGGAGTTGGTTTAGGTAAAACCCATTTAGCTCAAGCCATTGGTCACGAAATTTTGGCGCAAAACCCGAAAAAGAAAATCATTTATGTTTCTTGTGAAAATTTTACTAATGAATTCGTTCAATCAATTTCCACAGGCAAGGTTAATGATTTCAAAAAGAAATATCGCGACGCTGATGTTTTACTAGTCGATGATATTCAATTTTTAGCCGGCAAAGAGGGAACACAGGAAGAATTTTTTCACACCTTTAACGCTTTACACCAGTCAAACCGTCAAATTGTCATTACTTCCGACCGAGTACCAAAAGCAATCCCACAACTTGAAGCTCGACTTTCATCGCGCTTTGGCGCCGGCATGGTTGCTGATGTTCAACCACCAAACTTAGAGATGCGCCACGCCATTTTACGCGCGAAGTGTGAAGAAAAAAACTATGTCGTAGCCGATGAAATTTTGAACTTTATTGCTGAAAACATTGAGTCAAATATTCGAGAATTAGAAGGCGCGATTACCAGAGTTATATCTTATTGTGAACTAAATAAAATTGAACCAACTATCGAAATAACTGGTAAGGTTTTGGAAGATATGATTACGGCTAAAAGCAAAAACCTATCGGTTGAGAAAATCATAAAAATTGTTTGTGAGTATTTTAATATTATGCCGGAACACCTTCTTGGCGCCCGTCGCAGCAAAGAATTAGTCGGGCCACGCCAAATTACTATGTATCTTTTGCGTCACGAAATGAATATGAGTTTTCCAAAAATCGGTAAAGAATTAAATAAAAAAGATCACACCACTATTATGCACGGCGTCACGCGAGTGGAAAAAGATCTGAGCCGACATAGTGAATTACAAAAAGAAGTCACGCAAATCAAGGAAAAACTGTACCTTAACTAAAAATAGACGTATAGATCTATAGACTTATAGTTATGTAGTTCTGACGAAATATAGACTTATAGTCGCGTAATTTCTGACGAAATATAGACTTATAATTATCGAAATTCAATATTCTAAATCATAGTATTCATTTTTTCTACAGATCTAAAAGTCTAAAAGTCTATTCAACTGGCGAGTTAAACCCAGTCTGTGGATAACATGTGGATAACCTGTGTTTATTGCGATTTAATTGTGGATAATTATTTCAAAATAAATCCTTCGCATGTGGATATTGATTAAAACCGCCAGTTATCCACACATTAACCACACTTTCATCCACAAGTTATCCACCACTTTTCCACAAGCTACACACCTATTTTATCCACAGAATCCACAGGGCTTATTATTACTACTGTTTTTATACACTTATTATTAATATAAAAATTGATTGTGGATAAAAAAACGAAACAAAAGATTCCATTTAAAGAAGATGAAGAAATTAAAATATAAAAAATAAACTTAAATAGCCTAATCAGACTAACAAAATATGTAGAATTTATCCTATTTATCTGTTAATCTAAATATCTATTTAAATAAAGGAGATGTCATGAAATTATCTTGTACACAGGAAAATTTAGCTAAAGGTTTAAGTATTGTTAGTCGTTCGGTTGGCACTAGAGCAACTTTACCGGTTTTGAATAATATTTTACTTCAGACTGATAAAGGCAGATTAAAATTAAGTGCGACCGACTTAGAAATCGGTATTCACACTTGGGTTGGGGCTAAAATCGATGCTGAAGGTGGTATTACAGTGCCAGCTCGCCTTTTGATTGATTTTGTGAACAACAACACCGATAAGAATATTGAATTAGAACTTAAAGAACAAGTTCTAAAAATTTCTTCCGACCGATTTAAGGCCAATATTAACGGTATTGAGGCTTCAGAATTTCCACTCATTCCGCAAGTTAAAAAATCTGTGGAAATCGAACTGGCTAAACAAGAGTTAATCGGTGCGATTAATAAGACGGTAATTGCGGCGGCTATGGACGAGTCTCGACCAGTTTTGGCTGGAGTTTATTTCTTTAATCAAGAACAGCAAATGAAAGTAGTTGCCACTGATTCGTATAGATTAGCAGAACAAACTATTACTTTAATTAACAAGCCAGAAAAAGATTTTAAATTTATCGTGCCGCAAAGAACCATTGCTGAATTAGGCCGAATTCTTTCAAGCGCCGGGGAAAAGGTGAGAGTGCTACCAGGGGAGAATCAAGTCGAATTTGTGATGGAAGATACGATTTTAGTTTCACGATTGATCGAGGGAACTTTTCCTGATTATGCTCAAATTATTCCAAAAGAAAGTAAAACCACTATGGAGGTGGCGACAGCTGAGTTTAATAATGCGATTAAAATGGCTAGTTTGTTTGCCCGAGAATCAGCTAATAATATTAAACTTCGAATTACAGCGCCTGATAAGGTTGAGGTTTTGGCGACATCGAGCCATGTTGGCGATAATATCTCGACAGTTACCGGTGTGGTAAAAGGGGATTCACTTGAAGTAGCGTTTAATGCTAAATTTATTTTGGACTGTTTAGCTGTCATTGGTTCAGAAAGAATTACGTTGGACTTACTTAACAATATGGCGGCCGGGGTGATCCGTGGTAATAAAGATAAAAACTATTTATATGTGATCATGCCGTTACGCATTGACGAGTAGGTTAAATCCGAAATCCGAATTTCAAATGACGAATAAAACGTCTAATTGGAGATTTATTAATTTAGTATTTTGTTCGACATTCGGATTTTGTTATTCGACATTATGATTACTAAATCTGCATCATGATTTTAGATCTGTATTATGATTATTAAATCTATAAAACTTACTAATTTTCGAAACTGGTTGAGCAACGAGTTTGATTTTAGTGATGTGACCATATTTATTGGGCCAAATGGCAGGGGAAAGACTAATGTTTTAGAGGCGGTTTGGCTTATATCGACCGGCCGAAGTTGGCGGACAAACCGAGATGCTGAGTCGATTAACTGGGAAAATGATTTTGCTAAAATTGAAGCTGAGGTAAGTGGGGATAAATCTGTAAAAATCGATTTGGTTTTGCAAAAAATTCCAACTAAAGATAGACCGCAACCAAAGATTCTCAAAGTAAACAGTACTAAAAAGCGCCTGATTGATCTACTCGGAATTTTGCCAGCCGTGCTTTTTAGTCCAGAATCACTGGAAATTTTAGATGGCGCGCCAGGCTTAAGACGCAAGTTTTTAGACGTCATGCTTTCTCAAATCGACAAAAAATATGCCCTAAATTTACTCAGTTTTAATAAAGTTCTAAAAGAGCGAAACAAATTACTACAAATGATTAGTTTGCGTCGGGGTAAACCAGATGAATTAGAGTTTTGGGATCAAAAATTAGTGGAGGCAGGTAGAGCTATTATTGCTCAACGGACAAGTGTTATTAAATTTTTCAATCAAACTTTGGACAAGGCTTATTCGGAAATTAGTGGCCAAAAGGAAACTTTAAAACTTTCCTATAAAGCCTCAGTGGAAGAAGATCGATTTATGGATATTTTAACTATTGATCGCGATCGTGATATTAGTCAAAACACTACTAGTCATGGCCCGCACCGAGACGATTTGGTATTTTTGTTGGATGGGCGAGATATCACTACTTTTGCTTCCCGCGGCGAGTATCGCACGGCTTTGGTGGCGCTTAAAATGGCCGAGCTTGAGTTTATGTCTGAAAAACTTGGTCAACGCCCCATTTTACTTTTAGATGATATTTTTTCTGAACTCGACCATGATCGGCGCATGCATTTAGCCAAAATTATGTCTGGTCAACAAACAATTATTACCACCACCGATCTCGACCATATTGAAAAATCATTACAAAAAACCGCCAGGATTGTGGAGATTGGAAAAATTGATAAATAAAAAACCCGCAAGTGATTGCGAGTTAATGGGTTAAGATTACTTGAAATTCGAATCGATAAATTCCTTGCGAAGGGCATTCTTTTTGTAGTAAAAAGCCAAGAAATAGACAATTATACTAAGGCAAGGCGCAATAATTCCCGCTTTCCAGCCTAAATTGTTCACTAAAGCTATTATAGACGGGATTAGATAGGTCAAAATGAATGAAACAATCGCCAAAATGATCAAGCTGATTAAAACCGAGGTTAAGGCGTAGGAGCGACAGTCTGACTTGTGACGCTCGTGGAAAAAACTGTTAAACTGAGTTTTCAAAGTATCTCGGATCGTCTCGTGTCCGTCTCTGGTATTACAGTCAATGCAATTTTTGCCGTTACCGGTCAATTCGTGGCCACATTTTGGACAAATAGTATTTGTCATATTTTTTCTCCTTCAAAGGTGCGATTAACTAGGTGTATTGTATGGCAAAAATCGGTTAAAGTCAAGATGTAATCAGGTCACCTCTTGACACAGTTTAGTTTTAGATGTTTAATAAACTGTCGTTTAGAAAACGAAAAAAAGGGGGATTTCTATGAACATTAATATTTTAGGCTCCGGTGGAGCATTGCCGTTTCCACGGGCGCTTTGTCGTTGTGTAAATTGCGAGCAAGCTCGCGACGAAGGCATTCCTTATGCCCGAACCGGCCCAAGTATGTATATTCCTGAAGATGGTGGCATACTTTTCGATACGCCAGAGGAAATTCGTTTTCAATTTGAAAGAGAAGGTATTAAAGAGTTGAAACATATTTTTTTTACTCATTGGCACCCAGACCACACTCAAGGCATGCGCATTATCGAAAACATTAATCATGTTTATGCTCATGAGCAGCGCAAAAGTCCGATTAATATTTGGTTACCTGAAACCAGAGTAGATGAATATGGAGATAATGATTTCGAGAGATGGTGTCCGACACTTTGGTATTTTGTAAAAATGGGTTGGGCCGTGATTCGCGAAGTTGATGATCGGTTGCCAATCAAGCTTGAAAAAGTCACGGTCACGCCAGTTAATTTCAATCGTGCAGATCGTGATCGCTATGGGTTTTTGACTGAGGTGAATAACAAGCGCATTATGTACGCGCCATGTTCAATCTTTGGTCTAACCCTTGATGCTTATTATAATGATTTGGATTACTTGATTATGGAGCTGGGTTGGCCGGGTGATACTCAGAAAATTCGCGCCAAGTTACCAAAAAAGCACCCTTGGCACGACCATGTTAGTTTTGAAGAAAATCTGGAAATTATCAAATTAACCAGGCCTAAACAGACGATTTTGACTCATATCGATGGTACCAGACACCGGGCTAATGACGGAAATCATGCTGATTTGTGTAAAATGGTTCGTAAAACTTGTCTCAATATTGAGATTGCTTATGATGGGATGAAACTTCCTATTTAAAAATTAATCCCGCGTTTAATTACGCGGGATTTTTTGTATAAATTTTTTAAAAACATGTATAATAAAAATGTACTCTTGCTGTTTTGGAGGGGTGGCCGTGACTCGGCCAGGCGATGTTGGAAGTATAAGGCTAACGTTCCATTTAGAGAATTATTAAAAAACCGGCGAGCTATTTTAGAGGTATAAAAAATCACAAATTTCCAGGCCTAAAATTTAAACAAAATCCTAGATTTTATAAATATTAAAAATTGAACCATATAAATGTAAAAATATTTTGAAAAATAACATTTTCTTTTAAAAACTATAAGGTTTAACCCTTGACAAACGATTGAAATCGCGATACAATATAAACAATCCCTTAGTAAATAAATCGTGGTTAGCTTCCTTCTGGAGGTTAGTCAAGCACTTAAAAAAGGAGAGGGATTTTATCAACCTGGTGGTTTTAGACCACTTTCTAATTTTCTTTTTTAGAGGAAGATTGGAATGATCTCTAGGTCTAACAAAAAATATAAGCGCAACGATTGGTCTTGAATTTTAAAATAAGTATTGGGCCGATACATCGATTTGCGCTTTTTTTGTACAATTTATTTGGCGATTGATATTATCGCGATTAAAAATATGTTACGATAGTATTAAATAATATAAAAAGAGGGTTTATGGAAACTAAAGAAGAAATTAAATGGGATGGCGAATTTGGCGCGCTTGAGCGAATTACGTTTGTGTCCGATTTATTAAATAAACAGGTCGAAATTCGCAATATGCTCGATTTAAGAACCAACATTATGATTGGTTTTAACTCGGCTTTGATTGTGTTTTTTGCCAGTAATTTTAAGGCTGAGTGGGCTAATAGTGTTTTCTTTGTAGCGGCTTTGGCGGCCATCGTGATCTCGATGTTATTTGCCTTAATGGCTTTAAAACCAAGTCATTTTGTCAGCAAAAAAGGTCAAAAAGAAAGTCTTTTTTATCATCATCAGATTGATAGTAAATCTGAAGAAGCTTATAAAAAAGAAATTCTAGAAACTATGGGCGACGAGACAAAAATTTATAGTGCTTATATTTTGGAAACCTATAATTTAACTAGTTTTTCCAATGTGCCACGCAAATATTATTTGAACTGGTCAATTAGAGTTTTACTTTATGGTATATTTATTTCTTTGGCTTTATACCTTATTTCCTTGGCTCCAGCCTTTATTTCCGGAACTTTAAATTTGCCTCAAATCAAGTTTTAAAAACTTGAAACAATTTTAATTCTGATCTTTTTGACCCACTCGAAATTTAATTTTTCGTTGATTTCTTTTTGTATTTGAGGTAGTTCAAATTGTAAGTTGGCGCTGGCGGCGGAGCTGGTGACGCCGACCGTTAAGCAGCCGTCTATAAAGCTCAGAACCGCGAAACGACCATCGGCGAGCGAACGGGCCGAGTCGCAGACTTGAGCGGCGCGTAGCGGCCCGGCGAGCCTTTGATATTTGGAGTTGCCGCCTAAAAATTTATTAATTATATCCATTTGTAATCCTTTAATTTATCAACCTAAAATTAGTATCCATTATTTTTAATAGAGTATCAAGCTAAAAAATCCCAGGCTAAATGTCTGGGATTTTTTATTTAGTATGAGACGTGAATTTGATCCGAGGCTTCTGGCATGGAGAAAAGTCCGAAATTGGCTGGCCGAGGTAAACCGTAAAGATCAATGAGCTTATCCCAGAATGGGGCGACATCGCGATCTTGGCTATAGGTTATTAATTGAACAATTCGATAGTAAAATTTGTTATTCATGTCATATGGAAACTGAAGAAGTTCGCTAATAACAGTGTGAACTTTGGCTCTGGCTTCTGGTTGATAGACCATATAATAAACTCGCGGATCGATCAAGCCGTCTGGTTTTTTGTCTTGCCAGGAAAGTTTGATTGGGATGGCTTGGACATAATCTGTGCCATTGAAATTAGTGTTCGAAGGAGTGATAGAGGTTAAATTTCCTAAACATTTCTGGCGTAAAAGTTCATTGCCGCTGCCGCCCAGACCAAGACTGCCCAAAGCACTACCAAGCTTTTCGCCAACAGCTTTATTTAACTCATCTTTGACCTTGCTCACGGCTTCATCTTTAGCTTCATTAGTTAGTTTGTCTAATTCTTTTTGGGCTAAAGCCATGGCCGCGCTATCGAGAGTATTTTTAAAAATATCTAGATCGGGTAGGGCGGTGTCGAGATTGCTGATTGCGTCTGAACCCGCTAGGGTGCTCGCGTCAGACGAACTGCTTTCAAGGTTCGCGATGGCATTACCTAGATCAGTTGAGTTGGTGGCGGCCTCCGCAATGCTTAATTGTTTTACAAAAGTGATGACGATTTGATTAAGACCGCCGATCAATTTATTTAATTGAGTTTTAGTAATATTTAAGGTTTGATTGACTTGACCGGTAATCTTGGTGATATCGCCAAGTGTGTTTAGAGTACTACTGCCGGCACCGAGTTTACTCATGACGTTGCTAGCTGTGCCTAAATTAGTGTTTAGAGTAGTAAGTTTTGTTTGCATATCTTGAATACTAGTGACCATTTTGGCTAATTTGGTTTTGAGATCGTTTAGTTTAGTAATGGTGATGCGATATTGGTCAATAATTTTTTGAAGTCGTTGGATTTGATCCTGTTGGGCTGCTTGATTTTGACCTGAGTTGGCAATTTGATCTGATAGTTTTTTCTGTAAAGCTTCTAATCGAGCTAAAATATCAGTGTTTGAAGCATTAATTTCTTCAAGACTAGTGCCGATTTGATCAAGATTAGTATTATCGATTGAACCGTCGGTACTTGTGACAGGATTGCCGTTTGCGTCAACATTAGTGGTATTTGAATTTGGTTGTTTTACGTCTTCATGATAATAAACAATATCGCCCCACTTGGCGGCTTTGGCTGCACGTTTACAGGCAAAAGCAAGCGGCCCGCAGGCTGAGGCGACTAAATTTTGACAATATTCGCTTGGCTCAAGAACTTTGTAAACAAAATCAACACTGGCGATATCGGCGGCCAAACCTTCTTTATGGGCCGAAATATTACTATTAATTTGAGAAGTGGATTCGCCGGCTTCTGGGTTAACCGTCATATTTTGATAGCCGTCGATAATATGACTAATACCAATAGAGGCGTGTCGATCAGATAGATATTTGAGAGCATCAAGTAGGCGTTTGTCAGCTAAGCCGTCCTCAATAAATTTTTTATCATTATTGTTAAGATTTAATTGATTATAACCTTTGATATTTTTGCCCGTGCTGGTTTTGGTTTGGGTGTTTGCGGCTGTTAAAACAGTTTTAACGTTGGCGTAATCTTTACCTGAAGGAATCGGTGTAGATTTACCAAAATAACCTTGAGAGGCCTGACAAGCCATAAAGCCAAAAATGACGATTATGACCAATAAAATAACGACTAGTACACCTAAAGCAACCAGTAAAATTGGGGCGCCGGCGGCGCCAGCCGCAACTTCTTCGCCAGCTACTACGGCTTCCTCAGCAACCACGGCCGCTTCTTCGGCTGCTGCCGCTGCTTCGGCGGTTTCGGCTCCCTCTGCTACTTCTGCGCCTTCGGCAGCTTCTGGTGAAGCGCTAGTTTCGCCAGCTTCAGGAGTTTCGGCATTTTCGTTTTCTGGTGTATTACTTTCTTCGGTTTCGGGGCTTTCTTCTTCTGGTTCCTTTTCTTCATTCTCTGGATTTTCTTCTTCGTTTTCTTCTGGTTCTGACTGCTCTTCCTCTTTTTCTTCCTCCTCCTCAGGTTCCTCTTCTTCAGCTTCTTCCTCTTTTTCGTCCTCAGATTTTTCTTTTTCATCCTCTTCAGGGTTCTCTTCCTCAGGATTTTCTTGCTGAGCCGGTTCTTCTTCTTTTTCTGGTTGATTTTGAGGTTTAGATTCAGTTTGAGGTTGGGCTTCAGGTTGTTGTTTGACCTGAGTATTATTTGGTTGAACCTCTTGATTTACTTGATTTACAGGAATTTCTTGGATTTCTGGAGTTTCTTCGGTACTACCCATAACACTATCTTGTGAACTGTTTACTTCTTCAACACTGACTTTATTTTGAGTTACATCAAAACCACCAGGGGCTGGTTTTTTGGGTGTGGTTTTGACATCAATTTTCTTTGGATCAATTTTATCTGCCATATTCTTCCTTAATTTATCATAGCATTTTCTTAGCAAAATTATAAATAATCCCTTGACTTTTCTCGAGAAAAAGCGTAAACTACAATCATCTTATTTAAAAAGGGGAAAATTCATGCGTATCTTAACAATTTGGTTAGTGTTTTTATTTTCGTTTTTGGCATTTGCCCAAGAAAATAAAAATATTTCTGAACTTGATCAGGCGGTTGTCTCTCCAGCCCTGAATCATGTTATGGCAAAAATTGCTAGAACAGTGTTAGCTGGTCAGCAACTTTTTATTAGTTATGACACCGGCGCAACTTGGGAAAGAATCACTTGGTTTAGTGATGACAATGGTCAGGCAGTTTATTTCAGCTGGTCACCTGGAGGCAAACTTTTAATTTTAATGGATTTTATTTCTTGCCATGACGAGATTGATCAGAGCTATAAGCATGATTATGGAGGCCCGGGTACTTTGGGTATTTTTGACCCAGTCGAAAAAAATATTCATTGGATTGCTGGTTTTTGCGCCAAGCCAGTCAAAGGTACCGATGATGTTCCTGAGGCTGAATGGTTAGATGGCGATACGATTTCTTATAAATTAATTCGTTGGCCTAACCCTCATTTAAGTCAGGAATATCAGAAAAGTTATAAGGTAACACCGGAAATTTTAGCTAAAGCCTATTCTGATCCGGCGCCAAAACTTATTCATATGGGTTGGCAAATTATTGATATTGTTAAAAAGGATGGAGATCCAGTCAAGTTTTTAACAGAACAAAAAGTAAAATGCGGCACAGCAACTAAAAAATATTTTACTAATAAAAAGTATCGAAAGAATATTGCTAATTGGTTTGAACCCAAGATCGAAGTAGCTGGGGTGGTTGGCGATCGTTTAAGTTCGGGCAAAACGAATATGAATTTATCTCTAACAGAAGCTTTACTTTTCGATTTTGATAATTTATATAATGTGATCGGTAAAGACAATCCGACTCGGTCTTGTTCAATTACTTACGATCAAAAACAAAACAGTCTTGAGTGCATTCCTGAAGATTGGGGAAATGATACTGGAGAATAATACAGCAAGCAGTACTTAAATGTACTGCTTTTTTAGTTAAAGCGTTGGTGCGGTGACGCCATTTGGCCACCATTCTTGTGCCCACCAGTTAATTTCAATACCATAATTAGTTCTAAATTGTTGATTAACATTATGAGTGTTTAACCACGAAAGAGCTTCTTTGCCATGATTGGTATAGTCTTTCCAATAGGTTGAAAGAAAATACTCTGGTGAATCTGTTGTATCAAAAGGAATCTTAGGGACGATGGTCAAGGTATTGTTTTGGTTATTGTATGTTATGCGAAAATTATCATTTTCGACAGGGAATTGATCTAATTGAGTTAGAGTTACTGGTTTAGAAGGGGAGTTTTGTGCCTGTTTTATATTATTTTTTACAACTATAAAAACAATACTAATCACAGTTATTATTCCGATAATAATTAAGCTAATTTTTAAAAAATTATTTTTCATTTTGACCTCATAGGTTGGTTGTCATTTTATAAAGTTGGTTACCGTTAAGAAAAAATAAGGTTTTCTTATCGGGAGACATTAGGTTGGAAACTTCAAGTTTGTCTGGTAATTTTGCCTTAATTACTGCGATTTTTCCATCGGTGTCAAATCTGATAATACTATCTGTAGATTGTTTTGCTCCGCGCCAACCAGCATAAAAGATATTAGTATTGGCGATTTGGGAGGTTTTCGATAAAAACAGATCATTTTTATCGATCGCTTTTGTTTGATTAGTGTTTAGATCGTAAATATTTAGAGTGACAATATCATCATCTTGATTAGATAAACTTATAATAATTTTATTTTGATCAGTTATTATATTGGCTATATTCGGTAAGACTTGAGAGATAATAGTTTTTTGTTTGAGATCATTAAGATTGATCGACTTAATGTCTACAGGTGTTTTTTCTTCTTTTAATGGAAAATAAACAATAGTTTGATTATTTGGCCAAAGAATATCTATAACTTCACCAATTGGTAGACTTAGGTCAAGATTGGCAATAACTTGTTGATTAGTATTGTCTGCTAAGGCTTTTATTAATTCGTTTTGGTGATTGGTTTGACTAAAGAACTGGTAAACAATACTTTTGCTATCTGGCGACCAAGCATTATTTATGATGTTTTGACCAATTTCCTTAATGATTTTTTTATTTTTTAAATCAATAAGCCATGTTCGTTCATTATTGTTATTACCTTGTGGGTTGCTCCAATAAATTAATGCCTGGTTGCCATCAGGGGAGTAATTAATGTTGTCGATAGAGGTAAATGGAAACTTAATCCAATCTTCTACTTGGTTGTTAGTTAAGTTCCATTTTTTGATTGTATCGACACCGTTATAGTAAAAAATAGTACGGCTATTTGGCGCAATAAAAGGCATAAAAATACTATCTTTAGCGGGGTTGCCAAGTGTTATGACAGGACTAGTGGTAATTAAAATTAGCGCAATAGTTCCTATAAATAAGGCTAAAACGATACTGATAATTATATAGATAAATTTTTTATTCATTTTATTTTGTCCCTCTTGTTTTAATCAAAATTATTGAACTAGGATAAAATAGTTTGCTTGAGGTACTAGATGTGCTAATAAATTTGCTTTTGTTAGCAATACTCCTCTTGGCCCGCCTAAAATTGATGTACAAGTGGTTTGAAAATTATCTCTAATTCCAGAGTTAGTGTCGTTTGCTCGAAAGGTTTGAGTGGCAGAATCATATCCGGTTAGAACAAAAATATGTTGTCCGCCTTCCAGATCAGTATAAACGATAACCGGAAAACCTTTTTGAATCGAGTTGATGGCAGCTTCGATATTTGCTGATTGCCCTGTACCAATATATGGTTTACCACTTTTATCATGTACTGTCTTGGCGCTTAATCCATTTTTTTCTTGAAAAGCTGAAGAAGTTGGAGAAGGATATTGATTCGGATTAAAATAATTAACTACTTGAGCTTGGCTAGCACGACCGCAAAATCCGCCGTGGTTTTCATGTATAAAAGCAACTGGCAAGCAAGCACCATTTGATGTGCTATTGGCTATATTTGAAGACGAATCAATACATTTGCCGCCAGATTTTAGAATATTGTAATTATCGATGATTTTTGCACTAGCCGTTTGAGCCTCTGATTTTTGTTGTTGGCATTTAGCAGTGTTTTCTTTGCAGTAAGTGTGATAACCTTGCTCGTAAGCTTCTTTTAAAGATCCAAATCGGTCTATCTGCCCACCAAGAAGATGCGCGGCAGCATAAATCGATCTTTTGGCATCGAATCGAGCATCGTCAGTATGACCAGTTGAAATATCATAAACATTTCCAGCTGGCCAAGTGATACCATGCTTATCGTTACCACCAACAAATTCTGGGTAACCTCTAGCTGTTCTTGGCATAAATTGACCTAAACCAGTTGCATGACCTTGGTTTGAAGCATTAGGGTTCCATGTTGATTCAGCGTTTATCATGGTTATTAAGGCGGCATCGTCTCCATTTAAATATTTAGCAGAGGCATCTTTAATCCAAGGGTAATAATTGCTACCAAAGCTAATATTAGCACATTTTGTAGTTTGCCCATTGTTGCCATTAGTAGAATTATTAGTGATCATCTCTCCATTAGCATTTGCTCCCTGACGGTCGCCAATAAAAGCAGCGGCAGCGATTAGACAGACAATTATCAAAATAACTACAATGACAATTGCAATAACAACCGCGAAACCTTTTTTATTTTCTGGTTTCAAGTATATGTGTTTCATTTTTTGATAAATCTAAAAATCAGAGCTTTTTTTGCTTTGTGCATCAAGAATTTCTTGTGGGTTAGTGGTGATAATCCTGTCTTCGGTGTAACTGGCTACAACCTTAATGGCAACGTGGTTGAGACCGGCAAAAAATAAACCTTCGCCCACTTCGCACTCAAGTAACATGAATTTTTCACCTTCAGTTAAACCAAAAACCGTGGCGATTTTATCAACTGAAGCTGGGTTTTGCTTCATTAAAATTTGCATCGAAGAGTTGTTGACTACGGCTCGACCGTATTTTGAATCAATAAAGTCTTCAACATCCTGAGTAATAATAGTTAAACCTAAGAAATATTTACGACCACGTTTGGCCAAGGCGTACAGGAACTTACCGGAATCTTCGTATTGCATCATCCACCAGGCTTCATCAATAATCATAATACGTTTTTTAACATTAAAACGAATTCTTTGCCAAATGTAATTTAAAACCATGTACATACCAATCGGGCGAAGTGAATCTTCCAAATCCCGGACACTAAACACTGTTAAGCCAGAACCCAAATTAAAGTTGGTTGGTTGGTCAAACAAACCTTTAAAAGTACCTTCGGTATATTTGGTTAAACGTTTAACTAAGCTTTCGGCGCCGGTCATATTAGCTAAAATAGCCTGCAAATCGGCCAAAAGTGGCGGGGCATTTTTTTGAGTATTGATATCGTTGGTGATATCGCGAAGATTATAGGTTTCATAAATAGCTTTTTCGAGAAGCGCGGATTCATCTTGAGTGATTCTGCCCATCATTAAAGAAATTAAACCATGGAGCATGGTAATATTACTTCTTAAAATGTCGTCTCCTGAAGCACCAGCTTGTAAACCGATACCGGCTACTGGTAAGTCAAACGGATTAATACGTTTATCGGAATTTAAAGAAATATCCAAATAATTACCGCCGACAGCATCGCAAAGAGCTTTATATTCATTTTCTGGGTCAATAATAATGACGTCGGTACCAAGCATGAGTGAACGCAGCGCTTCAAGTTTGACCGTGTAAGATTTACCTGAACCTGATTTGGCAAAAACAACTGAGTTAGCATTTTCAAGATTAAAACGGTCAAATAAAACTAAGGAATTATTGTGTCTATTGATACCATAAAGAATACCGTCGTTTGACGACAAAGTTGAGGAAGTAAAAGGAAAAGTGGTGGAGAGGGAAGCGGTGTCAAGATTTCGCTTAACGTTGAGTTGATCGATACCAAGTGGAATCGTGGAATTAAAGCCTTGTTCCATCTGTAAAAGTGATTGTTTAGTATAAATTAACATGCCGCCCAAAGTCGATTCGAGCTGCTCAGTAATGGTGTTGAGTTCAGCCTCGCTTTGAGCATAAATTGTAAAATATAAGGAGTACTGGAACAGTTTTAATTCACCTCGTTGAAGCACGTCGCGTAGGTTTTCAATATCTGAAATAGCAGTTTCTCTCTCTGGATCACGGGTTAAGCCTTTCTCGCGATCAATTTGTTCCGATGATTCAAGTTGAGTGGCCTTTTTCTTAAGTTGATCCATGGTTTCTTTTGACCCAACTGGGTGAATAAACATGGAAATATCCATGGTGATATCGTAATTAATAATCGGCGAAAGCCAGTTGGTAATAACGTATCGTGGGTAAGTAAAAACAAAAAGAGTGCGCACAAAAATATTGCCGATTTTTAAATAGTTCGGTTTGTTTTCAAAAGATGGGGGAGCAATCAAGTCAAAAAGTGAATTATGACCCTGTTGAAAATTTGGTTGATTCAGTACTGGAATCATGTTTTTGACTGGTTGTGTTGGTACAGTCGGTCTGGTATTCGGGATTTGAACTGGTCTGACTTGAGGCATGGCCTGTGGCGGCATTTGAGCTGGCCTTGGTTGCATCTGTGGCTGAGCTTGTGGCGCTTGAGGATTTTGTCTTAAATTTGGATTTTGAATCGGTTGATTAACAGGTTGAGTTTTGTTTACCTGTATTGGAATAGCAGCACCGCCAGAAAATGGATTCTGTCTCGGTGGTTGCATTGGCATATTTGGTTGTTGATTTTGATTATTCATAATTTTCCTCAGAAAATTTCCGCGTCAAGCCTTAATCTAATTATTGCTGTTCTATTTCACTCTCAATCACATCTGAATTAAGATGATTAAAATTAATTAATTTTTCTTTAGCTGCTTCTTCAGGGTTATATATACCGTAAAGAAGTTCAACAACTTGTTGAGTATTAAGTGGAGCAGTACGAACTCCGATTGAACCTAATCCGTTTTGAATTACCTGTACGCGCTGCGATAATTCTTGACGGTATTTTTCAAAGCTTTCTGGGGTCATTTTGATTTTCGAAGTGTCGTTATTCGACGGAAATAGACCAGTTTTTTTTATGTCTAAAACCGGTGGCATATAAGAGACAACCACATAAAACTTTTTATCCATAATATTGGCCACTTCGATCAATCTGGTGATGTAATTGATGTAGTCATTGGTTTGACCGCGCAAAAGTTCATTGGTTTGAACTCGACTAATTTCTTTGAGTTTAGCTATGTATTTGGTTAAATCTAGTTTTCTAGATTGGAGCATAATTTGAATTGGAAAAGCCAGAGAGTTTAAGAAATTTTGGTAAGCATAAACAATAGCTGTTTGCTCCTGTTCGCTTTTAAGGGAAAAATTGATCGATGACGCCATTAATAGAACCCGAAGTTCTCCGGTTTTAGTAATGACGACTCCGTCGTGAATTTCAGCAAAACTCAAAAATTCTTGGGTGCTGATAATTGGTTGTGAGTTTTTGTCTGCCAATTCCCCTCCTGCATCAGACTTATAGACTTTTAGATCTATAGGCTTATAGTTCGCCTCTATAAGTCTAAAAGTCTTAATTACTATAAGTCTATTTTTGTTTTGGTTGTTCTTTTAATAATTGTTCAAAAGCGCTGGTAATACTGCCAATTTTCTTTTTCTCTTCTGGTTTATCTGACTGAAAAGTGTCTAAATTATAGGCTAACTGGTCTAATTCGCTTTTTTCTAAGTGTTTTTTAATAATAATCGGTTCTTCTTCTTTTTTCTTTGGTGGTTCGGTTAAAACAGTTGGGTAGCTATCTAGTCTTTTCCAGATTCTAACTTTTGGTCTAGTTAAATAACTGATACCAACAGTAATAAAGTGTGACAAAGGTTGTTCTTGAACCTTAAAAAAAGCTAAAGACAAAGCAATGATGGCGATTGGGCCGCCGATTAAAAGGAAAATTCCGAAGTAGTTTTTACCTAAAGATTGGAACAAGATATAGTCAAGCAAACCACCACCTAGGACATACAAAAACTGGGTCAGCGTGAGTGGCCCGACGATTTTGTCCTCTAGATCTATATTTTGCGGCACTTGAAACTGAATAGTATCCCTCCTCCAAGTTAGTATAAAGTATAAAGTTAAAGGTTTAAAGTAATATGAAAAACATTAATATAAATAATTAATTCCATGAACTTTCAACTTTTATCTTTAAACTTTAGACTGTATCAATTATATCACAATATTTAAATTTGCGTACTATGCAACAAAAAACCGTTCTCATTTTGAGAACGGTTTTTTGTGTCTTTGATTGATTATTTATTTTCTATGTTTGTGCTTGGTGACAATTCGGAGTCTGGAAAGTTGTTTTTCAAGGTGAGCGGCGGCATCGGCGGATTCGACATTGTCTTTGGCGTTGGCCAGTCTTTCTTCGGCTAATTTTTTAGCTTCCATGATTTTTAATTCATCAAGGTTTTCGGCAGACTCGGCGGCATCGGCAATGATTTTGACAGTATTGTTATTAATTTCAACCAAACCTCCATCGGTGGCTAAATGTTCAGTTTTACCATCAAGTTTAATCAAGATTTCACCCGGTGAAAGCAAGGCTACCAAAGGCATGTGATCTGGTAAAACTTCAATTTCGCCGTCTGGAGTCGGCAAAAAGACTGAATTTGCTTCAGCTTCGTACTTGATACCAGTGGGAGAGATAAGTTTTAGATTGAATGTTTTCATTTAATTAATCCCAACTACTTATTTGAAAAGCTATCCAGCTAATAAAACCGATATAAAACAAGAAAAGAATTAAGACACTAATACCAGTTATTTTTAGCCATTTTATTTTTTTAATAAATCCAAAAATTGTACCTACTAAAGAAGCCAAAAATAAGAAAGTTAAAAAGTATTCTATAATATTAGGATTTGTCATTATTCCTTATTTCTTATTTGGGAGATATCGCCCTTCATGTAGAAGTTCTGTTCTGGGACATCGTCGTGTTTGCCGTCGATAATTTCTTGGAAGCCTTTGATGGTTTCTGAAAGTGGCACGTAAACACCTGGGATACCAGAGAAAACTTCGGCCACGTGGAAAGGTTGACTTAAGAATTTCTGAATCTTGCGGGCTCGGGTAACAGTTAGTTTATCTTCGTCGGAAAGTTCTTCCATACCCAAAACGGCAATAATATCTTGCAAATCTTTATATTTCTGAAGAATTCTTTGAAGTTCGCGAGCAACTTTGTAGTGCTCTTCGCCCACCACGTTTGGATCCAAGATAGTCGAGTTTGAAGAAAGCGGATCCACGGCTGGGTAGATACCAAGTTCAGAAAGTGACCTATCCAAAACAATAGTGGAATCCAAATGGGCGAAAGTGGTAGCTGGGGCTGGATCGGTTAAATCGTCAGCTGGCACATAAACAGCTTGAACCGAAGTGATGGAACCTTTTTTAGTGGAAGTAATGCGCTCTTGTAAGTTACCCATTTCCTCGGCCAAAGTTGGCTGGTAACCCACGGCTGAAGGCATACGACCTAAGAGAGTTGAAACCTCTGAGCCGGCCTGAGTGAAGCGGAAAATATTGTCGACAAACAAAAGCATGTCTTTGCCATTATCGCGGAAATATTCGGCTTGTGCGAGTCCGGAAAGGGCCACGCGCATACGAGCGCCCGGCGGTTCATTCATCTGGCCAAAGACCATGACAGTTTTGTCTAAAACACCAGAATCTCCCATTTCGTTATAAAGATCGTTTCCTTCACGAGTACGTTCACCGACACCAGCGAAAACGGAGTAACCACCGTGTTCAGCGGCAATGTTTCGAATAAGTTCGGTAATTAAAACGGTTTTTCCAACTCCGGCACCACCAAACAAACCGACTTTTCCACCTTTAGTGAAAGGGGCGATAAGGTCGATAACTTTAATACCAGTTTCGAAAACCTCGGTTTTAGTTGATTGCTCGGCAAAGCTTGGGGCTGGGCGGTGAATTGGGTAGCGCTCTTTGGAAACAACTTCCGGTTTACCGTCGATTACATCACCAGTTACATTAAACATGCGGCCAAGTGAAGTTTCACCGACTGGTACAGAAATTGGTTTGCCAGTATCAGTGACTTCGGCTCCACGAGCTAGACCATCGGTTGTACCCATGGCCACGGCGCGACAGGTTTTGTCGTCCAAATGTTGTTGGACTTCAAAAACTAGTTTTTTGCCATTATTGTCGCACTCAAGTGAGTTGTAAATTTCTGGTAATTTTTCATCGAATTTGGCGTCGATAACCGCACCGATGATTTGGGTAATTGTGCCTTTGTTCATGGTTATATTCTCCGTTTATCTCTTTTTAATATCTTTTTTAGTTTTTATGATATTTATTTGTTTTAAATCCGAATGACGAAATTCGAATTTCGAATAAAATGTCCAATTTTAAAATTTATTAATCGTGAATTTTATTTGTCATTTAGAATTCTGATTTCGGATTTTTAAATTTGCGCGCAAATTTATTTCATCGCTTCGGCGGCGCCGGAAATTTCAGCAATCTCGCTGGTAATATTGCCTTGGCGAATACTGTTATAAACCAGTTTTAATTCATCAACCAAATCGGTGGCATTGTCCGTGGCGTTCTTCATAGCAACCATACGAGCTGAATGCTCTGAAGCATTTGCTTCTAATATAGCACCGAGAATTTGGCTTCTGACAATTTGTTTTAAAACACCATCAATGACGGCTTCTGGATTTGGTTCAAACTTGAAATCAATGTTTTCATCGATCTCAACTTTTTCCCAAAGTTCAGGGTTGTCGATATGTTCTTCAACGATTGGTAAAATTTGTTTAACGACCGGCAGTTGTTTAAGTGACGAAATAAAGTGACTGTAAATCACCACCACTCGGTCATAGTGACCGTCAAGATACTCACCATTGGTGAGTTTGGAAATCGGTACTACGTCTTCGATGGAAATGTTGTTCTCGAAGCCTTTGAATTCAGCAATTAGTTTGCCGATTTTGTAGCGATTGACATACCCTGCGCCGACTTTACCAATAGCAATGACATCGCAATTGCCCAAATATTCGCCACATGTTTTGGTTTCGCTGTTACAAGCGCATTCATTTTTTTCAAAATTGACAAATTTTTTAATCACCTCGGAATTATAAGATCCGCAAAGACCCCGGTCAGATGTGATTAAAATGACAGCCGTTTTTTTAACTTCTCTTGGTTTAAGTAAAGGGTGGTCTTGGTCAAGAGTTTTACTAGCCAACAAATGTAAAATATTCCAAGCGTTTTGAATATAACTACGGGCTTGGGCAATGGTTTTGGTCGATTTTTGCATCTTAATAGAAGCAATCATTTCCATGGCTTTGGTAATTTGCTTAATCGAACCAACTGATTTAATTCTTCGTCTAAATTCTTGTGTGCTTGGCATATTTCTCTTGACTAATTAATATTTTTATGATATAAACTATGTAATAAAGGGGGTGTCTAATGCATAATCAGAATGATACTTTTATTCCTTGGACTGAAATGACATCTGATCTTAAAGATTCGGTCAGACGCGTTTCGGATGTTCGGATTCAGAGTAAAATTCCTTTGAATCACTTAAAAGTGTTACAGGCAACTATGGAAATTATGGTCATAGTGCCAGAAGGTACACCGATATCCGAACAACTTCATTCAGAATTTATCGAAGCCGCTAAACCATTTAAGGTTTGCGTTGAATCAAGGGGATAATTTATCTGAAATCGTAGCCAGTGTTTATACGCTGGCTTTTTTTGTATTTTTCTCAAGGAACTCTTTGACTTTTTTCTCCAAAGTCTCGTCAATCACACCTTTTTCTCTGATTTCGGCTAATATTTCTTTACCAGCGGTTTGGGCTTTCAAAACTAAACCAGCTTCAATTTCTTTGATTTCGGAAACTTCGTAAGCGTCTAAATAACCGTTGGAAACCGCGTATAAAACCAAAACTTGTTCTTCAACTGGCATTGGTTGGTATTGAGGTTGTTTTAAAACCTCGGTCATGCGTTTGCCGCGTTCAATGGTTTTCTTGGTCGCTGGGTCTAAATCAGAAGCAAATTGGGCAAAAGCGGCCATTTCACGGTACTGAGCCATTTCAAGTTTTAATTTACCAGCAACTTTTTTCATGGCTTTAATTTGTGCGGCGCCGCCAACACGGGAAACCGAAATACCAATGTTTAAAGCTGGGCGAACGCCCTGGTAGAATAAATCGCTTTCCAAGAAAATCTGACCATCGGTAATCGAAATAACGTTGGTTGGAATGTAAGCGGAAACGTCTCCGGCTTGGGTTTCAATGATTGGCAGTGCAGTCATGGAACCGCCACCATATTCTTTGTTTAAGCGAGCGGATCGTTCAAGTAGTCGTGAGTGTAAATAGAAAACATCGCCTGGGTAAGCTTCACGGCCTGGTGGGCGACGAAGCAAAAGGGAAACCTGTCGGTAGGCCCAAGCATGTTTGGTTAAGTCATCGAAAACAATTAAAACGTCTTTACCCTGTTCCATAAAATATTCGCCAATAGCGCAACCGGCATAAGGGGCAATATAGCTTAAAGGAGCTGGGTCAGAGGCACCAGCCAAAACGATGGTGGTGTATTCCATGGCGCCGTGCTCGGCTAAAATGGCAGCGATACGAGCGACTTTACTTTGCTTTTGACCAATGGCGACATAAATACAAATCGGTCTTTTATCTTTTGGTAAACTTTTTTGGTTAATAATGGTGTCGATGGCAATAGCAGTTTTACCGGTACCACGGTCACCAATAATGAGTTCGCGCTGGCCACGACCAATTGGAATCAAAGCGTCAATGGCTTTCATACCAGTTTGAAGTGGAACGGACACACCCTGACGAGTAATGACGCCTGGGGCCACTTTTTCAATTAACATGGCTTTGCCAGGCTTGATATCGGCTTTGCCATCAAGAGCGACACCAAGTGGGTTAACCACGCGGCCAACAATATCTTCAGAAACATTAATTGTTGCCACTTTTGAAGTGGTGGTGACTTTGTCGCCAGCTTGAATTTTCTTATAATCGCCCAAAATAATGGCGCCGATAGAAGTTTCTTCAAGGTTTAAAACCATGGCAGTAACCACGCCGGTCTTGGCTTCAATGTTTAAAAGTTCACCGTTTTTGGCGTCTTTTAAGCCATAGATTTTGGCGATACCGTCACCGATTTCGGCGACTTCACCCGTGGACTCTTCTTTGACTGTGGCATCGAAGTTTAAAATCTCAGCCTTTAATTGTTCAATAATGTTATTTGACATATTTTCTCCTAAATTTTCAGTTTTCAATTTCCAATTTTCAATTAATTCTCAATTTATTAAATTTTAAAAATTAACTGTGAACTGGGAACTGATTACTGGAAACTAATTTAAAACTCTTTTGAGTTTATCGAGTTTACCTTCTAAACTTAAATCAATAATTTTATCTTCAACTTTAACGATAATACCGGTGATATTTTTGCCAATAATATTTTGCAAAATTATTTCTTTTTTGAATTTATTTTTGAGTTTTTCGTTTATGGCTTGTTTCTCTGTTTGGGAAATTTCATTTTTTGAATAAATTTTGGCTAAAATTTTATTATCAAGTCTTGCCGATTCTTCATCAATAGCTTCTAAAACCTTACTCATATCTTTGTACTGTTTATTTTTCTGTAATTTGTACCAAAAACTTTTAGCTAATTTTTTCAAATTATCTTCTGTGGCTGACTGGATTAAGGTTTGAGCGTAAATTTTTGCAGAAATCTTCATAATTTAGGTTCTCAGTTCTCAATTTTCAGTTCTCATTTAGTTCTCAATTTTTTATTTAATTGGAAACTGTGAACTGGAAACTGGAAACTATTTTATATTTCGTCTATAGCTTTTTTGGTTAATTTTGCTTTTGTTTCGCTATCAATATCTTTGGAAATAATTTTGTCTAACGCGGCCAAAACCACTGAAGAAATTTCTTTTTTAGCTTCGCGAACAACATCGTCTTTCATGGATTTAGCTTCAGCTTTTGAGTTTTCGATGATTCTATCTGATTGAGCTTGTGCTTCGGCAATAATCTTATTTTTTTGTTCGACTGCAGATTTGCTGGTTTCTTCAAGCATTTTGCGAGCTTCAGCTTGAGCTTTGTCTAGAGCTTCGCGGGTTTTGGTTTCACTCTTGGTCAAATTAATTTGAATCTTTTTAGCATTATCTAAGGATTCGGCAATAGTTTTTTGCCGATCTTCGAGCATTTTAACAATTGGTTTATACAAAAAGAAAATCAAGGCTGTGACTAAAATGCCAAAGTTGACTATTTGACCAATTAATAATTTAAGTTCTATACCTAATGCTTCCACGTGACCTCCGTATATAAAATTTAAGGGTAAACAGTAAAGAGCAAAACTCTTTACTTGTTTAACTTTAAACGAATTTAATAATTAAGGCGACGACCAAGGCGTAAATGGCGATAGCTTCAGCGAAAGCCATGGCTAAAATCATAGCGCTTTGAATTTTTGAGGTGGCTTCTGGGTTGCGACCAATTGCTTCCAAACCTTTACCAGCCAAGATACCGATGGCTAGACCTGGTCCAAGTGCACCGAGGCCAATGGCCAATGCGGTGGCTAACAATTTCATTGATTCTGGTTCCATGTGAACTCCTAACTTTATTATTTTTTAATAAATCTATAAATTAATGCTCGTCATGAGCAACGGTGGCCATTTGTAAAAAGACAGTGGCAAGCATGGCGAAAACCAAGGCTTGAATGGCGCCAACGAAAACCTCCATGGCGTAAAAAGGAATCGGCACAATGAAGGTTAGAAGGCTGGCAATGACGGCCAGCAAAACGCTACCGGCAAAAACATTTCCAAATAAACGGAAGGAAAACGATATAACTTTAGCAAATTCGGAAATACTTTCAACGACACCGACAAACCATTCGATTGGGCCTTTAAAGTTAACAAATTTTTTAAAGTAACGGAAGAAACCAACACTAATCACGCCAAAAACTTGAACAGTGATCATGGTGATAATGGCAATGGCTAGAGTGGTGTTTAAATCTGAAGCAGGCGATCTGAGAAATGGAATTAAAACCTCTTCGCCATGATGATGTTCGAAACGACCAACGGTTTCAAACCCAGGAATCAAACCAGTCCAGTTAGATGTTAATACGAATAAAAAAATGGTAGCGACAAGAGGTAGGAATTTTTTGCTTTGCTCTCGGTTCTGAGTGATCGAGTCGATTAAGCCTAAAAGCGCTTCGACAATAAATTCAAAAATATTTTGCAATTTACCTGGAACTTTTTGCATATTTCTGGTGGCAAAATAACTGATAATAATTAAGAAAGCGACCACTACCCAAGTGACCAACATGGTATTGGTAATGGCGATTGGGCCGAATTCAATGATTTTTTCAGCGGCTAGGGAAATATTCATAATATAAATAAGATCTATAAATTAGAAAAATCTATTTTACTATTTTTAGTCGTGCTTTTTTTAGGCTAACATATGTGTCAAACAAAATCAACACCCCTATTTTTTGGTTCATGGTTAAAATATTTTAATTATTACTATTATTAAAATAAAAACCCCGCATCGAGTGCGGGGATGGAGTTAGCAGATTTTTTTGAAATTATCGAAATCTTGTAGATAAGCGACAAATTTCATGTCCGGTGCATTTTGCTTGAAGAAACGTCTGGCGACCTCGATTGATTCGAGATGTTTTTTCTCTTCTTCTTCGGCAGTTAATTTACCATAGGTTAGAGAAAAAGCACCGCAATCAAGGTGATCGATGAAGATAATTTCTTCGATACCAAGGTGACGAGCTGTTTTGATTTCACTTGGAAGATAATTGCAAAAATCTTGATTAGTGAAACCAAGAGAATTACCAAAAGGAGTCATGGGTCCAAATGCAACCTTGACATCAGCATCGTTCAAAATAGCCTTAAGGCCATTTCTTAATTCCAAATTTTTTCCGTAACGATCGTCAGCGCAACGGAAAAGCCATGATTTAGTGTAATGTTTGCTCATAACAGTCTCCTTTGTAACAAAACCTCCATCAAAAAAATGGAGTGAGATTATACTAGCAAAATTAATTTTTCTTGTCAATATTTGACAAAAATACAGGTTAATATTACAATCGATTTATTAATAACTAAAATATATTCAGAGTGTGGTTAGGGATTCGGCCCGTTGATCCACCAGCAACCCTTTAAGTTGGGTGCTAATTCCGACCCTTTAGGGAAAAATGTAAAAATATACATCACCTTAAAAGGTGATTTTTTTGTAAATGAAAGGACAAAATGCGAAAGTTTTTTACTTCCGAATCAGTGACCGAGGGTCACCCAGACAAAATGGCTGACCAAATTTCCGATGCGGTTTTAGATGCAATTTTAACTGACGATCCTCAAGCTAGGGTGGCTTGCGAAACCTTTTTGACTAATGGTTTTTGTTTGGTTGCTGGTGAAATTACCACTAACACTTATGTTGATGTTCAAAAGATTGTTCGCAACAAAATTAAAGAAATTGGTTATACAGACTCAGAATATGGTTTCCACTGGCAAACTAGCGGCGTCAATGTGGCTATTACTGGTCAATCGGTAGATATTGCTCGCGGTGTTGATGCGGAAAATATGGAGAAACTTGGCGCCGGCGATCAAGGTTTGATGTTTGGTTATGCCTGTTCCGAAACCAAGGAACTTATGCCTTTACCAATCGTTTTAGCTCATAAATTAGCTGCGCGTTTAGCTGAAGTTAGGAAAAAAGGGATTATCAAAGGTCTTCGACCAGATGGAAAGACTCAGGTCACAGTGGAGTACGATGGTAACAAACCGGTCAGAGTTGAATCAGTTTTAATCGCGGCTCAGCACGATGAAAATATTAAACAAAAAGAGTTGCAAAAAGAAATTATCGAATTAGTGATTAAAAAAGTTGTTCCAGAGAAATATTTGGACAGTAAAACTAAATTCTATGTTAATACTACTGGTCGTTTCGTGATTGGTGGGCCTCAAGGCGACACTGGTTTAACTGGTCGCAAAATTATCGTCGATACTTATGGCGGTTATGCTCGCCACGGTGGCGGTGCTTTCTCTGGTAAAGATCCAAGTAAGGTTGACCGATCTGGTAGTTATGCCGCCCGTTGGGTTGCCAAAAATATTGTGGCTGCCGGGCTCGCTGAACGCGCCGAAGTGCAAATTGCTTATGCGATTGGTCGAGCTGAGCCTATGTCAGTTCGAGTTGATACCTTTAGTACCGGTAAGTTTGAAGATGATAAGATTGCCGAAGCTGTCAATAAAGTTTTTGATTTACGCCCAGGCATGATTATCGAGGCTCTAGATTTACGTAAACCAGTATACCAAAAACTAGCCGCTTATGGGCATTTTGGTAGAACAGAATTAAACCTGACTTGGGAAAAGACAGATAAGGTGGAAGAGCTTAAGAAAGCGATGAAATAAAAACATTTGTCATGCTGAATTTATTTCAGCATCTCGTCATATAAATCTTTTAAGTTAGGATTATTTGCTTTTATCAAATTCCATTTCCAATCTTTGTGCCAATTTTTTAGTTGTTTTTCTCTTGCAATTGCTGTTTTTGGATCATCTAATAATTCAAAATAAATTAGCTTATCCAGGTTGTAATGACAAGTAAAACCATCGATTAATTTATTTTTGTGTTCGTAGACTCTTCTGATTAAATTATTCGTAACACCAATATATAAAACCGTATTATTTTTATTTGTTAAAAAATATGTATAATATTGTTTTTTCATATATCCTTCATGAGTAGATCCTGAAACAAGTTCAGGATGACTACCTTTTCACTCTTATCAACCCTGAAATTGGTACTATTTCGATACCTTGTTTTTCGAGTTCGTCAAGATATAAATTCATACCAAGTGAATCAGAACTAATGTGTCCCGCAATAACGATATTCAAGTGATTTTTAAGCGCTTCTTCACGGTTTTCTTCGTTCATATGCATGCCAATGACGGTACCAATGCCGGCACGGACTAATTCTGGGTAGATTTCTTTACTACCAGAGGTGCCGCCAGTGGTGTCAAATGCAGCGATTTTGCCACAGCGGTTTTCCGGGGCTCCGGCAAAAATCATCGGGCCAGCACCTTCCTTAGCTGCTTGCTTATATTCTGGTACAGTTTTAAGTGCTTCAACAATTTCGCCAACGGTTTCAGGTTTTTTCTTGGTCATTAAGTCTTCTAAAAATTGCCAAACTAAATTATCGCAAGGCGTATGCAGATTAAGTAGTTGAATTTCAGCCATTTTAGCAGCGTCAATTGATTGAAAATGATTTTCTGGAGAAATACGGCGAGCTACGGTTTGAATTCGATCGCGCATCACGCCTTCGGCGACATTGATTGGCACGCCATAACTAGCCAGCATATCAGCCATCATAGACATATTGACATCCAGATCAACCAGTGATTTACCTTGAGGATGATGAGTAATTATCAGATCGATATTTTTATTTAAAGCCTTGATCAAGGCAATTTCACCGACTTCCACATCAATTCCGGCCAAAACTGTTTTGACTGGTTTTTTATTAGCAAAATGAATCCGGCTGTCGGCATAAGGATTGTTCAGTCGTTCAAGATCAAAAAATTCTTTTTCCTCTTTAGAAAGTTTATCAAATTTCTTTTTTTGTAAATCCAACCAGCGTTTCACGCCAACTTTTCCACGAGGGTCGGCCTTCATCCCCATTTTAATACCGAGATCAAAAATTTCTTGTGTATTCATAATTTAAAATTCCTTTCAAGGTTCAGTATATCTCATTTTTAGTTTTGAATCAATAAAAAAGCGCCGATATCCTATCAGCGCTTGTTTTGATTAAATGCTTTCTTCCGTCTTGGAAGAAATTTCCGGTTTCGCCGGTCGTGGTTCAAGCAGACAAATTTTGGTTGCTTGGTGCATGGCCATTTTACCGGACTTTTCGTCGCGGATAACCCGGAAGGCGTCGTGGTCAAACGATCCAGCCAAAGTCAGTCTCAACCCATGGTCACCAGAGTCGAACATGTCCTCAACACCTAAATCAGTGAGAGAAATGTATTGGGTATTACCTTTCAGGCTGAAACGACCGAGGCAGGGCATTGCCCGACGAAATTCTCTGACCAATTCAATTACTTGAATTTCTTTTTCAAAGAATTTCACGTAAGCCTGGCGGGTTTTCATTCTGTGATCATAAATATTGATCCAGAAACCTTTTTCACCTGTGAATTTCCAGATAATCGGGCTTTCCACGTCATCTGGGTTCATTGGCTTAAATTCGACACCCTGGAAGGGTAAGTCGATCATGACGATGCGGCCTTGACCGATAATATTTGGCTTGACAGCCGGTTGGTTTTGAGTCCCTAGCATTTTTAGGGCCCTCCTTTTGTTAAAATCTCACCGAGGTGAGGTTATCAAAGATAACTATATATTATAGCATAAATTTGGCTAAATGTCAAGAGTCTATATGGTTAAAATGGGAAATTTTGAGCAAAGAAAAGACCCCGCTTTCGCAGGGTCTCGATTCTCCTTATTGTTTGGTTGGTTCGGGAGAGATAGTCGCCAGGACATAGGCTTCAACAGCGTCCTTGGCTTCTTTCAACTCTTTGGAGTTAATTTTGTGACTGACTTTCGCCAGCAACTCTTCAAAATTAGCATCCAATAACTGTCCGATGGTTTTTAGCGCACCTTCTCTGGTCAAGGCTCGTTTGTACATCTTTTTTAGGATCTTTTGGTCGAGATCGGCCAAGGTGTACTCGCGAACTTCGGCTTCGGTCGGTGGGCCTTCAGGAACGTTTTCCTGACTTTCCTCTTCAGTCCCCGGAAGACCAAGAGCATCGATGGCCTTGAACAGGTCGTTAATATTCTTGAATTCTTGCTCGTTTTCTTCAGTATTTTCGCCTTTCTCTTTGTCAGAGTTGAGCAAAATACTATCGAGGAAATCATCCGGTGGGGTAACATTTTTAACCTTTTCAGGTAAGATGCCACCATTTTCAATCGTGGGGTTAATACCCCTGACAATTTCTAAAGCTTCTTCAATCACTTCTTCCATTGCCAAATTGTCATTTTGTGCCTTGGTAATCTGCTCAAACCATTTATCGATATTTGCATCGTAATTATCAGGGTCGAGCAGTTTGGTGTACAGTATGGGGTCAACCGCCAAAGTGGCTTCGATCTTGGCCTTGGTTAGGCTGTCCAGGTAGTCTCCGACATCGTTGATATTATTGGCAATGCCGTTTCTATATCTTTCGATAATTTCTTCGGGGTCGCCATTTTCAACCTTAAGTTCTTCGAAAACCTGTTCGATTGTAGCTAATTTTTTAACGACAATCCAAGCTAAGCGCCAGATGGTTTTGCGGGCACGGTTTAAACCGGCAGCAAAGCACATTTGAGCAAGTTGATTAGTGGTATCGTTCCGGTCAAAGAAAAAAGCGATGCTTTCTTCGGTGATATTCTTTTCCCATTTTGAGATATCATCAATTTCGGCTTCAGTTACTTGACGGTTCTTGTCTTTACCAACTTTTAACGCTAAAGCTCGCCGTCTGGCGTATTCTTCAGCCTTTTCAACTTCAGGATCCACAACCTTGATCGGTTCGGGTTCAACAGTTGTTTCCGGTTCGATGATTGTTTCAGGTTTGACGATTGTTTCCGGTTCAACAGTGGTTTCCGTTTCGCTTGTCGGGTTGTTGATATTGGCCACTTTTTTGGCGGCATTAGCGTTGATTAAGGCTGAGCCAATTTGGCTTAAACCAGAAATCGTGCTCGAGACAATTTGCGAATCAACTTTTGGTTTAGGATTGATTTTGGCTATTTGCGCCAGCAGTTCTGCTTTTAAATCTTCTCGAATGTTTTCTGTTTCAGTCGAGATTTGATGATTTAAATCGCTTGCTACTTTCCCAACCGATGCTTCAATTGTATCGGCAATCCCGTCAAGCTGTATTTTCATTTTTTCGGCAATGATTTTCTCTATGCCTACTTTGAAGAAATCAGATCCAAGTGACACCTCAACGGCCTTCTCAGTTTTCTTTTTAACAATCTTTTCAATTCTTTCTTCAACGTTTTCCTTGATGTAGATTTCAACTACTTCTTGGATCGAATTTCCAGAAAAAATTCTGTTGATTGAATTCTTGACCATTTCCTCAATCTTCGCTTGAAAAGCGTCAGAGGCGAACATCGCGTTAACGATATTGGTCACCGTTGACTTAAACAAGTCGCAGGTGCAAATCGCGTCGCGAAGGGCGGCTGTAAACCTGTTTAACAGGCTGCCTGGGAACAATTGGATAAGCTTGGCATTTTCTTGCTTGGTAAAAATTACTGACATGTCAGTATCCCCCTAAATTTTTGTCGAGCCATATACCTGCCCGTCTGGTGCTATAAGCTAAAACGGGCTGGGCCCGGAAAACAAAGGTGATATATATTAAATTGTCAAAGATCGATTAACCAAGTAGTATACCACATTTTTTGACTTTTGTCAAGTATCAGCTACAATAAAAAGGTAGATAAGGAGGTCTATGTTTGATTTAATGAACGATCCTGAACTCAAGGCATTTTTCGATGAAGATATCTTAAAATTGATTGGTGGCGATGATCTTGCGCCAGAAAAAAAGCAGGAATTATACCTGGAAATTGGCAAAACCGTTCAAAACCGAGTCATTGCTCGAATTTATGCGACGCTCTCCGAAGAGGAAGGGGCGGAATTTGATAAATTAATTGATCAAGATGAGTTTGACAAGGTTCAGGAATATTTGCGCCGTAAAAATTTAGATTTGCCGGCGCTGATGGCAGCGGAAGCTTTAGCTTACAAATTAGAAGTTTACGAACTTTTTAAGACCGCACAAGCGCAAAATCCATCAAATTAACAGGGTGAATATGGATAAATCCGAAATTAATTTAAATGAGCCGATTAATGTTTATGCTGAAAAAAATGTGCGTCTAAACGAACAGTTTAAAGGCGAACTTTTAACCAGTAATTGGCAGGAAAGATTGAAAAACTTGGGTGGTGACGCCGAGGGGTTAATTCATTTTGTCAGCTTAATGGATGCGCGACAGTCTCAAGAGGTTCAATTAGAACATAAACACGGTCGTCAAATCCCTAAATTACACCAGATAATGGCTGGGGATTTGAATTACGAGCTGACCCCGGAAGGCTTGGTTAAACACAATACTTTTAATGAATTTATAAACCATACTGCTCGCGTATTTGATAAAAAGACCGTAACGGGTTTGGTTAGTTATGGTGTAGTTAGTCTTGCCTGTGGCGGGTTTGGTTTACCAGGAGTTTTGGCGGCCGCGGGCGTATTGATTGGCCGAACTTCAGTGGAAATTGCTGCCGCGGTTAAGGGAGCGGAAAAATTGAGCCAAAATGATATTGCTCATCAAATGTCTAGCGAGTGGGCCGAATTAAGCGAAAAGGCTAAAGCCTGGATGTCTCAAAAAGAAAATATGGAGCCAGAAGAGAAAGAGGCCTTGGCTAAAGAAATTTTTGACGGTTTTTACCATAAATCAGAAGATATGTTACGGTTAGAGGGTCAGTTAGCTGACCACTCAAAAGAGGTGAATAAGGCCCAGGAAACGGCCGGAAAGTGGGGATTGGGTCTTGGTTTGGGTGCAGGCTGGGGAGCTGGTTTGTTTGGAGGTTTAGATATGATGACCGCAGCCAAATTTGATCAAGATATAGTTCATCATGCCGTGCGTTATGTCGATGGTGCCTGGAGTGCCTTTGGCAAACCTTATCTGGGCCACGGCGCCAAGATAATGGGCAATGCTTTTATGGGTATGGTCAGTTTACTTGGTGGGTTCAAGCTTGGCGCAATGTTATCGCGTAAAGATAAGGAGACAGAAACTATTTTAACCGAGAATAACCAAGCGAATTTACTCGCTCAAGAGAAGAAGATGGAGCTAGATGCCTCTAAATTTGAGTAATTTTGGCAAGCGGTCAATTGTTCTGTTTTGGCTTAAAACCTTGTTTCAGCGCCTTATAATGGTTCACAATAGGCAAATAAAGTGGTTTTGGCAAGTTAAATTTATATGAGTACTAGAAAAATTAAATAAGAAAAAGGCGCACCTTGCGGTGCGCCTTTTTTGTGCGTTGGGTTAGATGTTAGATATCAGAGATTGCGCCTCCGGCGTCCCCGGTCGCATCAGTAGTGGTATCAGATCTATCCGATGTTATACGGACAGGACTTGATTTGGAGCTGAAATTGCCGATGCCAATAATATTGGCGGAATTTTCAACTTCCTGGTCATTTTTTTGGCTGAATTGTTTTGAAACAATATTACCAGCCATTGTCCATTTAATCTCATTGATCGTTGCTTCTTTGCGTTCTCTTTCGAGACGATCTTCGCGAGCAATTCTTTCTCGTTCAGCAGCAGCTTCTTTGCGCTCTTTTTCAGCGGCTTCGAGCTTGGCAGCTTCAGCTTTCAATACGGCAGCTTCTTTGGCATTGTTTAACATCACTAAAGTGATACTAACAGCTGCAATGAATATTAAGGCCGCGATAAAACCAATTAACGTTTCTGACATTTTCTTCTCCTGTGGTTGTGACTCTTTGGTCACGGTCGTGTCAGGTTTGTTTTCTGACTTGCCATCTTTTTTATCAATGGACTTTTGTTCGGCGATCTTGCGATCAATATCACCTTGAGAGGCGATTTTCCATTTTTTTAATTCCTGGTAAACCTTTTCGTGACCGATTGAAGTTGAAGTGTGATTCCTGTGAGCATGAGCATACTTCACGACGGTCTTGACAATGGTTTTTCCAGGTTCGCCTTTGTCACCCTTTGGACCCTGATCACCTTGATCGCCCTTAACAGGGATATAGGTGGGGTTAGCAGGCGGGTTAGCCGGGTTTTGATTAAAATTTAAATTGGTATTTAAATCATCAAAACAGGCAGGTTTACCCTTAGTTGTCCAGGCTGCTTCGGCAGCAAAACAGGTTGACCCTATGATTAAGGTCATGATGGCCATTAAAATGGCGGCAAGCAGAGTGTTTTTCATTACAGTATCTCCTGTGGCGGGTCCAATTGACCCTGTCGTGCGTTATAAAACGCTTCCAGGGCAAAAGGCCTGGCAAAATAAACTAGCCGGAAAGGCTTTTTCTATGTAAACCAATCTAAAGCAGAATTGGAATTATTTTTAAGGTAACTATCCAAATGACTAAATTAATCATTTTTCAAGAACATGCTATTGTAACACAAAAAGGCCCATTTGTCAACCCCCACACCCAACAAAATTCATTTTTTCAAAATATGATAAAATTAATACATGTTTTGTTTATATATTTTGAAAAGTTTAAAAGATGAAAAATTATATATTGGTTCGACCTCTAATTTAAAAAGAAGGTTAGAGGAACATAATAGTGGAAAAGTTTTTTCAACAAAAACTCGCATTCCTTTCGAGCTTGTTTATACCGAAGTTTACAAGGCGGAAAAGGATGCGAGACATAGAGAGCATAACTTAAAATTAAGAAGTAATGCTTTTAATCAACTCAAAAAACGTATTAAGCATTCTTTAGAATAAATTTTATTGGGTGTGGGGGTCAAGAGGTTGAGTTAGTTTATTACTAGTACTAAACTATTCGATGCGATATTTTTCGATTAAGTTTGCGACCGTAAAGGCATCGCCTAAATTTTCGCGCAAATCTTCGCGATCGGCGGCGGCTAAAACCATCAAAGCTTTACGGTTTTTTTGAACGACGGTTAGGTAAACTAGCGGATCGGTTTCTTCTTTAAGATCTTCGAGCCCCACGCTGTTGCGGCCGAATTTTGATTCGAACTCAATAATTTCGTTGATTTCGTTAATATTCAGTTGGCGCTTTTCGTCCGTCGCCGCTTTAATCATTTTGAGTAATTGGTCGACTTTGTCAAATAAAAGTTTTTCCCGTTCAGCCGAAACAGTTTTTAGCGCATTAGTTTCGATAGTCAAGTCTTCAGCCTCTTTGTAAAAGGTGATCAAACGCAAGTTTTCCAACCCTTGAGAAACTCGTTTAGCCTGATTTTGAGTTTTTTCAAGATCGAGATTCTCGTGAAAGTTAATTTCCGGGGCTAAACTTTGATAATCATTTTGAATAGTTGCCACATCTTGGTGAAAATTATAATCCTTATAGAGGTTGATCAGTGCGGTTTTGTTTTCCTCAGGGATTTTATCAGCATGTTCAAAAACTGAGTCGAGTAGCTCGGCTTCATCCATCATGATCATTTCGGCTGGCGTAACTTCGAATTCTTCAGAAAAAGTTTTAGCTAAAACCACTGGGTTTTTCTTTAACTCATCCCAGGGTTTGGCGCAAATTTCATCACGAATCGCGTTGGCCTCGTCAACTTTTTGCCAATCGATTGTAATTATATCGTCGGTTAAAATCGGATCGTCCATTTATCTCCTTAAGAATTAACCCATACGGGCATAGTAGTGTGACTGTCGACCAAGACCAGTGAAACCACCTTTGATAGTTTGATCGACACCAGCGTCATCTTTGTAAGTTATTTCGGCATCATCATTTTGTTGCAAAGAGTTGATTAATCGACTGGCAAATTTGTTCTCAACGCTATTAGGAGTAGTGGTATCTAGAGTTGTTTCGCCTAAGATTCGACTATAATCTTCTAAAGTAAAATCTGTACCACTTGCAGGTGTTTTACCTCGATCACGAAGACTTTTATCTAATTGTGCTCTTTCAGCATCTTTTAATTCATGAATAGCTGTAGAAATATGAGCTTTGAAACACTCAGGGTTACCGGCGCTAATAACCTTAGAGTAATCCTTGATAGCCGCACCTCGAGTCTGAGAATCATGCATTTTACGTTTCACGGTATCAAGTTTTGTGGCAATACCTAAGGCTCCAGCTCTGGAGTCAGGATCGTCAGAGCGAACACCTTTCCAGAAATCTTCATTGGTCTTGGCTGTCCAAGTGTACGGGCCGTAACTACCACCGTCGAGACTGCCATCTGATTTAACCAAGTCTCCGATAGCGGCGCTAGAAGACATACTTTGAGCATCGACAGTGGCATCGTCATTAACACGCTTGCCGATAATAGCCATATGTCTAGTGCGTTCGTAGCGTTGTAAATGGCTATTTTCAACAAATTCATCAGCGTCTTTGGCTGTTGCAAATTTACCCTTACTGTGAAGGTCGGCGGCAAAAGCTTTTTTTCCAGTTTCTAAATTAGTTAAGGCAATATCGAGTTTAGCTTGTGCGGCAACTCTTTCTGGTTCAGTCTTAGCATTAGCCAATTCCATCGTAAAGTTATCAACTTCCTTATAAGCATTGTTTAAGTTTGATGGACGGCCAGCGGCTTCGTTGTCTTTGTCGTACTGTTTAATTAAATCGTGAATAATCTCATGGCCGGCTAAACGCTCGGTAGCCATTAAGACTCTTTGATCGTCTTTAACTTTGTCAATAGCCATTTGTGAATTAGCAATACCAGATTCAAATTCGGCCATTTTTCTACCAGTAGCACCTAAATAAACTCTAGCCGTAGCATCGTTTTTGGCTTTCTCCATTTTGCCAGTAGCAACAACATCTTTAAGTTCGTCTTCAACCAGTTTATCGCCGCCTGCTCCTTTATAAGCCAGTGTCATTTTGTTCTTTTTTGCTGCTTCTAAATCACGGGTCACACGAGCATCTTCAATATCTTTTTGAGTCAAAGCCGTACCTTTAATATCGTCGTCATAAGCGGCCGTCATTTGTTGTTTTTGAGCTTGGTCAAGATCACGAGTAACTTGAGCGTCTTCAATATCTTCTTCAGTTAATTTTGCACCTTTGGCGCCTTTGTAGGCATCGGTCATGCCTTTTTTCTTGATTTGATCCATGGCTCGTTTGAGTTTTTTGCTAGCTAAATCGGTGTCAGTAATGGCATCGATATTGATTTTCATATGTTTAGCTAGTCTTTCATCGCCCTGGTTTTCAAGTTCGGTCTTTAATCTGATTAAACGTTCTTTAGCAATTGCATTGCGTTCAGCGGTTGAGTCAGGAGTAGTCAGGTCGCGCAAACCCTTGCGAACTTCTTCTTCGTTTTTTTGTGCCTCAAGCATGGCTTCATCGTTTCTGACGCCTTGTTCCATCCAGCGACCAAGTTTAGTGTTACCATAAAACTTGTGTTTTAGATCATTGCCCATGATTTCGCGTTTGCGTTTGCTCCAAGGATTGTCGTAAGCAGCTTTACCAGCGCCGTGAACCGCGTTTTTGTATGCGCCCATGACTTCGCCACCAAGTTTACTTGGAACAATACCGGCAACATAGAGTAAAGCCAGGGTGGTAAACGCCCGGAGCCAGCTAAAAGTTGTAGTTGGAGCGCAAACTGTGCCTGTAAATTCTCCGGCGCCACCAACCATACCAGCCATCCAAAGAATCAGTGTCATAATTGGACCCATAAAAGTCCAACTAACAAACCATTCCCACCATTTTTTAAAGTAACTTTCAGTTGGTGGAAAAGCGAGCAAAATAAAAGCAATTGGAGCGACGGCTGCTAAAACCAAGATAACGCCATGTCGAATGAGTAATAAGATGCCTAGATAAAGAATCGAGATAAAGACTGCCAAAACAACTAAAAGAATCCAGAGCCATTGTTGAGCTAATATTTGTAGAAAATATTCACCGATACTGCCACTTGGATGAATGCCCATAGCGCACATAATTCCACCCATTAAACCTTTTGGGTTATGAGTGAAAGTAGCGGTTAAGACTGAGGCTAGATCAACTAGCATGCGGCAAATAAGCATGCTAAAGTTAGCCATAACTATACCAATAATCAGTTTCGGTAAAGCTTTTTTGAGTTGATAAGTGTCGTACTCGATATGGGCAATATTAACAAAGGCAAAGAAAATCAAAATGATGGCGACAAAAGCGTTGGCTAGTCCCATCATGACTTTCCAGACGCTGAAGATCCAGGCAGTGCCTTCACTTGCAGCTGTAGCTGAAGTTAATTCGGCATGAAGTGAATTTATGGTTTTGGTCGATTGTTCAAGTGTTACGGCTGCGTGGGCTACACCAATATTAGTATTGAAATCTGTATGATTATGTTGCAAAAAATAGCCAAATCCAAAAATAGCTAATGCAATGAATAAAAGTTGTGGAATTTTTTTAAAATTTTGAAACATTTTTATTTCTTATAAAAGATTTGGTAGCAGAATTGTAGTAAATGCTTGGCCCAATGCTCCGGCAATAAAATCTAAAATTGTGCATTGAATTTGGCAAATAACATGTTTTATTTCTTGGACCGGATTAAACCATCCCCATACATTAGATTCACAAACATTACCGCAGGCAGCATTTTCACCAGCATTTCCATTTTGATCAGCTGAACCATAATTATCAATATCCAGTAAGGTTTGGCCATTACTATCGGCTTGAGAGACGGCTTGTCCATCTTTGGCTATTGTAACGACTGATGTGTGCGAGCCAATTGGTTGGCCATCCAACATGGTTTCGATAAGAGCTTTGTATTGGCCGCAACCGCTTGAGTCTTCGTTTGTGCATTTAATATTAGTAAAAACCGGGATACCACTTTGAGGTTTGTTAACAGTAACCGGACTACTGGCTACACCTTTTTTTGTTAGAGTGTAGCGGTATTTAAGGTCATTGCCCGTTTTCCCAGCAGGTTTGTTGATCGGTTCGCGCCATTGCAATGTGCCCGTATAAGTTTTAGTGGTTTCATTCTGACGTGAATCAATAATGGCTCCATCTGGTGGAAAGGCGGTAGCAGCTGTCCCAATAGGAGCAGCAAATTGACCACTTGCCCTACCATCTTCAATTTGAAATACTGTCGTATTTGGATTGCGGCTTTTCGTAACAATATAGTACTTATAGGTTAAACCGCATTTTATATTATTAAAGGTGAGTGAAGTGGTATTGTAGTCAACAACTTGAATATTATTAGGCGGACTAAGGCTGACTGCGCCAGAAAAAGCAAAAACCGAAACGTCATATTTAACATTGTCAGCTGGACTAGCAGGGGCAAAAGAAGTGTTAGTTTTAGCAGGTTTTTTCCAAGAAAGAACGACTTTGCAAACATTATTATTGATTGATGGTGAAGCTTTAACGTTTTGAACGGCCCCAGAGTTATTGGCAGGACTGGTTGATTTTGTTGTGGTTGTCGTGCTGGGTTTGGTTGTTGTTGTGCTCCCGCTTGATGGCGAGGTAACCGTTGGCTTCGAAGTTGCATTTTTCCAGTTTGTACCACAAACAGGAGTTCCATCAGAGTTATTAATGGAAACTTGAGGACTATTATTTGGCATACCTGACCAACTCCAACAGATTCCTTCAGCTGATGGAACCTGAGCTCTAATGTTTGAAATAGGAGTAAAAACGCTTGATAAAAATAAAATCGAAATAAAATAATATAAAATTTTTATATTTAATTTTTTCAAATAGTTCATAACCCCTCCAGACAATAAATCAATAAATGATTATTAATATTGTATCACACAAAAGCTTGTTTCGCATAGCATGTGAAGTTCGGGGTTATTTCTGGTTTTTGTTTAGAAAAACGAATTTTTCCTGGGCAATGAGAGCTAAATCTTTTTGTTTGAGTTTAGTGTAGGTTAGATTAAGAAAGTGATAGGTTTGGGCATTGATCGGGTCAATTTTCTCTGCCGCTAGAAAAGAGGTAAGAGCGGCTTGATAATCTTTTTGAGTGTATTGAGCCAAACCTAAGGTTAACCATCCGTCTCGGAAATTTGGTTCAACAGTTACGGCTTTTTTCAGGCTAATCATGGCTAATTCTGGTTGACCATTTTCAAGCTGTTTCAAACCACTTTCGATTAGGATATTGGGGTTAGTTTCATTCTTGATTTCTTCAGTATAACCAGTAATCATTAATTGTTTTTCTTGATTTATTTTGTCAATTTTCTGTTGATAAGTGATTTTTAGAATTAAAAGAGAGGCCAGTAAACTGATTACAAGAAGAATAATTATGATAGTGGTTTTGTGATTCATATTAATGATATGTTCTATAAATCAGAATGACGAAACTCGAATGTCGAATAAAATATTAAATTTCCAATTCTACAATTTATTTCTAGATTTACGAATTATTGAAGAGAAGATTAAATTTAATTCGTTGGACTCTTTCCATATTGATCGTAGATTTTCTTTTAAATCTGGTTGGGCTGTCGCCATCATTCTCAACCAGTGTTTGGTTTCTTTTGATTCTTTACGACATATTCCAAGCTTATGCTCGAAATCCTTTTTTGTTTCTGCGCAATCTGCTTCACAGTAATTGGCGCCTACGCTTGTTGCAGATCTGATTAATTGACTGATCAATGGGCGATTGATTTCGTTTAAATGTATCGTTTTAACGAAATTTATAACATCCTCACCGAATTTAGCGGTTCTTTCTTCTAAGTCAAATTTGGTTTCATCATTTGACATTTTCGCCTTTTATTTGAAATTTAGAATTCGGATTTCGGATTTAAACGCTTTTAGCATTTGGCCATTTGGCTTTAATCAATAATTTTTCATCAACTATTTTGTTTTCGTACAAGTTTTGCCAGATTTCTTCAGTTACAAAAGGCATAATTGGGTGTAGAAGTTTAATCGAAGAGGTAATAATGTGCTGCAAAACTGGTAAATTTAGTTCTTTTTTACTTTCTTCGATATAGACATCGGCTAAATCGTGCCAAACAAAATCGTAGAGTTCGTGAGCGGCTTGGCCAAATTTGAACTCATCTAAGTCTTTATCGACTAAAGAAATAACTTCGTTTAATTTAGTTAATATGATTTTGTCGGCTTCGGATTTAGGTTCTGGTGTTTCATTTGTAATTTTGATTTCTGATTTTGGATTTTCGTTTTCTAATTTCCAGGTAAGAAAACGAGAGATATTCCAGAGTTTATTGGCAAATTTACCACCAGCTTTGATCGCTTCCTCGTCGAACTTCAAATCTTGGACACCGGTATTAATATAACTTAAACCGAAACGCATGGCGTCGGCGCCGTACTGGTCAATTAAAAGTAGCGGATCAACGCCGGTACCAAGTGATTTGGACATGCGTTTACCTTCTTTATTGAAAACGGTTGGGTGAATATAAACTTCGGAAAATGGTTTTTCGCCAGTAAATTCGTACCCAGAGAAAATCATGCGGGCAACCCAAAGATAGAGGATATCGCGGGCTGTTGAAAGCACACTGGTAGGGTAGAAATGCTTTAAATCTTCGGTTTTGCTAGGCCAGCCAAGGGTGGCAAATGGCCAAAGGGCGGAGCTAAACCAAGTATCTAAAACATCTTCCGACCTGGTAAAACCTTCTGGCGGATTATCACCGACATAAATTTCGTCGCCTTTTTCCCAGGCTGGGATTTGGTGGCCCCACCAGATTTGACGAGAAATACACCAGTCGCGCAGGTTTTCCATCCAATCTAAATACACTTTACTCCAGCGCTCTGGGGTAAATTTGATAGCACCACTCTTAACCGCTTCGATAGCCGGTTTAGCTAGTTCGTCCATTTTGACAAACCATTGTTTACTTGGTTGTGGCTCGATGATTTTACCACAACGATAACAGGTTCCGACATTATGGATGTAATCTTCATCGATATGGTCAATTAAGCCCATTTTTTGCATATCTTCGACAATAGCTTCGCGAGCTTCAGCGGTCTTCATGCCAGCGTATTTACCGCAGTTGTCCATCATTTTACCGTATTTATCGATAATTTGTTTCATCGGCACATTGTGTCTGAGAGATGCTTCATAATCAGAGAAATCGTGAGCTGGGGTTACTTTTACGGCGCCAGTACCAAAATTTGGGTCAACATATCTATCAGCAATAACAATCACATCAAAATCACCATTTACGCCTTTAATCGTATATGTTTTGCCAACCATATCTTTATATCTCTTGTCGTCTGGGTGAACTGCAACGGCCGTGTCACCCAGTTTAGTTTCTGGTCTGGTGGTGGCTAAAGTGAAAGGCCCATATTTAATCCAGTATAATTTACCTTTTTCTTCTTTGTATTCAACCTCGATATCTGAAAGCGATGTTTGGCAGCGAGTACACCAGTTGACCACGCGTTCACCGCGGTAAATCCAACCTTTTTCATAGTAACGAATAAAGGTGGCTTTGACGGCTTCAGCGTAACCCTCGTCCATGGTAAAACGCTGACGCGACCAGTCGCAAGAACAACCCATACTCTTTAACTGATTGATAATGGTGTTGCCGTATTGGTCAACCCAGGTCCAAATTTCTTTGGTAAATTCTTCACGACCTAATTCGTGACGAGAAGTGCCTTCTTTGGCTAATTTTTTCTCCACCACATTTTGAGTGGCGATACCAGCATGATCAGTGCCAGGGATCCATAAAGTTGGCACGCCGCGCATGCGCGAACGGCGGATTAATATATCTTGAATCGTATTATTGAGAGCATGGCCCATATGAAGGGAGCCAGTGACATTCGGTGGCGGAATAACTACTACAAAAGGTTTTTGTCCATCAGCTGACGGATTATCAATAACAGGTTTAAAAGCCTCGGCTTTTTCCCAAAGCGCGTAAATTTTATCTTCAGTTTCTTTCGGATTGTAGTTTTTTGCTAGTTCCTTCATATTATTCCTTTGAAGTGATTAAATATTGATTTTATTCTATCAAATTTTTTGAACCTTGACCAGAGACATAATCCTCATGCTGAAATTTTGGGTATGGGGCTTGACTTTTGGCGAAAAATGGTCTATTATTCTGATTAATCACTTGAAAATCAGTAACTCAGAGGAGGTAGAAATGTGAGTATGCCACGTACACAAAGATTGGCGATTCTCAGCGCGCTGAATAAGGCTGAATGGCCAATTTTCCCCTGTGGAAGTTGTCCCTGCCCAGAGCTGGACTTTTACCTAAACCATAATGGTGAAGTTAAGGCCTTACAAATTCTGGGTATCTCTCAGGCTCAGGATCACGAACCTGTTGAACATCATCCTGGTACCAATGTTTTAGTTTTAGGTTTTCAACACGAAAATCACCAATCGCAAGATGTTGACATGGAGTTGTTGAAAGATTGTCATCATTTGGTTCTGATTCGTCGGCCTAACGAAAAAGAGTTGGAAAAATGGGCGACAGACTCGCTGCTTGTGGTTGAACCACTACATGTACAAAAATGCAAAACAGATCTTTATACGCAAATTGTGAATAAAGATTATGCTGAACCTTATTCACCTTTAATCTAAATCATTTATCCGGTAGTTTTCTGCCGGATTTTTTAAAAGCTTGTATTTTAAATAATGGTTTGTTATTATCGCCTTAAGCGTTATTTGTTTGCAGTAAATGTTTTGCCGCCGCGATCTGATAAGTTCGGTCGCCGCTCAGAAATTTTTGCAGCTTTCTAAATACAAATATTTATTCATGCCTCAGGAGGAGACATGTTTGGGTCTTGCCAACTGTTTCTCCCCAATATAAATATTTGCCAAATAACGCTTGGTACCATATCCAACTCCTCAGGGCTAGCCCGGTTTTTCCGGGCTTTTTTAATTGTTACTCCTTGACAAACCTTAAAAAATGTATTAGGCTATATACAGTACTTTAAATTCAAAAAAAAGGGGGTGGAAATATGCCATATGAAGCTTTCGTATGTCCAGAATGCGGGACTAAAATTCCTGAAGGTAGGTTGCGTATTTGTGATGAATGCGGTTTGAATCTTTCTGCAGTTAAAAAGTTTGAAAAAAAGACTTTTTACGAACAAAATGAAATTTGTCCAAAGTGTAAAGTGGCTGGTAATTATTCTTTATCAGATTTACTTAAAACAAGCGAGATTTGTTCACGCGGGGTTACGCATGATAGGTATTCGTGGGAGGAGTATAGAATAGCATGTTGTAAGGAATGTGGTTGTAAATGGAAGTATACATCATGCAATGAACACCGAGACGTAAGGACGATGGACGAAAAATAATAGAAGCGCCTACTGAAAAGTAGGCGCTTTTCTTATATAAAAAATTAATTAATTTTATATTATTAAAACCACCCTTACGCCCCTCCTCGAAAAGGAGGGGAGGACATGTGAGTGTTATAACTTTAAATTTGAGTTCGCGTTAACCTGATCAAAAGTCGTTGGTTCGACACCGTTGGCGAGTTGGTAAGCGGCGGCGATACCGATCATGGCAGCGTTGTCGCCAGTCAAGTGCATCGGGGGAACAAAAAGAGATAATTCAGAGTTTCCAGTTTCCAATTTCCAGTTCTCAAGTGCGGAAGCCAACTGGTCTCGGAGTTCCTTATTAGCCGAAACGCCACCGCACAGACAAATTGATTTGATTTTGTATTCATTGGCAGCTTCTAAAGTTTTAGTAATTAAAGTATCGATAATGGCTTGTTGAAATTCGTAAGCAATTTGATTTTTAATTTCATCTAAAGTGTATGTTTGAGCAAGTTCTCTAACCTTATTCAGTACCGATGTTTTAAGTCCGGAAAAACTAAAATTAAAGTCCCCTGAATGTATCATGGGCCGCGGAAATTTAATATTTGGAATTATTTTATATGTAAACTGTGAACTGTAAACTGTGAACTTTTCAGCGGCGGCTGAAATCGCTGGTCCACCTGGGTAGCCAAGTTCGAGCAGTTTGGCCACCTTGTCAAAAGCTTCGCCGGCGGCATCATCGAGGGTTTGGCCGATAGTTTCGTACTCGGTGTGGCTCTTCATAATCACTAAACCGGTGTGGCCACCTGAAACAATTAAAGCGAGAAGAGGGAATTGGGGCAAGTTCTCAGTTTTCAGTTCACAGTTTTCAGTTTTGGATTTTTCTTCATTAGATAATTTATTTGGAAACTGGAAACTGGAAACTGGAAATTCTCCACTGAAAGTGGAGTATATGTGACCTAGCCAATGATTAATCGGTAAAATCGGCTTGCTTTTGGTAAAAGCCAGGGTTTTAGCCGTGTTTGTGCCCACTAAAAGTGAACCAATCAAACCTGGTCCGCTAGTTACAGCAATTACATCTATGTCATTCAATTTTTCGGATTTTGACATTCTGATTTCGGATTTATCCAGTGATTCTTCGATCACTGGAATGATATTTTCAACATGAGTCTTAGAGGCAATTTCTGGAAAAACACCGCCAAAAACTTTATGAAGATCAATCTGGCTATTAACAATGTTTGACAATATTTTAACTTCGCCATTTTTAGATTCAACAACAGCGGCGGCGGTTTCGTCACAACTAGTCTCGATAGCCAGTATTTTAATATTGTTTTTTTCCATGTTCTTTAAACTTTTTACCTTCAACTTTAAACTTATTTAATTTTCATCCACTACATTTTACCTGAAAAATTTGTTATAATCAAGTTGTATTAAGCTTTAATAGTAAGGATTATTGCTTTGAAAAGTTTGCTTCAAACAAAAGAGTGGGCTGCGCTAAGAGAAAGCCAAGGTTGGAAAATTCACTGGCTGGATGAAATTTTGGTACTCGAAAAACCGTTGCCATTTGGTTTGTCATTTTTATATGCGCCAGAAGTTGATTTTTTTCAAATCGATTTTCGAAAATTTTTGCCAAAAATTAAAGAAATTTCTGTTAAATCTCACTCGATATTTACAAGGTTAGATTTTTTAAATCAAAAATATACAGTTTTCAATCAAAAAATCGAAAATATTCTAAAAACAAATCGGTTTATTAAATCATTCGAGGAAATTCAGCCAGAGTACCGTCAAATCGTGAAAATTACTGGTTCACAGGAAAGTATTTTGGCTCAAATGAAGCCAAAAGGTCGTTACAATATTAAGGTAGCGCAAAAGCACGAAGTGGTGATCGAAGAAAGTAAAAATATCGATGATTTTTACAAGATTTTTTGTCAAACAGCTCGCCGGGACGGCTTTCAAGTGAGGCCGAAAAGTTATTTTGAAAAATTATTTAAAATATTAAACCAAGATGGTCTTGCCGAAATGTTAATCGCCAGGTATAATAAGGTTCCAGTAGCGGCTGGTATTTTTACGTTTTACTCTGAAACCGCTAGCTATTTATATGGCGCTTCTTTATCAGAGCATAGAGAAGTGATGGCGCCATACCTGTTGCACTGGGAGGCGATTAAATTAGCCAAAGAAAAAAGTTGTTCTTATTACGATCTTTTGGCGGTTTCGCCCTTTGGTAAAAATGTTGATAAAAAATTAGCTGTCAAATATGCTGGTATTACAAGGTTTAAGGAGCAATTTGGTGGCAAAAGTTATCAGACATTTGGTAGCTACGATTTGGTTCATAAATCTTGTTGGTATTTATTATTTAAAATTATTGAAAAATTAAGACGAAATTAGTCATGAAGCAGTTTCTCAAACAATTTGTTTCCCCAAATTTTATCCTCTGGACCCACAAAGTCAGGGGTATTTTGGCGGCGACTTATTATGGCTATCCTGGAAGAAAGCTCAAAATTATTGGTGTGACTGGTACAAATGGTAAAACCACGACCTGTAACATGATCGCCAGAATTTTAGAAAAGGCGAATTATAGGGTTGGTATGGCCACGACTATTAACTTTAAAATTGATAAGGAAGAATGGGTTAATACCAGTAAAATGACTACGGTTTCGCCGTTTGCTCTTCAGAAGTTTTTAGCGGACTGCCTTAAGGCGGGGTGCCACTGGGTAATTGTGGAAACGACTTCTCATGCGATTGCTCAAAATCGTAATTTTGGGATTGATTATCAGGTGGCTGTCATGACTAACGTGACTCACGATCATTTGGATTATCACAAAACTTTTGATGAATACAGAAATACTAAAGGTCAGCTTTTTAATACTGGCAAAACTATTAATATTATCAACCATGATGACGAACGCACTTTTGAGTACTTGGAGAAAATGCCGTCTCGAACAACCTTGAGTTATGGTACAGAAAGCCCAGAGCGTGGTCGTAAGGGTCGACCGGATATTTTGGCTAAGAAGATTATTCTAGAATCGACCGGCTCGATGTTTACCGTGGTGACACCAACTAGTCAAATTGCTATTGATTTAAAGCTTCCTGGCAAATTCAACATTTATAATGCCCTAGCCGCTCTTTCGGTGGCTTACGCCTTAAAAATCCATTTAGATGTGGCCAAGCGTGCCTTAGACGAATTAGAGCTTGTGCCTGGACGTATGGAAAAAGTGGAGTTGGGCCAATCTTTTGCGGTTTTGATTGATTATGCTCACACACCAGATGCTTTGGAAAAAGTTTATCAAACCTTAACTATGGCTAAAAAAGCGCGGATTATTTCGGTTTTAGGTTCTTGTGGTGATCGCGATAAAACTAAGCGGCCGATTCTTGGAGCACTAGCCGGTAAATTTGCCGATATCGTGATCGTGACTAACGAAGATCCTTATACCGAAGATGCTAATAAAATTATCGAAGAAGTAGCCGGTGGTGTGCCGCGTGGGGCTGACCCAAAGAAACCAAAAATTGAAGGTGAAAATTTCTTTAAAATGCTGGATCGAAAAGCGGCTATTGAGAAAGCTGTAAACCTAGCTTATAAAGGTGATATAGTTTTAATTACTGGTAAAGGCGCCGAGGAGTGTATGGTGGTCGGAGATCACAAAATTCCTTGGTCTGATCGCAAAATTGCCAAAGATGCTTTACTTAAAAGAATGAATGGCTAAATAATTTAAGGAGGGATTTTGAAATTAAGAAATCTATTTAAAGCCAAAAAATATTGGTTGTACTCATTGATCATAATTGTTTTTTTAATTATCTTGTTTTTTGTTTTAGGCAATCCTTTTTCCTCGGCGGATGAGCTTAACAATATGGTTAGTTCAAAATCTTGTTTTCCTGGTGCTTATTATTTAAAAAATACTAGTCGGGGGAATTTTACCGGTATTGAGGCGACCGTTGTTTTAGGCAGTGTTAAGCCTGATGATAATCGTTTTCAGACTGTTACTTATTCCTCTAATAATTATTGTAAGTCCAAGGATAATCCAGATATTTATTTTGGTATAAAAGATGTTAACGGACAAGAATCAGATGTTGGTTTAGAATGGGAACTTGGTAAAGACGAAAATGGCAATACGAGTCAAACTCAGATAGTTTTTCGTCCTTACTGGAGAACAGAAGCTAGCGGCTTGAATATGGCGCCTATTTCACCAGCTTTTCAATGGCATAGTGGTGAAACCGTCACTATGACTTTAACTGTGCCAAAGGATAATTCTTTAATATTTAAAGTTTCTGGTAGCGGTAAAAGTTTTGAAACTGAACCTTTTGCAGCAAAAATCAGGAAAAATACTAATCATGAAGTTAAATTTGTTACATCGATTGATCAGTTGGGTCGAGAGAATCTGCCAGTAGAGGGGACAAATACGGTTTTTAGTGGTACTCAGTGGTTGTCAAGGAAGGTTTTTATTGGTGAGTCAGGTCAAAGTATTAATATTCCTAAAATTACTAGTGAGTATCGTCAGGCTTGTCCAAGCGGTAAGAATATTTTGTTAAGTATTACTAATCGTGACCTTGGCGCAGAAGTTGTTTCAATGCAGGGTAACACACCAAATAATATTGATTCAGGAGTAAATAGTTGTAAGCCTCATTCTGATTCGTCAACTTCGCCCGATAAAACTGTTTCAAGTCCGACTCAGACAAAAGTAGTCGATCCAGTCATACCATCAAGCGGACGCGATATTATTATCACCACACCGAGTGAAATTAAACTTGGTCAGAAATCACCAATAAAAATTAATTTTAAAAAGTTAAAAGGTTATACTTATTATTTATGGGTTAGTAGTAAGAGTTCTAAATGCGCTAATCCTGAAAATGGCCAATGTTTTTATCAGAAATCACACGGTTTATTGACTGGCGAGGATCAAACTGTTGATTATGTCTGGAATACATCTGCTTCGGGAACAGGTGCTGGCGATCATTTGATTAGGGTTAAGGTTTTTAATGAAAACGAATCGAACGATCAAACAGATTACTGTAAACAAGAGGGTACGGTTTCGGCTAGTACTCGAAATCCTGTTAATCCGTCGAATATTACCACAATCGGTATAAATTGTAGTAACAGTAGTGGCGCCGTAAATAGCTCGGTTAATAATTATGATGTTACGATCGATATCGGTCAATTTTATGATTTATATGCACCAGCCAATTTTATAATCTATCGAGATGGAAAACAGGTTGGAGAAACTGCCAGTAGAACCTTTATTGATAGAAATGTTCCTGAAGGTGAACACGAGTATGAAGTTAGAGTTTTAATTGAGGAAAATCAGAAAGAAAGTTTCTTAAATATTTTTAGTAAAGTTTATGCTCAAGGTGCGGCGCCATCTCGGAAAATCAATGTAACGGTGGGCGCGCCCGTAACTCAATCAAATACCACAGGTAATATAGATACAGACTTTGGTAGGGTTAATAATATTGGTGACTATATTAGCAAGTTTTTTGTTTGGGGTTTACCAATTTTAAGCGGACTAGCTATTGCTATTTTTATGTACGCAGGTTACTTGTACATGACCAGTCAGGGTAACCAAGAAAATATCACCACAGCCAAAGATTTAATGATGGGGGTAGTCCTAGGTTTACTTTTACTTTATACTGCTCAAGCTCTATTAACTAATGTCATTGGGATCCGGTGATAAAGTTCTATTGTTTGTAGAAATTTTTAGATACTTAAAAACCCCAGAATAAATCTGGGGTTTTTGTTAGGTTAAGATGAAAGATTATAATTTGATTCTTTTGATCTTCCGGGTCATGCCTTTACCTGGGGCGTTTTGGTCGAATGTGTAAATACAGGTGAAAGTAATCTCTTCACCGGTTGACATAATACCAGCGTTATAAACGTCGGTAATTATATCGTCGGTGATCGGATTAGTCATACCGGACTTGGTCATTTTGACCGTTCCTGGTTTGAAAATCATGCCGTAGCCGATTTCAACCGGTCCGGAATCGGTTAACCAGTCCTGTAAGCCATTTTGGCCGGCGTAAACAATGATTGAGCCAGGGGTGTCAAAATAGTCGAAAACCGAGACAGTAATGTTGTCTGCGGTTACGCCATTGTTCTTGACAACGATGGTGACAGTTTTGTCGCCGATTTCGTTTGGGGCACTGGCTGACATTTTGATTGACAAGTGCGGCGTCACTATCACTGGTACGACTACAGGTTTTTTGTTAATTGTTAACCGTGTATGCGTGTATTCAACCTTTGAATTTAGTGCAAACGCCTTAATCAGATAACGCCCTGGTTCGAAGAACCAATAATTGGGCAGTTCGCCGTTTTCGTAAGCGAGATCACAAACCTTGGTAAAGGTTTTAAGATCGTCGCTCGGTGAATTCCAGTTTTGCGGTTCGCTCGACTTCCATAATTGGAAATCTGCTGAAGGCGCGCCACCTCTGGTTCCAGCAACAATTAAATCGAAATACAGGTGTCCGGTATAGGCAGTAAAGCCGGTACCGTCAAAATCCTGATTGACTTTTTGGGCTGAATCGTTGGGAGCACTAACTGTAATCTGATAGTTTGGCACTGATGGTGACAATTTTTTTGCGTTTCCGCCATCGCAACCTGCGGTGGTCAGAGTAAGAATAAGCGCCAGTATAAGCGCCATTCCGAGACTGAAGATATTCTTCATTGTTAAGGTTCCTTTCCCGCTAAGCGGGAGACAATTGCCGGGAAAATCCACGGCGGTCACAAGTAGACATAGCTAATCTTGTAACTAAATAGTATAGCACAAAAAAAGACTTTTGTCAAGGTATAAGCGTTATATCTTGTTGTAGAATTTCTTTTAAAAATGAATTTTATGTTACAATCAAAACATGTTAAAAAACCGATTAGTTTTAATTGATTCGTTTGCCTTGATTTACCGAGCGTTTTACGGCATCCCGCCAACTCTAACCCGCGATGGTCACCCGATTAATGCGGCTTACGGGTTTGCCTCGGCCATTTTGGCCGCGATTAAAGATTTGCAACCAGAGTACTTGGTGGCTTGTTTTGATTTACCCAAGAAAACCAAGAGACACGAGGATTATGTTGAGTATAAAGCTCACCGTAAACCTATGCCCGACGATTTAGTACCACAGATTCAGTATTGCAAGAAAATTCTGGAAGCGATGAATATCCCGATTGTTTCGGCCGAGGGTTATGAAGGGGAAGATGTGATTGCCACGATTGTGGCGCAAATCCGAAGATCAAATGGCGAAATTCAAAAAAATATCGAAGCCATTATTGTGACCGGGGATTCTGATACTTTTCAGTTAGTTGATGGTTTGACTAAGGTTTATTCCATGGCTCGTGGCGCCCAACACGCGCTCATGTATGACGAAAATAAAGTCCAAGCCCGTTACGGTTTGCCTCCGGCTGATTTTGTTGATTTCAAGGCGCTCAAGGGCGATACTTCTGATAATATTCCGGGTGTACCAGGAATTGGGGAAAAAACCGCGGCCAAATTGATTCAGGAATACAATAATTTAGAAAATATTTATGAAAATATTGAAAAAATAAAAGGAAAATTACAAACCTTATTAATAGAGAACAAAGAACAAGCATTTTTAAGTCGAAAATTGTCACAAATTGTGTCAAACGCGCCGATTGAGTTTGAACTCAAAACCAGTCGTATTCACGATTTTGACCAGGCAAAAGTGGAAAAACTCTTTTTAGATCTCGGTTTTAAATCACTTTTAGTTCGTATGCCAGTTTCAACCAGAACTAACGATCAACAAACATTGTTTTAAAAAGCCGCGGTGTGCATCGCGGCTTGCTTTGGTGAATAGGTATTGTGTTTTTTTAATCGCCCATAGACGGGCCCTCCTTTGATTTGAATTTTTCTTTGGTCCAGACGAGGAGATTGGCTCCGTAAACGAAGCCGGCCCCAAAGCCGACCAGAAGAAGCAGATCGCCGGGTTCTAATAACCCTTGGTGATATAAAGTATCGAGCGCCAGAAAAATACTGGAGCCGGAAGTGTTGCCATAAATTTCGATATTATCGGTAAAAAATATGGTTCCCAGGGTTTTACCAGTTTTAGCTAACTGTCTTTCAATTTTCTTTTTAGCCAAATTGATAATTCTAATATTAGCCTGGTGTGGGATAACGTATTTAATCTTAAAGACCTGTCTGCTCATTTCTTCGTAAATTTGAGGAAGAATTTTCCCACCCATAACTTCAATCATATTTTTGCCGCCGGGCATATGCATAAACTGAGCGTGTTGTTCCAGGAGTTTTTGAGTCATCGGTAAAGCTGAGCCGCCGCCGGGGATTTCGATACTATCAAGATATTGAGTGTCATTTTGGCGGATGGTTTTAAGGATACCGGCACAATTGCCGCGCTCTAAAACTACGGCACCGGCGCCATCGCCAAACAAAATACAGGTTGAGCGATCTTCATAATCAACACTGGCGCTAACCTTGTCGCCGGAAACAACTAAAACATGTGTATATTTATGAATAATCATTTCCATGCGAGCGCGTTCGAGTGCCCAGGTGGAACCCGCACAAGCGGCATTTTCTTCAATAATGAGCGTTTCTGGTTTGGCATTGATTTTAGAACCAAAAATTTCGCCGGTTCGAGGTACATTAAAGCCATTGTCAGGAAAAGATGTCGAAGTGACAATAAGATCGATTTGATCGATCGTCAGGTTGGCATCGAGCAAAGCTCGCCGGGCGGCTTTAACCATCAGGTCACTTGAACCTTCATGAAGTTGAGCGATTCGGCGTTCTTTAATGCCAGTTCTGGAAAAAATCCAGTCATCGTTGGTCCAATTTTCTGGTTCAACACCATCTGGTCGCATGTGCTCGATATTTGAATTAGTCAGAACTCTCTCGGGTACATATGACCCGATTCCAATGATTTTTGCGTAGTTTTTCAAAGTACTACCCTCCCTTTTCGAAATAGTCTGAATAGTAAAAACAATACACCTTAAAAGGGCAAAAGTCAAGACTGTTGTTTACCCACCATAATTCAATCTCTTGCAGTATCCTAATTATATGAATCTGCAAGTAGATTTCATTATTGGTGGGTTAATCTCTTTGTTGCGACAAAATAGATTAAAAAACCACCCCGAAGGGTGGTTGTAAGTTATTTTTTGCGCTGATTAAGGCAGGCAAATTCGATAGTAGCCTGGGCCATTTTGTCTTGACCGACCATGGCTGTGCAATGCGCGATACCGCGCCGGCCAGGTTGGTTCCAGGAGATTTTACTGGTCAAATGAAGAGTTGATGGATAGATGTCTGGGCCGAATTCAGCTTTTTGGATACCCTGGAAGAGAAAAAGTTTATCTTTTATTTCCGGGTAGCCCTGGGCAATCTGAATAGTGTTGTGAGCCATTGCTTCCAGAACCATTTCCGGGTCAAGTAAACCATTTTCGGATTGCCAGATTTCTTGTCCAGAATAGCTAAATGGCACCAGAACCGGTTCGTTATTTTTAGCTGTCTGACCCGAAAAAGTTAAATTAGCTACACAGACCGTTTTATCGTTTGCCATTAACGTGCAAAAAGCTTTAACATTTTCGAAATCCTGGCAGCTCGCAGCACTTGCCGTGAGCTGGTCGCCAGGTTTGACTTGACCGATAAAAACAACATTTTCGATTTCACATAATCGATTCGGATTGGGATTTTGGAGTGTTTGGCGGGCAGCCTTTTTTATCAGGTTGAGTTGTCTAACTCCAGGCATGATTGGCATGTTTTCAAAATGATTACTGGCTAACCAAGCCTCACCGGCGCGAAAGTGGTATTTACCTCTGACGCGACCATTTGTAACATCAATTTCGTCGACTTCGTCGAGAAAATGCCAGTCCCGACCGTGCGGAACTACAACTGGAAATTTACCCATTTTTTTCTCCTTTAAGGAACAATAAGATAGCCATATATTACTATAAAAACAGGGCAAAGTCAACCCCTACACCCAAAAATATGGGTCTGGCGGCCAAGGAAATAGAACTAGATACTTGATTGTAGATAATATATACTCGGAATATGATCCTATTCTTATTTGGCGAAGATACATATCGCCTTAAACAAAAAATCAAAGATATGAAGGAAAAATACATTTCCGCTTCTTTGGGCGATACCAATTTGGCCGTTTTGGAGGGTAAAACCGTTAAGGCTGATGATATTATCCGTCAGGCTTTGGCTTTTCCGTTTTTAGCTAAAAGTCGGTTGGTGATTGTAGAAAACTTATTATTGGAAGGTAAAAAAGAAGAGCAAGAAAAAATCGGTGAATTTATCCTGAAAGTGCCGGACACAACAGTTTTAGTGTTTGCTGAAAGTGGGGTGCCGGATAAACGTGGTAGTTTATTTAAAAAACTGAATAAACCAAAACAGGCTCAGGAATTCAAATTTCTTGATGAAGGTGGAATTAAGAAGTGGATTGGTGAAGAAGTGGCCAGGCAAAAAGGGGAGATTGACTATGACGGAATTGATAAACTTTATGTTTTTGTTGGTGCGGATTTATGGCGATTAACTAACGAGATTACAAAACTAGTGACTTACAACCCGAAAATCACTCCAAAAACCATCGAATTACTGGTTCAGGCTCAAACTACCAGTGATATTTTCACTTTGATCGATGCCTTGGCTAACCGGAAGCAAACCCAGTCTTTAAAGGAGTTGTACAGACTTTTAGATAACGGTGAAAATGAACTTTATATTTTAAGTATGATTGTTTATCAATTTCGTAATATGTTGGTGGTGCGAGATTTGGTGGAACGGGGGATCAATTCGCAGTGGGAAATTGCTAAAATGGCCAGTCTGCACCCGTTTGTGGCGGGTAAAACCCTAAATTTAGTACGGCGATATGATTTAGCTGAGCTCAAAAAGATCTATGGTTTTTTGCTCGAGCAAGATATCGCGGCCAAAACTGGTAAAATGGCGCCGAGAACCATTTTAGATCTATTAGTTCTTAGTTTAGCCAGTTAACTGGGCAAAGAAAAATAGAATCTGCTATACTATATTTACATTGAGTAAAAGTTCGTCGAGGAGGGAATTTGACGACTTGGCAGGTAATTAATCAATTACTGAAAAATTCAGGTATTTATTGGCGTAAACTTTTTACGTTTTTAATGGTAATCGCAGTTTTTGGTGGCGGTTATTTTTTAGTAAATTCTCAAAGTAATAAAACCAGTGCAGCATTTGAAATTGCGAGCGTGCCAAACGAAGGTTTGGTGGAAGATCAGGTTTTAGATATCGCGGTGACGTCTGATGGTCATGTTTTAACCGAGACTAAGAATTATTCTCGAAATTTGAAAATTTTACCAGATAAGTATGAAATTAGCATGATCGTGTTGGATGCCCCCGGTGTTTTTATCGGAAACTTTAAGGCCGTCATGCATTTACCGGCCGATGTGACGCAAGCACAAATTAACCAACGAGTTTATGCAGTTCATGGAGTGGAAAGTCATAAAGAATACATGGCGGATTCAAGAACTTTGGTTTATGAAGCAACTAATATCGATGCTCAAGCTTCTTTTACAATTGTGGCTGATTTGCCACTTGGTGTTTTAGATGCGCCTGTTACTAAAAAATTTAATTACTATTTGGCTCAAATTCCGGCTCAAAGTTATGTAGTTTTGGCTATAATTTTACCTTTAGCCACCTTAATTTTGTTGATTTTTATGGTGGTTAGACGTCGCCAGGATCAAATTTTTTACAATAGTAAAAAAGTAGTCAATTTACCGCCAAACGATAGTCCACCGGCGATTGTCGGCGCCTTGATGGACGGTAAAGTCGGTTCGCGCGAAATCGCGGCTACTTTGATTGATTTAGCTAGACGTAAATATCTTTTTATTACCCATCACGCTGACGGGACTTTCTCTTTTGGTAAGCGTAAAAGCTTAAACTTAGAAACTTTACCGGAATTGAACGAATTCGAACGAATTTTACTTTCAAAGATTTTTGAACCTGATAAATACAAAAGTACTGGTCAAGATGTGGAGATGAGGATTGGTCGCCATATCTTTTCGAAAAAAATCGCCATGGTTTACCTTAATATTTACAATGAGGCAACTAAACGTGGTTATTTTGTTCAAAACCCAATGGTGATTCACCTTTATTGGCGTTTTACCGGTATTGGTTTACTGTTTTTGAGTTTAGCCGGGTTTTTTTATACGGCGATTTGGGGACCTGAACCAAAATATCTTTTGTTTGCCTGGGTTGGTCAAATGATTACGGCCAGCGTTATTATTGGTTTATCTAATTTGATGCCAACTCGAAGCGTGGTCGGTACCACAACCTTGCGTCAATGGATGCAATTTAAGAAATATTTGGAATTGAACGGCAGAATCGACGGTGGTTCGACTCTTGAGGACAGGTATAATTTGTTTTTGCCTTACGCGATTGTTTTTGGGGTTGAAGTTGAATGGACAAAACGTTTTATGAGTGAAACTTATGCCAAACCAGATTGGTATGAATCAGATACCTCGGTGGTAACGCTTGAGACTTTTGCTGGTGAACTTTTTCCAATTATCTCTTATATTGGCGAGAGTTTAGATAAATCGCACGAACCAACAGTTTAAAAAATCCGGCTTAAGCCGGATTGTCTGGGGAAGGGTTTGGTCTGTCCTGATTAATGACAAATTTTTTGCATGGTCTGCACTCGAGAAAGTGATCGTTATCTTGATCAGATAGTCGATCAACGACATAGGCGGAATTAGCTTGTCCGCCGATTTCTAAAGGTTTTGGCCTTTGATTTAAAATTCCGATGGCGTTTTGCCTAAAGGAACTGCAGGCTCGTTTTGGCATATTAAAATCCCCCTAAGTGTATTCTTAGTTTATACTAGATAATTTTAAATTAAATTGCAATCGATTTAGTAATTAACTTTTTCGATTTGTTTTGGTTTAGGCCAAACCTCAATCCAGGCCTTACCGATTAAGAAGCGAGAGCCGGCCGTGTCCCAGATGCGCGAATCATTGGAATTCATACGATTATCACCCATGACAAAATATTCATCAGGCTTGACTATTTCGTCGATTACCCGTGATGGTGAAGTTGTTTCGGTCGTGCCTGGGATATATGTTTCGTTAAGAAGTTTATCGTTAATAAAAACTTGGCCGTCAGCAATTTTAATATGTTCGCCAGGTAGGCCAATAATTCTTTTAATATATTTTTTGTGATCAGGATCACCAGGAAAGCGTAGGACAACCGCATCGCCGCGGGCAGGTTTACCAAAATTATAGTCCCAGCGATCAACGATCAAGTAATCGCCAGTATGAAAATTTGGTTCCATAGAAATACCGTCGACAATGGCAATGGTGGCAATAAAAAAATGAATCAAGGTTATGACAATTGCCACAACAATGATTCCTTTTGTGAGTTCATAGGCGCAACCTGTTCCATACATGATTTTTTGTTTGGTATTAGGTGATAGCGCCTGTTGAATTTGATTCATACCCCTCCAGCAAACAGTTAAAAGTTTAAAGTTTAAGGTTTAAAGTAGATGGAAAAAATCATATTTATAGTAATTCCAAGCAACTTTTAACTTTGGACTTTTAACTTTATACTGAATTATTTCTTAGCAGCCGCTTTTTTGACTGTCTTAGCTTTAGCTTCAGTTTTAACTACTGGTTTAGCTTCGACTTTTGGTGTACCAAATTTCTTAGTTAATTGGCTTTTGAGTCTGGCTGCTTTATTTTTGTGCATTAAACCAGTTTTAGCACCCTTATCGATTAGAGAAATAGCTTCGCTAACGGTTTTAACATCGGCTTTACGAATAGCTTTTTCTAAAGCAACAGTTTTGATGTAATTTTGAGCTTGTTTGGCGCGAGAAACTTTTAATGATTTCTTCGCAGATTTGGTAATTGGCATGTTTTTCCTTTATTCAGTTTTCATTTTTGACTGATTTAGGTTAATATTAGCATATTTCTTTCGAGTTTGCAACTCTTTAGTCGGCATTGTCTTTTTAATATTTTTTTCCAGTCTTTTCTCAATATTTTCCAGTTTTGAAATTAGCGTTGCTAATTTTTCTTCATGATCGTCGTGACGGGCAAAATTTTGTTGCCAAATTGGGCTGCGTTTTAAGATAACGCGTTCTTGGATATCCTGAACTTGAACCACGCGATCTAAAATATAACCTAAAAACCAGGTAGCAAACAGACCGCCGATGACGTAGTATTTGATTATTTCTGGTTTACCACCATTTTGATTAATTAGAGCGGCGACAAGGAGGGCAAAGTTTACGAATACTAAAAAAGCATTGCCTTGATCAAAGCGATATTTTTCCCTGAAGAAAGCTTTTCTAAAATTTTGTAAGATATTTTTATTATTCATGACTATTTAATATACCAGAAAATTTAGTTTAAATCAAGATTAAAGCAGAAGTTCTATAGTAAATTAATTTTTTTTAGCTAAAACCCTTGACAATTTGCCGGTTTTTTAATATATTAGTAAGTTGCATAAGTAAGAGGAAAAATTATTTTGGAACTTACCCCTAAACAGCAAACAATTGAATTGGTTCGATCGGCGCAAAAAGTTTTAATTTTGAGCCATGTGAACCCTGACGGTGACGCTTTGGGATCAATGATCGCTCTTTCTTTGGTACTGAAAAAACTAGGTAAAGAAGTGACCGCGGTTACGAGCGAGGTTTTGCCGGAAAATTTACAGTTTTTACCTGGAAAAGATAGTCTATCTTCAACTTTTTCCGGAACTAAAGACTTTATTATTTCCGTCAACACTAGCAAAGTTAAAGTTGACAAACTGGCCTATAAAAATGTGCCTGAAGAAAATAAACTTAACGTCGTTATTACTCCTGTTAACGGTAGTTTTAAATCTGAAGATGTCACTTTTTCTTTTGGTAATTTTAAATACGATTTGATTATTGTGCTCGACGCACCTGATTTAGACCGATTAGGGGCTATTTATGATAAAAATACAGAACTATTTTACGAAACACCGGTGGTTAATATCGATCATCATCCTGGTAATGATTATTTTGGTAAAGTTAACTGGGTTGATTTGACTGCCACCAGTACGGCTGAAATTTTGGTAGCTTTGGTTGAATCTTTAGGTCGGGAAAAACCGTTACTTGATACCGATGTCGCTACCGCTTTATTAACTGGTATTATCGTTGATACGGGAAGTTTTCAAAACTCTAATACCACCCCAAAATCATTTACCGTCGCCGCTCAATTAGTGGCTGCTGGCGCTCGTCAGCAAGAAATTATCAAATGGATTTTTAAAACCAAAACTCTTTCAACCTTAAAACTTTGGGGCCGAGTCTTGGAAAATGTTCGTGATGAAAATAATTATAAGTTTATCTGGTCTGCGGTTAATCGAGCGGATTTTGCTGGTGCGGCAGCCGATGATTCGGCTACCTCTGGTGTACTCGACGAGCTCTTAAAAACCGCGCCAGGCATTGATTTTGCTTTATTACTAAGTGAAAAAAATGATGGTCTTCACGGGTCGTTTAGAGCCGCCAAGGCCGGAGTGGATGTCTCGGCTATTGCCAGACTTTTTGGTGGCGGCGGTCACGAAGCCGCGGCAGCCTTTAACATTGCAGGCGAGAGCTTGCAAAGCCGTGGAAACCAGGTCATTGCTACCATCCGCGACTGGCAAGCCAAAAAAACTCAAAATATGCAATCGTAACATCTTAAAAAGTTTATTTTTATTAAAAAGCACACCTACGAGGTGTGCTTTTGGTGTTTTAATTGAATAAAAATTATTTAGTTTCGGTTTTGTTTAAATTTAGTATTTCACTTTGAATTGCTTTCATTAGTTTATCATCTCTGTATGTTTGTTTCACGTCGGCAACGCCCATACTGTCTCCAAAATTATCGCGATCAAATTTACCACTTCTTTGAATGAAAGTCTCAGAAATGTTTGTATTTTTTTCCATTGCATTGCATGCAATTGCTTCTCGTGCAACAACTATGCCATTTACCATATCGTTGAGTTCATTCAAAATTAGCTGATTTCTCCAGCCTTCATTTGTTTCACCTTTAAAACTATTTTTTGCATGTTCGAGATATTGATTAGCAAATTCAATAATTCTTTTAGCACGAGTCTCGTAGTATCTATTTTCGGCATCAGGTCCAATTTCTACTTTAAATCCGTCGCGTAATTTATTTTGTCCATAGTATAATTCTGTTGGTATTTCATTGGTTTTATTGAGTGGATTAATGGTGCCTTCTTCTGTCTTGTTCATTTGCTCGTCCCAACTACGACTTTCTTCTGGCTCAAATTGTCCGATTTGATTTGGATTTTCCACTGACATAGTTTTCTCCTTTTTGTTACCGCTATGAACGATAAATTATTTGTATTAGAAGGAAAATCCTTCCAATTCAAATTTACTCTCTCTCTCTCTCTCAAAATCAAGCTTTTGTCAAGACTATTGTCAAATAGGTGAAAATGTAGTACAATTAATCCATATTAATTAATCGCCCCAATAATATTGAGGGCAGGTTATGTCTTGGCCCCTCGACAAGCTCGGGGTAAATCATGGCTGAAGTATAACGAACAGGAGAAAACATGGCAGAAAAACAAGATTTGGTCAAAAAGTACCAAACACACAAAAATGACACTGGTTCAACCGATGTTCAAGTCGCTCTTTTAACAGAGAAAATCGCTGAATTAGCCAAACATTTGAAAAAGCACGCTAAAGATTCAGATTCACGCCGCGGACTTTTGATGATGGTTGGAAAACGCCGCCGTCTTTTGAATTATCTCAAGAAAAACGAAACAAAAAAGTACGAAAAACTTATTAAAGATTTAGGTTTAAAAAAGTAAATTAAAAAATCCGAAGTTCGAATGACGAATGACGAATAAAATCATTAAATCAGAATTCCCAATTGGAAATTTAACAGTTTGATATTTTATTTGAGATTTAGAATTCGGATTTCGGAATTAATAAAATAATTGCATGGACGTAGGGCAGGTAAAGACGCATAAAAATTTGTGCTCCTTTAGGTGTTCTACGTACTCATGCCAGAAAGGTAACATGAAATCCGATGTGTTTAAGACCGTCATTGGTGGTAAAGAACTTACTATCGAAACCGGTAAACTCGCTCGATTAGCCTCTGGTTCCGTCACCGTTCGTTGCGGTGACACAGTTGTTTTAGCGACTGCGGTTGTTTCCGAAAAAGCTAAAGATGATGCAGAATATTTTCCACTCATGGTGGATTATGAGGAAAGATTATATGCGGCTGGAAAAATTTCCGGTTCCCGCTTTATTAAACGTGAAGGTCGACCTTCAGACCGAGCCATTTTGACTTGCCGTTTGATTGATCGTCCGATTCGTCCTTTGTTTCCAAAAAATTACCGAAACGATGTTCAGGTGATTATCACTGTTCTTTCGTTTGACGGTGAAAATGACCCAGATATTTTAGGTATTATTGCCGCCTCGGCTGCACTTAGTCAAACTCCAGCTCCTTTCGAAGGACCAGTTTCGGCTGTTCGTGTTGGTTTGGTTGACGGTAAATTTATTACCAATCCTTCCATGGCCGAAATGGAAAAATCTACCCTTGATTTAACTGTTGCTGGAACTTCGGAACGCGTTATGATGATTGAAGCTGGTGCTGAAGAAGTGTCTGAAAAAGACTTTATGGCCGCCGTTGAATTTGGTTTGAAAGAACTTCAACCAGGTATCGAAGTCCAAAAAGCTTTAATTTCTAAAACCAAGCACACCGTGGCTGATCCAGGTGAAGCCGCTATTATTGCCGATGTTAAAAAACACCTTGGCGATAAATTGGCTAGCGTTATGACAGAGATGGATAAAGCTAAACGCGATGAACAAGTTGCTTCTTTTGAAGCCGATGTTTTGAAGACTTTTGAGGGTAACTACAAACAATCAGAACTGAAAAATACTTTGTCGGATTTACTCGAAAAAGAAGTCCGTCACGCTATTGTCGAAAAGGGTATTCGCCCTGACGGCCGAAAGCTAGACGAAATTCGCCCAATCGATATTGAAGTTGGTTTACTGCCACGAACCCATGGAACAGGTTTGTTCACTCGTGGTCAGACCCAGGTTATGTCAATTGTGACTCTTGGCGCTCCTGGTGAAGAACAGACTATTGAAACCATGGAAGAAGAGGGAACCAAGCGTTACATGCATCACTATAATTTCCCACCATATTCAACCGGTGAAGTTAAAACCATTCGTGGTACTTCTCGTCGAGAAATTGGTCACGGCGCCTTGGCAGAACGCGCTTTGGTGGCTGTTATTCCAAGCAAAGAAGATTTCCCATATACTATCCGCGTTGTATCCGAAGTTTTGGCTTCCAACGGTTCAAGCTCAATGGCTTCGACTTGCGGTTCAACCTTGGCTTTGATGGACGCTGGTGTGCCGATTAAAACTCCAGTGGCTGGTATTGCCATGGGTCTGATGACTTTGGGCGATAAATACAAAGTTTTAACCGATATTCAAGGTTTGGAAGATTTTGCTGGCGATATGGATTATAAATTAACTGGTACCAAAGATGGTATTACGGCTTGCCAGATGGATACCAAACTCAAGGGTGTTGAAATGAACATGCTTTCCGAAGCTACTTTTCAAGCTCGCGACGGTATCAATTTTATCTTAGGTAAGATCAATGAAGTCATCACTGAGCCACGAGCTGAACTTTCGGCTTATGCTCCTCGTATCACATCGCTCAGAATCGATGCCGATAAGATTGGTGAATTAATCGGGCCAGGTGGTAAAAATATTCGTAAAATCATCGAAGACTGTGGTGGTGGTGAATTAATTTCCATCGATATTGAAGACGACGGTTTAGTTATGATCAGTTCAACTGATTCAGCTATGGCTGCCAAAGCCGAGTCGATTATTACGGGTTCCATGCGTGAACCAAAAGTCGGTGAGATTTTCGAAGGTCCAGTCGTTCAAATCTTGAAAGACCGCATGCGCGGTAATGAAATTGGCGCCATTGTTCAGATTTTACCAAATAAAGACGGTATGGTTCATATTTCTCAAATTGCTAATGAGCGAATTGAGAAAGTTTCCGACAAGGTTAAAGTCGGCGATATCGTCAAGGTCAAAGTCGTCGAAGTGGACAAGGAAAAAGGCCGCGTCTCACTCAGCATCAAAGATGCTATGAACGAAGACCATTAAATTCAAGTATTTAAGTTTTAAATATTAACAAAAACCTGTTGAAACGCCTTCCTTAGTAGTCGGCCGCTCAGCAGGTTTTTTATGTCCTAACCTTGACAAACCTGTTAATATGTGCTAATATACGAAGACAGATTTGATCTGTCACTACACTTTATAAGGAGAAAGTTAATGAATGGGAAAGTTGTACACCTGGTATTGTTAAAACGGACTAAGGATTTCTTAGTTTACGAATTCAACAAACCAGCAAAAGCAACCAGTGGCACAACCGCTGAAGAAGCAATGGGGCAATTTTTTACGGATCATTTCCGCGAAAAAGCTAAAGTTGTCGCCGGTCGCGAAACAAATTACAGTATTATTGGTCAAAAGGCATTAGACCTTCAGCACGACGCAGGAATCCGCGTCACTTACTCCTAACCCAAGTTAAAAGAGGTAAATTTTTACCTCTTTTTTAATATTTTAAACCTTATAACTAGGTTTAGCTTGACAAAAGCCTAAATTAGTGTTAAACTAGGTGTGTCATATAAAAAGATCTCATTGGTAAAATAAATTATTTATTTCTCTTGATCTAAATTAAGGTCTCAGAAAGATTGCATGGATCTAGATTCGATTGGGCAAGATATTCAATCTTGCAAAAAATGTCCTCTTTATAGGGGAAGAATTAACGCCACTCCTGGTGAAGGTAGTCCCACTGCCGAGATTCTTTTTATTGGCGAAGGTCCGGGTGAACCGGAAGATCGGGCAGGCAGACCCTTTGTTGGTGAAGCTGGCGAATTTTTAAATGAGTTACTGGCTTCAATCAATTTAAAGCGAGAAGACGTTTTTATTACAAATGTAGTTAAGTGTCGTCCGCCGCACGATCGCGATCCTCTTGAAGAAGAGGTCAGAATTTGTACGAATAGTTATTTAATTAGTCAGATAAGAACTATTAAACCAAAATTAATCGTCACTTTGGGTAAGCACTCGATGCAAGTGTTTTTCCCACAATTAAAATCTGTTTCAGATGCTCACGGCAAGGCTTATCAAAAAGCCGGCCAGGTTTATCTGATTATGCATCAGCCAGCGGCCGCTACACACCAGCTTTCGGTCCGCGAAGCAATGAAGGAAGATTTTAAAAAAATTCCAGAAATTTTATCTCAAATTAATCAATAAAGTTCTATATTTAGAATTTAACTAGAAAGTCATCACTATGGCTTACAAACAATCTTACGAGCAACCTCGTCCGGCCGCTAACCCTAATATCAGACCGATATACAATGGGCCAGCTAAACAAACCGGTAACCAACCTTTGGCAACTTTCAAAGCGCCTGAGGCGAAAAAATTAAAAATTATCCCAATGGGTGGAAACGGCGAAATCGGTAAAAACATGCAAATTTATGAGTATGGCGACGATATTTTAATCGTTGACTGCGGTATCATGTTTCCTCGAGCCGAAATGCTTGGCATCGATTTTATCATTCCAAACGTGGCTTACCTTGAAGAACGTAAATCCAAGATTCGCGGTATTGTCTTTACTCATGGACACGAAGATCATATTGGCGCTATTGCTTACATTTGGCCAAAATTACAATGCCCGATTTATGCGACCAAGCTCACCGCTGGTTTTATTGAATCAAAAATGGAAGAAATGGAACTCAAACCTCAAATCCGTTTGATTACAGCTGGCGACAAGATTCAGTTAGGTGTTTTCAAAATCGAATTTATCCCATTTTCTCACTCGTTTTTGGACGATGTGGGTTTGGCTATCGATACTCCAGAAGGCTTAATTATTCATATTGCTGACTTTAAGCTTGATCCAAACAAATTAGAATCACAAAAAATTCTAAATAAATTGAATGAATTTTCGGCTCGTGGGGTTAAATTATTACTACTTGAGTCGACTAACGTTGAAATTAAAAGTAATCCAATCGCAGAAAGCGTGGTTCACGATACAATTGCAGGTATATTTGGTAAAGCCAAAGGCCGTATGATTGTGACTTCGTTTGCTTCCGCTCTTGATCGTATTCAAGGTGTGATTAATTCGGCTCAGAAGTACCACCGCAAGGTGGCGATTGCTGGTCGAAGTATGGAAAAGGCGATCAATATTGCTATGAATTTAGGCTATTTAAAGGTGCCACAAGGAATATTAGTTGATATTCGTGGCGCAGATAAGATTCCTGATAATCAATTAGTTATTCTTTGTACCGGTTCACAAGGTGAAGAATATTCAGCCTTGGTCCGTATGTCGACTGGCGAACATCGCCAAATCAAAATCAAAAAAGGCGATACAGTGGTTATCTCAGCTGGTGCTATCCCTGGTAATGAACGCACTTACTCTGATACCGTCAATAATTTGTACCGACTTGGTTCAAACGTGTTTTATGGTTCAGAACGAGAAAAAGTTCACTCCTCGGGTCACGCTAAACGTGATGAGTTGAAGTTGGTGATTGCCAATGTAAAACCAGAGTACTTTTTGCCAATTCATGGTGAGTTTCGTCACTTGGTTTTACACGCTCGTTTAGCTCAAGAATTGGGTATTCCAGAAGAAAAAACCTTTACTATTGAAGATGGTCAAGTGATCGAAATCGATGAAAAAGGTGCCCGTATTTCAAACCAAAAAGTTGACGCTTCTTATGTTTTAGTCGACGGTTTAGGTGTGGGAGACGTGGGCAATATTGTCTTGCGTGACCGCCAAGCCATGGCTAAAGATGGTATTTTTGTCATTATTATGACGGTTGACCATGAAACTGGTAAAACTATTACTAGTCCAGATATTATTTCGCGCGGGTTTATTTATATGCGTGAACGAGAAGACTTGGTTTACAAGGCTCGCCAGGAAATCAAGAAAACCTTTAATAAGCATAATGAAAAATACCCGGCAAACTGGGATTTTATCAAGAAAGCTTTGCGTCAGGAATTAGGTGAATTTTTGTTTACTGAAACTGAGCGCCGACCAATGATCATTCCGGTGATCATCGAAATATAAATATTTTAATATTGGTATATAAAAACCGCTGGAGATTAGATCAAAGGCGGTTTTTTAGTATAAATTTTGATATAAAAAAGCGGACTTATAGGTCCGCTGTGAGGTTAGTGGTTACGCACGCCGGTGCGGTAAAAATTCGGTCGAAACGGGTCGTAATCCCAAAAGCCTTGGTTTCTGGGGTGGCGGTTTTGTCGTTTCTTTTTCTTGCGACGAGATTCTCTGATCTCGTTGAGGTTACAGGCGTAATTAACTGGTGGTGTGCCGGGAACCGGATCAGCAGGAATAGGGATTTGTGAGCTGAAATAGGTACCATCGACTGCCTGGGCGTAGGATGTGCCGGGTATAAGCAAAAGTCCGGCCAAAAGAGTGGAGACAACAATTACACGCATATTTTACTCCTTTCCATATAGTATCTTGGCGATCTATATGGAGTAATTGTAACATTTTTTGTAAACTCAGTCAATGATTTTTCAGTATAAAAAAACGGATATTTTGTATCCGTTTAGACCGTTATTTCTGTTAGTAAGGCAATTTGATTTCTTCGTTATTAGTCTGATTTAACTGCTCTAAGTGATAATCCCAGCGGAATTTTCGTTTGCTTTCGCCATTGAGCCAGTTTTGAAGATCGCAAAGCAGTCTTTTGTTGATATTGATAATATCTTGGTTTTCATCAATACTGTATTTATGATTTTTTAGATTATTAACAAAAATTATCAATTCAATTAAATGTCCTACAAATCCAGCCGTATCGTCGTGTAACCATCCAGGTTGAAAGTGGATCTTGTTGATTTTTATTGTGCCAAACATATATGTATCTGTACACATGGCCATGTCACCAAGTTTTGGCCAACCAGTTTCGGCAATGAAGCCCCTCATTAAATGAAAGTTGTAACTTTCCAGGACGAGTTTTTCTAATTCGGTCGCGACAAAGCCAGATTTTGATAGTTTGTCGGTTACTTCTTTGACAATATCATCCATTCTTCTACCTCCAAAGTTGCCAGTTAAATGTTTGAAAAATTAACACTTAACTTATGAAAAAATTATATACTATGAACCTGAAAAAGTCAATGATTTTTTTGGTAATTTAAGCCAAATAAAAAAGCGTAAAGATTGTTGGCCGAAAATAATTTAAATTCAAAACCATTCTTTGCGCTAGTTTGAGTAAGCCAGAGAACATTCTTATTACCCGGCTGAACAAATAATAAGAAATTTCGCAGCTATTGGTCTCGACATTTTCCTCAAAATATGATATAATATTAGTAATGGGTAGGAAAAGATTTGATTACCCAGATAAACGCGTTTTCAAAACGCGGGAGGGAAAATGGCCAAAAGAAGATATCATCGACGCGGTCAGCAAGTTTCAGTTTGGGAATCGCTTGATTGGAAAATCAATCCCGATACCACACGCGAAGCGGCTGGTGTAATCCTGATTATATTAGGATTAATTATTCTATTAGGAGAATTTTCGTTAGCTGGTGTTGTGGGCCATTTTTTTATTAATCTTTCCAAAAATATTTGGGGCCTAGTTGGCTATATTATACCTTTCATTTATTTGTTTTATGGACTCGCTTTTTTGTTACCGGAAAGAATCAAACTTTCGCCATTTTCGGTTATTGGTATGATTTTTACTTTAATCTTTTTTCCAGCACTCATTTCGCCGGCCGGCGGATTTTTCGGGGCATTCATTCATGATTTATTTGTAAAAATGGTTGGGCCATATGCTACTATTTTGTTGCTTTTTGGTTTAACCGTTGTTTCATTATTGGTTACCTTGAATTTATCACTTAAGAGTTTGTGGGAGAAAATGGGCTCACGTACTTACGATGACGAACCTTTAGTTAAGGTTAATGAGCCACGCGCTAGTGTATTTCAGACTTTGCGTGGTCAGGCTCCAGTCATGCCGCCAATGCCGCAAACCGCAGTGACTTCGCGTGAAACCGATAAGGAGTGGAGTTATCCGCCAGTTGACCTTTTAGATATCAGTACCGGTAAGGCGACTTCTGGTAATATTCCGAAAAATGTCACTATCATTCAAAAAACTTTGAAGGATTTTGGTGTAGATGTGAGTATGGGCGATGTCAATGTTGGCCCGACTGTGACGCAATACACCTTAAAGCCAGCCGACGGGATGAAGTTAACCAATATTACTTCTCGGGCTAATGATTTATCTTTGGCCTTGGCGGCTAAATCTATTCGTATTGAAGCACCAATTCCAGGGAAGTCGGCGGTCGGTGTTGAGTTACCAAATGAAAAAGCAGCCGTAGTTACTCTTCGAGAAGTTTTAGAAGACGATGGGTTTAAGGCGACTAAATCGAATTTAACCTTGGCAGTCGGTCGCGATGTCGCGGGTGACGCTTTTGCGGCAGATTTAAAGAAAATGCCCCATTTGTTGATTGCTGGTTCAACTGGTTCAGGTAAGTCAGTAGCCATTAATTCAATTATTGTTTCGCTTTTGTACCAGAATTCGCCGTCTGATTTACGTTTAATTTTAGTTGATCCTAAGAGAGTGGAATTTACTCATTATAACGGGATTCCACATCTGTTGTGTCCAGTGGTTCACGATGTCGACAAAACCGTTTCCACCTTGCGTTGGGCGGTTTCGGAAATGGACAGACGTTTTCGCTTACTTCAGGAAACCGCTCGTCGAAATATTGAAGCCTACAATGCCAATCCGCCACAGGGTAAATTGCCTTATATTGTTTTAGTGATTGATGAGTTAGCCGATTTGATGGCGCAAGCCGGTAACGAAGTGGAAGGCGCGATCGTGCGTTTGGCTCAGATGGCTCGGGCCGTCGGTATACATTTGGTGGTGGCAACTCAGCGACCATCAGTCGATGTTATTACTGGTTTGATTAAAGCTAACATTACTAACCGTATGGCTTTTGCTGTGGCTAGCCAAATTGATTCCAGAACTATTCTAGACGTAACCGGTGCCGAAAAACTTTTAGGTAACGGCGATATGCTTTACTTGGGTAACGATTTGGGCAAACCAAAACGTGTCCAAGGTGTTTTGGTGACCGATAAAGAAATTGATAAATTAACAGAGTTCTTAAAAGAACAATCAGAGCCTCAGTATGATGATTCGATTTTGACTTTTCATGCCGGTAGCCCAGGCATGGGTTCGCATGGTACTGGTGGCGGTGAAATTGGCACCGAAGACGAGCTTTATAATGACGCTAAAGAAACCGTGGTGATGGCCGGTAAAGCTTCCGCCTCTTTATTACAGCGTCGACTAAGGGTTGGTTATGCTCGTGCAGCGCGACTTTTGGATATGCTTGAAGAGCAAGGTATCATCGGTCCGTCTGAAGGGGCTAAACCTCGTGATGTGATGATTGATGCGATTAGTTTAGAGCACGAAAGAGCTCAGGTTAGGATGCCAATTAATCAAAGTTTTCCGAGTACACCGGTGCATGAGCAAAACAATGCGGGTTTTTATAAACCTTTCAGTGGCACATCTTCTCCTTTGCCACCGGTTAATCACGAACAAAATGAGATTGAAGATGGTATAGAGTATATAGAAAAATAGAAAAATGAAAACGCTATATTTCGGAATACTGAAATTCCGCGAAAAATAGAATCTTTAAGGCATTATGCATAAAAAGGAATGGTTTTTTTCAGTAATTAATATTTTATTAGTTTTATTAGTTTTGACTAGTTTAGTTTTTTTGGTTGTTAAAATCGTTAATCCCAATAAGTATTTAGATAAGACTCGGGATGCCAAGCGGCTTAATGACCTGACAAGTTTACAAACAGCTATCGATCTCTATATCGCTGATGGTCAAAATTTTGATCAATTAACTTCATCGCAAACCTATAAATCATTGGTTCGGGATGATTCTTTGGGTGGCCAAGGTTGGTTACCTTTAAATTTTAAATTGGTTTCTTCTGGTGTGCCGATAGATTTTTTGCCAGTTGACCCAACTAACCAGGGTGATTATTACTATAAATTTGGGGTTAATTTGGCTAATAAAACTTACGAAATTGACTGTCGTTTTGAAAGTCCAAGTTTTATTTATAAAGCCAAAAATGACGGCGGCAACAACTCGGATTGGTATGAATTAGGTACTGATCTAACAATTTTGAAATAATTTTTTCTTGACTTAGTACTCTATTTTTAACATAATCAAATTGTATGGATCAAATTGACATTTGATCGCGGAATTTTAGAAAAATATGGAATTTATTCGTAGAAAAATTAAAATACCCAAATCTCTTGGGGAAACGCTTAAAAATGCTCGAAAAAAGAAAGATTTGACGCTCGAGCAGGCTGAAGAAGAGACTAAAGTTAGGATTAAATATCTATCGGCTTTAGAAGATGGGCGCTATGAAATTTTACCCTCATCGGTTTACGCTGTGGGTTTTTTAGCGAAATATGCCGATTTTTTAGGTTTAAATAAAGATCGTTTAATCGAACAATTTTCGATCGAGCGAGGCAAAATTTACGATCATGCGAAAATTATGGTTGAGCGCCGAATTCGCGAACCACTTTTCTCAATTACTCCTAAATTTATCTTGATTGCGAGTATTGTTATCGCTTTATGTTCGGTTTTGGGTTATATTATATATAGCGTTCATCAATTTACGTCACCACCAAATTTGGCGATTTCTTCACCTTCGGCTGACCAAGTGATCAGGGAAGAGAATGTGCATATTATTGGAAAAACTGATGAGGGCGTAACCTTAATGATCAATGGTGAAAACGTTTCCATGGATGATAAAGGTAATTTTAATCAGATTGTAAAACTGCATTCTGGCTTGAATTCTTTCGAAGTTCGTTCTATTAATGGATTAAAGAAGGAAAGCGTCAAACTGATTAAGGTTTTGGCTGAAATTCCTGGATTGGAAATGCCAGTAACTCCAGATCAATCAGTAGTGGATGCGTCTGGGGCGACTGATACTAAAACTTCGTCATCAACTGGTTCGGTTATTAAAATCGACCCAAAGGTTGCGGTTCCGGTTAAAACTACTACGACAAGTAAAGTTAAAAAATAATGATAAAATCCTCTTTTACTCATATTAATCGAGGATAGGAAGGACAAAATGGCTAAGCAAGTTGAAGAAAAGAAAAATGTGTCGAGAAAAGAAGGTGAAGAATCGGCTAAACAAGAAGCTTTAGAAATGGCCTTTTCTCAGATTGAAAGACAGTTTGGAAGTGGCGCCATTATGCGTTTTGGTGATAAGGAAAGATTAAAAATTGATGCTATTTCGTCTGGTTCGATTTCGCTCGATTTAGCCTTGGGTATTGGTGGTTTTCCACGCGGCAGAATCGTTGAAATTTATGGTCCAGAATCGTCTGGTAAAACTACTTTAGCCTTGCACTTGATCGCTGAGGCTCAGAAAAAAGGTGGTATTGGTGCGTTTATCGACGCTGAACATGCTTTTGACCCCGAGTATGCGGCTAACATTGGTATTAACATTAATGAACTTTTAATTTCTCAACCTGACACTGGCGAACAAGCTTTGGAAATTTGCGAAACATTGGTTCGTTCAAACGCGATCGATGTGATCGTGGTTGACTCGGTGGCAGCCTTGGTACCAAGGAGTGAGATCGAAGGTGATATGGGTGATGCCTCGATGGGTGTTCAGGCCCGTTTGATGAGCCAGGCGCTGCGTAAATTAACAGGCGCGATTAGTAAAAGCAAGACGATCGTGGTCTTTATTAACCAGATTCGTATGAAAATTGGCGTGATGTTCGGTAATCCTGAAACTACGGCTGGCGGTATGGCTTTGAAGTTTTATTCATCAGTTAGACTCGATATTCGTCGAACAGAACAATTGAAAAATGGCGAGGAAATTATTGGTAATCATACTAAAGTAAAAATTGTGAAAAATAAGGTTGCTCCGCCTTTCAGAATTGCCGAATTTGATATTATGTACGGTGAAGGTATCGCTAAAGAAGGTGATATTTTGGATCTTGGTGCGAAAATGGGCATCGTTAATAAAGCCGGTTCTTGGTATCAATACAATGATGAAAAAATTGGTCAAGGCCGTGAACAAGCCAAAGAATTCTTAAAAGATAATAAAAAAATTACCAGAGAGATCGAAGAAAAAATTCGGGCTAAAGTCGCTGACGAAGCCGAAGTGAAAAAAGACGCCAAAGATGCCCGTGAGGCCAAAGATAAGAGTGACGAAGCGGCTGAAGTTAAAGAATAATTTTTAAGGAGGAAAAGTGGAACAACCAACATTGGAAGAAAAAAAGGAATTTGAGCAAGCACGTTACTTTGTTTTTCGTAAATCAATGTTCTTCCTGGTTTCATTCTTATTATTCTTTATATTTATGGCTAGTTTTGGTGTATTTGAAACCTTCAAAGTTAAAGCTTTTGAAATTTTTTCCAATACCGATTCATTCATGTATATTTTTATCGGATTTTTAATTATTTTCCTGTCAGCTATTGTTAATTCAATTATGTTGATGTTTAACAAGGAATACAGATCAAATTATGTGAAAATGGGAGCTTATAGGGCCAAGTATTCAAAGGGACAAATTTCGTTTATTCGTAAGATTCAGGATCCAAAACAAAGATTTGTAGCGAGTTTTTTAATTTTCTTTCTGATTTTTGCTTTAATCGATACTCTTTCAAGCTTTTTTTCTCCGAGATTTTCTTTTACGTTACCAGATAATATCATGAGTTATTTAAGTCTTTTGGTTGTGGTCGTCTTGATTGGCATGATAGTTTGGGTTGCAAAGATTGGTTTAACGAAGCCAAAAGAATAAATATGAAAAGTTCGCTCGATACAGCCTTATATTTTTTGAAATTTCGAGCCAGAACAGTTTTCGAGATACGTCAAAAATTAAAATCTAAAAGTTTTTCTGGGTTAGAGATTGATCAAACAATCGATGTTTTATTGCGTAATGAATTGTTGGATGATACGAAATTTGCTAAGATGTATGTGAAGGATAGAAATACTTTGCGTCCGACTGGTCTGTTTCTTTTAAAAATGGAAATGAAAAAGTTGGGTTTGTCTGATAATCTGATTGAAGACGCCCTTCAGTTTCAAAATGAAGAAGAATTGGCGCGCCGCGCCATTGAGTCAAAATCGAGACTCAGAGAGGCAGAATTTGAGAAAAAAGCTCAATTTCTAGCTCGTCGCGGTTTTAGTACCAGCACAATTATGAAAGTTTTGGAAAGATAAAATATTACGGGTTCAAATTTCTTGTAGGAGGGGAATTGGCGAGCAAGAATATCCTTTGGTTTCGCGATGTCGACAAGGATGATGTTGATATTGTTGGAGGCAAAGGAGCAAATTTAGGTGAACTCACAAAGGCGGGGCTTCCGGTACCGCCTGGTTTTATTGTGACCGCCAAAGCTTATTTTGATTTTATTAAACAAACTGAACTCGACAAACAAATTAAAAATTTATTAAAAAAGCTTGACCCAGAAAACAGTAAAAAACTTCACGAAGTGGCCTTAAAAATCCAAAAATTAATTCTGTCTAAACCTGTTCCGGCGGCATTGGGTAAAGAAATTACCAAGGCTTACCAGGAACTTTATTTAAAGGGTTCTGGTAATATTTTTGTAGCTGTCAGGTCAAGTGCCACGGCTGAAGATTTACCGACTGCTAGTTTTGCTGGTCAACAGAAAACATTTTTGAATATAGCTGGTTCGACCGAGGTTGTCAGGGCGGTGAGAAAATGCTGGGCCTCCTTGTATGAGCCACGTGCGATTTATTATCGAATGGTGAATAAGTTTGATCATATGAAGGTTGGCATTGCTGTACCGGTTCAAAAAATGATTCAGTCAGAAAAATCTGGCATTATGTTTACGATTGATCCGATTACTAATGATCCAAATAGGTTAGTGATTGAAGCGGGACTTGGGTTGGGAGAGGCGATTGTTTCTGGTTCAATTACGCCAGACCGATATGTGGTTAGTAAAGATAAATTAGAAATTTTAGAAAAAAAGATAAATAAACAGGCTTGGAAAATTGTCAGAGCGGGGCAGGGGAACGAACATGTTACCTTGAAGAAATTAGAACAAGAAGCTCAAAAAATAACTGACGAAGAAATTCTGGCCATAGCAAAAATTGGTCAGGAAATTGATGCGCATTATGGTGTCCCCCAAGATACGGAATGGGCGATAGAAGGTAAGAACTTGTATTTTGTTCAGTCTCGCCCGGTTACAACAGTTAAAAGTCAAAAAGCAGAATCGAACTCGACTAGCCAGGATAAGGCCGAAATTTTACTTAAAGGTATTGCGGCTAGTTTAGGTATCGCATCTGGGAAAGTGAAGATTTTACATAAACCGTCTGACATTAGCAAGATTGAAAAAGGTGATATTTTAGTAGCGGAAATGACCACGCCGGATTTTGTTTCGGCGATGAAAAAAGCCGTGGCGATTGTGACTGATACTGGTGGTCAAACCTCTCATGCCGCCATTGTCTCGAGAGAATTAGGTATTCCGTGTGTTGTGGGTACTGGTACAGCCACTCATGTTTTAAAAGAAAATCAGATTGTTTCAGTTGACGGAGCTAAAGGTTTGGTTTATAAGGGGAAAGTCGTTCGTCACGAAATATCGACACTCCATGATCAGGCTATAAGTGGTCCTAATTCAGGTTCATTTAATATTGAGGTGCCAGTTACGGCCACCAAGGTTTATGTTAATTTGGGCGAGCCGTCAGAGGCTCAGAGGGTGGCACAATTACCTTGTGACGGTGTTGGATTGATGCGAGCTGAATTCATGGTGGCTCAGATTGGTGAACATCCACGCGCCTTGGTTAAAGCTGGAAAAAGTGAAGTTTATATTCAAAAATTAACAGATGGCCTTCGTGAAACTTGTGCGGCATTTTTGCCTCGACCAGTGATTTATCGAGCGACGGATTTTAAAACAAATGAATACAGAAATCTAAAAGGTGGAGCCGAGTTTGAGCCAGAGGAAGGCAACCCAATGATTGGTTACCGAGGGGCTAGTCGATATATTAAAGAGCCAGATTTATTTAAATTAGAGCTTGAAGCGATTAAACGAACGCGGGAAAAATATGATTTGAAGAATCTTTGGATCATGATTCCGTTTGTGAGAACAGTGGAAGAAATGAAGTCGGTTATGGCAATGATTGACGAATCTGGGCTTAGACAATCGCATGATTTTAAGATATGGATGATGGCGGAAGTGCCGTCGAACGTTATTTTAATGGAAAGGTTTTGTGCTTTAGGCATTGATGGGGTTTCGATCGGTTCAAACGATTTAACTCAACTCACCTTAGGTATTGATCGGGATAGTTCGATTATAGCCGAGGATTTTGATGAGCGCGATGATGCAGTTAAATTGAGTATTGCCCATATTATTAAAACCTGTCGGTGTCACCACGTGACCGTTTCGATTTGCGGCCAGGCCGCGACGACTTACCCGGAAATTGCCGAACTTATGGTCAAAGAAGGTGCAACTTCGGTGTCAGTTTCGCCTGACTCGGTTATCTCAACGCGTAGATTAATCGCATCGATTGAGAAAAAAATTTTACTTTCAAAAATAGTTGATTAGTAAATCTTAAAATTGTATGAAAAATCGTACTTTTACGATAAACCATTGACAATGTGGCTGTTTTATGGTATAAATATAATTACCTTAGAAAAATTTTTCATTCTAGGGCAGTTCATTAAAAGGAGAAAAAGTATGACAGTTACGATTAGTGAATCAGTATTTGAACTATTGGATCATCCGGTGATTGAGGATGCTCAGGAGGAAGAATTGAATCAGTGGTTGTCACAAAATGATGCCTTGGCTCAAATGCGCAATCTTGACCCTGAATTAGTTGCCTCTCGAAGAAATAATCAGGATGTCAATCCGCAAGCGTATGTTCATCCTTCTGTTGTGAAGGGTGTGAACCGCCATAGAAAAATGGATCTTAAGATGAATGCTTTTGAGCGTCGAAACTAAACCTCAGAAATTAATTATTTTTATAAAAAAGGAGGTGAAAGTTTTGAGCAGCAAAAGTCAAAGAAAATCAGCAGCACATCGTCGCAGAAAGCTCGCGCACGAGCGCAAAATAGCTGAAAAACAGACTACTCCGGAAACTGAGTAGTAATCTAAATAGTACCCCTGGTTTATCCAGGGGTTTTTAATTACACAAGCCGCTTGAGATTATTGGTTTAATCTGTTAAAATAAGATGGAATTGTTATGGAGAGATCGTATATGAACATCGCTGCGGCGATAACCAGCGACAATATATTACTGACGAAAGTTACGGAGAGATCGCATAGTTGGTCTAGTGCGCGCGCTTGGAAAGCGCGTATACCGCAAGGTATCCAGGGTTCGAATCCCTGTCTCTCCGCCAAATGAGATAAGATCAGGAT
>JBAXXI010000001.1:0-146123 GCA_037127955.1 Candidatus Berkelbacteria bacterium | reverse complement strand
TTAATATTTTTGGATCAACACAAGCCAGTGCCTCGCAATTGGTAGCGGCTGATTATACAGCTGTAGGCACAACGCCATTTTCTAGTGCGATAACTAAAAGCAACTGGGCTTACGATTATAACAGTTTTGCCCTTAATGCTGATGGTAAATCAGCAATTAGCAAAAGTGGTGTCTCTAAATTTAGTATTTTAAATGGTAATTTTGATGGTGCTAATGTGTCGCCAAGCGTCAGCTCAGCGAGTGATTTCTCTACAATTTCGATGTATTTTTCTGAGGCGAGTGGTACTTCTCAGGATCCGAAACTTTCCGTGACTTATACCGGTGGTAATACAATTTCCGGCACAATTTATAGTGATATTAATAAGAGCGGTAACGTTGGCTCGGGTGTGCCAATTGCCGTAACCTCAAATGGTGGCGGTAAATTAACTGGCGTAACTGGAGCGAATGGTACATTCTCTTTGTCTGGCGTTGAGGTTGTGGCTGGTAAGCCAATTACAGTTTTCGTTGACGGCGGACCTTTTACGGCTAGCTTGGTGACTGTTCCATCTAGTGCTGCGGATATTTCCGGACTAGAAATGTTTGTTTATCAAACTGTTTTAAAGAATGAATCAGGTATATCAGCCATTACTAATGCTGATTTAGCAATTGCTGATGATTGTGGTTGTTTTTCTGATTTTTCTGTTTCTGGCTCAACTTTGAGTGGATATCAATTGTATATCCCGGCTGGAGCAACTTATACTCCTGGCGGTGATATTAGTGGTACATATGCATTAACCAACTATGGTACTGTAAATATGGGAAGTAGTAATATTTCTGTTTACGGTTTTTATCAATATGGTGGAACCTTTAACGCTGGTAGCGGAACTCATAGCTTGGGTAATGCGGCTTTTACTAGTGGTACATTTAATGCTAATACTTCTAACTTAACCTTGACTAATTATCAAATTAGTATGTCAGGCGGAACTTTCAATGGTAACACTGCGACTATTACCATGCTCGATGCTACATTTGCAATGAATGGTGGTATTTTTAATGCATCGAGTGGTACTATGACGATTACGACTGATTCCAATGGTTATTATAATAGTTATCAATGGAATGTTACTGGTGGTACTTTTAATCATAATAATGGCACGGTTAAAATCGGTAATTTGTATAATTGTTATTATGGTTCGTCTATTTCATTTAATAACGTGCCAACATTCTATAATTTGACTTATGATAATAGCTCGTCAGGTTATATGCAGACAAACGCGAACATTATTGTGCTAAATAATATGACTATGGGCCAAGGTTATTTTTCGCCAGGAAATATTACGATCGGCGGAAATCTTGTTGGTAGCTCAGGTTTCTCTCCTTATACAGCAACTTTCAACGATGTAACTAAAACGTCTCAAATATCTGGAAGTAATTATTTTTATACTTTTAACTGTACAACCCCAGGTAAGACTTTGCAGTTTTTGGCAGGTGACCATCAGACTATTTATTATGATATGAATGTTGTCGGCACTTCTGGCAGTCCAATCGTGATGACAAAATATGGTAATGCTGCGCCGATTAATCAATGGTTCTTCTATCCAAATGAATACGGTATGTCCCCTTGGAATATTGATTATGTGACTGTTTCTTATTCAAATAATCAAAACTCAACACCGATCGCGCCAACACACTGGACTGATGTTAGTAATAATACTAATTGGACGGGGAGTCATGTAACAGGTACGGCTTACCAGTACGAAGGCGGTCCGAATGTTGGTTCTGGTACCAGAGTTTCTTTGTCTGTCGACGGTGGGACTAAACAAACAGTTTACACTAATAGTAATGGTGTTTTTGATTTTGTAGCTGGCGGTGTGACTTCTGGTACTAAATTAACCATTTTCTTTGAAAGTTATCAGAATTATTCGATGGGTAATACAGTGACGGTCGCGTCCGGCAGCGGTGATATTACTGGTTTGACACTTTATCCTTACCAGGTTGTTTTGACTACTCAAAGCGGTACGCCGATTACAAATGCTGATTTGGCGGTGGCTGATAATTGTGGTGATTCTCAATTGATTTTTAATGTTGATAATTCAAATAGTTTTCATAGTTACTATTCGATTAATATTCCAGCCACTAAAACTTATTCACCTGGTACTGATGCTGGTGTCGGTGTTTATGTTTATGGTGCGAATGTTTACGGTACGATTAATGCCGGACCGACTTTTATATCGTACGATATGAATAGTTTTTATCTAAATTCTGGCGGTACATTTAATGCCGGTAGTGGATCTGTTACGATAGCTGGTTTGTATATTACTGGCGGTACTTTTAATGCCAATACTTCGACCTTGCTCTTAAATGGTTATTCTTTTTATCAATCTAACGGTGCATTTAATAGTAATACGGCTACAATTACGATTCAGTGTTACAATTTCAGTATGTCTGGAGGAACTTTTGTGGCACCGGCTGGGACATTAACGCTTGACGCTAATAATGTTCCTACCGACTTTTATTATTCAGCTGCTGCTTATAGTTATGGTTATGATGCGAACGGGGGAACAGTTTTAATTAAAAATATTGCTGATGGGTACAATTATCATCTTTCCGGTAACATGCTTTGGTTTTATAATTTAACTGCAGACTCTACTCATGGTGTTATCGTGACCGACTCAAATTTACATGTTAATAATAATTTGACTATTAGTGGCGAAAGCGTACAATTCAATGCTGGCTCTTACGATCTTGATACAAAGAATTATATTCAAACTGGTGGGTATTTTTACGCACCTCATGGTACTATGTCTGTAAGCGGTAATTTTTATCCAGGCGGACATATTTTTAGTCATAGTTATGGCACTGTTAATTTTGATGGAGCTGGTGGAACAACTCAGATAATCGGTCGTGGTGTTAATTTTTATAATTTAACTATGACTACAACTGTTGCTCGAACAATTAATTTTGGGAATTTGACAAATTTTATTGTTGACGGTTGGTGGACGGCGACAGGTACAGCCGGGAATCAATTAACACTTGGTTTGAATGGTGCTGGCACTCAATGGGGAATTACGCCAAGTACATCGATGGGTAATCAATGGACTGTTGATTATGTGACGGTATCGAATTCGATTAATTATGCTACGCCGCCAATCAGTCCTGCTCATTGGGTAGATGCTGGAAATAATACAAATTGGGATTTAGTGCATGGTTGTGTTTGGGATGGTGGCGGCTCTGACAACAATTGGAGCACAGCCGCAAACTGGACACTCGACACATTGCCGACAGCCGCTTGTGATGTGGTATTTGATTCGACCTCGACAAAGGCCTCGACACTGGATTCTGGCTTTACTGCGCACGTCAAATCACTTTCGATAAACGCTGGTTACACAAATACACTTACACTTGGTAGGGATTTGAACGATGACGGCGCGCTCAATCTTGCGGCTGGCACACTCAGCGCTGGAAATTATACATTAAATATCGGTGGAAGCTGGAACAATACTGGCGGTACTTTCACTAAGGGGACTTCGACAGTAAATTTCAATAGTACTTCCGCCTCAACGGTCGCTTCAAATAATAATGATTTTTACAATGTGACTGTCGCTGGTCAAGCTGCAGCGATAACGACTCCATATGTCTGGGTCTCTAATTACGGTGGTGGTAATGTATCCAAAATTGATACTTCGAACGGTTCAAAAATTGGTGATTATACCGCTGGTGCAAATTCTTATGGCGTGGCCGTCGATAATGCCGGCTATGCCTGGGTCGGTAATATCTCGAGTAATACAGTTTCGAAGTTTGATATAATCAATGGCTCAAAAATTGGCGATTATGCCACTGGTAACAATCCTCGTGGCGTAGCAATCGATGCTAACGGATTTGTTTGGGTTGCAAATTATCTGGCGAATACAGTGTCAAAGATCAATAGTGCGACTGGTGCCAAAGTTGGTGATTACAATGCTGGTGCTAGTCCTTACGCTGTGGCGGTGGATAATGCTGGCTATGTATGGGTAACAAATTATAATTCTGCAACTGTCACAAAAATTAACGCCGCAACTGGTGTATCTGTCGGCTCTTATTCCGTTGGTACTTATCCTTGGGGGATTACATTTGATGGCAATGGATATATCTGGGTGGCGAATAATGGTGCTAATACTATTTCAAAAATAGATATTTCAAACGGTGCAAAAATTGGTGATTATAACGTTAATTCTCCTACCGGCCTCGCCGCTGATGGTAACGGTTTTATCTGGGTCGCAAATTGTACTGATAGCGTCGTCTCTAAAATCAACGCTTCAACTGGTGCGAAAATTGCTGATTATGCGACTGGTTCATGGCCAAGCGGCGTGTCTGTCGATGCAAATGGTTTTGTCTGGGTGGCAAATGGCACTGCTCATACTATATCCAAAATCAACGCTACGACAGGTGTAAAGGTCGCCGACTATGCGACTGGTACAACCCCTTATTCACCGGGTGATGCGACTGGCTTTGCACTTAAGAAATTTGTTTTGGGCGGTGGCGGAGTTGGCTCGCTATCAATTTCTGACTCCTTCAATGCGACAAATAATCTAAATATTTCTTCCGGATCTTTATCGAATGGTGCCAACTCCTTATCTGGTGGAAATGTTACTGTTTTTGGTGGTACATTAACCGGTGGAACAGGCAATATTTCGGCTGGTAACTTTACCCAGTCCGGTGGCACAGTCACAGCTCCATCAACAAGTTTGAATATATCTGGTAATTTCAATTACACCTCTGGAACATTTACTCATAGTTCAGGCACAGTTACCTTTAATGGTACTGCGAGCGGCAAGACGGTCACCTCGACTGGAGTCAAATTTAATAATGTTACAGTCAATGGCGCTGGTGGTGTTTGGACTTTGCAGAATGACATGACTTTAGCTGGCAATATGACTTTGACAGCTGGCGCTCTGGCAGCCTCAAACAAGACGATTAATCTTGCAGGAAGTTGGATCAACAATGGTGGAACTTTTGATAAGGGGACTTCGACAGTAAATTTAAACGGTTCATCGGCCACTACCATCACAAGCAATAATCAACAGTTTTATAATCTGACAGATGCTAGCCAGTCAGTAAATGCCGCGAGCCTTGGTGACGATTTTAGCGGATCGTCGATCGATGCCAGTAAATGGGCAATATATGGCGTCGACAGCAATAACACAGCAGGTATTTCATCTGGCAAACTTGCATTCTCCTCTAGTAGTTTTGGTGGGGGTCCGACAATTGGGAGTAATTACACCTTGACTGGTGACTATGATATTCAGGTTGATTATGATCTTTCCACCACTAGTCTTCCAGATACAAATTATTTGGGACTATATGTATATAGTAATGGTTACCAATTCGCGATAAGAAGAACTTATTATGGAGAGTATCAGTACTTTATTTATAAAGGTGGTGCCATTGTTGATAATTCTACTTCAGAACCTGTGGGAAAGCTTCGAGTTATTAGGTCGGGCAGTGTCCAGACTTTTAAAAAGTGGTCTGGCGGAGCTTGGGTTACGGTAAATTATCAAAATAATGTTTCTACAGACCCTACAACTTATAGTTTATTTTTCTATAATCCAACAAATCGTACCGAAGCGGCAACGATGGATAACTTTAAGATCAATTCTGGCACCATTGTAAATGCGCCGAATGCTACATCAACTCTCTCTGACAATTTGTCGGTCAGCAATACCATGATTATGACTTCTGGTACTTTTAACTCTGGCGCTAATACGATCACGACAGGTACATACGCACAAACTGGCGGTGTTTTCAATGCGCCTTCAACAAATATGTATGTTTCTGGGGATTTCAATCATGCTAGCGGTACATTTACACATAGTTCTGGAACAGTTAATTTAAGTGGTGCTGGCGGTTCAACTCAAAATATTTCTGGGGATACGGCTTTCAATAATTTAAGTGCTACTGGTACTTCAGCTCGTACGATTAGTTTTGCGACTGGTTCGACTCAGACTATAGCTGGAACTTGGACGGCAACTGGCGCGGCGAGTCAATTATTAACCTTGACTGGTTCATCAAACTGGAATATTAATCCAACGGCTTGGAATGTGAGCTATGTGAATGCGGTAAATTCGACTAATTTAGCTTCAAGTTCGATTAATCCGACCCATTCTGTAAATGGTGGTAATACAGTGAACTGGTTCCCGGTCGCGGTTTATCATACTATTACTTCTTCGGTTAATGGTTTACATGGTTCGATTTCGCCGCTTGGGGCAACCCAAGTTTTGGATGGTGCTGATCAAGGTTTTACGATCACGCCAGACCAGGGTTATGCTATTTCAGGTATTAAAATTGATAATATTGATCAGTCGGCACCGTTTACTAGTCCTTATACATTTACCAGTGTGACAACGGATCATACCATTGAGGTCACTTTTGCCGCTTCTTACATGATTACAGCATCTGTTTCTGGTGCTAATGGTACAATTAGTCCGCTTGGAGACACGACTGTTTTATCTGCCGGTACTCAAGCTTACACAATTACTCCTTCAAATGGCTATCATATTACTGATATTAAGATTGACGGCACAAGTCAAACTGGTACACTTACCTCACCATATACATTTACTAATGTGGTGACAAACCATACAATTGCCGTAAGTTTTGGGGTAGATGGAACTTGTATCTGGGATGGAGGAGCTGGCGATAATAATTGGAGTTCGGCTGATAACTGGACGGGCAATACTGTGCCAAGTTCTTCTTGCGATATTATTTTTGATGCAACTTCAACCAAGGCTTCAACTATTGATGCTGGTTTTGCCGGTACGATAAAAACATTAACTATGAGCACTGGCTACACTAATACTATTACTCAATCGCGTAATATTACCGTGACAAGTGTTTTAACAATTGGCGCTGGAACGTTCGATGCTTCAAATAAAACCATGACTTTATCCGGTTCAAGTACACCTTTAGTAATTACCAGCGGTATATTCAATGCGAACACTTCAACGGTTGAGTATGCTGGTAATACGGCAACTAATATAGCTAGTACAACGTTTTATAATTTAAATATCAATCATTCTTCAACAATCTTTACGCCGATTGGTGATATGACCATATCAAATATTTTGACAATTAGTAATGGAATTTTAAATGGTTCTTCTCGAATTATTACTTTGTCTGGCACGACAGGTACACCGTTTGTGAATAACGGTAGCTTTAATACAGATACTTCAACTATTATCTATACCGGTAATTATAGTTCTGGTCCAACCAACGTTTTAGCTGGAAATTATTATAATTTGACCTTAAATAATGCATCTGAAACTTATTTAGCAACTGGTAATTTGAATATCGGTAATGTATTAACTATTTCCGCAGGCACTTTAGATGCTGCTGATAAAACTATCACATTTAACAATACTGCGACTGGAACACCTTTTGTTAAAATTGGTACATTCTCGCCAAGCACGTCGACAGTTGTTTATGCCGGTAATTACACTGTCAGTTCAACTAATATTGCTTCGGCTACATATTATAATTTAACGATTGATAATAATAATGAAACGTTTGTTTTAGCTGGCGATATAATTGTAAATAATAATTTAGTTTCTTCAAGTAATACAAACTGTGGTGATAATCAAGTTACAACCAAGAATTTAACAGTATTGAGTATTTTTACTGCACCATCGACTAATTTAAATATTTCAGGCGATTTCTCTCATCCATCAGGACAATTTAATACTAATTCGGGTACAGTCAATTTGATTGGAGCTGGTGGCTCGACTCAAAATATTTCTAATAACACTACTTTTTATAATTTAAGTGCTACTGGTACTTTGGCTCGTACAATTAATTTTGCAGCTGGTTCGACTCAGACTGTCTCTGGAACATGGACAGCTACTGGCGCAGCTGATCAGTTGTTAACCTTAACTGGTAGTTCAACCTGGTCAATTAATCCGACAGCTTGGAATGTTGATTATGTTAATGTGGTTAAATCAACTAATTTAGCTTCAAGCAAGATCAATCCGACTCATTATACTGATGGTGGTGGTACAACCAATTGGTTCTTAGAAATTCCTTCAGCTGCAAGTGGAGTAAATCTTGATACCTTGACCACAACAGGTTTTACAGTGAAATGGACTGATAACTCTAGTAATGAAACCGGCTTTAAGGTCTACACTGCTGTCGCTACACCTGATTGTGCGAATGCAACTTACTCTGGTACACCTGACTATACGACTGCGGCTAATGCGGTTAGCCAGGTTATTACTTCAAAAGCGATTAATACTCAGTACTGCGCTAAGGTTGTGGCCACTAATACTGATGGTGATGCGGCGGCTGGTTTTGCTTCGCCAAAGTATACTTTAGCGAATATTCCAACCGCACCAACAGTTAGTACGCCAACGACCACCTCGCTTAAGGTTGTAATTAATCAAAACTCAAATCCGTCTAATACGACTTATGCGATTAAGGTTGTTCAGGGTGCCAATACTAATTATTTAAATACAAATGGCACTTTAAGTGTGTCACCGGTTTTTGAAACTTATACAAATTTTGGTGGAGCCTCAGGCGTGACTAATACTGGTTTGGCACCAAATACTTCTTATACTTATTCAGTGGCGGCTCGAAATGGCGATTTAACAGAAACAGTTTACGGTTCAGCTGCTTCCTTGTCAACTAGCGCCAATTCTTATACTTTAACTTATAATCATGATTCTAATGGTACCATTACTGGTTCAACACCACAAACCGTAACCGAAGGAGCGAATGGTACTCAAGTTACAGCCGTGCCAAACTCTCACTACCATTTTGTTAAGTGGTCAGATGATGTGATGACGGCGGCTAGAACAGATTTAAATATTACTAATAATATTACAGTGACCGCGACCTTCGCCATCGATACTTACACTTTGACATATAATAACGACGGTAATGGTTCAATTACTGGTACCACCCCTCAGACTGTTGATTATGGCGCAAACGGTACGCAAGTCACCGCCGTACCAAACTCTCATTACCATTTTGTTAAATGGTCAGACGATGTCATGACTGCCGCTCGTACTGATCTTAATGTTACGGCCAATATTACGGTAACGGCTACTTTTGCGATCGACACTTATACTCTAACTTACAATGCTGGTTCTCATGGTTCGGTCTCTGGTGTAACACCTCAAACCGTCAATTATGGTGCTAATGGTGGCCAAGTTTTAGCTGTGCCAGACGCCAATTACCACTTTGTTAAGTGGTCAGACGACGTGATGACGGCGGCCCGTATTGATCAAAATATCACAGCTAATTTGACTGTCACTGCGACCTTTGCGATTAATACCTACACTTTGACTTATAATGCTAGCTTAAATGGTTCAATTACTGGTACCACCCCTCAGACTGTTGATTATGGTACAAACGGTACTCAAGTAACCGCCGTGCCAAACTCTCATTATCATTTTGTTTCCTGGTCTGATGGCGTACTGACAGCCGCTCGTACCGATTCAAATATTACAGCTGATATTACGGTAACGGCGACATTTGCCATCGATACATACACTTTAACCTATAATGCCGGTTCAAATGGTTCAATTACGGGCACTACGCCGCAAACAATTAATTATGGCGCAAATAGTACACAGGTGACAGCGGTTCCGTCGGCTCATTATCATTTTGTTTCTTGGTCTGATAATGTCTTAACGGCGGCTCGTACTGATCTTAACGTTACAGCTAATATTACGGTAACGGCGACTTTCGCGATTAATACTTATACTTTGACTTATAACAACGATGGCAATGGCTCGGTTACTGGTACCAATCCTCAAACCATTAATTATGGCGCAAATGGTACACAGGTGACAGCGGTTCCGTCGGCTCATTATCATTTTGTTTCTTGGTCTGATAATGTCTTAACGGCGGCTCGTACTGATCTTAACGTTACAGCTAATATTACGGTAACGGCGACTTTCGCGATTAATACTTATACTTTGACTTATAACAACGATGGCAATGGCTCGGTTACTGGTACCAATCCTCAAACCATTAATTATGGCGCAAATGGTACTCAAGTTACAGCCGTACCGAGCGCTCATTATCATTTTGTCAAATGGTCAGACGACATCATGACGGCAGCTCGTACTGATTTGAATGTGACGGATAATATTACAGTCACTGCAACCTTTGCCATCGATACTTACACTTTGACTTACTCTGCTGGTGCAAACGGTTCGATCACTGGTACTACCCCACAAACTGTCAATTATGGTGCTAGCGGTACGCAGGTAACAGCGGTTCCGGCGGCCAATTACCATTTTGTTAAATGGTCGGACGATGTCATGACGGCGGCTAGAACAGATTCAAACATCACAGCTAATATTTCGGTCACCGCCACTTTTGCCATTGATACTTATACTTTGACTTATTCTGCTGGTGCGAATGGTTCGATTACAGGTATTACCCCACAAACCGTCAATTATGGAGGTAACGGTTCTCAGGTTACGGCCGTGCCAAGTGCTCACTATCATTTTGTTTCTTGGTCTGATGGCGTTTTAACGGCTGCTCGTACTGATTCGAATATCACGGCTGATGTAACCGTAACGGCGACCTTTGCCATTGATACTTACACTCTAACTTACAATGCTGGTTCTCATGGTTCTGTGTCTGGTGTAACACCTCAAACCGTCAATTATGGTGCTAACGGTGGCCAAGTCCTGGCTGTTCCTGATGACAACTATCATTTTGTTAAATGGTCAGACGACGTGATGACCGCGGCCCGTATTGATCAAAACATTACTTCTGATTTAACAGTTAGTGCTACATTTGCTATAAATTCTTATACCTTAACTTACTCGGCTGGTTCGCATGGTTCAATTACTGGTACTACTCCTCAGACTGTCAATTACGGAGGTAGTGGTTCTCAGGTTACGGCTGTTCCAGATTCTAATTACCATTTTGTTAAGTGGTCAGATAATGTGATGACGGCGGCTCGTACTGATTCTAGTGTGTCAAATGATATTACAGTCACCGCGACCTTCGCTATTAATACTTACACCTTAACTTACAATCATGATTCTAACGGTACGATTGTCGGCATAACTCCTCAAACTGTTGGTTATGGTGCAAACGGTAGTGAAGTTATTGCTACGCCAAATACAAATTATCATTTTGTTAAATGGTCAGACGATGTCATGACCGCCGCTCGTACTGATTTAGATATTACAGCTGACATAACTGTGACCGCCACTTTTGCTGTTAATACTTATACCTTAACTTACTCAGCTGGTGCGAATGGTTCGATTACAGGTATTACCCCACAAACCGTCAATTATGGTGCAAACGGCACACAAGTTACAGCTGTACCAAATTTGAATTATCATTTTACTACTTGGTCTGATGGTGTTTTGACGGCGGCCAGAACTGATCTAAATGTGACAGGTAATATTACAGTCACGGCTAATTTTGCTGCCGAAAATCAATACACTTTATCTTATACAGCTGGTTCACATGGTACTATTTCTGGCAATGCTTCCCAGACAGTTTATGTTGGTGGGGATGGTACGCAAGTTGTAGCTATACCTGATACGAATTATCACTTCGTTAAGTGGTCTGACAACGTGATGACAGCCGCTCGAACCGATTTAAATATTACTACCGATATCACCGTCACTGCTGATTTTGCCATCAACACTTACACCCTGACCTATAATGCTGGTTCAAACGGCTCAATCACTGGTACAACCTCTCAAACCGTTGGTTATGGTTCAAATGGTGCTCAAGTGACAGCTGTACCGGCAGCCAATTATCATTTTGTTAAATGGTCGGATAATGTGATGACGGCAGCCAGAACAGACCTTAATGTAACAGATAATATCACTGTAACGGCGACTTTTGCGATCAATACTTACACTCTGACCTATAATGCTGGTTCAAACGGTTCGATCACGGGTACCACCCCACAAACCGTTAATTATGGAGGTAACGGTTCTCAGGTTACGGCCGTGCCAAGTGCTCATTATCATTTTGTTTCTTGGTCTGATGGAGTTTTAACGGAAGCTCGTACCGATTCAAATATTACCTCTAATTTAACAGTGTCTGCGACTTTCGCCATCGATACTAATAATATTACAGCTTCGGCTGGCACTAATGGTTCGATTTCACCAACCGGTGTTACGGCGATTAATTATGGTTCAAATCGAGCCTACACTATTACGGCCAATGATAATTTCCACGTTTTGGATGTATTAGTTGACGGTGTCTCGGTCGGTTCTGTGACAACTTATACTTTTAACAACGTTACTACTTCTCATACTATTTCAGCAACATTTATAGTTGATACAAAAACAATAACGGCTTTAGCTGGTTCGCATGGTTCGATTGATCCGGACGGTGCGACAACAGTTAATTATGGTTCAAACCAGGCTTATACGATTTTGCCTTCATCTGGTTATCATATTGAAGATGTTTTGGTTGATAGTGTTTCAGTTGGTTCGGTCAGTAATTATACCTTTACCACTGTAACCACGAATCATACAATTTCGGCTAGTTTTAGCGCAAATCCGGTTACTCCTACTGGAACAAGCCATACCATTACGGCCACGATTAATGCCCACGGTACAGTCTCGCCATCTGGTTCGACTTTGGTTGATGATGGTTCGAGCCAGATCTACACTATCACTCCTGATGCCGGTTATTATATTGAAGACTTGAAGATTGATGGTGTCTCGGTTGGGGCTTTGGCTACTTATACTTTTAGCAATGTCACTACTGATCACACGATCGCTGCGACCATTGCTGTTACGACTTATACTATTACTGCTTCGTCAGGTAACGGAGGTAGTATTACACCAAGTGGTTCGATAATAGTGGATGCGCTTTCAAATAAAACCTTTACGATTAGTGCCAATTCTGGTTACTTTATTAGGAATGTTCAGGTTGATGGCGTTTCAAAATATGATCTTGAAACTTATACCTTTAGCTCAATTACGGCCAATCACACTATTGAAGTGACATTTGGAACTTACCCAGCCTCAATTGATAATCCGATTAACTTTTCTGGAGTAGCTGGTAATGGTCAGGTCGAATTGACTTGGACCAATCCTTCGTCAACATATTTCAAATCGATCGACATTTATCGTTCACTTGAAAAAACAGTTCAAGGGGTAAAATTAGCTACGGGTCAAACCGGAACATCTTATACTGATTCCAATTTGACCAATGGCGTGACTTATTATTATACCTTAAAAGCGATTGATTCACTTGGTCATATCTCCAGTGGAACCGAACAATTAGCTTTGACGCCGACGAACGTTACGGATAATGAAGGGCCAACTGCGCCGACCAATCTTCGAGCTACCGTTATCAAATCGACTGAGATTAGTTTGGCCTGGGATGCTTCGACCGATAATGTCGGTGTAACCGGTTATAAAATATTCAATGCCGATACTGATGTCATGATCGGTACAACTTCAAATACTGATTTTGATTTGACTCAATTGACTCCAGAAACTGTTTATAATTTCTATATTAAAGCTTATGACGCAGCCGGTAATACTTCTTTGAAATCTAGTATTTTGAATGTTTCAACCAAAAAAGGCGATGCCTTAGCGGTTCAAGCTTATCTTGTACTTGATAATACTCCAGATAAAATTAATGCTGGTCAGACTTTTAACGATAAGGTTAAAGTGAGCGCGGTTGACAATGGTGGCGCCAGAATTCAATCTTATCTAGGCGAAATTTACTTTACATCTTCTGATAAAAAAGCCGAATTAATTTGGAATAGTGATCATAAGTACACCTTTAGTGCGTCTGATACTGGTACACACTCGTTCGACGGCTCAGATTTTACTCTAAATACTGTGGGTGACCAGAAGCTAACTGTGACTGACGGGCAGATTCAACAAAATGTACAGATCAAAGTTATTGGCAATGGTGTTACTAGTACTTTGCAAAAAACCCAAGATCAGATTAATAGTTTGTTTGCTAATATTAGTACCGAAGGTTTAACTCCAGAAGCTAAGAGTGTTTCCAACGCTGTTATTGTTACAACCAGTTCTTTATTGGCCGCACCAATTGTTCTAAACGCTGTTTTAGCGACTGCCAATATTTGGCCACAACTTCTTTATCTTTTGAGTCATTTGTTCCAATTTTTGGGCATTCGTAAACGACGAAAGCCATGGGGTACGGTCTTTAATTCACAAACCGGTCAAGCCATTCCTTATGCTTTGATTAAGATTTTTGATAAAGAATATAATCGTTTACTTGAAACTGCGGTTTCCGATGGTGAAGGTAGATTTGGCTTCTTGGTCAGAACAGGCAAATACTATTTAACAGTTCAAAAAAATGGTTATACTTTCCCGTCAGTTATGAAAGTTAGTGGTTTCTTCGATTCGGTTTATACTGGTGAAGTCTTAGAGATTGATAGTAAGGATAAAACGGTCACTATTAATGTGCCAATGGATGCTCAAACTAAATTATCTTTTAGTTATAAATTGTTAGTCTTTACCATCAAGCTTAACCGAATTTTAAATACTGTTAGAATCGTCTTGTTGGTTCTAGGTATAATGTTTGCCATTGTTTTGATGATTATTTCGATTAATATTTTCTATATTTTCTCCTTAATATTTTATATTTTGATTGCGATTTGGGAATATTTAAGAACCAAACGAGCCAGACCATATGGTGTTGTTACTGATATTTTTGGTCGACCACTTGAGACTACGATCGTGAGAATTTACGAAAAACGTACAAATAGATTAGTCGAAACAGATGTAACTGATATCGATGGTCGGTTTAAGTTCTTGGTTAATCCTGGTATTTATTACTTGACTGCCACCAAACCAGAATATACTGATTTCAAGTCTCATATTATGTATCTTGAGAAGGAAAAGACCTTGGTTTCAGTCAATATCAAGATGAAAAAGATAAATTAATTTTATAGTCAAAATAATTAAAAAAGACTTGCCAGAGGGGATAGGCAAGTCTTTTTGTTGATTAATAATTGAATTATCGATGAATATAGACTGGAGAACCGATTGGCGCCCAATCATAGACGAATTTTGCTGGACCGACGCCTAGTCTGACGCAACCATGGGAGACAGGTGTGCCTAAGTGAGCCGCTCCTTCTTTATAGCCATTTGGCCATTCAGGTAATTCGTGAATGCCGTAACCGCCGCCTAAGCCGTTCCACCATGGCATCCAGAGACCATGGTCAGGCGACCAGGCTCGAGGACTTTTATTTTGAATATAGCGAGTACCGATTGGTGTTGGAGTGGAGGCTTTGCCGCTAGAAACAGTGTATTCTTGAACCAACTGATTATTATCGAATAATTGCATTTTTTGAGTTGATAAATTGACGTCAATATAGCGACCATAATAGTCACCAGGAGTAAAGGCGGTTTTAACCTGTTTTTCTTCTTTTGGCACAACAATTGTGGCCAGTTCAATTGAGAAAACAGTTTGGCCGGAGGCAATTTGATTTTGAATATCACTGGCCAATTGATCTTGATCTAGTATTTGGCCGTCCTGGCCTTCTTCAATAATTTTTCCGTCTGTATCGAGAACTTTTTGGTCAATTTTTGGGATGTCTATTTTTTTAGCCAAAGAATCGATATAGTCATTTAAGATTTTCTTATCGATTTGAGCGACTAAAGCGGTATTGTAACCAAAAAAGGCGAGATTAAAATTTTCTTTAATTTTATTGATAAGAGTGCCGCGTCGACCATAACTAAAGGCCTCATCGACTGTTTTTTCAGTATCAAATTTGACGCCTAAATCGGCTAATCGTGGTGTGAAATTGCTTTCGCCGAAGGTGAGTTCAACGCTTTTTGAATTGATCTCTTGACCATATTGATTAATGTTTTGTTTGGCTTGTTCAAGAGTTTGTCCGCCAACTGGTAGACCGCTAATAGTAACACGTGGGAAAAACTTATCTTCATAAATTTTGAAAAAATTCAAAAACCACATGGTTAGTATTCCAAGTGTAAGAATCAAAATAAAGATTTCTAGGGCAAACTTTAAAGATTTTTGTTTGAGACTATTCATTGTATTTTTTCAAAATAAAAAAATCGTTTGATTGTTATCATAACGATTTTTTTGGTGGGCAAAGCATGATTCGGTCGAAGTCTCCGAAGGAGAGCCTACGACCGAGCGTGTATTTGATTATTTTATTTTTGGTGGGCAAAGTAGGATTCGAACCTACGACCGAGCGTGTATAAGACGCTTGCTCTACCACTGAGCTATTTGCCCGTAGTTTTGTGTTCAGATTGACAGTAAAATTATTGACCAGTGGAATCAATTTGCCCTCTTTAGATATATTTTAACAATATAGTAGTCGAAAATCAACCTTGTGAACACTAATATCGATAAATATTCTTGTTTTAATCTCTTGACACGATTTGCGCTCTCTGCTAGATTCTGTTATTTTAAAGTCATATTACCGTATTTCGGATTAGCGCCTTAGGCCCATTTCGGGGGTTAGGGATTTAATATTTAGGAGGGTGGGAACCCTTTTTTGGTTCGCAAAAAACGAGAAAGTAAATTAACAATTAAGGAGAAATTATGCAAAAAATGGTAAAACTATTATTGGGTTTTTTGATCGCAATTTCTTTACCTTTAGGCTTAATGGTAAATCCAGTAACTGTTTCAGCTGCAAGCAAAAAAGCATCTGTCAGTAAAATGGAAACTACACCAAGACTACCTCAAGGTCAAGATAATTGGTACACTTCGGCCACCATGGTTGAATTTCATTCGGCAAAATCAAAACAGATTTATTTCCAATGGAACAAAACCGATGGCAAATGGCAGACATATAATCAGCCTTTTCGGGCCTGGCGTGGTGAAAACACCCTGTATTTTTACTCAGTTGGTATTAACGGAATTAAAGAACCGGTTCAGTCCAAAACTATCAAAGTTGATTATGCCAAGCCAAAAATTGAAAGTGTTAAATCAGTTTCTGTTGATGGTCAAGCCGAAATTACTTGGGTAGCAGAAAAAGATCAAGTTAAATATAATATTTATAGATATTCAAATGGAACTTATCGTTTAATCGGTAGTTCGGTGACGAATAAATTTGTTGATCGAGATGTCAAAATTGGTCAACATTATTTCTATCAAATTATTGCAGTTGATCAGGCTGGATTAAAGTCAAAAAAGATATTAACCAACGTGGTTATTAAGGTATCATCACAGACAGATCAAGCTGTGGCGAAAACATCGATTATCGATGGTGCTTCAACCATTTCTGATTTAAAGAAGCAGAAAATTGAAACTGCTTCTAAAAAAGAAAATGTTGTCTCGGAAAATCCGGTTAAAACATCGGATAAAGCCCCGGTTAAACCTGCCAGAAACTGGAGTCGTTTATTGACTGCTTTGTACATTTTGTTTGTGGCCGCTGGCGCAGCAATTGCTTCATACTATTTTTACGAATGGTGGATGAAGAAAAAAGCAGCCCAAGTTAAGCCAAAAGAAAAGAAAACCAACAGTAGTAGTCGTTGGTAATCTGAAAAATAATCACCCAAAATCATGATTGATGGCGGGTGATTTTTTTGTGTCTAAGTTCTGGTATAATAGAGTTATCATGAATGAGAGTAGTTTTAGTAAACCGGAAAGCAAATTTTTTGGCCTAAGCAAGCAAATGATTGCTTATTTTTTGGTATTGTACATATTTTTTATCCTTGGCCGGGCGATTTACGAAAATTTTTTATTAAAAAAGCAAATCGATACTTTGAAAAAATCTAATATTGAATTAGAACAAAAGAACAAAAATTTCGAAAATCTAATCATATATTATCAATCATACAGTTTTCAGGAACTGGAAGCTCGCGACAAATTGGCACTCAAAAAGCCAGATGAGCAGGTAGTTTTAATACCAGTCAGAAAAATTGATACTTCGAAAATATCTGAAGAGCAAATTATTACACCTAAAAATCAAAAAAAGATCAGTAACGCCCAAGCCTGGTGGTCCTATATTTTTGATTAAATTTTAAGGAGAAAAGGTCTCAATAAAAGGTATAATGGCTTGACATAAGGCCGTTTTTGTGATATAATGGTTTAATGTCTAGTAAAGACAGTTCTCTGGGAGGGGAAATGACTCACGCTAAATACAATTTAACCAAAATCTTTTTAAGCCTGTTGTTTGGTGTTTTTTGTGTTCTCAGTTTGAGTACCACAGTCTTAGCTGCTTCGTCTGATCGATTGATTGAATTAACTAACCAGGCTAGAGTTAAGAATAATTTGCCTGTTTTGAACTTCAACCAAGAATTAACTAATGCGGCTCAGGCAAAAGCTCAAGATATGTTTAAAGAAAATTATTTTGCCCACATTTCGCCAAGTGGTAAAAAGCCTTGGAATTTTATCGAACAAGCTGGTTATCAATATGCTTATGCTGGTGAAAATTTAGCCATGGGCTATTCGGATGATTCTGAATTACAAGAGGCCTGGATGAATTCGGCCACTCATAAAGAGAATATTTTAAGCCCAAATTTTAATGAAATTGGTTTAGCCGTTGTTGATGGTAAAATCGATAATGTGAAAACTACTATTGTGGTTGAAATGTTTGGCGCCAAAGAAGATTTGGCTAAGCCGGCAGTTTTAGGTGTTAATAGCCAAATCAATGCGAAAATTGAAAATAGTTCAGTGATTAAAGAATTTCAACCAATAGTTGATCAAAAAATTTTGATGTACCTTATATTCTGGTTAATTGGTTGTTTATTAATGTTGGTTTATTTTACGATTAAACCGCTAAAATTAAGTAAACTTGCCAAATAAGACTTGTTTTTAGGTCCAATATCTGTTAAAGTACTAATAAGCGTCTAATTGAGACGCGTCGCGAATTATCGCGGGGTAGGGAAGTAGTATCCCGTCGGGCTCATAACCCGGAGATCAGTGGTGCAAGTCCACTCCCCGCTACCAAATTAAATTATTTACTCTGGTATTTTTTGAGTACGAGGCTCTGTAGCTCAGTGGTATTACAGACATTTTGATGAAATATCATAGAGCGAGGTCTTCAGCATTAATAATTTGGCTGAGTAGCTCAGTGGTAGAGCGAGGTCTTCATAAGGCCGAGGTCGCAGGTCCGAATCCCGCCTCAGCCACCAAATTATTAAATTTCGGGCTGAGCCCGAAAAAAGGCCGTCGTTGGTCCGCCTTTAGGCAAGCGTCCAACCAGAGCCACCAACCAAGCTGCAATAATAATTAAACAAAATATTCTCGATTGTAATTATGAATAAAACATCAAAAAATGCTTTCTATATAATTGTATTTATAATCATTGCTCTCGTCGGCTGGAGCCTTTTTTCTTCAAATCCAATCAGTAAACCAAAATCAACTACGATCTCTCAAATTGTTGATCAAGTCAAATCTGGCAATGTAGCCCAGATTTCTATTTCTGATAATCAGGTGACGGCAACCCTTAAGGATAATCAAAAATTGCAGGCTTACAAAGAGTCTAGTTCTTCGTTAAATGATTATGGGATTACGCCGGATAAAGTTAGTATCACGGTGCAAAACCCAAGTAGTAGTTCGAATTGGTCGACGATTTTAAGTATTTTACTGCCATTTTTATTAATTGGTGGATTTTTATTCTTTATGCTTCGACAGGCTCAGGGCGGCAATAATAAAGCCATGAGTTTTGGTCAATCTAAGGCTAAATTATTTAATCCTGGCGGTAAGAAAACCACTTTTGCTGACGTAGCCGGGATGGCTGAATCTAAGCAGGAACTTTATGAAGTGGTTGAATTTTTAAAAAGCCCGGCTAAGTTTAAGAATTTAGGCGCGGAAATTCCAAAAGGCGTTTTGCTGATTGGTCCTCCGGGAACCGGTAAAACTTTATTGGCGCGGGCCGTGGCCGGTGAAGCTGGAGTACCATTTTTTTCGATCTCTGCATCTGAATTTGTGGAAATGTTTGTCGGCGTGGGTGCGGCCAGAGTGCGCGATTTGTTCGCCAAGGCCAAGCGAAATTCACCAGCTATTTTATTTATTGATGAACTTGATGCAATTGGTCGCCAACGTGGTACCGGTTTGGGTGGTTCGCATGATGAACGTGAGCAAACTTTAAACCAAATTTTGGTAGAAATGGATGGTTTTGAAAATGAAACTCGTGTGATCGTGATGGCTGCCACTAATAGACCTGATGTTTTGGACCCAGCTTTACTTAGACCAGGGCGTTTTGACCGAAGAGTGATCATTGATTTACCTGATATCGCTGAACGAACTGAAATATTAAAAATTCATGCTCGCAACAAGCCGATGGACGCTTCGGTTGATTTTGAAAAAATTGCTCGTCAGACTGCTGGACTTTCTGGGGCTGACTTGAAAAACGTGATGAACGAAGCTGCTATTTTTGCAGCTCGTGAAAATTTGAAAAAAATTCATCAAGCTCAAATTGGTGCGGCAATCGAAAAAGTTATTATTGGGCCTGAACGAAAATCCAGAGTCTTATCGGTTAGCGAAAAAGAGATTTCTGGTTATCATGAAGTTGGTCACGCTATTGTCGGAAAAGTTTTGGTTGATTGCGACCCGATTCATAAAATTTCGGTGATTTCTCGTGGTAATGCTCTTGGTTATACTTGGAGTTTGCCAGAGGAAGATAGAAGGTTGTATTCTCAAGCTAAATTTGAAGACGAAATCGCCCAACTTTTGGGTGGTTGGGTTGCGGAAAAATTGATTTTTGGTCAAGTGACTACTGGTGCTTCAAATGATTTGCAGCGAGCAACCAAGATTGCGCGTGATATGGTTATGGTTTACGGGATGTCAGAGAAAATCGGTCCAGTTGTTTTAGGCGAACGTGAAGAAGCAGTTTTCTTGGGTCGTGAACTTGGTGGACATAAAACTTTTTCTGATGCTAAAGCTTTTCAGATTGACGAAGAGGTCATGAGAATTATTAAAGATGCTCAAAAAAAAGCCGAGCAAGTTTTGGTTAAGAATAAATCTTTATTGAAAAAAATAACTGAAGTTTTGATTAAAAAAGAAACTATCGAAAGTGTTGAATTTGAAAAATTCTTTAAATAGTTTTTTATAAAGAGGGGACGATCTAATATTTGGTCATATTCCTCAAATTGTTAATTAAAAGGTGGTTGGACTATGGTTAAAAAAGTTGCAGCAATTTTGCACAGGAAGAACTCGCTGACCGCGGCTAGCGTTATTTTGATGATTACTTTGACGCTTAGCAATGTCTTAGGTTTGATTCGGGATCATTTTTTAACTCAAAAAATTCCTACTGAACTTCTTTCCGCTTATTACGCGGCTTTTCGTATTCCGGATTTAATTTTTAATATTTTAATTTTAGGTGCCATTACATCTGCTTTTATTCCGATTTTTACTAATTTAGTGGCTAAGGAAAAGGAAGACGAAGCTTGGTTGGTGGCTAGCTCGGTTGTGAATATTGCTTTTGTTTTTTTGGTTTGTTTTTCGATTGTTCTCGTCTTGATTATGCCGATAATTACACCTTTAGTGGTGCCAGGCTTTGATAGTTCTCGTCAGGAAATTGTCACAAATTTAGCGCGAATTATGTTGCTTTCACCAATATTTTTTGGTCTTTCCTATATTTTTGGTGGAATTTTAAATTCATTCAAGCGATTTATGGTTTATTCTTTGGCGCCATTGGTTTACAATATTACGATTATTTTAGGTACCTTATTTTTTGCCGATCATTTTAGTGTTTACGGTGTGGCTGTTTCGGTAGTCGTCGGTGCTTTTTTACATTTTTTAATACAATTGCCGGTAGCAATTAAGCTTGGTTTTAGGTTTAATGCTAAAATTGCTTGGGATCATTGGGGTGTTAAACGAATTGGTTTACTTATGATTCCTCGATCAATTGCTCTAGGCGCTAATCAAATTATGTTACTGATTTTTACTGGTATCGCCTCGAGTTTAGGAGGATACTCAATCGCAGTTTATAATTTAGCTGATAATATTCAGACTATGCCAATGGTGGTTTTTGGTACAAGTTTTGCTACGGCCATTTTCCCGACTTTATCAGAGGCGGTTTCGCGTGACCGTTACGATGAATTTATTGCGCAAATCATCAAATATACCCGAATTATATTATTCTTTATGATTCCGATTATTGTAATGATCGTTTTACTTCGAATTCAGATTATTAGATTAATTTTTGGTTCTGGCCATTTTGGTTGGGATCAAACAATGGCGACGGCCAACACAACGGCGTATTTAGCTTTGTCATTAGCTTTTACTGGACTTCAACCATTATTTTCACGAGCATTTTATGCTTTGCATAATACAAAAGTTCCAATGATTGGGACAATGGTGGGGGTAGTGGCCAGTATTATTTTGGGTAAGATTTTATCGTTAAAATTGGGTGTTGAAGGTTTAGCTTTAGGTTATACAATTGGTTCAATGATTGGAACAATTTTTCTTTATATTATGCTCAAAAAGCACTCGGCTTGGCCTGAAGAAAAAGGTTTGTTTATTTTTGTGCTCAAAGTTGTGGTCGCTTCAGTGGTGATGGGGTTGGTCATTCAACTGGTTAAAACATTAACTGGTGGATTAGTCGATATGCATCGTTTTTGGGGTATAGCTGTTCAGTTAATATTGTCGGCTGGAGTTGGGTTGATAGTTTATTTAATGTTTACAAAAATATTCAAATTTAAAGAAATTGAAGCAGTAACAATTATCTGGCAGAAATTTACTCGCCGAGGTGCAAGTGAATAACGATAAAAAATTTGAAACCTCAGACAGAGCAGAAGTCGAACATTTTTATAATGATTTAGATGAGAAAAAATCGCATTCAAGTTGTTGTACTTGTCAAACAATGGCAGGATTTTTTATAGTAATTTTTATAGTTTTAATTTTTTCGGTTTTTTATTTATACAAAATGATAACCTCGAAAAAAGATTTTTCTATAAAAAGGTCTGTGAATTATTCGTCAAAAAATTTAGAAAGTAGCTTGGCAAGCCCAAAAATATTAACTGATGGTCGCGTAGAAACGATTTTGACAGAAGATGACTTGTCGACATTAGTAAGTGGTGGTCTAAACTTTCAAAGTTTCGTTTTGCGTGAAGTTCAAATTGGTATTTCTCCAGACGAAATTATTGTTTATGCGACCTTGGTTAAGCCGCTAAGCTCAAAAATTGTTGTAGGAGTGGAGCCGATAGTTGATAATGGAAAGATTGTTTTAAAAACAAAAAGTATAAATGCCGGACAGTTAAAAATTTCAAAAATAGTTTTAGATCAAATTGATAAAGGTTTTGATAGTTCAATCAACGCTAGACTAGATATAATTAATCAAAAAATGTCAGTTGAAGAAATTAAATTAGAGAATCATCAGCTTATTGTTTCTGGAAGGATTAAATGAACACTAAAAAAAGAATTTTAGTTTTACATGGCTGGAACGCGACTCCTGAAGAAAGTTGGTTTTTGCGCGTTAAAGATATATTTGAGCCAAAAGGTTTTGAAGTAATTGTGCCAAGTTTGCCTGGTGATTATTTTCCTAAATATGAAGATTGGGTAAAAGTTGTGAAAGATTTTGCTCCAACTCAAAACGATATTTTAATTGGTCATTCTTTGGGCGGGGTGACAATTTTGCGTTTTTTGGAAGAAACTGAAGTTCCGGTAGGACAAATTATTTTAGTAGCTACGCCAATCGAAGCGATGAGTTTTGGCCAAATTGAAAATTTCTTTTTCAGAGATTTTAATTGGTCTAAAATTAAGAGTAATGTATTAAAGGTTAATTTGATTTATGAATCAGATGACCCATTGGTACCTTTAGCTCATGGTCAGACAATTTCAGAAAAATTAAATGCGGCGATTAAGGTCGTGCCTGGCGGCACACATCTAAATATGATGGATATGAAAGTTTTGGAGGAAATAATTGATGGAAAATAAAATTTATGTGGCAAGTAATAAAAATCCTGATCTAGATGGTTACGCTTGTGCGTTTGGTTATGCTGAACTTTTGAATAAAATTGGTAAAATATCGGAGCATATTTTAACTGGGCGAGTCGACGATGAAACAATGTTCATTTTAGATATGATCAAGCAAAAACCGATTTATGAAGTTGATGAAAATATTAAAATTGAAAAACTAATTTTAGTCGATACGAGTAATTTGAGATTTTTAAATTTGTCAGTCGACCCGAAAAATTTAATTGAAATAATTGATCATAGAACTGTTAACGATTCATCTGATTATCCATGGGCAAAAATTCAAATTGAATTAGTCGGTTCTTGCGCAACATTGATTACCGAAAAGTTTCAGGAAGCCGGCGTTGAACCAAGTCGCGAGTCAGCCTACTTGCTTTACGGTGCTATTGTTTCGAATACGATAAATTTTAAAAATAAAGTTACGGTTCAAAGAGATTTGGATGCAGCAAAATATTTAATTGATAAAATTGAAATTGATAGTGATTTTGCAGAAAAAATGTTTAGAGCTAGAACAAATATTGATGGTGAAAATTTAAGTCGTTATATTCACAATGATTTCGCAGAACATAGTATTTTAGGAAGAAATATGACGGTTTTTCAGATGGAAATAGTTGGCACGGATGATTTGATCGCTAACCGACTAGATGAAATAAAAAGCATTATTCAAGACGTGATTAAGGGTCAAAAATTAGATTATTGTTTTTTAAATATTATTGATACACTTGAGGCTAAAAATTATATTTTAGCCGCAGACAGTGATACAGAAAAAATACTAAGTAAAATTTTAAATTTAAATTTCGTCGATAAGCTAGCTAAGACAGACTATATTATTATGAGAAAAGAAATAATGGCCAAAATTAAGGATTATCTTTCAAATGAATAAATATACTGTTGTGGCGGCGCATGGGTTAATTGAAAAAGATGGTAAATTTTTAGTGCTTCACCGGGCTAAAACCGATGGTTATATGGCTGGTTTTTGGGATATTCCTGGCGGGACAATTGAATTTGGCGAAGATATAAAAATGGCTTTAGCTCGAGAAATCAAAGAGGAGACTGGTTTAGAAGTTGAAATCGGAAAAATCTTGAGTGCTTATGGCTACCAATCTGGTGAAGATCGTCATCAATTTCAACTGACTTATGAATGTAAATATTTATCCGGAGAGATCGAATTAGAAGTTGAATCTCACGATGAATTTCTTTGGGTCACAATTAGCGAAATGAAAAATTTAAAAAAAATCGCATTTTTAGATGATTTGTATAAAAATCTTTTGTAGCTCTCGACCTAAACCATAAAATCTGGTATAATGTATCTGTGGAAAAGATAAATTTTAAAATTGAACGTCCTTTGACCGATGAAGAATCGGCGGCTTTTGATGTGGTGAAAACCTTGCAAGAAGCGGGGTTTGAAACATATATTGCTGGTGGTGCTGTTCGAGATATGATTTTAGGAGTTGAGACCCATGATATTGATATTGCCACTGCTGCTCATCCAGAAGAAATCAAAAAGATTTTTCCTATGGCTGAGGATCGCGGCAAATCATTTGGAGTGGTGGCGGTTAAGATCGATAATCATGAATTTGAAGTAGCGACTTTTCGTGAAGATGTTGGAGTGGGTGACCATCGTCATCCTGAGTCTGTAAAGTTTTCATCGAGCTTAAAAGATGCTCAACGCCGTGATTTTACAATCAATGGTATGTTTTACAATCCAATTAAATCTGAGATTATTGACTATATTGACGGACTGACAGATATTAAAAGAAAATATATTCGATTTATCGGAAATGCCGATGATCGCATTAACGAAGATTATTTGCGTATGCTTAGAGCGGTTAGATTTGCGATTCGTTTCGGTTTTATGTTTGAAAAAGAATCTAAAATCGCGATCAAACGATTAGCGAGTAATATTGGGCAAATTTCTATTGAAAGAATTCGTGAAGAATTTAGCAAAATGTTATTATTAAAAAATAGACATTTGGCTATTGAGATGCTTGATGAGTTGGGTTTGCTAGATGAAATTTCGCCAGAACTGGCAAAAATGAAAAATGTACCACAACCAAAAGAATTTCACGCTGAAGGTGATGTCTGGACGCATGTGCTTTTGGCTTTAATTAATATTGGTGAAACTCTCTCAGAGGAGTTAGTATGGACAGTTTTACTTCATGATATTGCCAAACCAGAAACGATTGGTTTTAGGGCCGAAAAAAATAAAACTAGTATTACTTTTTTTGATCATGATATTCAGTCAGCTAAACAAGCTGAAGAAATCCTGGAACGTTTTAAATTTTCGCGTCATTTTATCAGTAGAGTTTGTTGGGCGATCCGTCAACACATGCGGATTGTTCATGCTTTTACTGGTATGAGTGAGCGCAAACAAAAAAAGCTTTTTGTAGATCCAAATATTGAGTTGCTTCTAGATTTGACCAAAGCGGATTTGTCGGCTAGTCTTCGACCGAATCATGAGCCAGATATGAAAATGTACCAAGACGCATTGGCGCTGCGCGCCAAATTTGAGGCCGAGACCAGTGAAGAAGAAAAAAATCAAGTAAAAAAATTCGATTTGGTCACTGGCGAAGATATTATGAAAATACTTAAGATTGAAGCAGGGCCAGAAGTTGGTCAAATTAAAAGTTATTTAGAGCAAGCTTATCTGGATGGAAAAATTAATACAAGAGAAGATGCTTTGAAAGAAATGGAGAAACATCGCTAATGAATAACTCAATGAATTTTGTAATAATGGCAAATCTTCGGATTTGCGCGGAAATTACGAAATTACATCAATTTGTTTTCATAGAAACAGGGGAACAACATGGATAATCAAACAAATATTCGTAATTTCGTAATTATGGCCAAACTTCCGTTTGTCGCGGAAATTACAAAGGAGATACATGGATAAAATAAGGAACTTTGTAATTATAGCCCATATTGATCACGGTAAATCAACTTTAGCTGATCGTATGCTGGAGTTAACTCATACGGTTGAAGTGCGCGATAGTAAGCCGCAGATGCTCGACACCATGGATTTGGAGCGTGAGCGCGGTATTACGATCAAACTTCAGCCAGTGCGTATGGATTATAAAGGTTACAGCTTGAACTTGATCGATACGCCAGGACATGTTGATTTTGCCTATGAAGTTTCAAGATCTTTGGCCGCTGTTGAAGGGGCAATTTTGGTGGTGGATGCGACGAAAGGCATTCAAGCCCAAACTTTGGCTAATTTAGAGCACGCCCAAAAAGCTGGCCTAAAAATTGTACCAGTGATTAATAAAATTGATTTACCAAATGCTATGATCGAAGAGGTGAGCGAGGAAATTCAAGATTTACTCGGTGTTTTTGACGAAGATATTTTAAGAGTTTCGGCTAAAACTGGCCAGGGGGTTTTGGAAATTTTAGATAAAGTGATTGAACAAGTTCCCGCACCGAAAGGCGATATAGAGGCTCCGCTTCGGGCTATGATTTTTGACTCGATTTATGATGCTTACCGTGGGGTCATTGCTTATATTAGAGTGATGGATGGCAAAGTGGGTAAGGGCGTGGGCATTAAATTTATGGCCGCTAATAAAAACGCCGAGGCCGTTGAAGTAGGCGAGTTTAAGCTTAAATATGCGCCGAAAGTTTCGTTGGAGGCAGGGGAGATCGGCTATATTGTGACGGGCGCTAAAAATTTGGCTGATGTTCAAGTTGGTGACACAGTCACTCTTAATTCCCCTATTGGTGTCTCCCCTATCGAGGGTTACAAAAAACCGCAACCAATGGTCTATGCGTCATTTTTTCTTCAGGGAGGAGAACCTAATCACCTTCGTTCGGCGCTTGAAAAATTAAAATTAAATGATTCAAGTTTGATTTATGAACCTGAAAATTCACAGAGTTTTGGTCATGGTTTTCGTTGTGGATTCTTGGGATTGTTGCATTTAGAGATCGTAAAAGAGCGTTTGGAGCGCGAGAATAATTTAGATTTAATTGTCACCCAACCTTCGGTTGAATATCGAATTAATCATGATGAAGGCAGGCCTCGTTACGAAGAACCTTGGGTTAAAATGGAAATCATTACGCCAAAAGAATACTTGGGCCAGGTGATGGAACTCGCTCAAATGAAAAGAGGTGTTTACGAGACAACTAACTTTTTTGGCGATCGGGCGGTGATTAAGTATGAGGCTCCGTTAGCCGAAATTATCATTGATTTTTACGATAAACTAAAATCGGCTACTCAAGGGTATGCGTCGCAAAATTACGAATTGATTGGCTGGAAAGTTGGTGATTTAGTTAAACTTGATGTTTTTGTGGCTAGTCAGCAAATTGATGAATTTAATAAGATTGTCCCCGCTTTTCAGGTACAAACGCAGGCTAAAGCCTTGGCCTTAAAACTTAAAGATTTGATTCCAAAACAAATGTTTGAGGTCATGATTCAAATTGCTATGAATAGCACTGATGGTAAGCCTGGTAAAATTTTGGCGCGTGAAGATATTTCAGCCATGAAAAAAGATGTTATTGCCAAACTTTATGGCGGAGATATTACTCGTAAAAATAAACTTTTGAAAAAGCAGGCGGCTGGTAAAAAGAAAATGAAGCAGTTGGGTCGTCTTGAAATCCCTGATTCCGTTTTTATGGAGATATTAAAACAATAGCTTTAATATCTCGAGTCGCGAAGCAGTATGGAGATCTTGAAACAATAGTTTTAAAATCTCGCGGAATTTCAGTATTTGGAAATATGGAGATTCTTAAACAATAATATTAGTATAAAAAAATACCGCGTTATGCGGTATTTTTATATTCCTACAAATAAATTTAAACTTCTTTTTGTAAACTTTGATCGAGCCAGGAAAGTAAGGTTGAAACCAAAGAAAATACTAATGAGGCAAAGAAGGCTGGCCAGAAACCAGTAACCACAAAGCCTTTGACAATAGTTGAAGCTAATAAGAAGAGTAAGCCGTTAATAACTAAAGTAAAAAGCCCGAGAGTTAGAATATTTATTGGCAAAGTAAAGAAAACCAAAATCGGTTTAATGATTGCATTAATTATACCTAAAACTACGACTAAAATAAGTGCGGCGTAAAAATTAGCAAAATATACACCAGGAACGATATAAGAGATGCCGAATAAGACCAAGGCGTTTAAAACCCAACGAACGATAATTCCAATAATCATGTGACCTCCTAATATTTATTGCTTGTTTTTATTATATACTTATTATTATTTGAACAAAATAATTTTGATAGTCGGCCAGGAATTTATAACTAGTAAGAGCAGGGTAATATTAATAATTGGGAAAATGATTAAATTTTCAAACCACTTTCCTGTTACAATTCTTAAGCCATCGAACGGTTTGGGAGGAATGCCGAATTTCCATTTGGCTGGCCAAAAAAGTGGGATGCCTTCGACTGTAAAACTGTCGGCTAATAAATGGCTTAAATAGCTGGCAACAGATACGATAAAGACAACAGTGGTATTGACACCCCAATAATCTGGGAAAGATTCGAGTATAAAGTAAAATAAAGCGGCGGCCAAGGCAGTGCCGATAACAGAATGAGTAATATTTCGGTGAGAAATAAATGGATCAACAATTTTGCCAGCACTGTGACCGACAACGGGAAAACTATGCCAAAATTCAGCTGAGGCTTTATCTAGATCTGGTAAAAGTGAACCTAAAGATGAAAATACTAAAACCGCGGCCAAGGTGGCAGGTGAGTAGGTTGGTTCGGCTAGATTTAAAAATATAGCCAGGCCAACACCGATACCAAAAATTTGGTGAGTTTTTCCAGTCAAAATTACCTTTCGTTAAATAGTTATCTATTACTATTTTAACACAAATATAGATTGACCGGTCATTTCTTCTGGTTTTTTTATATTAAGTAATTCGAGTATGGTTGGAGCGATATCGGCTAGGCCGCCGTCACGAACAGATTTTTTATCTTGATCAATAATTATAAAAGGTACTTTATTGGTAGTGTGGGCCGTATGTTTTTCGTTTGAATTAGAATCAAAATAAATTTCAGCATTACCATGGTCGGCCGTAACGATAATTTTATAATTATGATTAATTGCTTCTTTGACCACTTTTTCTAATTGTTTGTCCATAAAACTTAGAGATTCGAGTAAGGCTTTTTTGTTAGCCGTGTGGCCAATCATATCTGGATTGGCAAAGTTAATTAATATGAAATTGGTATGATTTTTGATTTCTTCTGTAGATTTTTCAGCGATTTCCCGAGCTTTCATTTGTGGAGCTTGATCATGAGTCTGGATGTCTTTGCGACTATCGATTAGAATTTGCTTCTCGTTTTTGTAAGGTGTTTGCCTGCCACCATTAAAATAATAGGTGACATGAGCAAATTTTTCAGTTTCAGCAATATGGGCCTGATCAAGGCCAGCTTCAGAAATTTCTTTGGCCAGTGTTGTGTTAATTTCTTCTGGCGGAAAAGCCACTAAGCAGTCAAAATTTTTATCATATTCGGTCATAGTGACAAAGCAAAGATTTTTATTTTTTTTCTGATCTAAGATTTTTTGACTAAGCATACGAGAACGGTCTTTGCGGAAATTAAAAAATAAAATACCGTCGTTGTCGGAAATAGTATAATTTTTACCGTTTTCGTCTAGGAAAATAATTGGTTCAATATGTTCGTCGACAATACCATCTTTATAAAGTTCCTCAATGATTTGAGATGGATTATTGGTTTGAATGGATTTGGCTGTGCCATGAAAAATGGCTTGCTCGGTTTTAGTTAATCTGTCCCAGTTATTGTCACGGTCCATGGCGTAAAACCGTCCAGAGGCAGTGGCAATAAAACCAATGCCAATTTCTTTTAATATATTTTCTAACTCTTTAATATACTCGCCGGCACTTTGAGGTGCGCTGTCGCGACCGTCAGTAAAAATGTGGATTGCAATTTTTTCAATGCCGCTTTCTTTGGCTGCTTTTAAAAATGCAAATAAATGTTGGCTGTGACTGTGAACACCGCCATGACCGATCAAACCTTGAACATGTAAAGTCGAATTGTGTTTTTTGATATGGTTAAATAATTCTAAAAAAGCTGAGTTTTGATTGAATTCATTTCTTTCAATAGATTTTGAAATTTTGACTAAATCAGTATTTACAATTTTACCGGCACCAATAATAGTGTGACCAACTTCACTATTGCCCATTTGACCGTTTGGTAAACCAACGGCTTCGCCGCTAGCTTCGAGTAAAGAGTGGGGAAAATTTTGCCACAAATAATCAAAGTAAGGAGTTTGTGCTTCGAAAATTCCGTTATGTTCTGTTGTTTCGGTGTAGCCCCAACCATCTAACACAATTAAGACTACTTGTTCGGTAAATTTATTCATAAAGGTTTGTATTGTTTTTAGAACTTGAAAGCGTTTCGACCAGCGAAGATGGCGGTGTCAGCCAGCTCTTCTTCGATTCTGAGAAGCTGATTGTATTTGGCGATGCGTTCAGAGCGACACAAAGAGCCAGTTTTGATTTGGCCGGTACCAAGGCCAACCACAAAGTCGGCGATAGTGGTATCTTCGGTTTCGCCAGAGCGATGACTGACGACGGCGGTGTAGCCAGCTTCGTCGGCCATTTTGATCGCCTTAATGGTTTCCGTGACGGTGCCGATTTGGTTGAGTTTAATTAAAATGGAATTGGTAACTTTTTCTTTGATACCTTTTTCCAGTCTTTCAATATTGGTCACAAATAAATCGTCGCCGACAATTTGGACTTTTTTACCAAGTTTTTCGGTCATTAATTTATAACCATCCCAGTCGTCTTCAGCTAAACCGTCTTCGATTGAAATGATCGGGTATTTGTTAACCCAGGCTTCGTAAAGGTCGACCATTTCGGCGCTGGTTAAGTTTTTATTTTCAGTTTTTAATTCATATTTACCGTCTTTGAAAAGCTCGGTAGCGGCGGCATCGATGGCAATAAAAATATCTTTGCCTGGTTCGTAACCAGCTTTTTTAATGGCTTCGATGATGATTTCTAAAGCTGCTTCATTATTAGCAAGACTTGGAGCAAAACCACCTTCATCGCCGACAGAAGTATTCAAACCTTTCTCGGCTAGGATTTTTTTAAGGGCATGGAAAACTTCAGCACCATAGCGCAGTGCTTCATGAAAGCTTGGCGCGCCGACTGGCATGATCATAAATTCTTGGAGATCAGTTGAGTTTTCGGCGTGAGCCCCACCGTTTAAAATATTCATCATTGGTACTGGTAGAATAGTCGGACTTTTAGAGTCTGAAATTTCCGCAAAATATTCATCTAACGTTAAGTCTTGAATTTGAGCTTGGGCTTTGGCAAAAGCTAGACTTACGCCTAAGATAGCGTTAGCGCCTAATTTTTCTTTATTTTTAGTGCCATCGAGCTTGATCAGTAATTCATCGAGTTCGGCTTGGTTTGTAATTTCTTGTCCAATGATTTTATCAGCAATAATAGTGTTGATATTTTCGACGGCCTTTAAAACTCCTTTGCCGTTGTAGCGATTTTTGTCGCCATCACGAAGTTCAACAGCTTCGTGGCTGCCGGTCGAAGCACCACTTGGCACGCTGGCGCGACCAAAAAATTTATCATCAAGTTCCAAATCGACTTCGACAGTTGGGTTGCCGCGTGAGTCTAATATTTCACGACCAATTAAATCAGTAATTTTTGACATTAGATAGTCCTTTCTTGAGATTGCTTTATATTTTTCAAAACTTTGAAAAATTCCGCGCCAACATGCCATGAATTAATATAATGTAATATTGTTGGCCATATTTCCGCATGCTGAAATTCCGCATAGAATTTATTCTATTATACCAATAAAATGTCAAAGAGGCAATGATGAATATTTGATTATTTATTTTTTATTTTAAAAACCCGCCGGTAGGCGGGTTGAGTAGTCAAGGCAGAGTTAAGGGTTTCAAATTGATTTTGCAATTTTTGGTGATTTTATAATCGCCAATATAAACTTTAGGTTCGATACCATCAACGGTATAACTCCAAAAATGTTTGGTACCATCGATAGTAGTGCCGTCGGCGTCGCGAGTATAAGTGTAGGCTTTTTGGATAGCCGACAAAGCTGTATCGTCTGCGGTGACAGTGACGGTTTTCAGTTTTGCATCTTCAATAGTCAATTGAACTGAAAATTGAAGCGGAGTTGATATTGTCGGTTTGGTCTTATTGCTACAACCGATTAACCCAATTACAACGATTGCGACGATAATAAGTATCGCCGAGAGGGACAGTTTTTTCATAAGGTACGCTCCTTTCCTGATTCAAAGTTTGAGAAAACAGGTATTTGTATGGTAGCAGAAATATAGGATTAATTCAAGCGTAAATAAAAACCCGCTCTAAAGCGGGTTGAAAGTTAACAAAGGTGGAACCATCCAGTTACGATTTTTGGGTTGATCACTTTTCCTTCAAGAGTAATCCATTTATCATCCTCTTTTTTATCATTTGTTTTGCGAACTTTTGCATAATAAATGTTGTTATGCCTTGTTCTGATCAAATAAATAGATTTTTCTGATGGTTTGGGCAAGCCTTCGTTGCAATCATTGCCTGGAATCCAGATTGATTCGTCCCAATTTGGACTTTTTTCATCAGTAATGCGAATGCGCGAAACATTTTCATGATTTTCGCAAACAATAAAAAGTGGTTTTCCACTAAAAGTGACATCTGAAATTTCTGACATAATTTTTTCAAATTCGTCTTTTTTTAGTTCGGCAGTTAGTGTTGGTGGTTCGTTGTAAGATGTAAACGAATTGATCGCGCTTATTAATTTGCTTTTAGATAAGTTGGTGATATTTTCGTTGTTGTTAATTTCGTGCCACCAATTTTTTGTTAAGGTCAGAGAAACTTTTTTCGTGATATTCATATTTTTACCTCGCATGGTGTAGTTAGAAAAAATATAACACTTTAAGGTTTGTTTGTCAAAGTTTAATTATCGTATTTTTAAAGATTGAGATTATTTTGCATTATTAGTCGTTGGTTTATTTAGTATGTTTTTTGTATAACAAAAAAACACCTTTCGGTGTATCTTTATGGAGGGCCAGGTGGGGATCGAACCCACGACACATTGCTTAAAAGGCAATTGCTCTACCACTGAGCTACTGGCCCATAAAGTTTTTTTATTTCAAAAAAATTATATCATATTTAGATTTATTTTTCAAGAGTTTTGAATTGAGAACTTAGTATTTTGGTTTATTTTAGTCGTTTTTATCTTTATTGATAAAGCCAGATACAACCATAAAGACGACCGGGGCAGCGAGCCAAAATGTGTAATTTTCAATAATAAATTTTGCCATACGTGAAGTCATTATAAATGGGGTGCGGGCATCTGCTGGCATAAAGTAGGCTAATGAGCCAAGAATCAATCCGGTTGTCAAAACTGAATAAACAACAATTTCAAGTGGTGATAAAAGACCTTTTGATTTACTGCTTGAAACATTGGCACGGGTTGAAACAATCATGATACATAAGGCAAAAATAATAACATTGACCGTGAACGGGCTGGCGTCGGCTCGAATCCAGATTTGGTTAAATAGGGTAGTATCGCCTTGAAAGAATTTTTGAATATTTCCTGAAAAAGCCTGCGTCATAATTAAACCGACGTAAACACCTAAAAGAGTTCCGATAATTTTATCTTTTTGTAAAATCCAGCCGAAAGCAATTCCGACTAGAAAAATCACCGATATTGCCAAGTCCCATGACGGTGCTGGCATAATTTCCCCTCCGACTTTTGTTTTTGTTTACTAATCCAGTGTATTTCGGAATACTGAAATTCCGTATAGACTTATTAAATCTAGTATACCACGATTTGTATATATTATACAAAAAAATATATTGACTCGCAATAATTGAAGCATGAGTTTATTCGGTGTATACTTTAAATGTAAATTAATATTTAATTTTATTCTTATTAAAGAATAAAGGAGAGCCATGCAACCAAAGAAACTTAACTGGACTGTTACACTTGTAATGTCGATTGTTTTTGGGACATTAGGTGTTGATCGATTTATGATGGGTAAAATCGGAACTGGAATTTTAAAATTAGTAACCGGTGGAGGTTTTGGTATTTGGTGGTTAATCGATGTGATTTTGATTGCAACAAAGCATAATTTTGCTAATGTTGAGTGGGTTGATTAAATTAAATTTGAGTTTCAAAATAAAAAAATACCAGGTTTTGGCCTGGTATTTTTTGTATTTTAGAGTCCGGTACGTTTCAATTGCTCGAAGAGTTCGCGTTGTTCGCGAGTGAGGCGGTGTGGCATGCGGATTCTGACGCTGATAGTTAGGTCGCCGCGGCCATGCTTGGTTTGATTGCCTTTACCGCGGAAGCGGAAGGAAGCGCCGTCAGGCGTGCCGGAAGGAATATCTAAAGTGATGGTATCGTTGTTGGTAGTTTTAAGTTGAATCTTATCACCGAGCATGGCCTGAGTTAGGGAAATTTCAACTTCGGCTTGGACATGGCTCATGGCTTGGCTAAACATGCTTTCAAATATATCGCCAATCCCGCCCCCAAAACCAAAGCCAGAAAAATCGAAATCCTGAGCATTACCGTACTGGCCGCCAAATGGATTGCCGCCACCGAAACCTGCACCGCTAAAATCAGTCGTGCCAAATTGATCGTACTGGGCTCGTTTTTTCTCGTCAGATAAAACCTGGTAGGCTTCGTTGAGTTCTTTAAACTTCTCATCTTTACCACCGTTTTTATCGGGGTGGTGTTGATGAGCTAGTTTTCGGTAAGCGCGTTTAATTTCGTCCGCGGAAGCGGACTTAGAAACGCCTAAAATTTTGTAGTAATCTTTATTCATTTTTTTTAGTTAATTATTTACTGTAACTTTTGTATTTTACCAGAAATTCCCCCTGGACACAACTAGCCAAGGGGGAATTTCTTTGTGAAGATTTATTTCTCTTCTGGTTTTTCTTCAGTTTTTGGTTCTTCGGAAGCTGCACCTTCTTCGGGTTTTTTATCGGCTTCTTCTTTAGAAGTGGCTTCGTACATGGCGGCGCCAACTTTTTGAATTTCGGTACTCAATTCTTCAGTGGCTTTTTTAATCGCTTCAATATCGTCGCCTTTTAAGGTTTCTTTAGTGGCAGCAATTTTTTCTTCCACTAATTTTTTATCTTCTTCTTTGACTTTATCGCCAGCATCTTTTAAGGTTTTTTCACTGGTGTAGCAAAGATTTTCAGCAATATTTTTAACTTCAATCACTTCTTTTTTCTTTTCATCTTCTTCGCGGTGAGCTTCAGCATCGGCTTGCATTTTGGCAATTTCTTCCTTGCTTAAACCTGAGCTGGAAGTGATAGTAATCTTCTGTTCTTTACCAGAAGCTTTATCAACCGCTTTAACGTTTAAGATACCGTTAGCATCAATGTCAAAAGTGACTTCAACTTGTGGGATACCGCGAGGCGCTGGTGGGATACCGTCAAGAATAAAGCGACCCAAGGTGCGGTTATCGGCAGCCATACTTCGTTCACCTTGTAAAACATGGATTTCAACAGAGGTTTGGTTGTCGGCCGCAGTTGAGAAAACTTGAGATTTGGAAGCGGGGATAGTGGTATTTTTCTCAATGAGCGGAGTCATGACTGAGCCTAGAGTTTCTAAACCTAAGTTAAGCGGAGTGACATCCAAAAGTAACAAATCTTTGACTTCACCAGTTAAAACTCCACCTTGAATGCCGGCACCGAGCGCGACGCATTCATCTGGGTGAACTTCTTGACTTGGGGCTTTGCCAAAAATCTTTTTGACAGTTTCTTGAATTAAAGGCATGCGAGTTTGACCACCAACCAAAATAACTTCTTTAATATCGGTCATTTTGATTTTGGCTTCATCAACCACTTTTTTACAAATGCCTTCGGTTTTTTCAATTAATTCGCCGGTCAATTGTTCAAGTTTGGCGCGAGTTAATTTTTTAACCAAATGTTTTGGTCCGTTAGCGTCGGCGGTAATAAACGGTAAATTGATTTCACTTTCCATATTAGTTGAAAGTTCAATTTTAGCTTTTTCAGCCGCTTCTTTAACGCGCTGAAGGGCCATTGGATCTTTTTTGATATCAACACCTTCTTCGGCTTTGAAATCATCGACAATCCAGTCCATTAATTTTTGATCTAAATCATCACCACCAAGGTGAGTGTCGCCGCCGGTTGAAAGAACTTCAAACACGCCGTCGCCAATATCCAAAATGGTAATATCGAAAGTGCCGCCACCGAAATCGTAAACCGCGACTTTACCTTCTTTTTCTTTATCTAAACCGTAAGCCAAGGCCGAAGCGGTTGGTTCATTGATAATTCGCTCGACTTCAAGTCCGGCAATTTGACCAGCGTCTTTGGTTGCCTGGCGTTGAGAATCGTTAAAGTAAGCCGGCACGGTAATAACCGCTTTGGTTACTTTCTCACCCAAGTAAGCTTCAGCATCTTTTTTAAGTTTTTCCAAAATGAAAGCTGAAATTTCCTGTGGAGTGTACTCTTTACCTTGCATCACAACTTTGACGCCTTCGCCAGCTTTGACGATTTTGTAAGGCATGAGTTTGATGTCTTTTTGAACTTCGGCATCGTCAAAATGACGGCCGATTAAACGCTTAACCGAATAAATCGTGTTTTCTGGGTTGGTCACGCCTTGGCGTTTGGCCAATTGACCAACTAATCTTTCACCATTTTTGCTGGTGGCCACGATTGATGGACAAATGTTGCCGCCCTCGGCAGTTGGGATAACTTTGGCCTTGCCGCCTTCAACGACGGTGACGACCGAGTTGGTAGTACCTAAATCGATACCAATAACTTTACTCATATAGACTCCTCTAGCCCCATGTGGGGAAATATTATTATTTAATGATCAAATATCAATGATCAATGGTCAAGTAAGTAATTTTTTAAGTATTTAATATTTATAACTTGATATTTTATAATTTAATTGATAATTGAATATTGATACTTGAACATTTTTATCATACATCATTCTAAATATAATGTAAAGTCTACTTTACATTTTGTCAAGTAGTTAATTGATAATCCAAAACACAAGGAATATAATACAAGTATTCAATAAGTAAAAGGAGGCCAGTAATGACTACTCAAGTTAATCCAAAAAAGTTCGCCGGAATAATTCGATTTTTAACAAAGAGTGATTTAATTGATATAAAATCTATTCTTGAAACATGGATAAAAGATCGAATTACTAGCAGTCCTTTATTGGACGAGGTTGAAGAGACGCTACAAAATATGCGAGCGAGTATTGATAAAAGTAATAGTCGTGTATATCTTGTTGCCGAAGAAGGTGGTTTAGTTGTCGGGGTGATTGGATTTAAAAATCCTGACCAAAAAATGATTGCTTTCGCTCGCACTTCAAACCCAGCCGAACTTATAAATGCTTATGTACGGATTGACGAAAGAGGCGGACGTGGAATTGGACGAGCACTGGTTGATTTACTGGAGAACGAAGCTATTAAGCAAGGTTTTACAGAAATTATTCTAAATAGTGGCCCACGATTCAAGGAAACAGGCTGGGGATTCTATGACAAGCTCCCAAATTATGAACGAATAGGCATTGCCGAAAATTATTACGGACAAGGTGCTGATGCACCTGTTTGGAGTAAAATATTATAAATTTGAAATGAAATTTTTAGTTTAGAACATCATATTTTAAGTGTAGATACGAATCTTTAAGTTTTTCACAATCGATTAATTTCAAAGGTTTGATTTTTAATAAATCATTTTCCGAGTGTAAAGATTCACCATCAATTAAGGTTGACGTATTCTTCCCACCTATTAAACACGGGGCCATAACTATCGACAAATGATCAATTAAGCCCTCTCTTAATAAAATTGAATTAAGTGTGCCACCGGTTTGGATAGTTATTTTTTCTATGCCATAATTTGTTTTTAATTTTTCAAATAAGTTAATAAAATCAATTTTATCTTCATAATTAATCATTTCCAAGTTGTCGACTTCTGTATTAAATGCAGGGTGATTTTTGTTTGCAGTTACCAAAAATAATTTTTGGCATTTTTTTGTTAAATACAGAACTCCTTTTTCTGTCAAATGGGAATCGTCAATTACAATAAAGCTAACTGGTGATTTTTTCGGTTCATCTTCTTTGTCATTAACACCCATTTTCGCCATTACTCGTCCTGAGTTAAGAGAATATAAATCAGTTGTTTGCTCGATATCGTAATATTGTTGCAAGCCAGCTCTGACGCCTTCAATTTTTGGATAATCTTTATCAACATCCATTGTATCGTTGTCACCAGTGGAGATTTTACCGTCTACAGATACAAGCATAAATAAAGTTGTTTCTGGTCGATTCATTTTACACTCCTTATTTTCCCTTACTTACTCTGACTTTAGCCGGTTTGATGACTTTGCCGCCCCCTGGGGCCCCTTTGGGGTTAAACTCCCAACCACTTTCGGCCTCACTGATAATATGATCGGTTTCGATATCTGCATTGTTTTCGTAACTAATGGCTTCGTGCAGATTTGGGTTGAATTCGCCTAAAACACTAATTCTTTTGAGTCCTTCTTGGGCTAATATATCTTCGAGTTGTTTTTCGATTTGTTTAAGACCAGAAATGGCCGGGTCGTTCATGTCGACATGAGTAAAAGCGCGACTAAAATTATCTAAAACCGGGGTGATTTTGGCGACAAAATCGGCTTTAGCAAAATTAATCATTTCCAGTTTCTGTGCTTCCGTGCGGCGGCGGTAATTATCAAAATCGGCCAAAGAGCGTTTTAAGGCCTCTTCAAGCTCGGCAACTTTATCATTTTCTGTATTAGGATTTTCTATTTGTTCTTCAACTATTTTTTTCTTGGACATATTTTTCCTTAATATAATATTTATATAAGCCAAATATATAACAATTTGGGCTTTGTGTAAAGTAGACATTACATAATAAAAAACAAACCCCGCGAAAACGCGGGGCTGTTATATTTAGTTTTTGATAGTCGGTCTTATTTGACCGGACCATCAGAAAGTTTTTTGGGCTGGGTATTTATCGCTGCGAGTCGGAATATTATTCCAGCTAACAGGAATATTCCCATGGCCAAAAACCAATAGAAATCTGGTACATTCCAGTACCATGGCCAACTCTCGATAGTTGGTAGGCTTGGAAGACATTTGATGTCGTTTTGTTGGGTAATAAATACACCAACAATAAAACTGAGCATCATCATGTTTAACACGCATAAGCTTTGAAATAACGAATTCATTTTTTATTCCCCTTATAAAAATGGATCTATATTTATTCTGAATTATTCAGAACTAACCAGTATACCATAAAACGAGGCAAAAGTCAAGAGCAGAGCCCCTGAATTGTGTTAAAATAGAACTATGCAAGTTGGTCGCTCAAAATTCACGATTGGGACTTTGGCGGGTTTTTTAGTCGGGATTTTTGTGGCCGAGTGGCTGACTTTAAACTTATGGATTACTGGTTTACTAATATTAATTATCGCGATATCAATATACATTTTTTGGTCTCGAATCTGGGTGCGTTTAGCGCTTTTTTGTAGTTTGGGTTTAATTCTGGGTTTGTTTTACACAAATTTTTACATACAAAACCAAATTCAAAATAAGCCGATTTATGATAAGGAAATGGTTATAACAGGCGAAATTGTGGGTCAACCGAAAATCGCCCCGACTAAAATACAAGTTGTATTAAAATACGAATCCGCCGGTGGGCGGAGCAAAATTCAAGTGGATTTACCGCGCTATCCAGAATACAGCTATGGTCAGGTTTTGCGCTTTCGCGGAAAAATCGAAGATCCTTTAAAAATCAAAATGATCGATAATTTTGATTATGGTCGGTATCTACTCGACAAAAACATCTTGGGTATAGTCAAAAATCCAGAAAATGTCATCGCTCTTGCACCTCCAAGGTGCAAGAGGTGGGAGCATCTGGATAAGAAAATTATCAAAATTGTTTATAGTATTGGCGGAAGTTTTCAAGAGATACTAGCGAAGATTTTGCCGGAGCCGTACGCGTCGTTTCAGGCTGGACTTTTATTGGGTAACAGAACGACGCAAATTCCTGATTCATTAACTAGCGCATTTAACCGAACTGGGACAACGCACATTGTGGCGGTTAGTGGGTACAATGTGACTATTATCATATCCATTCTCGCTTTGGCTTTTGTGGGTTTTGGTCGCAAAGTTTCTTTTTGGGCTAGTTTGGCCTGCATTTTTATATTTGTCATAATGACCGGCGGGTCAGCCTCGGTGGTACGCGCTGGACTTTTAGGTGGGTTAGTGGCTTGGGGAAGGTTGGAAGGACGCCGCGCTAATCACTTAATTTTGATACTATTTACGGCGTCAGTCATGTTGCTTTTTAATCCGCACCAGCTTTTAGGCGATGTGTCGTTTCAACTTTCGTTTTTGGCTTTTGCGGGGCTGATGTATATCTCGCCTGTACTTGAAAGTTGGTTGAAATTTATAAAGCTCCCAAAGTTTATTGGCGCTATATTTACCGAAACTATGGGCGCGCAAATCGCGGTTTTACCAATTATTATTTACAATTTCGGCATTATATCGGTAGTAGCGCCGCTCGTGAATATCTTGGTTTTACCATTTGTGCCGCTTTCGATGTTACTTGGATTTGTGGCTGGTATTGGCGGTTTAATTTGGTTGGAACTGGGGAAATGGCTGGCCGCCCTCGCCTGGATTCTACTTAAGTATATAATAGTAGTGGTGGAAACTTTCTCGAACATCCCGTGGGCGGCCTTAGCTTACAAAACCGTCGAGTGGTGGTGGATACCAATATACTACATACTAATAATTATTATGGTTAATAATAAGAAGAAAATTATAAATGAAGCATAAATTACAACTTTTATTCGCCTCACTTATCGTCGTCGCCGTACTAGTTTGGGCCGGGGTATTTTCAAATTACAAAGCCGATACTAGCGAGAAGAATTTAAAAGTTTATTTTTTAGATGTGGGACAAGGGGATAGCCAGTATATAAAAACGCCTGATGGCAACGATATCCTAATCGACGGTGGGCCAGATGATTCGGTTCTGACCGAGTTGGGGAAAGTCATGGATTTTGGCGACCGCGAGATTAGTTTAGTGGTTTTAACTCATCCGCATGCCGATCATTTGAATGGACTAGTCAGCGTTTTAAGGAGGTATAAGGTTCAGGAAATCTGGGAGAGTGGGGTAGACTATCCGTCGGCGGCCTATACCGCATTTGCGCAAATTATCAGTCAAGAAAAAATCAAAGACGAGTTCGTGAAAGTCGGAAAAACGCGCAGTTTCGGCGAGGTCAAAATTTCGGTTCTCTCTCCCCTACTGGATTTAAAAAATACAAAAATGGACAATGTTAATAATGCGTCGGTCGTGACCCAACTAGATTACCGAGGTTTCAGTTCCCTTTTTCTGGCTGATTTGGAAAAAAATTCTCAAACTCAAATTCTAAATCAAATTAAACCAACCAATGTGGTTAAAGTTGGTCATCATGGGTCGCAAAATGCGCTCAATGAAGATTTGTATAAAATTGCGCGCCCAAATATCGCGGTAATCGAGGTTGGTGCTAAAAATACTTATGGCCACCCGCATCAAATTACCATCGATTATCTTAAGTCTATAGCCGCCCAAATTTACCGCACTGATCAAAATAAGACCATCGAAATAAATTCAGATGGTCTTAATTATTGGGTAAAAACCGGATTATAAATTATTGTTTTTGATTGCGATATTTATTAACCATTTCTTGAGCGGCAGGTGACATTTCTGCATATTCAGCTTGTGCTTTTGCTATGTCTTCATTGTATTTATCGCTGACTGGTAGATCAAGTGCCTCTGCATAATATTTGGCGTTTTCTTCGTCAGTCAATTTGTTAAATCCATCTTCTGGACCGTATTTTGCTCTTTCTGCTGCAAATACAGAAACTGGGGTTGTTGCGGCTGTTTTGTTTTCAAAATTTCCGTCTGGGCCTACGCCTGGTCCCATATCTTTATTTTCTTGTTCTAACTCTGACATCTTGCCTCCTTTTTGCCCTAACTTTTTCTCTGGGCATTATTTTTTATATTAGTTAACACATTTAAAATATACATCTTAAGATTTCATAAAACAAGTCTTGTCAATACTTAAGAATGATCTTTTTTTGATTAATTTGTTTTGTATTGTATTGACATTTGGTTAAAAATCTGTTAAAATCGGTTTACATTGAAAACCAGTAAAGGAGGTAAAGCAATGTATTCTTACCTTTTAAGGTATGGCTACCATACCAGAGATGCAGGATTAGTTTTTGAAGAAATTGGTATATTTACAACAGTTGAATTAGCTGTGGTAAACGGTATCAACAAACATACCAGCGAAGGAACTCCTGCGGTTAAAGTCGAAGACCTTACGCCTCATGATAAATCATTAGCAATTGATTTGCGTGGGATTCGCCAGGGTTTTTACACTATTACTCCATTTGTTACGGATGTATTAGTACCTTAAATTTGGGGGGCAACCATGAGTGAAGAAATTGGCGGGCCTTATTTTAGAGGTCAGGAGCCTTGTCACTGCGGCCATTATTATCCAGATGTATTGCGTATCAAAGAATCATTGGGTGATGGTGGTACAGTAGTTTACGAATATGATTGTTGTATATGCAAAACAACATATACTGTTCGAATGCCGGGCGTTTTTAGTTATTCGACCAAAAGTCCTAAGCCTATGGACCATGTCGAAATGCACGATTACCGTAAGGCTGAGCGTCGCCGTCTACGGAGCAAATAATTTTGCTTCAGACCCTGTTTTAAACAGGGTCTTTTTTTTATTCACGCTATCTGGTACAATTCGAGTAGGTAATAAATAATATTATGAGATTAAAATATGAGTGGTCATTCAAAATGGTCCAAAATTAAACGAGCCAAAGGTGCCAGCGATGTAAAGCGTAGCGCTTCTTTTTCGAGACTCGCTAACGCAGTTATTGTGGCGGCTAAAAACGGTGGCGGTAATCCTGATTCAAATTTTACTTTGAAAATGGCGATTGAAAAAGCTAAAGCTGGATTGATGCCGAAAGACAATATTGAGCGCGCCATCAAGCGTGGTACGGGTGAAATTGCTGGTGCCGTGATTGAAGAAGTGATGTACGAGGCCATTGGGCCAAACGGTACAGGTCTTTTAATTGAAGCCGCGACCGATAATAAAAACCGAACAACACCAGATGTAAAAAATACTTTAAATAAGTTTGGGGTCAAATTTGCCTCTGCCGGGGCCGTGAGTTACCAGTTTGGTAAATTTGGAAAAATACTCGTTTCACTAGTTGATAAAAACATTGAAGATATAGAGCTAGCTGCGATTGATGCAGGGAGCGAAAATTTCGCCGAAGAAGGTGATAGTTTGGCTATTTTTACTAAACCGACTGAGCTCGACCAAGTTCACAAAGCCCTAGAAGCCCAAGGCATAAAAGCTGAAGAAGTTAGTTTTTCTTGGGAAGCTAAAGATATTATTAAACTAGAAGATAAGGCTGTAGCTGAAAAACTATTGAACCTGATGGACCTGCTGGACTCTCTTGATGATGTGACAGGGATTTATGTTAACTTTGATATACCGGAAGATTTGATAACAAAAATGGATAACTAATTAGCTAAATGACGAATGACTAATATTTTTTTATTCGTGATTAGTGATTTAGATTATTCGTTATTCATTCATGACTAGCCCATCCTTCGCTCTATGAGCTACGGAGGGCGCTCAACATTTTAATTTAATTAAGGTAGAGCGGAGGGACTTTGCGAATTTTAGGAATTGATCCAGGAACGACACGTTGCGGTTGGGGTGTGATTGATGTAGATAAAAAAGATGGTAAAGTGGCCTATGTTGCCCATGGCTGTATTGAAAGCGACAAGTTGACTAATACTCAGGAACGGTTGATGACGGTTTTTCGAAATGTGAGTAATTTGATTGTAGATTATAAGCCAGACCAGGTTTCGCTTGAACTTTTATTTATGTTTAATAATCAAAAAACAGTCATGAAAATTTCCGAAGCTCGCGGGGTTATCCTTTTGGCCTGTGGTCAAAATGGCATGATGCACCAGACTTATGAATATACGCCGATGCAGGTGAAGATGGCGGTGACGGGTTATGGCCGATCAGATAAAAAACAGGTAGTGGAAGAAGTGAAAAAAGCTTTTCCGGAAGCCTCGGTCAGTGGTGGCAAGAAAGATGGTTTTGATGATGCGGCCGATGCTCTGGCAGTAGCCATGGCTCATTTTCATAAGTATGTTTCGGAAGAAATCCAAGAGTAAATTTATTTATATTTTATAGGAGGGCATATGCCTAAATTACGTCAAAATATAGCCAAGCTTCCGCTTGTCGCGGAATTTTGTATAAAAATTATGGAGGTGCACTTTGCCTAAACTTAGACAAAATATTATTACGGGTGATTGGGTTGTCATTTCGCCGGAGCGATCAAAAAGACCAGAAGATTACGTCACAGCGGCCTCCCCAAAACGCGGTTTGCCTTCGGAATGTCCGTTTTGTGTGGAAAATAAACAGGCTTATGAGACATCAATCAAAGACGCCGAAACCGAAAATACTTACACTATTACCAATAAATACCCCGCTTTTGTTAAAGAAGATAGTGTGATTTCTGAAGGCGACGGTTTTTATCAAGATACAAAAAGTATTGGCGCCCATGAAGTCATAATTATTAAGGGTCATGATCAGGAAATTTACGGTGATGGCGTGGCGATTATGGATGAACTTTTAGGGGTTTACAAGCAAAGATATTTGCACTACGATGAAGATCCAGTGAATGAATATACCATGATTATTCACAATAATGGTCCGGAAGCCGGCGCTTCGATTGACCATCCTCACTCGCAGTTATTTACTTCAGCCATCATGCCTAGTTATGTTCAAAAAGAACTTGATGGAGCTAAAACTTATTTTGACTTGAATCAAAAATGTGTTTTTTGCGAAATGGTCAAAATGGAAAAGGAAAATGGTCACCGCGTGGTTTATGAAAATGATGAATTTTTAGTTTTTACTTTTTTTGCTTCGCGTTTTCCGTTTGAAATGTGGGTGTTGCCGAAAAAGCACGCGTCAAATTTTGAAAAAATTTCCGCGGAAACTCAAAAACAGTTGGCCCAGGCGCTTCACGAAGCAATTGGCAAACTCAATAAAGCTTTAAATTTTCCACCATTTAATTATTGGTTGCATACTTTGCCGCACCATAGTGAAAATAATCACGAGTCCTACCACTGGCATATTGAAATTGCGCCACGAGTGAGTAAATTTGGTGGTTATGAGTTGGGTTCTGGTGTAGTCATTGACGTGGTCGCACCGGAAGCTGCCGCTGGATTTTTGAAAAAGGCCTAAAATAATTGTAAAACCGAAAAAAGCCGTTTTAGTATTGATTTATGCTGAGTTTTTTGGTATAATCTAAAGTTGTTTAATTGGATATTGAATATTTATGACCAAAAATCAAATCGCTCAAAAACTATCAGTTGTTATTCCCGCTTTTAATGAAGAGGCGATTATTTGTCATGTCATTCGAGAGGCTTTAAAACCTATTGAGGTTACAGAGGTTATTGTTGTTAATGACGGTAGTACAGATCGTACCGAAGAAAAAGTTCTTAAAGAGTTTGAAAAGAATAAAAAATTTGTTTATTTAAAACACAAGCAAAATAAAGGCAAGGGTTTAGCCTTAAAAACAGGTCTTATAAAAGCAAAGGAAGAAGTTATCTTGTTCTTGGATGCTGACTTAAAAAATATGACCGAGCACAAGATTAGAAAAATATTTTTACCAGTTTTGCATGATGAAGTCGATGTTTCTCGCGGTGCTTTTAGTGCTAGAACTCGTCGTGTGACAGATTTCGCTGTTAAGCCAATGCTTAAAATTTTGTTTCCTGATATGGACTTAGAAGATCCGATCACTGGTCAAATTTGTGCTAAGAAAACCTTTTTAAAAAAAGTTGATTTTGAAAATCGTTATGGTGTCGATATTGGATTGCTTTTTGACGCCATGGAAATGAATCAAAGAATTGTCGAAGTTGATATTGGAAAATTAAAAACAAAAGATAGCGATATTGAAACAGTTAAAGAAATGGCCAGACAAGTGCTCGAGACTATGATTAAAAAAGCTGGTTTAATTCAGCATAAATATAAATTAGTTTTATTTGCGCTTGATAATACAATTATTGGTAAAGAGGGGTTTACTTGGTTTTTTAAGAAATTAGGTATTGTCGACGGTATTAAAGAAAATAATAGATTGCTGGACGGCGGTAAAATTGATCAAGAAGAATATTTTAAACGAAACGCAATGCTTTATAAAGGTATGAATTTGGTTGAAGTTGAAAAGATTGCCGCCAAAATTCCTTTAGCACACTATTCGCAAGAAGTAATTAATGCTTTGAAAAAGAGAAAATATAAAGTAGCTATTATTAGTGCCAATTTTTCACCAATGGTAGCGCCGATTGCCAAGCATTTGGGTGTTGATTTAGTTCGTTGTATTTATTTGGAAAATAAAAATGGTATTTTGACTGGTGAGTTGACTTCTGCTTCGAGGAAAATTTGGTTGACCGATCAGTATGAAACTTCGTCTAGACGAGCATTTAGAGCTACTTTAAGAAAAACCAAAATTAAACCAATCGAGACGATCGTGGTGGCTCATAATGAAAAATATTTACCAATTTGTGAAAAAGCCGGATTAAGTATTGCTTTTCGGCCAAAAAGCAAAGAACTAAAGGCGAAAGTTGACAAGGTTATTTCTTATCATGCCGAGATTTTAGCAATTATTGAATAGGAGGATTGTGAACTCAAAAAAATTATTAATGATTGGCTGGTTCTTTTATCCGAAACTCGGTGGAGCCGAAAGTTTAATGCTTGAACAAGCCCGGTTTTTTGTTAAAGCGGGTTTTAGTGTGACAGTACTCACTTCGTTGCAAGATGGACTTAAGCCTGAAGAAATTTTCGAAGGCATTAGTATTATAAGAAGAGATTTTATTGATTCTCGAAGCGATACTACTAGGGCGATTGCCGCAGAATTTCCAGAAATTTTAGATCGAGTTTCTCCTAGTATTATTCATTGTCATAATTTCTCTTATCCTTCGGCTGCGGTTGATAAAATTAATGGTGCAAATAACATTTTATTAATGATGAAAATTGCTAAAGAAAGAAATATTAGAATTATTGAACATTCTCATAATGCTCAACTTAATCGTCCTGATCAAACAGAAGTTTTGAGAAATCTTGGTTGGGACCATATTTTTTTTGTGAGTCATTTTGTTGAAAAAGCGTGGTTAAAGCTTGGCTTTAAGTCAGAATCATATTCAGTTGTTCATAATGGTATAAAATTAGAGAATTTTTCTAATATTGAACCAGATAAACAATTGCTTTGCTCTAAGGGCAATAATATTTTAATATTTTTTCCAGCCAGAGTAATTAGTATGATTTTAGGCGAAATAAGTAAACAGAAAAATTTTATTTTACTCTTGCGTGCGGCCGAAATTTTAGTTGAAAGAAACATATTAAATTTTAAAATTGTTGCAGTAATGAATACGGCCTTAACTAATGATAGTAATACGAAAGGTATTGATGAAGTAAATCGTATAATTGAAAAATTAAATTTAAGAAATTATATTGAGTTTCTGCCAAATATTCTTCCACAAAAAATGCCGTCATTTTTTAGTGCAGTTGATATCGTTTGCGTACCGTCAATCGATGAAACTTTCGGTTTAGTTTATTTAGAAGCAATGGCTAGTGGGAAGGTTGCGATTGCTTCGACTACTGGTGGTCCACAGGAATTTATAAACAATAACGAAAGCGGTTTTTTGGTTGATCCGTTTGATGCAAGTGCGTTGGCCGATATTTTAGAGAAATTAATTAATAATTCGTTGGAAAGAAATAAGATCGGTGAAAATGCAAAAATTCAAGCTAAGAATTTTTCAATTGAAAATAGTATGGGTAAAATTGCTAAAATTTACGAGGAATTAATATGAAAATAGCAGTGATCGGCGTTTTAGCGCAAAAAATTTCAACTAATGCGCTGGGTGGGACAGAAGTTTTTACGGCAAACTTAGTGAATGAACTATCGGTTCGCGGACATGATGTAACCTTATTTGCGACTAAAGACAGTCAAGTTAATTGTTCGATCGAAGGTGATTTTGAGAGCAATTTCTTTTGTTTTGCGCCAAAACCATATTCTTTAGTCCGCAGAGCAATGACAATGCATTTAGTGCAATTTACGGATTTTTTGGATAGACAGACAGAGTTTGATTTCGTTCATATTAGTGTGGCAGAATGGTGGTTATTTTTGCCTATGATTAAATTTTTAAAAATTCCTCATTGTATCACACTTCATAATAAAGAAATATCAGACGAAGAAGTTGAATATTTATTTAAAAAATATCCAGAAACAAATATAGTTTTCGCGCAAAATTCACAAATTAATAGTTTTCCGAAAATTAAAAATAGTTTTGTGGCTGGTCATGGTATTGATGTTCGTGACTATAAGTATCAAGAAAATGCAGAAGATTATTTGTCGTGGGTCGGCAGATTGGTCGCAAATAAAGGTTTGGAGTTTTTTCCAGAAATTCAAAAATTAACTCAGAAGAAAATTAAGTTTGGTGGCGGCGGTGAAGAATCAAAGTTCTATCAGGAAAACCTGAAATCAGAAATAGAAAATAATCAAAATTTAATTTTTTTAGGTCCACAAGATTTAGCTCAAAAAAATGAGCTTATTGGTAGGTCAAAATTTTTTATTAATCCACGAATAATGAAGCCAACTGGCGGCGTTGCGGGTTTAGTGGTGGCCGAAGCTAATGCTTGTGGTACTCCGGTAATTGCTTTTGATAGTGAAGGTATGCGCGAGATTATTAAGGATGGAGTAAATGGTTTTTTAGTGGAAAGTGGTGATCCTGAAGCTTTCTGTGACAAGATAAAAGAACTAAATCAAATGACCGATGAAGCGTATCAAGAATTAAGAAAATCAACTCGAAAATATGCCGAAGAAAATTTTACTGTAGAAAAAATGGTTGACGGTTACGAAAAATTATATAAAAATTTGAAAGAAGATTTTGATGCCAAAGATTAGCTTTGTTATGCCGACAAAAAATCGTGCCGATCTGATTGGAAAATCCATCCAGTCAATTATTGATCAAACCGAAGAAGATTGGGAATTAATTATCATTGATGATCATAGCGATGATTCTGATCGAACCGAAGAGATTGTCACCGAATTTCAAGATGATAGAATTAAATATTATAGAATGCCGGAGGATTGGAGCGGCGGCATTGCTGAAGCTAGGAATTTTGGTAATCAATGGGTCGATTCACCTATTATAGCCGTGGCTGATTCTGACGATTTATCTAAACCTGAACGAGCAAGATTGACTATCGAAGCATTTGAAAAAAATAATTGCGATGTTTTTTATGGTCAAATCGAAATCTTAAACAAAGAATCTGGTCAAATAACTACTCGCGAGAGCGGAAAATATCAGATTAAAAATTTTAGTCTTGATCTGATAAAAGATTATAATCCGATTGCTCATGGTTCAACCGCTTACAAGACCGAATTAGCTTATGATTTTCCTTACAACTCATTCTTTAAAATTGCTGAGGATTATGATTTTTTTACCCGTTTGGCTAAAGCTGGTAAAAAGTTTTATTTTTGCAACAAAATTATTTATCATTATATCTCTCATGAATCAAATATCAGTAAGGCTGATATCCCTGGCAATTTTGGCAAACTTATCAAGGTTGAGCGTAAGTGGATCAAGGCCGATAAAAGACCAATATTGGAAAAAATTTCCCATCAAGAATAATTAAATTATTCTTTTTGTTACTAAAACTGTATAATAAAAATGAACTAAGGAGATAGGAAATATGCCGAAGATTTCATTTTTAATTGCGACTTTTAACCGGGCTGATAAGATTGGCGAGACTATCAAATCACTTTTGGCTCAGGATGATTCAAGTTGGGAAGCGATCATCGTTGATAACGGCTCTGATAATACCAGAGAGATTGTGGAAAATTTTCATGATTCAAGATTAAGATACTTCTACTTATCTAAGGTGCATGGGACTGGTGCTAGTTGTGCTCGAAATTTTGCTTGTATGCAAGCAAAAAGTGAAATAGTAGCTATTCTGGATTCCGATGATTTGGCTTATAAAAATAGGGTCAGCGAGACATTGAAATTTTTTGATCGTGATTCGACCTTGGATTTTTTTTATAGCGATTTTCATATTTGGTATGAAAAAACCGGTGAGATCAAAGATCGTAATTTTCCTGTTTATGATTATTCTTTTGAAAAAATTAAAGAAATAAATTTTATTCCTCATTCGACTGTAGCGATGCGCAAACAAGTTTTATTAGATAATCCTTACAATCAGTTTTTTAAAATTGCCGAAGATTATGATTTATTTACTAGACTCGCAATTAAAAATTATAAATTTGCTTCGAGCAAAGAGAAATTATTAAAATACAGGGTAGCGGAAGATAACATTTCAATTGGTAATAAAAATCTGCCCTTAGTATCGCTTTATTTAAAACTGGTGAAAATGACTCGTGGTTGGGCGGAATTTGACGAAAATATTTTAGTTCAAATTGAAAAAATGGAGGAAGGTCTCAATGATTAAAAAAGTTTATAAAGAGAAAATGCGAATTTGTCATATTGCTTCTGAGCTAACCCCGATTGCTAAGGCTGGAGGATTAGGCGATATTGTTGGGTCTTTGCCAAAAGAAATTTCAGAAAAATTTGAGGTAGAAAGTCGAGTTTTTTTACCAAAATATAAATCGATTGATATGGATAAATATCCAGCAGAACTAATTATGCGTGAGTTAAAAGTTGAATTTCCTGATGGAAAATTTGGTAAAGTAAATATTTGGAAAACTTTAATTCCGTTTTCAATTGTGCCTGTTTATTTGGTTGAGTCTGAAGAACTTTTTACTGGTAAAGAAATTTATGATCATAATATAGTCAAAGCTTTTAGTGGTTTGGCTAAAGTTGCACTTGAAGTTTTAAAAGCTCTCGATTGGCGGCCAGATGTAATCCAGTGTCACGATGCCATGATGGCCATGGCGATCAAATGGCTCAAAACGACTTATAAAAACGATCCATTTTATAGATCGATTGCGACTGTTTTGACTATTCATAATTTGCTTTTTCAAAATAGTTTACCAATTAAAGAAGCGAAGAGTTTAAGTTTAAAAAAATCAGATTTTGCTTGGCAGAAAAAGTATAAACTAGACAAAACAAAAATTAATTTGATGGCTGAAGGTATTGAAAATGCTACTATGGTAAATACAGTTAGTCCAAATTATGCCAGAGAAACCATGACTAAAAAATACGGTTGCGGACTTAATAAATTATTGTCACATCATAAGGATAAATATACAGGTATTCTTAACGGCATTGATTATTCAAGTTTTGATCCAAGATATAATGAGGACACGCCGGTTAAGTACTGGATTCCTGATTTGGATCGCAAAGTCGAAAATAAAATGTTTTTACAGAAAAAATTTGGTTTAATTCAGTCGCCGGATTTGCCACTTATTTGCGTGATTAGTCGTTTGACGAATCAAAAAGGCTTGGATTTGATTGAAGATGTTCTGAAGGATTTGATGGATATGGGTGCCCAATTTATTATTTTGGGTTCTGGGTCTGAAAAAATTGAAAAAGTTTTTATTAAAGCTGAAAAAGATTATCCAAAAGCAATTGAGGCCGAAATGGAATTCGATGCTTCTTTGGCTCAAACAATTTATGCTGGTGCCGATATGCTTTTGATGCCAAGTCGATTCGAGCCATGTGGCCTTTCCCAGATTATCGCGATGCGTTTTGGCACTATTCCTATTGTTAGACGAACAGGTGGTTTGGCGGATACAGTGCACGATGGTTATACCGGTTTTGTTTTTAATGATTATGATAAGAATGCGTTTTTGTGGGCTATTCGTCGTGCAGTTGATGTTTATTATAATCAAAAGGATCATTGGCGAAAGATGCAGATTATGGCTATGGAGAAAGATTTTTCTTGGACAAATTCAGCAAAAAAATATATTTGGTTGTACAAAAAAGCTATAAAAAAACAAAGGGAATTTTTAAAAAATGATAACGAAAATAACTAATTACGATTTTTTACTTGATAAAATCGAAGCCGAAAAATTGTTAAATGATAATTGCGGGATTATTTTTGGCAAAAATGTTGATATTTCTATTCTAGAAATAAAAAGAAACACAACCTACAATAAAACCTCTTGGAATGTATGGTATAGAATTTTGGTTGATCATAAAGAGATGAAAATAAGACTGTCTGCTTCGACTATTTTTGAGAAAAAAAGAGATTATCAAATTTTACAATATTTCTATAATCACGGTTTTTCTCAAGGAGAAATTGTCGTGAGTCGACCGATCGCATTACTTGAAGATCAGAATATTTTTATGTACGAAGATGCTAACGGTAAAACCTTTAAAGAGGGTATTGATGATGAAATTGATGTTTTAAAGACGAAGGTCGAAAAAGCTGCCTTAGTCCTTAAAAAAATCCATGCATTAGCTAAGCCAGACTTTGATCTTTGGTATACAAAATTAGTTTTTAATGTTGAGTCAAAAAATACAGACAATTTATCAGAGTTTTATGGTGAATATGCTGAGAAAATAGTCGATCTAGTTTTGAAAATAAAAGAAAAATTAAAAGCACAAGAGAAAACAGTTTTTTGCCATGGAGATTTTCAGCCAGACAATTTGATTTTTGATATAGAGAAAATTTACGTGCTCGACTTTTCTTTGGCATGCTTGGCTGATCGTGAATATGATTTAGCTCATTTTGTGACTCAGCTTGGTGTGATGATGAATATGTATGGCGACCCAAGAAATTTTGATGATCTTAAAAAATATTTTTTAGATGCTTACGGTGAATACGATCAAGAAAAACTTGCTTTATATTCGGTTTTGGCTTGTTATAGAGTTTTAGAAGTTTATCGTCAGGTTAACGAAAAAAGATATTTAGATTTTGTTTTAAAAATGCTTAAAAATAATTTAGAAAAATCTAATTTAGAATAAATATGAATTTAGATAAAAGCATCTCTTATATAAATGGAGTCGGGCCAAAAATCCAAGAAAAAATGGAGAAATTAGGAATCTATTCGGTTCGTAATCTTATTTATTTTTGGCCGCGAACTTGGCAAGATTTTAGTAAATACCGGCCGATTGCGGGATTAAGACTTGATGACGAAGTAATTTTAAAAGTCAAAATAAAATCTGTCGAGGAAAAGCGTAGTCATAAAAAATGGATGAGTATTATTGAGGCTATTTTGGTTGACGAGCACGAGATGGAGATTAAGGCTATTTGGTTTAACCAAACATTTTTAAAAAACGTTTTAAAGGTGGGTGACGAGTGGCTTATGCTCGGCAAAGTTGGTTGGGATTTTAAGGCTAAAGCCAAGACTTTTACGCCAACACAAATGGAAAAAGAACCAATTATTGTGCCTATTTACCACGAAACTACCGGGGTGACGAGTAAATTTATCAGAAAAATCATTAGGCCGATTTTGATGCAAAATGATTTACTTGAAGATTATTTGCCAGATGAAATTTTAAAAAAAGAAGATTTAGCAAGACTTATCGACGCGGTGCGTCAAATTCATTTTCCAAAAAACAATGAAACTTTGCGTTATGCCAAAAAACGTTTGGCTTTTGATGAGCTATTTCTAATTAGCTTAAGATTTTTAACTATTAAAAAAGAACTCCAGCAAAATGTGGCGCCCGAAATGTCGACTGACGAGAATTTGCTCAAAGATTTTGTTGGAAAATTACCGTTTAAACTAACTGATGCTCAAAGAAAAACTGCTTGGGAAATTATTAAGGATTTGACTCGTACAATCCCGATGAACCGTTTGCTTGAAGGTGATGTGGGTTCCGGTAAAACCGTGGTGGCGGCCATGGCCGCGATTGTCGCCATTAAAAGTGGTTATCAAGTGGTGTGGCTAGCACCAACCGAAATTTTGGCTAACCAGCATTTTCAAAATGTGACTAAAATATTGGCGCCTTACAATACTAGAATTGGATTGCTAACTGGCGCTAATAAAAAAGCCGATTTAATCAATGATAATTTAATTATTGGGACTCATGCTTTAATTCAAAAAAATGTGGAAATTCCAAATTTAGGCTTGATAATTATCGACGAGCAACACAGATTTGGGGTAGCCCAACGAGCGCATCTAAGAAAACAAAAATCAGATATTGTGCCGCATCTACTTTCAATGACGGCGACGCCGATTCCGCGAACACTGGCACTGGCACTTTATGGCGATTTAGACATTTCGATTATTAATCAGATGCCGGAGGGTCGACAAAAAATTGAAACTCGGATTGTTGAGCCGGAAGACCGTGACAAAGCTTACGATTTTATTGAAAATGAAATCGCCAAAGGTCGCCAAGCTTTTGTGATTTGTCCTTTAATCGAGGAAAAAGAGTCAGAAATAGAAAAAGATGTATTTGAATCTGAAAGAAAATCTGTGGTCAAAGAATTTAAAAAACTCCAAGAGCAAATTTTTCCAAAATTAAAAATCGGTTTGATGCACGGCAAATTAAAATCAAACGAAAAAGCCGAAGTGATGGAAAAGTTTAAGAATAAAGAAATCGATATTTTAGTCTCAACAGCCGTGGTTGAAGTGGGGATTGATATATCTAATGCGACTGTCATGATGATTGAGGACGCTGACCGCTTTGGTCTGGCCCAACTTCACCAGTTTCGTGGACGAGTTGGTCGCGGTGCAGATCAGGCCTATTGTTTTCTCTTTAGCGCTTCGCAAAGCGCGAAAACCAAAGAAAGATTGGAGGCGATGGTCGATTGTTTTGATGGATTCGAACTGGCACAAAAAGATTTAGAATTGCGCGGAGCTGGCGAAATTGTTGGCTTGGCTCAATCTGGCTTAGAAGATTTGAAAATGGCGAGTTTAACTGATACAGTAATGTTGGCCGATGTGCGTCGCGTGGCCGAAGAAATAGTCGAACAAGGTTTAGAAAAATATCCACTTTTGGCGGAAAAATTAAAAGAATTCGAAGTCGAAAGGCACTTAGAATGATGAAAAATAGTTTTGATGAATTTATTTTTAAATACAGGTATTATATTGGCGCGGTTTTAGTATTTATTATTTTAGCGGGCACAGGTCTAGTGATTTTTGGTGATTATATACAAAAAGAAGTAGTGCGCGACAAGAAAATGGTGGCTGGCCTTAAAACCGAAAACGAAAAACTCCGCCAAGAATTATCGGCCAAGGCAAGCTCGGAAGTTGTTCAGTCATCGACCCAAAATCAGGGTGATAAAATCAATATTAATACGGCGAGTTTAGCTGAGCTCGATAAGCTGCCAGGCGTTGGTCCAGTGCGCGCTGGCGACATTATTAGCTATCGCGAAAAGAATAGCGGCTTTAAAACGATTGAAGATATTAAAAATATCAAAGGCATCGGCGATGTGAGTTTTGAGAAAATTAAGGATTTAATCACGATAGGGAATTGATTAATCGTTGAAAATAAGGTATAGTTAATCTATAGATTAACGCGGAATTTCAGTATTCCGAAATATAATTAGAATATAAATTTTATATTTGCCCGGGTGGTGAAATGGTATACACGCCAGCCTTAGGAGCTGGTGGTCGCAAGATCGTGGAGGTTCAAGTCCTCTCCCGGGCACCAAACACACTATGAATAAAGATATTGATTTAGAAGAAATTGAAGAAGAACTCAAGCTTGAAGTTGATGAATATAAGACCGGACACAAAGTTTCTGGTCGATCGGTTTTTGAGCTCCAACGAATTATTGTCGAAAAGGCAGAAAATGATAAAGCCAAAAAATCAGACAAAAATTAAAAAAGATCTAAAAAAAGTTGTGGCCATTGTCGGTCCGACGGGTTCTGGCAAAACTAAATGGGCTAAACATTTGGCCAGTCTTTTCGATGGAAAATTAATTTCGGTTGATTCACGTCAGATTTATAAAGGTATGGATATTGGCACGGCTAAAGATAAAAGTTTCCCCCAAGATTTGATTGATGTGGTTGAGCCAGCCCAAAACTTTTCGTTAAGTGACTATCAAAAACTAGCCACCGAATTGGTCTTAAAATATTTGAATTTAAATAATTTGCCGATCCTGGTGGGCGGCACCGGACTTTATTTGGAATCCGTGGTTTATGGTTACGAAATACCAGAATTAAAGCAAGAAAGTTTAAAAATCCGTGAAGAATTGGAGCAGTTAACCGACGCTGCTTTATTTAGTAAACTTCAAGAACTTGATCCAGACTCGGCAGAAAAAATTGATCCGCACAACAAGCGCCGCGTGATTCGTGCTTTAGAGTATACATTACTAAATGAAAAACCGTTTAGTGCTCAACAAAAAAAGAAAAATCCAAAGTTTAAAACTTTAATTATTGGGATTGATGTACCGCGTGAAACACTTTATGCCAAAGTTGACGCGCGAGTGGAAAAAATGATTAAAGATGGTTTGGTGGAAGAAGTTCGAAATTTGATTAAAAAATACCCGGCTGATTTGCCGGCTCTTAATACGATTGGCTATAAGGAAATTATTGATTATTTGCATGGCCGTACCGATCTGATTTCGGCTAAAGAAAAAATTAAGACTAATACTCACGCCTATATTCGAAAACAGGACACCTGGTTTCGTCGCAATCAAGATGTGAAATGGGTGAAAACGGTTGAAGAGGCAGAAAAACTCATTAAAAAATTTACAGCGTAGTTTTATAAATCAGGAGGGAATTATGTCGCTAGCTAAAGTGAACTCAGCAGCGGTGGTTGGACTCGATGCTTACCCGGTTGAAGTGGAAGTTGATATTTCAAATGGTCTACCGAGTTTTCAAATAGTTGGTCTGCCGGATAAGGCGATTGAGGAATCAAAAGAGCGAGTGCGCGCCGCTATTAAGAACTCTGGCGCGAATTTTCCAATGAAGCGGATTACGGTAAATTTGGCGCCGGCTGATATTAAAAAAGAAGGTCCGGCATACGACTTGGCGATTGCGGTGGGAATTTTGGTAGCCGATGAACAATTGCCAGTGATCGATGAACAAGCTTTGTTGGTGGGCGAGTTAGCGCTTAATGGAAAGCTGCGTCATATTAACGGCATTTTACCGATCGTGATTAGTTTAAATAAAAAGTTTTCGGAAATAATTTTACCAAAAATAAATACCGACGAGGCCAGTCTTGTTGAGGATTTTCAGATTTTGCCAGTGGAGAGTTTGAAAGATTTGATTTTTCATTTGAAAAAAGAAAAGATTATCGAACACGCCAAAGTTAAAATTGAGATTAAAAATAATGTTGAATACGAAAATGATTTAGCCTATGTTAAAGGTCAGGAACAAGCCAAACGCGCGCTGGAAATTGCCGCCGCCGGCGGCCACAATGTTTTATTTAACGGGCCGCCCGGATCAGGAAAAACTTTGTTAGCGCGAACAATTCCTTCGATTTTGCCTCAACTTAATAAAGACGAAATTTTAGAAGTCACAAAAATTTATTCGGTCGCGGGTTTGCTTTCGACTGATCAACCAATTATTTTTGAACGGCCGTTTCGGGCGCCTCACCACACTGTTTCTTCTGTGGCCTTGGTTGGTGGTGGCACTTACCCCAAGCCAGGCGAAATTACTCTTTCGCACCGCGGGGTTTTGTTTATGGATGAGTTTGCCGAGTTTCCACGCTCAGTTTTGGAGGCTCTCAGACAACCATTGGAAGATGGAATTATTACGGTCAGTCGGGCGCAAGGCTCGATTGCGTACCCGGCCAAATTTATTTTGGTGGCGGCGCAAAACCCGTGTCCGTGCGGTTATTTAGGTGATACCAAAAAGAATTGTATTTGTTCCCCGGTGCAAATTATGCGTTACCAGAAACGAGTGTCTGGTCCACTTTTAGATCGAATCGATATTCATATTGAAGTACCGCGAGTGGATTATGAAAAACTTTCGAGCGATTCGGTGGCGGAAAGCTCGGAAAAAGTCAGAGAGCGGGTGGAAAAAGCTCGTGATTTACAGTATGCAAGATTTAAAAAAATTAATGCGGAAATGTCCCCACGAGAGACCAAAAAATACTGCTTACTTGATGAAGAAAGCAAGAATTTATTAAAATTAGCTATGGCTCAATATGACTTATCGGCTCGCCAGTATACCAGAATTCTTAAAGTGGCTCGAACGATCGCTGATTTAGCCGGATCTCAAAATATCTCAAAAGAACACTTAGCGGAAGCGTTGCAATATAGGACTAAAGAAAAAAATACTTACTAATTAATATGTAGGGTTTTAAAAATCCAATCACCAAAGGTTAATAGAATATTTTGTTTATGGTCGATTAAGATGATCGCGACGATCGAAAGAGCGAGTATTGTGACGATAATACCGGTTTTGATTAAATCGGATTTTATTTGAGCTAAATTTTGCATTTCATTTAAAGACGAATTCTTTTCGATTGTGGTACTTTTAGTTTGATCTATAATATCGTTTTCTTGAATTGACTGAGTTTTGGCGATATAGTTCAAATTTTGTTTTTTAAATTTTGCTTTGTTCTTTTTGCCCATTTTTTCTCCTATCTGGTTAGTTAATCTAATGATAGCAAATGTGCTACAAAGAGTAAACAGTTATAAGTCTTGATTTTTTGTGATAATTTGGTATGATAGTCATACAGGCGTTAAAAATGGAGTTTGCGGGTGTAGTTCAGTAGTAGAACGTCTCCTTGCCAAGGAGAAGGTCGTGGGTGCGAATCCCATCACCCGCTCCAATCTTTTACGGTTGGGGCAGTGTAACTGTGGTCTGGTGGCCGAGGAGTTAGGCAGAGGTCTGCAAAACCTCGTACAGCAGTGCGAATCTGCTCCAGACCTCCAATATTTTTCAAAGATTTAAAAAATATGCAAAATATCTTAGATTATATACAAATTGCCGTAGCTGTTTTATTGATTGCCAGTATTTTACTTCAAAATAAAGGTACGTCTTTAGGTGGAGCTTTTGGTGGTGAAGGCAATGTCTATAGAAGTCGTCGTGGTGCTGAAAAGTTTTTATTTAACTCAACTATCGTTCTCGCTGTAATTTTTGTGGCCGTTGCTATTTGCCATCTCATCTTTTAACTTAAAGGATTAATAGACATGAAGATAATCGAATCTTGTCTTAATTTTGGTAAAGTTTTAAAAAGTAAATTTGTTTTGATTTTTAATAAAACAAATTTTATTAAAATTTACACTTATCTTAAAGAACTCGTTGTTAGTTTTAAGAAAATTAAAAAAATATTTACTGCTCAAGAAATTAAAAAGTTTTTCAGTCGAGAAACTTTTTCTGGTTTTAAGACTGTTCATAAATATTTATCAAAAACCGATAATATTATTATTTTTGTTCTATTAGGGGTAATTATTTTGTCGATTTTTTTTATTTGGCAAAATCATTGGATTAAAACAACCAAGGCTGTAGCTGTATCTGGCGGAGTTTTAACTGAAGGTATTGTTGGTCAACCTAAAGATCTAGATCGTTATTTGACAAGGTTAACTAATGCTGGTTTAACAAAATTGCAACCGACCGGTGAGGTTAAAGGGGATTTAGCCGAAAGTTGGCAAGTTTTGGATGGTAATAAGACTTTTGAATTCAAATTGCGAAATGGTATCAATGCTTATGATTTAGCTTCTCAACTTCAGGCTAAAAATAGTTGGCCGAATATCGAAGTCACTACCCCTTCAGACAATTTAATCGATTTTAAATTTAAACAACCTTTTAGTCCGTTCCTTTACATATCGACCGAGCCAATTTTTAGCTTTGGTCCATATAAGGTTTCTAAAGAGGATAAAAACCAAATTACATTGGTTGCTCGAGATGATTATTGGCAAGGTAGACCTTATATCGACAAAATTGTGGTTAAATTTTATTCAAACGAAAGCGACTTGATTAAAGCCGCTAAAAATTACGAAATCATGAATTACCTCAAAGTTGACAATGGTGAATGGCAAAGTGTTGACTCTAATACTTTGAATATGACACTGCCAAGACAACTTTTACTTTTCTTTAATGTTAAAAATAATGATTTAAAGAATAAAATTTTGCGTCAAAATTTGCGCGATGGCAAGGTAGCTGATAAACAATATACGTTTAATTTGGTGACTTCTGACAACACGACCAATATCAAGATGGCCGAAAAAATAAAAGCTGATTGGGCGCCACTTAAGATTAATATCAATATTCAAAAATACGATAATGTGACTTTGCAAAAAGATATTATCCCAAAAAGAAATTACGATCTTTTATTGTATGGTTTAGATTATGGTCCTGACCCGGATCCTTATCCGTTTTGGCATACGTCGCAGATTAGTGCGACCGGGATGAATCTTTCTAATTATTCAAATAAAAATGCTGATCGTTTACTCGAAGACGCTAGACAGGCTTTTGATTTTAAAGTTCGTGAAGATAAGTATAATCAATTTAATAAAATTTTAGATGACGATGTACCTTTTATTAAATTATCTCAGACTACAATTAATTACGTGGTTAGCCGTGACGTCAAAGGTTTAGACAAGATTTTTGGTTTTTCTGAGACAGACAGATTTTTGAATGTGAATCAGTGGTATATAAAAACTAAAAGAGTCAAACTCTAAAGACTTGCCCGAGTGGCGGAACGGTAGACGCGCTGGCTTCAGGTGTCAGTGTTCGCAAGGACGTGGAGGTTCGAATCCTCTCTCGGGCACCACAAAAAAACTCATATAATTATGAGTTTTTTTGTTAATAAATTTATATTTTAGAGCAAGATTGGCCGGCTAAATATCCGCTTGACCAAGCCCATTGGAGATTAAAGCCGCCGGAGTCGCCGTCGACATCTAAAAGTTCGCCGGTTAAATATAGTCCTGGTACGATTTTTGATTCTAGAGTTTTTGGATTAATTTGATCTAAAATTGCACCACCATGGGTGACTTGGGCTTCTCTGAATGGTCTAGTTTTGACAATCGTCAATTCGATATTTTTAATTTTTTCAACAATCTTTTTGCGATCATCTTTGCTGATTTCAGCGGCTTTTTTATCTGGATTAATGCCGAGTTGATCTAATATTAACGGTGATAAATTCGAAGGAATTATGCCAGCTAAAACATTTTTAATCTGTTTAGCGCCACTGGTTTCGATAATTTTGATAAATTTAATATTTAAGTTTGGTAATTGTTCTTCGGGGAATAGATCTAAATGAATTTTGACTTCCTGGTTAGATAAATATTGTCCAATAGCGCCGGCCTGAGCCATGGCTGCTGGGCCAGAGACTCCAAAATGGGTGAACAAGGCGTCGCCGGTTTTTTCATAGATTTTTTCATTATTAACTGTAGCAGTGATTTTGGCTTCAATTTTTAATCCTTGAACCTCTTTGACCCATGTTTCTTTGGTCTCAAGTGGCGCTAAGGCTGGGTAAAGATCGGTTGTGCTGTGGCCAAAATTTTTTAACCAAAAATAAGCATCTCCTGATGTGCCGAGATGTTCGGCGGCTTGGCCACCAGTTGAGAGAATTAATTTATGAGAAATAATTTTTTGGCCATTAGCCAAAGTTGTATGGAAAATATTGCTTAATTTTTCAATCTTCCGGGCTTGATTATTCAAGATGATTTCCACGTGATTTGTTTCAAGCTCATGGATAAGCGCGTTGACTACACTGGAGGCTTGATCGGAGCGCGGGAAGATCCGGCCTAAGTTTTCTTCTTTTAAGATTAAACCTAAATTTTCAAAAAAATTCATGGTTTCAAATTGATCAAATTGTGCTAAAACTGATTCGATAAATTTTGGGTGGCCGCCGTGGTAACGAGAAGATTCGATAAATTTATTAGTTAAATTACAGCGACCGTTGCCGGTGGCTAAAATTTTACGGCCGAGTTCAGCGTTTTTTTCTATCAAAATAACAGACTTGTTTTGTCTGGCAGCGATAATGGCGGCCATCATACCCGAAGCGCCACCGCCGATAATGGCGACATCATGAATTTTTGGTAAATTATTTTCCATATTTTATTTATTAAATAGAATTTCCATAAATGTATTTATTGTTCATATCGCATGTAGTATACCACAAAAAACAGGTTTTGTCGAGGCCTGACGCTCTAACCATTTACAAATTAGACTAAAAGTGGTACCTTGAGCAGAGGAGTTCATGAAATATTTTTTTAATGAATTTTCTATTGTATTTTAAAAATTTTAAAAAGGGGGAATTTATTATGTGCGGAATTGTTGGAGTTATTGAGCGTAATGGTGAAGATCTGATCGGTTTGGTGTATTTTATGCTTTTGTGGTCACAAAATCGTGGACAAGAAGCAGCCGGTATTTCTCTGACGGATGGGAAGCAGGTTATTAAAGAAACGTGGGAAGGTCGTGTTGACCGTTTCGACGATGATAATTTGGGTCGATTAGTATTGGATAGTGGAGAACGAGCCTCAACTGCAATTGGTCAGGTTAGATATACTAATACTGGTTCAAATACTAAGGCAAATTTTCAACCTTTTACTGTTTCGACAAAATTTGGAAACATTGCTGTGGCTCATAACGGGAATTTGCCAAATACTACAGATCTTTATAATTTATTGGTTTGTAAAGGTTTTGAACCTGACGGAACATCTGACAGTGAACTTATTGCTCGTTCGATTGCTTATTTTTCAAGATTTGATGAAGTTAATTGTATTGAAGATGCAATTCGGGCGGCTACAGTTGGTTTAAAAGGCTCTTTTTCATTGATTGTTATGACCAAGACAAAACTTATTGGTCTTCGAGATCCGTGGGGAATTCGTCCATTATCTTTCGGTCAGTTTAATGATCAAGGTTATGCTTTTGCCTCTGAAACAAGCGCCTTTGATTGTTTGGGTATTGAATGGATCTGTGATCTTGGCGCCGGCGAAATGATTATTGCTGATCATGATGGAGATTATAAGAAGATTCAATTATTACCAAAAATATGTGAAAAAATGTGCATGTTTGAATGGATTTATTTTACTTTCCCCGGCACTGTTATTTTTGATCGTTTGGTCGAGACTGCTCGTCGTCATATGGGAGAAAGACTTTTTTACGAACATCCTGTTGATTGCAAAAATCTTGACGAATGGATTGTTTGTGCCACACCTAATACTGGTATTCCGGCCGGGCTGGGTTATGCTGCCGCATCAGGTATTGAGTATCGGCGCGGATTGATCAAAAATGATTTTGTTGGCAGAACTTTTATGCAACCAAGTGAACATTTGCGCGCAAGGATGGTGGATATGAAGCATATGAAGCTTCGAAGAGAAGTGAATGGTAAAAAAATAGTTTTGATAGACGATTCGGTCGTTCGAGGTCATTCGATGCGGAAACTTGTTCCTTCGTTGCGAAAAGTTGGTGCAAAAGAGATTCATGTACGCATTACGGCACCACCTTATAAACATACGTGTTTTTTAGGAACAGATACTCAGAGGATTCACGAGTTAATCGCATCAAGAATGACTGAAGAAGAAATTTGTCAGTATATTGGTGCTGATTCGCTTGGTTATTTGTCACTCGAAGGCGTGATAAATTCTATTGATCCATTGCCAGGTTATGGTTTTTGTACTGGTTGTTTTGATCAGAATTATCCTTTTTCAATGGAAAAATAGTTTCTATTATCCCTCTGATTTTCAGGGGGATTTTTAAATTCAGCCTGTTGATTATTAAGGTTTTTTAAGGTATGATAAATAAGTAATATGCAAGGAGAGTAGCAAATTTAACAATCGAGATTTATAGTGATATAATAATGGTATACACATTAACTTTGAGGTTTTGATGAATGAGTTTGAATGGTCACCAAATTTAGCTTATGCTGTCGGTTTAATGGTGACAGATGGAAGTTTGTCGAAAGATGCTCGTCACTTGGATTTGACCTCAAACGATATTGATCAATTGGAAAATTTTAATAAGTGTTTGAATACAAATATTAAAATTACTTGGAAAACTGGCGGTTACGATGGTAAAAAATTTCCCAGACTTCAATTTAGTCATGTCAAATTTTATAGATGGCTAATCGAAATCGGTTTAATGCCAAATAAGACAAAAATCATTGCCGAAATAAAAGTGCCAGATAAATACTTTTTTGATTTTTTACGCGGCCATTTTGACGGCGACGGTTCGACTTATTCTTACTGGGATCCGCGTTGGAAAAGTAGTTTTATGATTTACTTGCAGTTTCTGTCGGCTAGTATAAAACACATCGACTGGCTTAAAGATAGAATATTAAAACTCACTGGGTGTGAGGGTAAAATTAGACAAGTTAAGGGTTGCTACAAGCTAACATTTGCCAAAGTTGCTAGCAAAGTGATAATTGAAAAAATGTACCAAGATAAAAATTGTATTCACTTAAGTCGAAAAAAAGAAAAAATTGACAAAGCCTTAAAAGAAGAAAATAAAAAGCAAGCCGGGATGGGGAAATTGGTAAACCCACTACCTTGAGGTGGTAGCGCCGTTAAAAGCTTGCGGGTTCGAGTCCCGCTTCCGGCACCATTTTATTTTCAATAAGGTTGGTTTAAATATTTTTTGGGCGGTTGGCTCAGCGGTAGAGCATCTCGTTTACATCGAGAGGGTCAGAGGTTCGAATCCTCTACCGCCCACCAATAAAAAGATTAGTTTCATGCTAGTCTTTTTATTTTGTCATAAATCAGTTACTATTTAAGTAATCAATTAAAAAAACCAAGGCTAAAAATGAACAAATTTAATGGTGAAAATTTTGCTGAAACAGGTATCAATTACGCACCAAATGCTGACGATGGCGCAGAAGAAATTGATAAAAAGAATGAAATCATTTTTTCACCTGAAGATCAGGAAAAGCTGGATGCGATCGAACAAGAAGCACTGAAAATAGACAAGCAAATTCGTGATTTTGCGGTAGAGATTGGCATTGATCCTGAAACAGAGTTTACTATTGAAAATGACCAGAAATTATTACTTTTAGCCAGAGACTTGGCTGATGCGATACGAAAAGAAATTAATGAATATAGAAAAGTGAATGAAACTGATCCTCTAATCGCTTTTGTACCTGTTCAAGGTAAAATTGATACTATTGATGACTTTGAAGAAATACGATCTTGGGTTGAACAGGGTAGCAAAAAATGGAAACAGATTGCTGGACGACCAAGGCTTTACTCGAAGAAATATCCACATTTTGGTGCCGATCTTATTTCGCAAGGCTGCCATGCAAATGAATATGACCAATTAATTCTCCAGAGTCAATGGAATGGGGACGTTCCAGCTAATGCGGATGACCTAACCCTGATGACAGCATCCGAAGAGGTGTCATTACGAAATGCATATAAATTTGTAAGTACTAATACCAGACAGGTTAATGCCCTTCAATATAGATTTATTGATGTCTTGAAATCCTATGATTTATTTACAGATATTCAAAATTACTCAAAGCATGATCAATTCGGTGTTCTAATCAATAAAGAAAATACATTTCCAGAAGTCTGCAATCTAGAAAAAGTATCTAGAGATATGGTTCGAACTATGGTTCAAATGTCTGTTATTATGTCGCAACGGATCGCTTATCTTGTAAATCAATTTGAAAATGGAGATTCAAGATTTCGCTTTGTGGAGATTGATAACTTAGCTCCAACTCGGGAAGATAACGAGTATTTCAATAAATATTGTGACAGAGCTCACAAATTGTTTAATATTGATCCTGAAGAAGTTGTAAAAACAAATACGACAATTTGTTTGGTAGATATGTCATTTGAATTCACCGAAGCCGATGCAAAAGCGGCTGAAGAAGCGGATTTACCATGGTCAAAAATCAGAGCCGAAAAAGCGGCGGCGCAAGCAGGAAATCAGGAGTAAATAATTGTCGCAAATTGAACTCGTCGAAAAAATGAATAAGTTTGGGCAAAATACATGGATTGATAAATTATCTTTAATTATCAGTTCAAGTGTTTTTTTGGTTTCGATTTTTCTGACAATTAATATTTTGATCATCATGCGCGAACCGATCATTGGTTGGTCAATTTGTTTAACCATGGTTTTGGCCGTCATAATCCATTTTTTAATTAATGATTTTTTGATTAAACGAGTTTTGCGAAAAGTTTTTTTCAAACCTCGACCGTTCGTGGTGAACGAAAAAATTAAAACTATTGGCGCGCGCCATAATGATTCGACTTTTCCCTCTGGCCATATGAGTAGTATCAGCGCGGCTTTAATTGTACTCTTTTATTATTACCCGCAAACTTGGCCCATTTCAGTCGTTTTTTTGATTTTACTAGGTCTGTCCAGGCTTCATAACGGTATGCATTATCTTTTAGATGTGATTTCTGGTGTATTTTTTGGTCTAGGTTATGCGTATTTGGCCATTATTGTATTTGAGCGAATATTTACTTGATTAAATGCTTCTGATCTGATATAATAATTGTGTAGTAAATATCAGTCTCCTAATACAATTTAAGTTTCATGTTGAGTCCTATATTATAGTAAAAAGTTTACTTGGAAATACTGGTTTGTCTGGTATTTAGGTAAACGCCTCAATGGACTGAGGCGTTTGAATATAAGGTTAAATGTGGATATTGGTAATTTTGCCTGGTTAGCTCAGTGGTTTGACAGATGTTCCTCGCTAGGAACATCATATATCCAAATATTCGTTAATATTTTAGAGCACAGCATCTGACAAATTTTTTAAGCCTAGTTAGCTCAGTGGTAGAGCACAGCACTGAAAATGCTGGTGTCCGCAGTTCGATCCTGCGACTAGGCACCAACCTTCGCACAAGGCTACGGTCGGCGCAGCCAAAAAAGCACTACGGTCAAGGCCGATAGTGAAAATTTATAGTGGGAAAACATGAATTTATTATCACCTGTCGATTTTAAAAAATTAGTTGATACAAACTGGATTTTTGAAATTAAGCCTAATCCTCAGGGTGAATATTTATATTTGGCAGTTGTATTCGGTTTTGGTTTTATTTTGGCTTTGATTTTAAGCTTCACTATCGATTTAATTCAGAAAGAATACAGAAAATTCTACGCAAAAATCATGTATTTGCTTTACACTATTTGTTCGATTGGTCTGATTTTGATTGTTTTTCGCTGGCAGAATGTGGCTTATTTAGGTAGCCGTTTTGGTTTGTATTTACTGTTTGTTTTTAGTCTTTATTGGTTAATTGATATCATAATTTACCGCTTAAAAGTTGTGCCAATGGAAATCAAAAAGAAACGGGAAAGAGAAAGATTTGAAAAATATTTGCCAAAGGCGAAAAAGAAATAATTTAACATTAAGAAGCAAAAATATTTAAGTCCTTGCCGCGCAAGATATCTAGAAAGACATAATTATATGTCAAAAGAACCGCAATCAATGAAAGATTTGGTGGCTGACTACGCTAACAAATTAGTTCCGTTTAAACAAGGAGACGTAGTCGAAGTTAAAGTAATGGAAATCAGTAAAACTCGCGTTTTAGTTGACGTGGCTGGTTTTTGCTTGGGTTATATTCCAGAAAAAGAAATGTCGCCAGAAATGGCTTCGATGAAACCTGGTGATAAAATCCTGGCTTATGTTTTAGTTTTAGAAAATGCTGATGGTTACTGTATTTTGTCGCTTAAACGAGCCGATAAAGAACGAGTTACCAAAATTTTGGAAGAAAAGTTTACTTCTGGTGGCGTTTTGCCAGTTAAGTGTCACGAAGCTAACCGCGGTGGTTTGCTCTGTGCTTTTGGTGAATACGAAGGCTTTTTGCCAGTTTCACAATTGGCTTCTTCACATTACCCGAAAGTTTCTTCAGGTGATAAAGAAGAGATTTTGGGCAAACTTCGCCAATTACTCAATCAGACTTTCCAGGTTAAAATCATTTCTTTTGAGCCAAATGCTGGCAAATTGATTTTCTCAGAAAAAGCCGCTGGCGATGTCGTGCAACAAGAAAAAATTCGAAATTATCAAATCGGCGATATTTTAGACGGTGAAATTACCGGTATCGTTGATTTTGGTTTGTTTATCAATATGGGTGAAGTTGAAGGTTTGGTCCATATTTCTGAAGTCGCTTGGGAACATGTTGAAAACTTAAGAGATATGTTTAAGGTTGGTCAAAAGGTTAAAGTTCAGGTTATTTCAACTGAAAATAATCGTTTGTCACTTTCAATTAAGCGTTTGATTGAAGATCCTTGGGTTGGTAGTGTGACCAAATATAAAAACGGCGACAAAGTTAAGGGTAAAATTACCCGTATCACTCCGTTTGGTGCTTTTGTTAGTTTCGATGGTTTAGACGGTTTAGTTCATATTTCTGAAATGGGTGAAAAAGACGCTTCCAAAGTGGTTGAAGTCGGTTCAGAATACGATTTTTATATCGTTTCAATTGAGCCAGAATTACACAAATTAAATTTGTCGATGAATAATCCTAACGGAAAATCAGAGAAAAAAGCGGTGGTGGCTGAAGCCGAAAATGAATCAGAAGAAAAATCTGAAAAAAAGGCCACTAAAACCAAGGCTAAAGCCAAGAAAAAATAGCCAAAATGATAGTAATATGTATCGGCTCATCCCAATGAGCCGATACAATTAATAAGGAAGGATGAAAAATGATTATTACTTGGCAAGGTGGAAAAGATTTTACGCTTAAAACCAAGGGTATGAATGTGGTTTTGGCGGATAAATGCAAACTTGGTGACTTAGAAATCGATGAGCCAGGGGAATACGAAGTTGGCGGCGTCCAGCTCGATTGGATCGATGGAGTCAAACAAGTCTATCTTGAAACTTTAAATATTGGTCATATTCAAAAAGGCAAAGTTTTTACTGACGAAGAATTAGAGAAACTTAATGGTATTGATATCCTGTTAATTGGTGTTGGTGGTGGTGATTTTACCGAAACCAAAACCGCTTTAGCCGTGATTAATCAAATTGATCCATCGGTGATTATTCCGATGTATAGTGGAAATATCGAAGAATTTATTAAAGAGGAAGGGGGATCGACCGAAGCTGAAGCTGATCTCAAAATTACCAAAGCTGATCTTCCGGTTGATGGTCGAAGGATCGTCACCCTCAATGCAGAACACAAATAAAATCCCAATTAATAAAGCGATCGCTAGATTTATCAATGCTGATAAAATTCTATTGATTATACATGAAAATCCGGATGGCGATACTTTGGCTGCGGCTACGGTAATTTATACCATATTAAAAAAAATGGGTAAATCACCGGCCATGGTTTGCAAAGATCAAATTCCGAAACCGTTTTTGTTTTTACCTGAAGTTAATGAAATTAAGCATGACTTACTTTTCGGCGATTACGACGTAATTACCGTGATTGATTGTGGCGATATTAAGCGAACTGGTTTTGCCGAGAGATTAAAAAAGTTTGCTTTAACTCAGAAAAAAACTTTGATTAATATTGATCATCATCCGAAAAATGATTTGCATAAAATCGCTAATATCAATGTGGTTGATCAATCTGTTTCAAGTACTTCTGAAATTGTTTACGAACTTTGTGTGAGGATGAATGTTGAATTTGATAAAAATATGGCGACCGCGCTTTTGACTGGAATTTATACTGATACGGGTGGTTTTAAGCATTCGAATACGTCAAAGCAAACTTTAGAAATCGCTGGTGAACTTTTGAAAAACGGTGGCAAAATTAAATTAATCACACAAAATATTAGTTTAAACAAAACTGTGCCGGCCATGAAGCTTTGGGGTTTAGCTTTGAAAAGAATGCATCGAAATAATAATTTAGGTATTGTTTCATCAGTTATTACCAGGGAAGATTTGGTTTTGTGCAACGCTTGTGATGATGATTTGGCCGGAGTGGTTAATTTGATTAATACTGTGCCAGACTCAAAAGCAGCTATTCTTTTTCACGAAACTAGCGATAATAAAATTAAGGCATCAGTCCGAACTGAAAGTGATCGCGTGGATGTTTCGAAAATTGCGGCGGTTTTTGGTGGCGGTGGACATAAAAAAGCGGCTGGTTTTACGATTGATGGTCGTTTAGAAATACTTAATGACTCTTGGAGGATTGTATTAAAATAAGTTTTAAGGTATAATTAAATTAATCCTAAATATTAATTTATAAACTATTACGCCCGGGTGGTGGAACGGTAGACACGATGGACTTAAAATCCATTGAGGTTAAATCTCGTGCGAGTTCGATTCTCGCTCCGGGCACATTCAAGGTTTTGATTAAGGATGGGGAGGGTTAAATGAAAAAGACCGTTCAATTTATAATTGTAACTGTACTCATGGTGGGATTTTTTCTAGGATTTTATTATTTTTATCCTCATGTTTGGGGTGAAATACTGTATCCGCTTGATTATCAAGATTCGATTAAAAAATATGCACTCGAAGATAATGTTGATCCGAATCTAGTTTGCGCTTTTATTTATACCGAAAGTCATTTTAATAAAGATTCGACCTCTGGTGTCGGCGCGCGTGGTTTAATGCAGATCATGCCGGCAACAGCAGCTGGAATTGCTCAGGAAATTGGTGATAATAATTATTCATCAAGTAAGCTTTTTGATCCTGATACTAATATTCGTTATGGCACATGGTATATCAAAGGTTTGTACGAGCAGTACAATGGAGATGTTTCAATGGTAGCGGCTGGTTATAATGCTGGTCGAGCCAGAGCCGACGATTGGCGTGATCGTGGTCGCGGTTTGCCGACCGAAACTGTTTATTTTGTCCAGAAGATTAAAAATACTAAAGAAATGTACGATAAAATTTATGGCAAATGGTGGGCTAATCCAGAAGTGCAAAAGCCAAATGCTTTCTATCAGGGGATAGGTAATTTCCAAAATTTTGCTAGCGATTTAATTACAGGAAAAAGATGACAAGTAAAGAACTTAGGGTAAAATTTTTAGATTTTTTTAAAGACAATGATCATTTGGTTATGCCTTCGGCTTCTCTTGTGCCAGAAGGTGATCAGTCAGTGCTTTTTAATACCGCTGGGATGCAACAATTTAAAAAGTTTTACACCAATCCGACCGAAGCGCCATCGGCCCGTATTACAACTTATCAAAAATGTATCCGTACTGGTGATATTGAAGAAGTTGGCGATGACACGCATAATACTTTTTTTGAAATGTTGGGTAATTTTAGTTTTGGTTATCCGTCTAAAGAAGGTTCGTATTTTAAGGCCGAGGCCATTAAGTTTGCTTGGCAGTTTTTGACCGAAGTTTTGGGTGTGAATAAAAATAGAATTCATGCGACTTATTTTGTTAGTGAAAAAAATATTCCAACTGATACAGAGTCTCTGGAGATTTTAAAATCAATCAGTGGCTTAAAAGAAATTAAACCACAAGGTTTCGATGATAATTTTTGGTCATTAGGAACCGAAAATTCTCCTGGTGGCCCAACTGTCGAATTTTATATTGATAGAGTTGAGGTTTGGAATTTGGTTTTTAACGAATATATTTATCGAGCCGGACAATACGAACCAGCCGAGAGTAAAGGTGTTGATACAGGTATGGGATTCGAGCGACTCCTGATGAGTTTGAATGGTTTTGATAACGTTTATGAAATCGATATTTTGAAACCTATTATAGATAAAATTAAAAATATTGCAGGTGCTTTTCATCCGTTTCATGGGGCTGATTTTAGAGTTGTGGCTGATCATATGCGAGCCGCGGTTTTTTTAATTAACGAAGGCGTGGTGCCAAATAATAAAGATCAAGGTTATATTGTACGGCGTTTGATTCGTCGCGCTATCGTTAAATTAAACAGTTTAGGTGTAAAAGAGAATGTTTTAAAAGAAATTGCCCAGACAATTTTTTCAACCTATAGTGGCGTTTATGAATTTGGTATAACTAATGTTCTATCTGAATTAGAAAAAGAAGAATCACGTTTTCGAGTGACTCTGGCTGGTGGTTTAAAGCTTCTGACAAGTAAAAATAATTTAACTGGAAAAGATTTGTTTGATCTTTATCAATCTTTTGGTCTACCGTTAGAAGTTAGTTTGGAAGAGGCCAAAAATCATAGAATTCAGGTTTTGCCGACAGCGGTGTCGGAGTATAATGAACTCTTTAAGGGGCATCAGGAATTATCTAGAACGGCTTCAGCCGGTATGTTTAAGGGTGGTTTGGTAGGTGAATCAGAGCAAACGACGAAATATCACACCGCGACACATTTATTACTTGCTTCACTTCGACAGGTTTTGGGTGAAGGGGTGCATCAAAAAGGTTCAAATATTACAGATGAACGCATGCGTTTTGATTTTTCCTATCAAGAGAAAATGACTGAGGAGCAAATTAAGCAAGTTGAAGATTTAGTTAATCAAAAAATTCAAGAGGATTTGCCTGTCAGTATGACCGAAATGAGACTTGAAGATGCGCAAGCCTGTGGTGCTATGGGGGAATTTTCCAGTAAATATGGCGAGGAAGTGAAAGTTTATAAAATTGGCGATTTTTCAACTGAAATGTGCGGCGGTCCACATGTTGAACATACGGGTGGTTTAGGGCATTTTAAGATTTTGAAAGAAGAGTCGTCTTCATCTGGTATTCGTAGAATCAAGGCTATACTCGAATAAATTCAAAATCAAGGTAAATATTAAAATCGACCAAAATGGTCGGTTTTTGTTGTTTGCGAAACGTGTTATACTAATAAAGAAGGGAAGTATTTCCGATTTTTCGTGTATTTATACTTTTCAAGGAGGAGACAATTGGGCATTTTCGATTTTTTTTCTAATCAAAATACAGATGATAATTATGCGATTGCACTCGATATAGGAACAGAGTACGCAAAATCTCTGATTTTTAAGGTTGAAGATGGTAAGGGTTTGGTCATGGGTACTGGCCGTCAGCGTCAGCGATTATCTGATATGCAGGGTGGTTCAGTGACTGATATTCATGGTGTAGTCCAAAATTGCAAGAAATCTCTTGAACGTGCAGCCGAACAGGCTGGAGTGATGCCAACCCAAGTGATCATGGGAATTGCCGGCGAGTTGGTCAAGGGTAATACCACAACTATTAAATATACCAGACCTAATCCAAAGACAAATATTACACTTGAAGAACTAAAAGATATTATTAGCAAGGTTCAACGACGGGCTTTTGACCGGGCACGTCAGATTCTTTCTTGGGAAACTGGTCACGCTGAAATTGATGTCAAATTGGTTAATGCGGCTGTCGTGGATGTTAAAATTGACGGTTATAAAGTAACTAATCCGTTGGGTTTTCAGGGTAGGGAGATGCAAGTCGGTGTTTTTAATGCTTTTGCGCCGATTGTTCATCTTGGAGCTATGCAAACAATTGCGGATGAGCTTGGTTTAGATTTATTGAGCGTGGTGGCTGATCCTTACGCTTTGGCTAAATCTGTTGGTCCAAAGGAATCGACAGAATTTTCAGCTATTTTTGTTGATATTGGTGGTGGTACTACCGACATCGCTGTAGTTCGTCAAGGTGGTGTTGAGGGGACTAAAATGTTCGCGCTCGGTGGTCGGTCTTTTACAAAAAGGATCGGCACGATTATGGGTGTTTCTTTTGAAGAGGCGGAAGATTTAAAGATAAAATATTCTGCCGGCGTGCTTGATGAAAGCGATATGAAATTAATTAAAAAAGGCTTGGAGACAGATTGTCAGGTTTGGCTTTCGGGTGTCGAGCTAACTTTAGAAGAATTTTCTAATATTGAACTTTTGCCTTCAAGAATTTTAATGTGCGGTGGTGGCTCAAATTTGCCAGATCTAGCTCGAACCTTAGAAAAAGCCGAATGGAATAAAAATTTACCTTTTGCTAGACGACCCACGGTTCATTTTATCAAGCCTCAAGATGTAGAAAATATTATTGATCAGACTGGTGATTTGACTCATCTTTGGGATATTACACCAATGAGTTTGGCTAATATGGCGATCGATTTAGTCGGTCAAGAAGGGGCCATGGATTCAGTTTTAAATCGAATTGTGGCTAGTTTAAGAGAATAAATTGTTAGTTGGAGAATTAATCGAATGGATGAAATTATTTATCTAGAACCAGACGAAGAGATAACCTCGGTTATAGACAAGATGAAAAATGCTCAAAATAAGCATTTAGGTTTAGTGGTACCTCGAGGAGCGACACTTTTGCAAAGTGTGGTCAATTTAAGGTTGCTAGCCAAAGAAGCCGAGGTTTTAGGTAAAGAAATTGCGATTGTGACAACAGATCAAATCGGTAGTAATTTGGCCGCTCAAGTCGGTTTACCGGTTTATAATTCAGTTAAGCAAGAAAGACCAGTAATGCAGTCTGTCAAGCCAGATAAAAATCAAGATGAAGTTTTGGAAATCGACAGTCATTCGCCTGCTAGCGAATCGGCGGAACGACCCAGTGCTCGCCGTGAATTAAATGTTCGTCATTTTCAAGAAGATAGACCGATCATAAAATGGAAATCTCGTCAAAAACCGGTGATACAACAAGAAAAAAAGTCTGAAAAAAATGTAATAAAAAATCCAATCCACGAGATAGATCATCGGGCTAAAGCTGTTATTTGGCCGATTTTGGTCATAATCGCCATTTTAGGTTTATTTGGTGCTTATTTGCTTTGGCCGGCTGTTGATGTTCAGGTTTTTGTTAAATCGGACGACTTAAAAAAATCTTTACCTGTAGTTTTTACAACTTCGGCTAAAACTTCAGATATAGATCAGGGCGTTTTTAGTGGTGTTTTGGTTGAGGCAGAGGTGAGCGATACTCAGAAATTTACGGCAACTGGCAAAAAAAATCTTGGTGGTAAAGCAACTGGTACAATAATGCTTTATAACGGTTTGGATTCGTTAAATCATAAGTATCCGGCTGGGACAAAGTTATTGGCACAAAATAAAACTTTCTTAACTAAAACAGCCATTTTATTGCCTGGCGCGACCGTTCAAAATTTACAAGTTGTGCCTGGTAGCGCAACTGTCGACGTAGAAGCTGAAAATGCTGGTGAAGATTATAATATTAAAGCTGGTAAATTTGTTATTGCTGGCTTGCCAGCTAATCAACAAGCCGCGATTTATGGTCAGTCTGCTAATGATCTAAAAGGTGGCTTTACTAAAGAAGTTCAAGTCGTTTCCAAAGATGATTATAATAATGCCTTGAAATCTGTGACAGATAGTTTGACGGCTAGTCTTGATCAAGATTTAAAAACTAAAAGTAAGGGCTTAGTTTTGATCGATAAGGCTGCAGTCATTCCTGATCCAGAAGTGTCGAGTAGTTCAAGTATTGATCAGGAAGCGACTGAATTTGAATTAACTGTGAAATTAAAAAAGCAAGTTATGGCTTATGATAATTCTAAATTTGTTGATTTCTTGATTCAAACACTTTCAAAGCAGGTTACTGTAGATAAAATGGTAGCAATTAATTCGACTGATGATATTAATTTAGTGATTGATAAGCAGTCTTATGATAAGGGTGAGTTGGATGTAACGACTAATGTAATCGCTAAAATCGCTCCAAAAATTTCACAAGATGTTATAAAAAATGGTATTATCGGTAAGAGTGAGTCTGCGGCGTCTGATTTTGTTTCAAGTCAGCCGGGAGTTGAGAAGGTCACGTTTAATTTCAGACCAGCTTTTTGGAAAAAGGTATCGAGTTTATCAAATAATGTAAAAGTGAAAATTAATTATACAACAGGAGTCGGGACAGAATAATTATGAGAATATTGAGTTTAGATTTAGGTTTAAGAAGGATTGGCGTAGCGCTTTCGGATGGAAAAACCGTTGCTTCTCAAGATACAATTGAATATTGGAGTCGGGATGAGGCGATTCAGCGGATTTTGAAAATTTGTCGTGAGGAACAAATCGAGATGATCGTATTAGGATTGCCAAAAAGCAAGTCTGGAGAAGCCGAGGATATGGTGAGAAGTTTTGCTTTAGAGATTAATAAATTATTGCCTATTCCAATCGAGTTTGTAGATGAAACTTTGACTAGCAAGGAATCAGAGCGAATTTTAAGTGGCTTAAAAATTGATATCAAATCAGTTAAATATAAACGAGAGATTGATAGGATTAGCGCTAAATTAATCCTTGAGCAATATTTAGGACAATGAAAATTCCAATTTTAAAATTTGTAATTTCTAAAAAAACGATATTGCCAATAGTTGTGGTTTTGATTTGCACAATCTTAATCTTATTGTGCATGAATGTTGTTTTTTGGCACAAAGCCGGACGTGAAACCTTGTTTATTGTTGATAGTGGTACCGGTACAAGGCAGATTGCTAAAAATTTGCAAAAAGAGAAATTGATTAGTTCGGATTTATTTTTTTCGGGTTTTGTTTATTTGAGGCACTGGTATCTACAAAATGGTGTTTATCGTATTAAGGCAAACATGAATCTTGCTCAAATTGCCACTATGATTCATTCGGGTCGTGTTGAAGAGTATTTAATTACGATTCCGGAAGGCTGGCGTGCTAGTCAAATAGACGAATTGCTAGCTCAAAAAAATATTTTAAAAAAAGGCGAATTTCTAAAGGTTGCTGGTGCAAAGGAAGGTTATCTTTTTCCAGATACTTATAGATTGCCAGTTGGTTCGACCGCTCAAGGTATAGAACAAATTATGTTGGATAATTTTACCAAGAAAACATCAGGTTTGAAAATCGATCAGCAGACATTGATTATTGCATCTATTGTTGAGCGAGAGTCAAAATTAGATTCTGATCGAGCGTCTATTGCTAGTGTTTATTTAAATCGTTTGTCGATTGGCATGAAACTTGATTCCGATCCAACTATTCAGTATGGCAAAGGTGATTGGGCGCCAATTTTAAAGGTGGATTATAAAAATTTTCAATCGCCATACAATACTTACTTACATGCCGGGCTGCCGCCAACTCCGATTTCTAATCCTGGATTAAAATCAATCAAAGCGGTGATTAATCCGGCTAAAACAAATTATTTTTATTTTTTTAATAAGTCTGATGGTCAATCAGTTTTTAGTAAGACTTATGACGAACATTTAGCAAATTTACAAAAATATCGTTAAAGGAGTGGATTTTGGAAGAGGGGTTTTTTGGTCCAGAACAATCTAAACCGGTAAGAAAGTGGCTGATTTGGACTTTAGTTTTAATCGTTGCTATTTTTATAGTGTTTTTAACCGTGGTATCTTTACGACAGAATCGAGTTAAGGCTGATTCGGTTGGAATGATCGTAAATGTGCCGAACGAAAATAATGTAGCTGATTGGCAGATTTATAATAATCAAAAATATAATTACAGTCTTAAATATATGAATAATTGGTTTGTGCTCGATAGTGATCCAGCCAAGGTTTATATTCAACCGCAAAATGATCAAAATGTTCATATTGCCGCTTTGACCATTGAGGTAAAAGATGGTTTTGGGACTGGGTCAATTGACGATGTTGTTAAAGCTTTTTATCCAAACACTCAATATCAAAAAACTGAAATCATGATTGGCTCCGACAAGGCTTATAAGATTAAAACTAGTTGCGCTAGCTCTGATTGTGGACTTGAAGAACGTTTTATTTTGAAAGATGGTAAAGTTTACCATTTAAAGCAAAATATTAATTTAAAAACCGATAAATTTAATGCCATGCTTGGAACTTTTAAAATTAATCCTGTTGTTGTAGCTTCAGTTTTGCCGGTTAAGCAAAAAACTTTTATTAATAAAGAATTAGGTTTTGAATTTACTTATCCTGGCTCATGGCAAGATATTGTTTTAACGCCAATTGAAAAAAATGCCATTAATAAAGGCTCTGCTTTTTCGAGTTTGTACAGAAGTGACAGTTCTCAGCCCGTATTTTTCGATCCGGACAATGTTTTTGGTTTTAATATTTATTCGGCCGATTTTGCCAATGGCGTACTAGCTTTGCCAGTTGGTCAAAAAGTGAATTTAGCTTGGGCTAAAGAAGATTTTTTGGCAAACATGAAGCCGAAAGACTGGGTGACTGGTTATGAAAAGCTGGGCAATAACGCGCTTTTAGTTGTTACGCATGCTGATCATGCCTGTTACCCAGATTTTGAAATTAATATTTATGTTCCGACTAACAATGCGATTTACCCGAACTTAATTATTAATTTGGAGACTAGTGAAATTGATCGCGATCAGTCAATTTTAGATTATTTGCATTTTCAGGCCTCGGTTAATCAGGATGTTTGCTCGACTCGCGAGCCTTACCAGGAGATATCTGATAAAATCATCAAAGGTACTTATTCAGGCAAAATTAAAGCCGAATTGGATACAGCGCAAAAAATTGCCGACAGTTTTAAAAGCAGTGTGGTCAAAAAATAATATTGTATAATGGAGGAAAAAATGGAACAAAAACCAAATAAATTACACTTGCCAGTTTGGCTGTTAATTGTATCGTTAATCTTGGTGCTGATTGGCGGCTTTTATGTCTACCGCAGAATTAACGAACCGGTGTATTTTGAGCCAATTAGCCCGGCACCGACTGATATAAAATTTAACGATGAATGGGCGACTAGTTCCAACTTAAAGACTTATGAAAACGACAAATATGGTTTTAGTTTTGAGTATCCAAGTGATTGGGATATTAGAGAAGATAGTATAAATAAAAAGATAATTATATTAGATTCGGCTCATAAAGTTATTCAACATGCCGGTGGTGAATTAGGTCTAACTATTATGTCCGGTAATGATATTTATAGTTCTTTTGACGATATGGTTAGTAAAAATGAAAAAAACGAAAATACTAAAGTAGTCGATAGAGCTTTAAATGGTAAAATAAGCGCTAAGTTTTTGAAGACTATTGAGGGCAGGAGCGAATATTTAATTCAATCACCTAATAAAGAGCATTTTTTTAGTGTGTATGATAACCCGAGTAACAGCGTTGATATTTTAGATTTTAATCAAATTCTTTCCACTTTTAAATTCATTGATTCTGTTACTACAACCTCTAAGATTTATACTAACTCAAAATATGGTTTTAGTTTAACCTTTCCAAAAAGTTGGGAAAAATATAAAATCAAAGAGGCTAATATTGAGGGAGCTACGGCAACCTACTATGTTAATGTGCCAACTAAATTTCCGTCTTCAACAGATGGTAATTCGACTGATCTGAAAGATTATTATTCGCCATTTGCCTTAAGTGTTTATACCTTGGCTCAATGGAAAGATGTAGTCAAAAGCGATGGTCCGCAAGATTCTCTGATTACAAAAAATGATAAATATGTTTTTACTTGGACTCATGCTCAGTGGGCTCCGGAAGATTTCAAGCTTGATTCAGATATCGCCGGGATTATTGCTAGTTTTAAACTCAAATAGATTTGGTATTTGATTGAATAGATGTTAAGATTTATCTAAGGAGCGGGGCCTTAAGAAGCACGATTTTTTTGGTATGGTAAATGATAGATAAATAGAAAAGATTAATATGGCATACAATTTTTTAGAAAAATTTTGGAGCGCTTTTAGTCATGATATCGGAATCGATTTAGGTACCGCCAATACTTTGGTTTATGTTAAAGATAAAGGTATTGTTATTAATGAACCATCGACTGTGGCTATAAATCAAAAAACTAAGCAAATTTTAGCTATTGGTGAAGAAGCGCGAAAAATGGTTGGTCGAACTCCGTCGCATATTGTAGCTATTCGGCCATTGGTTGATGGTGTTATTTCTGATTTTGAAGTGACCGAACAGATGCTTAAATATTTTATTGATAAAGTTCATCATGAAAAATTTTCATTACTACCAAGACCGCGAGTGGTGATTGGTATTCCTTATGGCGTGACCGAGGTGGAGCGACGAGCCGTGGAAGAAGCGGCAATTAATGCTGGGGCACGCGAAGTTTATTTAATCGAAGAGCCTTTGGCTGCGGCGATTGGTGCTAGATTGCCGATTCAAGAGGCAACCGGTAATATGATTGTCGATATTGGTGGCGGTACAACTGAGGTAGCGGTCATTTCGCTTGGTGGAATTGTCGCTAGTCGAAGTTTGCGTATCGCTGGCGATGAACTTAACCAAGATATTATTGATTTTGCACGTAATCAGTTTAATTTGTTGTTAGGCGAGCGTACAGCCGAAGATATTAAAATGAAGATTGGTTCAGCTTGTGAGCTTAAAGAAGTTTTGACTTGTCCGATGCGCGGTCGTGATTTGGTGACGGGTTTACCAAAAGAAATCATTGTTGATGACGAGCAGATTCGGTCTGCTTTAAGGAAATCGATTGGTCAGATTGTAGATGCGGTGCGTCAAACTATGGAAGAAACTCCGCCGGAATTGGTAGCTGACATTATGGATAAAGGTATTGTTTTGGCCGGCGGCGGTGCTTTACTTAAAGGGTTGAACCGAGTGATCGCCGAGAGTACTCAGACCTCGGTTCATATTGCTGATGATCCTTTGACTTCGGTAGTGCGTGGAGCTGGTTTTGTTCTCGAAGATTTAGAAACATTGAAACAAGTTTTATTACCAACTCAGTTCAATAATTAAGATAGAGTTTTATTTTTGCGTTTAATTCGAGCACTTGAGTTGTAATTAAAATTAATTAATGAGGGATTATGAAAAGATACCGAGCGATTATTATAATTTTAATTTTAACTGTATTGCTAGCCGTCAGTTCTCTGTTTGGTTGGTTGAGTTTTCCTAAAAATATCTTTTGGCGAACTGTTAGCCCAGTTGGCGCAGTGTTGAAAGTCTCTTTTGGTCGTGTACCAAAAACTTTTACTAATATATTTGAAATCAATCGAATTTTAAAACAGAATCACGATCTAATTAATGAGAATTTAAATTTACAATCACAGTTAGCCCAATTAAATGAAGTTAGTTACGAAAATGAAATTTTGAAAAAAGAATTAAAGTTTTCGCAGAGTCAATCATTAAATATGGCCTTGGTGCCGTCAGCGATAATTGGTCGTGCTTCGGGCTATTTGAAATCAGTAGTGATCGACAAAGGTGAGAAAGACGGCGTGGTTAAGGGTCAAGCAGTAGTTTCTGAAGGTTTTCTAGTTGGCATTATTAAGTCGGTTCAAGCAGATAGCGCTGAAGTCACTTTGGTGACTGACTACAATTCTTTAGTGCCAGCTATACTGCAGGATTCACGTGGAACTGGTTTATTGCGTGGCGGCTTGGAGGGTTTGGTGGTGGAGGATATTCCGCTCAATATTGGAACAAAAAATGGTGAGTCAGTAGTAACCAGTGGACTTGGTGGTCAGATCCCCGCCGGGTTGGTGATCGGAAAAGTTCAAAATTTAATTTCAAAACCAGGTGAAATTTTTCAAAAAGTTTCTATTGGTTCGCCAATAGATTTTTCCCGTTTAGAAGTTTTATTTGTGGTCAAAAAGTGATAAAAAATATTGTTAAAATTTTTGCAATCTTTTTCTTAGTTATTGTTCAGCTTACACTGGTACCTTATTTTGCTATTGGCAATGTTTGGCCGAATTTAGTTTTCATTTTAGTTCTAGTTTTAGTGATTTTCGATCATGACTATGATGCATATTTGACCGCCAGTTTTGGTGGGTTAATGCTCGATTTAGCCAGTCCGATGTTTTTTGGTTTTTTTACTTTGATACTAATGGGTTTTGCCTTAATGACAAAGTTTTTGGTAAATAAATTCCTAACCGGCACTTCGCCTTTGGTTATGTCTGTGATTATTTTTATTTGTATTGTTATTTATGATTCAATTTTTGTTATAATTAGTCACGAATTTAATCTAATAGGTTTTATCTTTAATATTTTATTTAGTATTGCTTGGGCTCAATTTTTTCTTTATATTTTAAATTTAAGGTCAAAACGATTTAATATTTCTACGGTTAGATTGGATTTAAGATGAGTATTTTTGATCGTTTTGATAAGAGTTTACCAGGGGATCGTGGTTATAGACGAGTAGAATTAGATAAAGATGAATACGAACTTTTTCCGGCCGAACAAGAGATATTTTCAAGGGAAGAAAAGCATTTTTGGAGTTTTTATTTAGCGATATTTTTGGTTTTTTTATGTTTAGGCATCCAGCTTCTTAACCTTCAAATAAAACAAGGTAGTTTTAATCGATTTTTGGCTGAAGGCAATAGAATTCGAACAAGATTGATTCCTGCACCTCGTGGTTTGATTTATGATAATACTGGTAAACCTTTGGTCTTGAATGATGCCTCTTTTAGTTTACAGGTTTATCCGGTTGATTTGCCGCGTCAGACTAGCGAGCGTCAAGCATTTTACGATCATTTAAGTCAGATTACTCAAATCCCGTCTGACGAAATTAAAGCAAAGATTAACGAAAAAGGCCCTTATTCGACAAATGCGGTTATTTTGAAAGAAAAACTTGATCGGGATACGGCGCTTTTATTGCAAACTCAAATAGTCGATTTGTCTGGCGTAGTTGTCGCGGCTCAACCTGTGCGTCAGTATAGTACGATTGGTGGTTTGTCTCCGGTCATAGGCTATACTGGACGGGTGACTGATAGTGACCTGAAAAATAATCAGGATATTACTTTAACGTTAGATCAAATGATTGGTAAAGATGGTCTCGAAAAAATTTATCAGTCATATTTGAAAGGTAAAGATGGGATTAATGAAATCGAGGTTGATTCTCGTGGAAGAGCACAGAGATTACTAACTTCGCTTTCGCCTGAACCTGGGAATAATTTAGTTTTGTCGCTTAATGCTGATCTTGAACAAGCGATTTCTGAAACTATGGCGAGCGAAATTGAGAAAACCGGTTCAAGCGCGGGCGCAGCCGTGGCCGTTAATCCGCAAACCGGTGAAATTTTGGCCTTAGTTAGTTTGCCGAGTTATGACAATAATGTTTTTGCTCAGGGTATAAGTGCTGAAGATTACCAGAAGATTCTTAAAGATAAAAATTTACCTCTTTTTAATCGGGCTATTTCTGGCGAATATCCTTCTGGTTCAACTGTTAAGCCGATTGTAGCGGCGGCTGGTCTTCAAGAGGGGGTGATTACGGAAAATACAACTTTAGATTGTCCGGCTGAAATTAAAGTAGGAAGTTGGACTTTTCCAGACTGGAAATATCACGGGTTGACTGATGTAAAAAAAGCGATTGCCGAAAGTGTCAATATTTATTTTTATGCAGTTGGTGGTGGTTACGATAAGATTAAAGGAATCGGTCCAGATAAGTTGAAAGCCTATTATGAAAAATTTGGGTTAGGCGCTAAGAGTGGGATTGATTTACCGGGTGAAGCCAAAGGACTGGTGCCTGATCCAGCTTGGAAGAAAAAGACTAAAAATGAAATGTGGTATTTGGGTGATACTTATCATATGTCAATCGGTCAAGGAGATGTTTTAACTACTCCGCTCCAAATGGCGATGGCCACAGCCACGGTTGCTAATGGTGGAAACTTATTAAAACCGCATCTAGTTTCAAAAATTACTGATAATAATGGTAATACGATTCAAACTTTTCCAAATGTTGTGACTAGGTCTAATGTAGTTGATGCTAATAATTTACGAATTGTTCGTGATGGTATGCGCCAAACTGTTACATCTGGCTCTGGTCAGGCACTGAAGGACTTATCGGTAGAAGTTGCGGCTAAAACTGGTACAGCGCAGTTTGGCGATCAAGATAAAACTCATGCCTGGATGGTGGCGTTCGCGCCTTATAAAAATCCGCAAATCGCGATTGCAGTTATTGTTGAAGGTGGCGGTGAAGGTTATGCAGCCGCAGGCCCAGTTATTAAGAGTGCTATGAAGTCATATTTTTCGGAAGAATAAAATCATTTTTAAATAATTGTTAAGATTGATCTATTGACAATAAATTGTAGTTATATTAAAATGTATGAAGTGTCCAGAAAAAATTTAAGAATAATTTAGGAAAAAAATGCCAAAAGAAACACTTTTAACCCAGCAAGGTTTAGAAAAATTAAAAAAAGAATTAAAAGAACTTAAAGAACGACGTAAAACCGTAGCTGAGCGTATTCGAATTGCTCGTGAATATGGTGATCTTTCTGAAAATAGTGAATATGATGATGCTCGTAATGAACAATCTTTTGTTGAAGGTAAAATCCAAGATTTAGAAGAAATGATTAAAAATGCCAAAGTAGTTGTGAAATCTGCTTCTAGCAATAAGGTTGAAATGGGTTCAACCGTGACTTTAAAGCTTGATAATGATTCATTTTCTTATGAAATCGTTGGTGCCAATGAATCAGATCCGCTAAAGGGTAAGATTTCTGCTGAATCACCGCTTGGTTTTTCTTTGATTGGAAAAGCTAAAGGTGAGAAGGTTGATATTAAAACTCCAGGTGGAACAACCACATATTTAATTGTTGACGTTAAGTAAATATTGTCGCTTATATTAGAAAAGAAAAAAGACCAGGTTGCGAACAGGTCTTTTTTTTGATACAATCAAACCAAATATATTGAGGAAATTACCATGTTTTGGACAGATGAAATTACACACAGTATTATAGCCAAAGAAAATAAAGATTCCTATTTGATTAATGACTCAACTACTCCGTCTGGTCAGGCCCATGTCGGGTCTTTGCGTGGTTTGATTATTCACGATTTAATTCGTGAAGGTCTTGTGGAGAATGGTAAGAAAGCCAAGTTTATTTTTGGTTTTGACGATTTTGATCCAATGGATGGCTTGCCGATTTATGTTGATCAAAGTTTTGAAAAATATATGGGATTGCCGTTATCAAATGTACCAGCTCCTGACGGTCAGTCGGAAAGTTTTGCAGCTCAATATGCCAATGAACTAAAGGCTATTATTGATTATTTAAAGATAAAGCCAGAGTATTATTATACTTCAATTTTATATAAAGAAGGCAAGTTCAATGATGCAATCAAGCTAACGCTCGATCATGCCGATAAGATTAGGGCGATTTACAAAGAGGTTTCGGGAAGCGACAAAGGTGAAGATTGGTATGCTTTAAATGTGGTTTGTCCAAATTGCGGTAAAATTGGTACGACTCGTGTCCATGGTTGGGACGGCACCGAAGTTGAATTTGAGTGTATGGAAAATATGGTTGATTGGGCTAAAGGTTGTGGTTATAAGGGTAAAATTAGTCCGTTTGACGGCAATGCAAAACTGCCTTATAAGGTTGAATGGCCGAGTAAATGGAGCTTTATGGGTATTGATGTTGAAGGTGCCGGTAAAGATCATGCCGCCGCCGGCGGGACTCGTGATGTCGCCAGTCGAATTTATCGAGAAGTTTTTGGCAAGACCCCACCTCACGATGCGCCATATGAACACATTTTAATTGGTGGTGCCAAAATGAGTTCAAGCAAGGGCTTAGGTGTGACGGCCAAACAGATGGCCGATTTATTGCCTGCCAATATTTTGAAATTTTTATTTACCAGAACTAAATATAAAAGAGCAATTGAGTTTAACCCGGAAGGCGATACTATTCCGTTACTTTACGATGAATATGATCGTTGCGCTAAGGATTTTCAGGAAAAGGTTGATACCGACATGGCTAGAGCGTTTTTCTATACAGAAAAAGGATTGTTTGATAAACTGCCAAGCTATTACTTAAGATTTTCAAAAGTGGCTAATTTTTTACAAATGCCAAGAATGGATATTTTAGCTTATGCTAAAGAAGAAAAGGGTAGCGAGCTAACTGAAGTGGAAAAAGAAGAAATCGAAAATCGGATCAAAGTGGCTAAATTGTGGCTCGATGGGTACGCGCCAGAATCAGTCAAATTTACCATTTCCGATGTTGTTCCAGAGGTTGCCAAGAATTTAAGCAACGAGCAAAAAACTTATTTAGCAAAAATCGCCGAGGCTATATCGGCTCAAGAAAAATGGACGGGTGAGGATTTGCACGCCAAGATCCACGAGATTAAAAATGATATGAAAATTGAGCCAAAACAGGCTTTTTCCGCTATTTATTTATCATTTTTAGGTAAAGATTCCGGCCCGCAGGCTGGCTGGTTACTGGCAAGTTTAGATCAAAAATTTGTTATTGATAGATTAAAATCAATATAATTATTATCGAGAAATATTTTATGCTTCAGTATGTTGTTATTATCGGGGCTGTTGCCCAGTTAATTGGCATCGCTTCATATATAAAAGAAACCATTAAAGGTGAGACAAAACCAAATAAGGTTAGTTGGCTTTTATGGGCGATAGCTCCTCTAATAGCGAGCGTTGCAGCGTTTTCTGACGGTATTAGATGGGCGGTTTTACCTGTTTTTATGTCTGGTTTTGGCCCTTTATTAGTTTTTCTGGCGTCGTTTATTAATCCAAAATCGTATTGGAAATTAGAGTCTTTCGATTATATTTGTGGTATTTGTTCTGTTTTAGCTTTATTATTATGGTGGATTACTAAAGAACCATTGATTGCAATTATTTTTGCTGTAGCTAGTGACTTTTTTGCAGCTATACCAACCCTTATTAAATCTTGGCATTACCCAGCAACCGAAACAATTGACCCTTATGTTACTGGATTATTTAGCTCGATAACTAGTTTTTTTGCAATAAAATCATGGGTTTTTACAGCATATGCTTTTCCAATATATCTTGTTATTATTAATATATTATTAATTTTTGCAGTTTTAGGTAAAAAGATATTTCGAGTAGAGCAAATTATAAAGGAGTAATATGTTAGACATTAAATTCATTAGAGAGAACTTGGATCAAGTTAAAACCAATACCAAAAACCGATTGGTCGAAGTCGATCTTGATGAATTGGTTAAACTCGACGAAAAAAAACGTGATTTTGAAACTAAGATCGAGACTCTGCGTGCCAAAAGAAATGAAGCTTCAAAAACCAAACCAACCCCAGAAATTATATTGCAGATGAAAAAAGTTGGCGAGGAAATTTCTGAACTTGAAAAAGAAGTTGACCCTTTGGCCGTTAAGATTCGCGAAATATTACTGAAGGTGCCGAATTTAACTCACTCTGAAGTTAAAATAAGTTCTGATGAGTGCGATAATCCGGTTTTAGAAATTTACTTAAAGCCAACTAATTTTAATTTTGAACCAAAAGATCATTTACAGCTGGCGGAAAGTTTAGATTTAATTGATTTTGAGCGTGCAACTAAGGTTAGTGGTGCTAAATTTTATTATTTAAAAAATGAATTAGCTCTTTTGGAACAAGCTTTAATTGGTTTTGCTTTGGATATTTTGGTTAAAAAAGGTTTTACGCCTTTTACTACGCCAGACTTGGCTAAAAAAGAAGTTTTGGAAGGTTTGGGTTTTAATCCAAGAGGTGAATCGACCCAGATCTACAATGTGGAAAATACCGATTTAAGTTTAATTGGTACGGCCGAAATTACCATGGGTGGTTATCATATGAATGAGGTTTTAGACGAGAAGGAATTGCCGAAGAAATATGCGGCTGTTTCTCACTGTTTTCGGACTGAAGCTGGTAGCTATTCTAAATTTTCCAAAGGTTTATTCCGAGTTCATCAGTTTACTAAGATTGAGATGTTTAGTTATACAAAACCTGAAGATTCAGAAAAAATGCACTTAGAGCTTTTGGCTGTAGAAAAAGAAATATTCAAAAAATTAGAAATTCCGTTTAGAGTTGTGGATCATTGTACTGCTGATTTAGGTGGGCCAAGTTTTAGAACTTTTGATTTAGAGGCTTGGATGCCTGGTAAACCGAATACGAAAAACGGTATGGGCGATTGGGCGGAGATAACCTCGACTTCCAATTGTACCGACTATCAGTCTCGCGGTTTAAATATTAAGTATCAAGATGAAAATGGTAATAAGGATTTTGTTCATACTTTGAATGGTACGGCAATTGCGATTTCAAGAGCTTTAATTGCTATTTTGGAAAATTTTCAGCAAAAAGATGGTTCCGTGCGTTTACCTAAAGTTTTGCATAAATATTGTAATTTTAAGGAAATCAAAAGGAGCGTAAAATGACAATTAATATTTCCGGTCACAATGTTGAATTAAACGAAGATTTGAAAAGTTATGCTCAAGAGAAAGTTTTGAAATTTATCGAGATGATTGTTGAGCCAGCAATTTGCGATATTACTTTATCTAATGAATTTGGTCCAAAAGGTGGTGAAGATAAATTGGTACGAATTACTTTGACTTTGCCTGGTGAGAAAAATGCTTTGCATGTTGAGGCGCAAACCGATGATTTTTTTGGCTCGATTGATTTGGCTCAAGAAAAATTAGAACGAGAAATTGTGAAGTATAAAGAAAAAATTAAGATTGGCGATCGTCATATCGACGATGAAATAATCTAATTCAAAAATAAATTTATATTTAAAAAAAGTCCTGAAGTCAGGACTTTTTTAAGTAGAATAATTATACTTATTTGCATTCGGTGATGCCAGGCGATGTCTCGACGATAGTGCCATTGCAATCCATGAGTTCGGCGACATTTAAATATTCGGCTAAAATTGCATTCGGGTTATTTTTTATCTTTAAAAGCCATGAACCAATTTTTTCAGTACTAATGAAAGTGATAGTACCTCTGTCAAAAGTTTGGCTTGGACTATCCCAATGACAGTAAAATTCAATGGCTGGCGAATCTTTTGTTTTAAAATAATCGGTAACAAAACTTTCGCCATCTCCGGTTGTAAAATTTTCTTGGCTGACGATTTGCCAGGCGTCTTGTTCGGCCATGGATAAAGTTTCTTCGCAAAAATTATTTCCACTGATGTTTATCCTGGTTTTATTGGCTAAACTATTTGTTACATCGGTGTCATTTAGTTTTACTGGTAATTTGAAGCCGTAATAGACATTGTTAGTAGTGCTGGATTTCGGCTTTAAGATAGTATTCTCTGTTTTGGTGTTTGCGGTGGTTGTAGTGGTCGTATTTGTTGGTGTTGATTTTTTAGTTGATTTTAAACCGAACATAATTAGTATGCCGATCAAACCAACAATTATAATACCAATTAAAATATTTTTCATATAATTATATTTTACGCTAAGTGACTAAATATCGCAATTTACGATCTTATTTTAGTCTAGCTTTATCTGTTTGATCTGGTATAATTATTATATTGAGTCAGGAATTAAAGAAAGGCGAAAAATGTTTGAATTTTTAGGAAATATGTTTGGTTCAAATCAAGGTGTAATTAATCAGCTTCAGCCTTTGATTAATGAGATTAATTCTCAAGAACCAGAATTCGAAAAATTAACCGATAAAGAATTAAAAGAGAAAACCGTTGAATTTAAAGAAAGACTGACTAAGGGTGAGACGCTTGATGATCTTTTACCAGAGGCTTTTGCTGCTGTTCGTGAAGCGGCAAAAAGAACGATCGGTCAACGACATTTTGATGTTCAGTTGGTCGGCGGAATTGTTCTGCATCAGGGCAAGATTGCCGAAATGAAAACTGGTGAAGGTAAGACTTTGGTGGCGACGGCTCCGCTTTACTTGAACGCTTTAGAGGGCAAAGGTGTTCATTTGATTACAGTTAATGATTACTTGGCGCGTTTTCATTGTGCCTGGATGGGGCAAATTTATGCCAAACTTGGTCTTTCAACTGCAGTTATTAATCATGAAAGTTCATATATTTTCAATCCAGTTAAGCTTAATCCTGAGTCAGACCCGGTTAATATCGAATATGAAAATTTACGTCCGATTACTCGTCAGGAAGCTTATGTGGCCGATATTACTTATGGTACAAATAATGAATTCGGTTTCGATTATTTGCGTGATAATATGGTTCAAAATGCTAGTCAAATGGCGCAACGTGAATTAAACTTTGCGATTGTAGATGAAGTCGATTCAATTTTGATTGATGAGGCTAGAACGCCTTTGATTATTTCGGCGGCAGCCGAAGAATCGGCTGGGCTCTATCGAAAATTTGCTCAAATCGTACCACAATTAGTTTCTGAAACAGATTATACTTTAGATGAAAAAATGCGAGCTGTTACCTTGACCGATGCTGGTATGGATAAAATTGAAAAATTACTGGGTATTAAAAATATTTATGATGCAAATTCGATCGAATTAGTTCATCATTTAGAGCAAGCTTTGGTTGCCAATGTGATTTATAAAAAAGATAAAGATTACGTGGTCAAAGATGGTGAGGTGGTAATTGTCGATGAGTTTACTGGACGACTCATGCCCGGTCGCCGTTACTCTGAGGGTTTACACCAGGCAATCGAAGCCAAAGAAAAGGTTGAAGTTCAACGCGAGTCAGATACTTTGGCGACTATTTCGTTTCAAAATTTATTTCGAATGTATAAAAAATTAGCTGGTATGACCGGAACGGCCGCCACTGAAGCTGAAGAATTTTATAAAATTTATAAACTTGATGTGGTGGAGATTCCAACTAATAAGCCGGCTGTACGTCAAGATTTACAGGATCTAATTTATAAGTCAGAAGAAGCCAAATTTTTAGCTGTGGTCGAAGAAGTGAAAAAGAAAAATGCACTTGGTCAACCAGTTTTGGTTGGTACTATTTCGATTGAAAAATCAGAAAAATTATCACAAATGTTGACCCGTCGTGGTGTTCGTCATGAAGTTTTAAATGCCAAACACCATGAACGTGAAGCTAAAATTATCGAGCAAGCGGGCCGGGCCGGCGCAGTGACTGTGGCTACAAACATGGCTGGTCGTGGTGTTGATATTTTGCTCGGCGGCGTGCCAGTTGATAATGAAAAACGTGCTGAAGTGGCAAGGTTAGGCGGTTTGCATATTATTGGTACCGAACGTCACGAGTCTCGACGAATTGATAATCAGCTTCGAGGTCGAGCTGGTCGTCAAGGTGATCCAGGCTCAAGTCAATTTTATGTTTCGATGGACGACGATTTGATGCGTATTTTTGGGGGCGACAAGATGAAAAAATTAATGGATAGTCTAAAATTGCCAGACGATATGCCAATTGAACATGGTTTAATTTCTCGTTCGATTGAATCGGCTCAGAAAAAAGTTGAAGGCCATAACTTTGATATTCGCAAACAACTTGTTGAATATGACGATGTCGCTAATAAGCATAGACAGGCAATTTACACTAAGCGAAAACATATTTTACAATCAAAAAGTATTCATGAAGACATATTAAATTTACTTGATGATGACACTCGGTCAGTTTATGAAAAAAAATATAATTCGATTGGCGCCGAAGTAATGGACGAAGTGGAGCGTATGGTTTATTTGCGTTCAATTGATACGATCTGGGTGGAGCACTTAAATGCTTTGGAAGTTTTGCGTGATGGGATTGGTTTGCGCGGTTATGGCCAACGTGATCCTTTGGTTGAGTATAAGGCTGAGGCTTATCATTTGTTTCAAAGATTAATGACAAGTATTGACAATCAGGCCGTGGAGATTTTGCTCAAAGCAGAAATTAATCCACGACCATTGAGTATTGAGCGTCAGCCTCAGCGAAAAATGAAGATGCAGGGCGCTGATGAAAATATGGCTGGAGGAGCTATTGCGTCGGCTCGTCCGGTAGTTCACAACGAATCAAAACCTGGGAATTCTAAAAATGGAGTTGAAGTGACGGTGAGGCAAAAAACACAGACCAACGATGTTAACTCGCCATCTGTCTCGTCAGCTTTCGGTCATGTTGGTCGTAATGATGAATGTCCATGTGGATCTGGCAAGAAATTTAAAAAGTGTCACGGGAAATAATACCGTTATAATACTATGAATAAAAAAGATTCTAAAATTCAGTTCGGTTTAACTTTTGTTCTTTTGCGGGAAGATAGCAAAATTTTGATGCAATTAAGAGACGATGGTAATGGTAAAAATATTTTATATCCAAATATGTGGACGATTCCCGGTGGTGGCCAAGATGCAGGTGAAAGTGATGTCGAAGGAATTGTTAGGGAAATTAAAGAAGAATTGGATTTAGAAGTTTTATTAAGCGAATGTGAATTCATCTTTGAATTTATGCATGACGAAAATGTTCGGGATAGAGTTTTCCTTTGTCGTGTTAAACAGGATGTAAAAGTCGAGTTACATGAGGGTGCCGCCATTGAGTGGATGACGCTTGCCGATATCAAAAAACTTAAATTAGCGTTTCATTCGGAAGAGATAATCCCAACTCTCGAAAAAATTTTAAATAAATAATAAATTTTTATGATTAAAATTGGCAGATATAAACATTATAAAGATAAAGATTATGAGGTTATTGGTACAGCTCGTGATTCAGAAACTTTAGAAGATATGGTTGTGTATCGGGCGCTTTATGGTGATTATGATTTGTGGGTTCGGCCGGCTAAAATGTTTGAAGAATTTGTCGAAATCGATGGTCAAAAAATTCCAAGATTTGACTATATTGGAGAGTAAAATGAACCATATACAACAACAAAGTGATTTGCGGCCGAAAGTTGGGGTTGGGGTTTATATTTTCAATTCTAAAAATGAGATACTCTTATTGCGTCGACAAGGCACTCACGGTGAGGGTACGTGGTGTCCACCCGGCGGGCATTTGGAGTTCGGTGAATCTTTTGTCGATTGCGCTAAGAGGGAAGTTCTGGAAGAAGTTGGTGTTAAAATTAAAAATGTTAAATTCTTCGGTCTAACTAATGATATATTCGATGATGGGAAACACTATATAACCATTGCGATGCGTGCCGAAATAAGATCTGGTAAACCAAAAATCATGGAGCCAGACAAAATGACTGATTTGGGTTGGTTCCACATAAAAAAATTGCCAAAACCATTATTTTTACCAGTCAAAAACTTTTTCAAAGCATTCTTTGTAGAAAATGAGGAAATATGAAAATAATTCAAGAGTTTACAACCAAGAAAAATCGTAAGGTTCAAATTGTTGAACCGACCATGGATTTGCTCGATGAAGTTTTGGCTTTTGCTAATAAGTTAGCCAAAGAAAATACATTTTTGAGTTTTGATCCAGGTAAAAAAATTATGCGTGAGGACGAGGAAAAATGGTTGGCGACGCAAATTGAAAGAAATACTAAAGGCATCTCTTCTCTTCGTTGGGTTATTTTTGATGGAAAAATTATCGGTTCAGTTGATATTTATCATGGCATGAATGTGCGTGAGTATCATATCGGGACGATCGGTATTATGGTTGATCGTGATTTTCGTGGCGAGGGACTTGGTACATTTTTAATGGAAATGATTTTTGATTGTGGTCGGAAAATGGGTCTTCGAACCGCTATACTTGATGTTTTTTCTGATAATGAACCGGCTAGAGCGTTATATGCTAAAGTCGGTATGAAAGAATATGGAATTTTGCCTGATGGACTTTATAGAAATAAGAGATTTTCTGATAAAATCATGCTAAGCAAACGTTTACTCTAGGAGGGGTAAAATGACAAATAAAGAAATTGCGCATAACTTAAACCAGATCGCTTCGATTCTGGAAATTTTGGATCCAGAAAAAAATCGATTTCGGATTTTAGCTTATCGAAAATCAGCTCAAGTGATTGAAAACTTGGCTCATGAACTCAGAAATATTTATCTTGAAGGTGGTATCAAAGCGTTAAATGAAATCGATGGTGTAGGTGAATCGATTGCGAGCGCGATTGAAGAGCTTTTAAAAACTGGTAAACTTGAGTATCTTTTAGAACTTAAGAAAGAAGTGCCGGTTTCGGAAATAGAATTTTTGCAAATTCCTGGTGTGGGGCCAAAAATGGCTGTTAAAATCGCCAGAGAATTAAAGGCTAAAAATATTAGTGATTTGAAAAAGAAAATTGAAGCCGGTAAGGCCAAAGAAGTTTTTCAAGAAAAAACCGCTCAAAATATTTTACGTGGTATTGAAATTTTAGGAAAATTATCAGGTAAGCTTTTGATCACTGAAGCCTTGCCAATTGCTGAAGAAATTGTTGAAGCAATTAAAAAATTTCCTGAAACCGTTCAGGTTGATTTTGTTGGTAGTTTAAGGAGAATGAAAGAAACCATTGGCGATATCGATATTGTGGCGACCAGCAAAAAGCCCAAAATGGTTATCGATCAATTTGTGAAACTGCCATTTGTCGATCATGTAGTGACTCAGGGTAAAACCAAGTCGACTATTATTCATTGGCAGGGAGTGCAGGTCGATTTGGAAATTGTGCCAGAGACTGAATACGGTTCCTTGTTGCAACATTTTACTGGAAGTAAAGAACATAACGTGGCACTCAGAACTTATGCTCAAACTCAAAACAAATCTGTTTCAGAACATGGGATTAAATTTAGGGATAAAGTTCATACTTTTAAAACAGAAAAAGGTGTATATGAATTTTTAAACATGGATTTTATTACCCCAGAACTTCGTGAGGACAGGGGTGAGATTGAGGCGGCGTTGTCACACAGTTTACCAAAATTAGTTGAACAAAAAGATATTAAAGGTGATTTACATACTCATTCGACCTGGTCTGATGGGCTCATGACGATTGAGGAAATGGTAACACAAGCCGAAAAAATGGGTTATGAGTATGTGGCGATTTCTGATCATACGGTCGGCCTAGGGATTGCTAATGGCTTGGACGAGAAAGCTCTGGAGGAACGTCAAAAAGAAATTGAAAAGGTTCAGAAAAACCATAAAATTAAAGTTCTTTCCGCGGTTGAAGTTAATATTAAGGCGAACGGTGATTTAGACATAAAAAATGAAATGCTCGAAAAAATGGATCTAGTAATTGCTTCTATTCATACAAGTTTTAATCAAGAAAAAGAAATTGTGACAGCCAGAATGATTAAGGCGATTGAAAATCCTCATGTTGATATTATCGGTCATCCGTCAGGAAGAATAATTGGAGTTCGAGAGCCTTGTAATTTAGATTGGCCACAAATTTTTGCTAAAGCTGCTCAGACCGGAACAGCTTTAGAGATTTCCTCATTTCCAAATCGTTTAGATTTAGCTGATGTTTTGGTCCAATCTGCTTGTAAAATGGGTGTTAAATTCGCAATTAATACTGATTCGCACCACACTAATCATTTTTCTTTAATGCGTTATGGCGTATCGGTGGCGCGTCGTGGTTGGTGTGAAAAATCAGACATTATTAATACAATGAGTTTAGTTGATCTGGTTAAATGGACTCATGATCGGTAAAAAATTAAGTAATTTAAAACCCGAATGTTGATTCGGGTTTGAGTGATTATTGTTCGATGAGGATTTCGCCTGTTTCAAGGTAAGCTGGTAGGTTTTCCTTGATTTCATCTTTAAACATGGAGATAAAAATGAGTTTTTGGTCATGGGTTAACCCATGATTTTTAATACCATCAATCATTTTTAATAAAGTTTTTTCTTTGGCGCGTTCGATACTTTTGGTAATTTCTTCGTTATAGAGTAGTGTGCCATTCGGGCCGATAATGTCACTATTAATTAATTCATTGCGTGACACACCAATTTTTATTTGAGCCTGTTTAAAACTAATTAACAATGGTTTTTCAAATAAAATTGATTCGCAATCATACTTTTTTCGCAAATCATTCATCAAGACTGTAGTCTGACTAAAAGGATTATACCAACGTATTTGATTGTCATAGAGGGTTATAGAGCCGGATTTAACATTGTAGATTATGTTGCTTGTTGGATCACCTGGCCATTTAATATGAATAGTTAATCCAGCTAAGCCGAAAATTAAACCCGCCAAAAGTAAGTATTTACCAAGATAAGTATAGCTATCCTTATAAAAAGGGCTGTAGCCGTCACAGATATTTTTAATCAGTCGAGTTATTAGATAGAATTCTATAGCAAGAATAATGATAAATATTAATCTTGCGTATAGGCCGATCCAGTGATTAAAATAAATCAAGACAAATGGAAAGAAGTAGCTGGCTATAGGGATAATGATATTCATTAAGCCTAAAAATAAGTCGTTCAATTTTTGTCCAAAGGACTTAGTTTTCAAGGTAATTTCCTCCTCAGAAAATGATAGTCAGATTGTATCAGAAAATTTTGAACCTGTCAACCGGTTTTGTCAGATTGATTTGGAACCAATTAAGAAAAATGGTATAATAAATTTAGACATTTGACTAAGAAAAAAAGGAGATTTATTGATAGAAGCTATTGGATTATCTAAACAATATGGGAATACTTTAGCCGTTGATAATATTAATTTGAATATTGAACGCGGCGAGTTTGTATTTTTAGTTGGTCCATCTGGAGCAGGTAAATCTACTTTGATTAAACTTTTAGTCTGTGAAGAACGTCCGACCTCTGGAAAAATTATTGTGGCTGATCGAAATATTGCTAAACTTTTGCCAGCTGAACTCCCTTATTATCGCCGAAAAGTCGGGGTAGTTTTTCAAGATTTTAAATTATTGCCTCAAAAAACTGTTTATGAAAACGTGGCGTTTGCACTTGAGGTTTGTGAAGCGCCAATTGAAGAAATTGAAGATAAAGTCCCTAAAATTTTGGATTTAGTTGGTATGCTTAAACGCCGCAATAATTTGCCTCATGAGCTTTCTGGTGGTGAGCGACAGCGTGTGAGTATCGCCCGTGCTTTGATTCATAACCCAAAAATTTTAATTGCCGATGAGCCGACTGGTAATCTTGATCCGGTTAATGCTTGGGAAATCGTTGATTTATTGGAGAAGGTGAATAGTTTAGGTACAACTTTAATTTTTGCGACGCATAATAAAAGTATTGTTGATCGATTAAAACGCAGAGTGATCCTGATGAAGGCAGGCAAAATTGTTTCAGATCGAATTAAAGGGGGATACGCCATATGAGAATAGAATCAGCCAAAAGAATTTTTAAGTTAGGCTTGACCAATTTTTGGCGTAATAGCTGGTTGTCTTTTGCGGCAACTTTAATTATGACTTTAACCTTGTTGGTAGTCGGTTTTTTTGTGATTTCGTCAGTGGCGATTAACAAAATTACCGATAAAGTTAGAGCTAAAATGGACGTTAGCGTCTATTTTAATGACTCGGCTTCGACATCGCAAATTACGGATTTACAAAAACAGCTTGCGGCCAGAACCGATGTTAAAACCGTCACCTATATATCAAAAGAAGACGCTCTCATGGCTTTTGAAAAACAAACTCAAAATAAACAAATTGCCAGTGTGATTGATCCAAACGATAATCCTCTGCCACGCAGTTTAGAGATCAAAGCGATTCAGGCCGAAAGTATACCGGTCATAGCCGAGTCCTTGAAGCAAGAGTCCTTAAAACCGATTATTCATAATATTAGTTATCAAGATAATAAAGATTTAATCGATCGACTGGTGGCTATCACAGCCTTCACTCGTGAATTTGGTTGGATGCTATGCGGGATTTTTATTTTAATTTCTATATTGGTTGTCATTAACACCACTCGCTTGGCAATGTTTACAAGAAAAGACGAAATCGAAATCATGCGTCTAGTTGGGGCAAGTGATGCTTTTATTAAATATCCTTTTGTTTTAGAGGGTTTGATTTACGGTCTTTTGGCTACAATTATGTCAATGTCGATTGTTTGGATTGGTTTGTTTATGATATTGCCACGTACAACTCATTATTTGGGTCAAGCTAATAGTCAGCTTTTGTTGGTTTTCTTTAGTGGTAATTTTTGGGCAATGTTGGGATTGGATTTGCTTGTTGGTATGGCGATTGGTGTATTTTGTAGTTTAATTAGTATTAAAAAATACTTAAAGTTTTAGTTTTTTGTAATAATGAAAAAAACGTTTTATATAATTTTACTTTTGTTGGTCGCGACGTCTGGGTTTTTATTTAAGACGCCTGTTTTTGCTAGTACACTTTCTGATTTGAAAAAGGAGCAGGCTGCTTTAGATCGGCAAATTCAAGCCAACCGTTCAGCGATTTCATCGAAACAGATACAGGCTAATGATATTCAAGGAACAATCAATAACTTGAGCGATCAAATTGATGGCATGCAGAAAGATATTGATTACAGTTTAAGTAAAATTAATTTAACTAATCAGCAGATTTCGGCGACCGAGTCCAGTATTGATGCGAATATGGTTGAACTAAAAAAGCAAAAAGATAGTCTTTATGAAACGATCAGGGCTTATTATGAGAATCAAAGTCCATCGACTTTAGAAATTGTAGTTAGCTCCAATTCTTTATCAGATATTTTAAATAAAAGTCAGTATTTAGACTCAATTTCGGAAGATTTGAATAAGCAAATTACCAGTATTAATAAAACAATGTCAGACCTTCAGGCACAAAAAGTAGACTTGGAAAGCCAAAAGTCTGATTTAGAGACTCAAAAAGACATTTTAGTTCAACAACAAAATGGAATTCAGATAGAGCAGCAAAATAAGGCTGGCATTTTGAGTAATACCAAAAGTGCAATTGCCGATTTACAGAATCAGCAAAAAGCGGCTCAAGCTAGAATTGATGAAATTAATAATCAGATGGCTGTCTTAACCGGTAAGAGTAATTGGGGTAGTCAAATTGTTTCTCAAGAGGCTAGCAGCTGGTATTATATGCAAACCGGTAATTATACCAGATTGGGTCGTAGCCCATATACGGTTAGTAGCTATGGTTGTTTAATTACTTCAATTGCCATGATTGATACCTATTATGGCAAAAAAATGACTCCAACCAATATTGCTCAAATGTGGTGGTTATTTGATCGTGAAGGCTACTTGAATTCAACCGCTATTCCTGGTGTAAGTGTCGGTCCGAGTCAGCCAATTGACTGGAATACAGTTAATAGTGAACTTAGCTCTAAACACCCGGTTATTGTCAGTATTTATTTACCGTCGGTCGGAGCCATTAATAGAGATGGTTCGTCGCATTTTATTGTGATCAAAGGTGTATCTGGTGGGAAATATTTAATGCATGACCCGATTGGCCCTGGTCGAAGTTATAATTTGAACCAAGTTCGATCAATGAAGATAGTTAGACCATCCTAGTCTTTTATTTGTAATTTAATCTGTTATGATTTAATTATGAAAATATTTTTAGATTTATATTTTATTTTTCTAGTACTGTATATCATTTTTAATGTATATGCTATTTTTCGTGTTTACTCAATGAGACTAAAGCATGATCGAACCAGATTGCTTTTGGTTGTTTATGCTGTAATGATGGTTCTAATTATCATTATTTCTTTATCAATTATGGCCAATCTTGATTGGAATACCAATTTAAATATCAATTTGATTCAAAGCCAATAAGGTTTAATATGAGTTTATCAATTAATTCTATTCCGGGTCACGAAAAAGATCATGTGATCGTGATCACCAGAAGACATATAGCTTCAATGATCAAGCCTATTTTTATGAGTTTGGTAATGTTTCTAATGCCAATTTTTATCATTTCTGTTTTAAAATCGCTCAATCCAGAAATTTTTTCAACACTTTGGGCTAATATTCTAACTATTTTTGGTTCAATTTACTATCTAGTTTTCTTGTCTTTTTTCTTCACTACCTGGATTAGCTATTATTATAATGTTTTTGTAATTACCGACAACGAGGTGATTGATATCGATCAAAGTGGTTTATTTGATCGAAGGATTACGGAAATATCGCTTCTTCGGATTCAAGATGTTTCGGCTAGGGTTAAAGGTTTGTTACCAACTTTGTTTAATTACGGTGATTTGATTGCTGAAAGTGCGGGTGAGAATACCCGAACATATGTGGTTGAGAGTATTCCTGATCCGGCTTCTATTGCTGATAAAATTTTAGATTTACATAATGAGCATATTGCCAAAGAAGAGAGAATTGGTGAGGCGGCTATTGCTGATGGAGATTTTCGCGGCGGTTTGATCGTTAGAAATAAATCTTTAATCAGTACTGGCCAAGTAGATACAACAAAATCAGTGGAAAAAGAGTGTGTTTGTCCGCCACCGCCAATTTGTCCGCCACTGATTGAGTCAAGACATGAAGTAAAAAAAGATACTGTTGTCAAAGAAGGTGATATTTCAAATGATGATTTAGCCAAGGGTGGTGAAATAAAATTCTAGAAACCTTAAAATGTTTAGACGTTTTTTTATTTTTTTCATTTTTTCTTTTTTTGTTCTATTTTTAAATTTCTCAAAAGTTCAGGCTGCTAGTCAGTCTATTTTTATAAATGAATTAATGTGGTCTGGTGGTAAAACATCTTATGATGAATGGGTTGAGCTTTATAATGCTGGCGATACTGATGTTGACATCTCTGGTTGGCAAATAACCTATTTAAGTGGTGGTACGGAGAAGCTAATGTTGACTTTTCCTGCGGATAGTAAGATTGAATCAGATTCATATTTTTTAATCTCACATTATGCAAAAGGCTCAAGTTCGATTTTAGACATAAGTCCTGATTTAGTTGATAAGGGCGTAAGTTTGTCTAATGATACTTTGCAAATAAAGCTTTATAAGGGTGATTGGCAGGATAAAACTTTATTGGTTGATGTAGCTGGCGATGGTAAGACGCCTTTAGCTGGAAAAAATACAAGTTCGGAAAAATTTTCTATGGAAAGAACCAGTGACTATGACGACGGTAGTTTGAGTGATAGTTGGCAAACGGCCGTGAAGTTAGTAAATTTATTGGCTTCTGATACAGTTTCTTACCTTGGAACGCCTGGTGAAGAAAATTCCAGTAAGCCAAAAATGTTAAAACCTTTAGCGCCAACAGAACTTTTGCCTGACAATAAATCAATTGAAAATACTCAAAATATTACTTTTTCTTGGCAGGAAAAAGATACTCAAAATTTAACTTATGAATTTTTATTATCAAAGAATGAAGATCTTTCTGATCCGATTGTCGATGAAGTGAAATTATCAAAACTTGAATATAATATTCCTGATTTAACCTGGGGTGATTATTATTGGCAAGTGATTGCAACGAATGACACCGATAAGACCGAGTCAGAAATTTACAAAATTTCATTAGTTGAACCGGTTTATTCCGATGCAATTGCGGTTAATGAATTAATGGCTGATCCTTCAGGTGACGAGACGACTTATGAATGGATTGAGCTTTATAATAAATCAGATGAAAAAGTTGATTTATCTGGTTGGTATCTTGAGGACATGGAAGGTGCAATTAAACGTTATCAGATTACAGATGGTCAGATCGAGCCGTTGGGTTATTTAATTTTCGCTCGTAGTAAAACTGGTATTACGCTAAATAATGATAAAGACGGTGTTAGATTGTACTATCCAAATGATAAAATCGCGTATGAAACACCAGTTTTTAGTGGCGGAAAAGAAACTTATACTTGGGCCAGGAATAGTAGCAATGATTGGGCTTGGACAAGTAAGGCGACGTCTGGTGAAGAAAATATTTTTTATTTACCGGCCGTAGAAGTGACAAGTGCTGACGAAGAAGAAAAGCCGGTTATTAATAAAAAACCAATCAAAATAAAAACTAAAGATTATAAGCATAATAAAGATAAATTAGTTGAAGTTGAAGGTGAGGTGACGCAAACTGCGGGTAATACTTTTTATTTAAATGATGGTTCCGGTCAGGTTAAAATTTATATTCAAGCCAAAACCGAAATAAAAAAACCGCCAATGCGTAAGGGCGATATTTTTGGCGTAATTGGAGTGGTCAATTTATATCGTGAGACTTGGCGAATTTTACCTAGAGTTCAAGATGATATTTGGATTATTAAAAAAGATGCGACTACTAAAAACGAATCTGAACCAAAGCCAAAAACAGTTAAAAAATCGGTTGTGGCGAGTTCTGTGCAAAAGAATACTGGTGCAAATAAGCCTCGGGCCCCGGCGGCCACTGATTTTATTGGTCAAGCTAAAGCGGCTTCAGTAAATACCGAGACACAGTCTAATTTGAGTGAAAATCAGGATAATTCGAATCCGGTTTTGGTGCAGATTGCGAAGTTTTTGATTGGACTTGGTGTAATTTTTATGTTATTATTAGTTATTAAAATAAAAGGATTTGAAAGAATTAATATTACCGGAGGCCATTTTGGTGACGACGACACTTAATACTTTAGAGACAATTGAGCTGGCGCAGAGCTTTGCCAGTTCTCTTGTCGGTGGGGAAATTTTGGCGCTGCATGGAGATTTAGGTGGCGGTAAAACTACGTTTACTAAAGGTTTGGCTGAGGCGCTCAGGGTTGAAGAGATCGTGACTTCACCAACCTTTGTCATTATGAAGGTTTATCCTGGTAAAATCGGTGATAAAAAAATTGAATTTGTGCATATCGACGCGTATAGGTGTGAAAATATTGAAGATATTAAATCAGTTGGTATTGAGGATTATTTGGGTCGTGATGATGTTGTGATGGCTGTCGAATGGGCTGAAAAAATTATGAAAATTTTGCCAAAAAATATGATTAATATTGATTTTGCATTTATCGATGAAAAAACCAGAAAAATTGAAATTAAAGGATGCGATGAAGCTAATAATTGATACAACCGATCGAAATAAATTAAAAATCGGATTATTTGTTAATAATAATTTAGATTTTTCAGAATTTGAAACTCAGGATCAATCGGCTGATATTTTGTCAAAAATTAATCAAGTAATAGTGAAAGCCAAAATTGAATCTCGAGATTTGATTGCAATTTTAGTTTGTGCCGGTCCTGGTTCTTATACTGGTTTGAGAGTGGCAATGGCTGTGGCTAATGTTATGGCTTGGTCTTTGGACATTCCGGTTTTGGCTTATAATAAAGATGAATTAGAAAAGGTTTTATCGCAAAACCTTGATCAAAAGTTTTCTAAAATAGCATTACCAGATTATTCAAATTAAAAAATCCCCTGAATAATCAGGGGAAATAGGTTAGCTTAGGATGAGTTCTAAGATCGCCATGCGAATAAATAGGCCGTAATTGGCTTGGTCAAAGTAGACGGCTCTCGAGTCGTCGTCGACTGCAAGTTTAATTTCGTTAATTTTGGGTAAAGGATGCATAATAATAGCATCCTTTTTCATTTTATTGACAAAATCCATGCCAAGAATGCAACTATCTTTAACCGCCAAAAAATCCTCCTTCTTTTTAAAACGTTCTTTTTGAATTCTGGTCATATAAAGAACGTCAAGTTGATCAGGCTCGATATCATCTAAGGCCTCGTATTCATAATAGTTGATATTGCGATCATTTAGCATTTTTTTAATATATTCAGGCATTTGTAAACTCGGTGGTGAAACTAAAAACATGTTAACATTTTTGTAAAATTGGCTTAAGCCATTGGCAAGCGAATGAACTGTGCGACCATTGGCTAAGTCTCCAGCCATACCGATTGTCAGATTGTCGATGGTACCCTTTTTCTCTTGGATTGTGTATAAGTCGCCTAAAGTTTGAGTTGGATGTTCGCCCTTGCCATCGCCGGCATTGATGATTGGAACAGTAGAAATTTCAGCAGCTTTTTGAGCCGATCCAGTTTGGTTATGACGTAAGACAATTGCATGAACATAGTTCCCCAAAACCTTAATTGTATCTTGTAAATTTTCACCTTTAACGGCGGAGGAAAATTTACTTGCGTCTTCGGTGCCGATAACGTGACCGCCAAATCGATAGATGGCTGATTCAAAAGAGAATTTCGTTCTGGTACTGGGTTCATAAAACAGACTACCAATGATTTTGTTGGTTAAAATCTGGTCAATTGGTTCGGCTTTATACTTTTTATGAATGTCGGCTCGTTTGAAAATCAGGTCGATCCATTCTTTACTTAGGTCATCGACACTGACTAAGTGCTTCAATTTTTCTGGCATAATAAGTCTCCTTTGATTGTTAAGTTACTAGCCTTATCTTAACAACCGAGATTTTTTTGTCAAGCAAGAGAAAAAATGATACACTATGTTTAAAGCTTAAGGGGATTTTTTAATTTAAGAGGAATAAATGGTTTATAGAAATAAAAGAAATGTCTCAGATTTAGTTAAAACTAAATCAAAAACAATTTGGTGGATTGTGTTTGCTGTTGTGGTCTTGATCGTTGGCGTCGGTTCTTGGCTTGGTTATGATATTTTCCATTCGATTAAAAATATCACATCGGATTCGAAAAAGAATTCTCTATTGTCTTTGTTTGATGGTAAGACGATCAAAGGTCAAAGCGAAGGTAGAACTAATATTTTGCTACTTGGTAATGGCGGGTTGAATCACCCTGGTGGCGGTTTAACTGATACCATGATGGTTTTATCGATCAATTGGCAGGAAAAAAAGATGGCCATGATTTCTGTACCAAGAGATTTATGGGTTAAAGTGCCAAATTATCATTATTCTAAGATTAACGAGGCCTTTTTTGCTGGAAACCAGAATCCGAAAATTTCTGGCGGCGGTGGTAAAGTTGCCTCAACCGTGATTAGCGAAGTTTTGGGTATACCGATTCATTATTATGTCAGTCTGGATTTTGATGGCTTTCGCAAAACTGTTGATGCGCTCGGCGGAGTCGATATTTATGTTGACAAGGCTTTGTATGACCCTTATTATCCAGCAGCCAATATGGTTGATTACGATCCGTTTAAGATTACGGTCGGGCTTCATCATATGGATGGCGCAACCGCGCTTAAATATGCTCGTTCCCGTGAAACTACTTCTGATTTTGATCGAGCCAGACGCCAACAACAAGTTTTAACAGCGGTTAAGGAAAAAATATTTTCACTCGAAACTTTATCAAATATTAAAAAAATCACAGAATTGTTGAATATTTTAGGGACGCATATTCGAACAAATATGTCGGTTAATGAAATTATGACTCTTTGGAGCGGGATTAAGACAATCGATACGGCGAATATGACAAATAAAGTTTTCGATACGGCGCCAGGCAGTGTTTTGGTGGCGTTACAAGATGAACGCGGTTATATTATTTTGCCTAAAAAAGGCATTGATAATTATTCGGATATGCAAAAGATCGCTCAAAATATTTTTGTGCCAGAAGTGACTTTAGCGCCAGTTTTAAAAATTCAAGTTCTAAATAGTACTGGTAAAGCCGGTATTGCAACCGAAGCTTCACAATTATTAAAAACATATAATTATTCAGTGTCGTCAGTTGGTAATTCAGCAACAGGTTCAATTCCGAGTACGATTGTTTATAATTGTACCGGTACAACAGGTGAATCGACGGCGATTAGTATTGCTAAAATCTTGCAAGCTACGGTAAAAACTAAAACTAGTTGTACAAACTATGATATTCAGGTTATATTAGGTCAGGATAGAGTATTAGATCAACGGTCAACTTCTAGTCTATAAAATATTTAATAAAAGGTCGCCATGTTGAATGATCAGTGGTTATTAAGAGGAAAATTGATTTTAGCAGCTATTTTAGCTGTGTCTGTTTACGGTTTTTTCTATTTTGAAACATCGATCATTTTGAAAGTTTTAGTAGTGGTGATTGCAGGAGTAAGCTTTTATATGGGGATCCGCCATGAGGCCGAAAAGCCGCCTTTGACCAGTCATAGAGAGTTTTTAATTTTATTTGTTTTGTATTTAGCTGTTTTTACGCTTTATAATTTACTCTATGGTCTTGGTATTCAGCTTTATTTGATTATGATTGCGGTTTGGCTACTGGTGACACTTTTATTTCTCTGTATGTTGATTTTGGACAAAATTGATACACTCATGAGACGGGCGTTATTTTGGTTATTTGCCAGTCTAAATGGGTTAGTGGTTTTGGAAGTATTTTTAAGTCTGGCTTTTTGGCCAGTTGACCCAAAAATTAAAAGTTTAATTTTAGTGGTAGTTTTTTATCTAATTACAAACCTGATTTACTTGTATACACACAATGTGTTAAGATTTAAAAAGGTTTTAGGCTATTTCGTGGTGAGTGTTTTAATTTTGGGTTTATTGATTTTAAGTACTTGGCTTGGTTTTAAAGGAGGACAATGAAATTTTTAGAAATTTTGAAAAATCTTTGGCTTAATTTATTAAATAGATTGAAGCCTAGAAAAACTTTTCGTTGGATTTTTTCAGCGGTTTTTTGTACTCTCATTTTGATCTATATCGGTTTTGGTATTTATTTTGGCATAGAAATTTATGGCAAAAAAAATGATAGTCCGATCATCAAAACTTCGACTTATTTTTACCCGTTCCCGGCCGCCTTTGTTAATGGTAAAGTGGTTTGGGCCAGTGCTTATTATCAACAATTAAATTATATTCAGCAATTTTCATCGAAAACTAAACAAACCTTTTCTGATCAAACCGATTTAAGAAAAAAAATTATTGATCAATTGACCGAAGATCAAATTTTGCAATTTCAGGCCTTGCGTTATAATATCAAGGTTAGTAATAAAGATTTTAATGATGCTTATCAGCAAGTGATTGATCAGGCTGGTGGTCGTACCGAAGTTAAAAAAGTTTTGAATGACTTATACGGTATGAGCGAGCGTGAATTTAAAACATTGGTTAGACAAAAATTGATTAAAGAGGCGATTCGTAATAATTTAATGGTTCAAGTTCAGGTTGCTCATGTTTTTACAAAAGATGAAAATCGGGCTAAAGATGTGGCAGCTAGAGCTCAAAAAGGCGAGGATTTTGCAGGCTTAGCCAAGCAGTTTTCGGAAGACACTAAGTCTCGAGATAACAATGGTGAGTTAGGTTGGTTGGGTAAAGGTCAATTAGTGGCCGATGGTAGTTCCTTGCCAGAGTTTGATAATGCGGTTTTTGGTGCAAAGGTTGGCGATATCGTTGGTCCCGTTAAGACTTCGGCAGGATTCGAGGTTGTTAAGGTTGAGGCCAAAAAAGGTGTGATTAACGATAGTTTTGATAATTGGTTGGCTAATTTAAAAAAACAAACTCGAACATGGCGTTTTATTAAGTAGAAGATCGTGAGCTAAAACTCGCCAAAGGGTTGAAAAAATCCTGGTTTTAGTTTATAATAATATTATCATATGGACCGGTAGCTCAGTTGGCTAGAGCGCCTCCCTGTCACGGAGGAGGTCGCGGGTTCGAGTCCCGTCCGGTCCGCCAAAAAGAGAGTTTGTCACAAAGTGATAAATTCTCTTTTTGGTAGATGGGTTGATGAAGCCGCGAGGCAAAAGTTAATCCAAGATAATTATTAAAAAGTTGGAAGCACTCTTTAAAGCCAAGATTTAGTGTAAAAGGTAGAGTAGAAGACGGGCAGGGTCCCGTCCTTCGAGTCCCGTCCGGTCCGCCACGAAAATACACCAGGAAACTGGTGTTTTTTCGTGGCTATTTTTAAACGCCTCAGTCCATTGAGGCGTTTAAGGTTAAGGTTAAATTTATATTAAAAAACCTCCTGTAAAGGAGGTTGGGGTTTAGCCGCAGTCGATTGAGCCAGAATCAGAGTAGGTTGCATCTCTGATATCACCAGCCATCGCATTTAAATGGTTGATGTTTGTTCGGTCGTAAACACCGATAATGGCGCCGCCATCTTTAATAGGTTGGCGAATGGCTGAGCCGATTCTGTTGCTACGATGAGGTTCATGGTCACCATTTCTAAACCAAGTTTTGGTTACCAGATTAATGGTGACGTCTTTTGGTTTTTTGTCTGTCACTTTGATATAACATGGATTAGCAGCAAAAACCAAAAAAATCAAATTTTGGACATTGATTTCTTTTGTATTATTCATATTTACCCCCTTGAATAATTGTAATACGATTTTAACATGAATCTAGAGCAGTATCAATAGTTAGATTTAGATGCTAGCTATCAAGGTTTAAATGATTCGATGATATTTTTTTATAGATTATCATCGTTTATACTAAGAGTGTAACAATTCGAATTAAAAAATGGAGTAAAAGTGAAAAAAGTTCATGTTAACGACAAGATGCAAAAAAATTATAGTTATGAGTTAGTTGAGCCAATGGGTAAGAATTTTCATTCGGAATTTAAGCCAGATTTGACCCCTAAAGATATGCTTGAATTAGGTGTTTTTGGCGGTAAATATATGACCGATTGTTTGCAAGAATTTCCTGACGATTGGTTTGCTAAGGCAAAATTGAATTCTAATTTTCATGAGGCAAAGTTAAATTTCTTTGGAGTTAATGCGAGTCAACCGCTTTCGGTTTGGTGTGAAAAAGGTTGGATTTACAAAGATGATCCCAGGGGTTGGTTCCAGTGGTATTGTCGATATTTTATGGGACGACGTTTGCAAGAGGAAGATGATAGGCAAATTAAGCGCTGGAAGGCAATGAAAAGGCATGTTGCGCAAGTGGTCAGAAATTGTCATAAAGGTGATTGGTTGTGTCGAAAAAAACAACGACAGGCTTTGTTGCACTGGGCTTATGATAGTCGAAAAATGTAATTTTCCTTGATAAAATATTTTAATTACCATATTATAAATTTATGGAAAAAGACAGTCAGTACTCTCTGGAAGTTGAAAAGTTTCTGGAGAAATTTATTATACTTGCGACCGGCGAAAAGCATTTGAATAAGGGCAATGACAAAATGATGCACTCGGCTTTTTTGTATGAAAAATTTCGGACAGCTGTAGAATATCAGGAAGACCATTTGATTTTTAAAAATGCCGTTAGTCGAATTATTCGTCGCAAATATGCTTTGTCTGTCTCGCTTGATGCCGAAATGTTATTTAATGATTTATTAAACGAATTGGCTTGGGCTGATTATATTAATATTGATACTTTAACTGATGACGAAGTCGCTAAAGTCAAAAAAGTCATTAACCGTTATTTGGTATTACTTAGCTCGCTTCGGTCAAGAAATATGGCTAAATATGACGCTCAAAAGATCGTTATTGGCTGGATGGCTTGCGAGATTGATGAAATATTTTTTTGTCGTAAGCGTCAAGAAATTATGGTCGATTTTGCCTATAATTGCCTAAAAGATAATTTAAAGTTTGCAAGTGTTTCTCAAGAAAAGATCAGTGAAATTCAATTAAAACTTTCTATTTTAACTTTGATTTTTAAACCAGATTACTCTTATGCGCAATATTGGTTGATTAGGAAAATTTTTCCTTATTTTGTAGATTTTAGTCTTGATCATGCAAAGGAAATTGGTCATCATTTTGATAATATTGTTGGTCAGGCAGACCAGGTTTTTAAAAATCCATATAGTAAGGATTATTTTGCTTACTCGAAAAAATACATTGCGCCTTTTGTTCTAATTAAGGAATTGCCTAATTATCAGAGTAATTTAACCTTAATTAGTGGTAATAGAGAAAAGTTGGTTGATTGGTTGATGGGAGTTTATGACAAATTGATCGATAAAACCAAAACAAAGGTTTGGCGAGGTACGTTTCGAGCTTTAATTTTTATTCTGTTAACTAAGGTTTCATTAGCTTTTATTATTGAAATGCCTTTTGATCAGATTTTAAGGAAATCGATCGATTATTTACCATTAGCAATTAATATATTTGCCCCACCGATCATCATGTTGTTTGCCGGATTGTCGGTCAAGACCCCGTCTCAGGCAAATCGGCAAACAGTTTTAAATTCTATTAATAATATTTTAACTTACCGAAAAATTGAATCAAAACCATTTTTTATTGGTGAGCGTAAAAAAACTCATATCGAAATGTTTTTTGACACCCTTTATGTTATTTTCAATATTGCAATTATTATCGGGGTGATAATATTGCTGACAAAGTTAGGGTTCAATGTTGTTAGTATATCTTTGTTTTTTATTTTTATTTCCGCGGTTTCGTTTTTTTCATTTAGAATTCGAAATATTGCATTGGAACTAGCGATGCAGAAAACTCGGGATAGTTTTTTGGTTTCAATGGTAGAATTCGCGTTTTTACCATTTATTTTGATTGGTAAATTTTTGTCTAACGCGATTACGAAGCAAAATCCATTTACTATTACTTTGGATTTTTTGATCGAAGCACCGCTTAAAAGTATTATTAAAATTAGTAATTCATGGTTTCGTTTTATTAAGCAAAAACAGGACGATTTGGATTTTTAACCTTTTATTTTAGGTTAAAATTTGCTATAATAGTGTTAATATAAGAAATTTTGCAGATATGGTTTAGTGGCAGAACACATCCTTCCCATGATTTCCCAGAGCGGGATTGGTTCAGTGGTAGAACGTGTCCTTCCCAAGGATAAGATGCCAGTTCGATTCTGGTATCCCGCTCTGGGAAATCAGATTCTTAGGATGGGATGCGGGTTCGATTCCCGCTATCTGCTCCAAAATAAATTGTAGGATGAAAAAAATGCCAATGTAGCTTAGTGGTAAAGCAGCGGTTTCGTAAATCGTCGACGGCAGTCCGATTCTGCCCATTGGCTCCAAATAAAAAAATATGAAAAAAGTTTTTAAATTTATCGCTAATCAAATCAAGTATTTTTTTGTAAATCCATTTTGGAGTTCAAAAATGGTTTGGTTATTGGTGGGCGTATCGCTCTTGACCAACAGCGCCATTTGGTTTCTTTATATTAAATTTTATCGGGAATTAATTGGAATTATACCGATTAGTTACGCTTTGGCAGTATTAATATTGAACATTTTTTTATCAAATATTATTTATCGAAAACAAACGTTGATTTGTTTTATCTTGCTTGGCGGTAGTGCTTTAGTTCAAATATTATTTATTATATTTTTAAGACTATTTGCCATGAGTCAGGCTTTTTAAGGTTTGATTTAGTGGTAAATCGAGGCTGAATCTATGAAGAAAACATTTTTATGGCGATCATTGGAAATTTTGCCAGGTGCGGCGACATGGTTTTCTTTTATTGCACCAATCGTACTATCTTTTTTCATTCCGGTAGTTGTGGCCACGTACATTTTGCTTTTAGATATTTATTGGATGTACAGATCTTTGGTGATTGGCGTGAATTTAATTATCGGTTATCGAAATTTAAAACACGATCTTCATGTCGACTGGGTTAGGCGAATGGAATCGGTTAAGCCGACAGAGGTGATTAAGGACTGGCGGGAGATTTATCAAGTGGTGATTTTGGCTACTTATAAAGAAAGTTTTGAGACCCTAGACACTTCAATTCAGGCTCTAGCCGATTCGCATTATAATTTAAAAAAAGTCATTTTGGTTTTGGCAACAGAGGAGCGTGATAAGGCTAATGCTCGTCAAATTGCTAAGAGATTGGTGGATAAATACGGTAGTAAATTTTATAAGTTTTTGGTAACCGAACACCCGGATGGAATTATTGGCGAGCATAAGGCAAAGGGTGCAAATGTGACCTGGGCGGCTAAAAAATTAAGATTATTTTTAGATGAAAAAAGTATTGCTTACGATAATGCCGTGGTCACAACAGCCGATGCCGATACTAGGATTCATCGTCAATACTTGGCATGTTTATCTTATAATTATTGTATTGAGCCAAATCGTGATCGACGTAGCTTCCAGCCAATTACGCTTTATTCAAATAATATTTGGCAGGCGCCAGCGATTTGTAGGATTATTGCCTTTGGTAACTCTTTTTGGCAAATGATTGAGGCAAGTCGGCCATGGCGTTTAGTCAATTTTGCGACGCATGCCATGAGTATGAAAATGTTGATTCAGATTAATTATTGGGAAGTTGGTGTGGTTAATGAGGATTCAAGGCAATTTTGGCGAGCTTATTTTACCTTTGATGGCGATCATAAGGCTGTGCCACTTTTTATACCAGTGTATATGGATGCAGTTTTGGCTCATGATTTTTGGGGGACGATCAAGAATCAGTATTTGCAAAAACAACGTTGGGCTTATGGTGTAGAACATGTGCCATACGTCGTAATTGAATCATATAAAAACAGAAAAATTGCATTTTGGGATAAGACAGTAAAGATTTATCGATTATTAGAGGGTAATTATTCTTGGGCAACTGCTTCGATTTTTATTGCCATCATGGCTTGGTTTCCATTATTGTTTGGTCCAGGGTTTAGTCATACAGTGTTAGGTGCGAATTTGTTAGTTTTAATCAGAACCTTAATGTCGTTTACCTGGGCTGGTATTGTGGTTTCGGTTTGGATTTCGTTATTGTTGTTGCCGCCTCGACCAGCGCAATATGGTAAAAGTAAAATGGCCGAAATGGTTTTACAGTGGTTTTTAGTGCCAGTTCAAGCAGTTTTATTCTCAAGTTTTCCAGCAATTGATGCACAAACTCGTTTGATGCTAGGGAAATATTTAACTTTTCGAGTAACCGAAAAGAAGGCTGTTTAAAAATTGTTGATTTTTTTAGTTTTTTAAGGTATAATATAAAAGTGTCGGGGAGTGGCGCAGCTGGTAGCGCGCGTCGTTTGGGACGATGAGGCCGCAGGTTCGAATCCTGTCTCCCCGACCATTTTTAAAATTAAATAGAAATATATGAAGTGTGCGGGCGGGTGTAGCTCAATGGTAGAGCACAAGTTTTCCAAACTTGCTACGAGAGTTCGATTCTCTTCACCCGCTCCAAAATGCCCCAGTAGCTCAGTGGATTAGAGCGGGACGGTTCTAACGTTTAGGTCGGGGGTTCGAATCCCTCCTGGGGCACCATAAAATTTACAAAGAAACAGCATTGGCTGATTTTTTGTATCACATAAGGTTAATATTGAGAAAGGTAAATATGCGTACAAAAATTATTTGCACAATTGGTCCAAATACTGAATCAGAAGAAAAAATCAAAGAGTTAATCGAGAATGGCATGAATATTGCCAGACTTAACTTTTCTCACGATAGTCATGAAAATCATGCCAAGAGAATTGATAATATTCGAAAATGGGCTAAAAAACTCGATAAAAAAGTGGCTATTCTTTGTGATTTACAGGGTCCAAAAATCAGAACGGCCCCTTTTGAAAACGCGCCAAGAAAGGTTCACGATGGCGATATCGTTGTTTTGACCAGCTCTGTTTGTAATGATTGTAAATCAAAAGAAATCATGATTATGGATCCATATATTCATACTGATGTTAAGCCAAAAGATTTAATTTTGATTGATGATGGTACGATCGAATTGATAGTTTTGAGTGTGGAAAATCATAAAATTACTTGCAAAGTTTTGCATGGTGGTGAAATCTATCCTAAAAAAGGTGTTAATTTGCCTTTAACCGTGACTACAACTTCAAGCTTGACCGATAAAGACCGAGCCGATTTAGAGTTTATCTTAACCAAAGAACCAGAGTGGATTGCTATTTCGTTTGTTCAAACCGTGGAAGATGTTAAGCTTTTGAAGAGTTTGATGGGTAAAAGCAAAGCTAAAATTATGTGCAAGATTGAAACTGCTGTAGCGCTAGATAATATTGATTCGATCATTACTTTATCCGATGGAATTATGGTGGCTCGCGGTGATTTGGGTGTGGAAATGCCAATCGAAAGATTGCCGATTATTCAAAAACAAATCATTAAACGTTGCAATTATGATGGTACACCGGTTGTAACTGCTACTCATATGCTTTCGACTATGACTCATTGTGCTTTTCCAACTCGTGCCGAAGTGACTGATATTGCTAATGCGGTTTTTGACGGAACCGATGCCGTGATGCTTTCAAATGAAACTACAATTGGTGAGTATCCTGTCGAAGCTTTGAAAACCATGAAAAAAATTGTCGAAGAAACTGAAAATTATATTTACCATCGGTCAAATAATATTTAGTATTTCTTGATAAAAACGTAAATTTATGGTATGATTTAATAGATATTTAGGTCATATCGTATGGTGGCTGTAGCTCAGTTGGTAGAGCACTTGGTTGTGGTCCAAGCTGTCGCCGGTCCGAGTCCGGTCAGCCACCCCATTAACTTCTAATACTATCAGATTTAAAAGAAGTGTAATTTATCAAAAAATCAGCGTGAAAGCGCTGGTTTTTTGTATTATCTTGATTTTGTCTTGACAATTTGACAAAAATCGTGTAAAATAGACATTCGTACGTGAAAAATTTAGTATAGAAAAAAAAGGGGGGCAAAAATGAAATCAGTTTTTGCAGCAGTTCTAGCCGGAGGTACCGGCACGCGTTTGAAGTTGCTGACTCAGAATATGGCCAAACCGGTTGTACCAATTGCTGGGACAACCAATACACTTTCGTTAGCGCTTGGTGCTCTCTTGGGTTGTAATTTTCAGCAAATTGATGTTTATACTCAGTATCAACATCAATCGATCGAGGATTATATACAGAAGTATTGGCGACCAATTCTGGATCATTCGGTGAGTTTGCAAACTGTGCCGTCGACTAAGGGTCATACCTATAAGGGTACGGCTCATGCGGCTTTTTGTAATTTGGCAAAAATTAAGGCCAGTGGTTGTAGTCACGTGATTATAACGGCTGCCGACCATGCCACTTGGATTGACTATGAAAAAGTTTGGAAGTTTTGTCTTTCAAAACATGCTGATGTTGTCATTATGGCTATGCCTGTCCCAAGAGAACGTGCCGCCAAAAGTTTAGGTGTACTGGAAGTGGATGAGGATCATAAGGTTCGTCATTTCGACGAAAAACCAGATGAACCAAAATCAATGCCTGGTCACCCTGAAAAGGCTTTAGCTTCGATGGGGATATATGTTTTTAAAGCTGATTTTCTGATCAAAGCATTAGAGTCAATTTGTGCTAATGGTAATGGTCGTGATGATTTTGGCAAAGATGTTATTCCGATGATTTTAGAGCAAGGCGCTAAAGTGTTTGCCTATTATTTTACCGGTTACTGGGAAGATTTAGGTGATTTCAAATCATACTATAATTTTCATATTAAGGATTTACTTGGTAGTAAACCGGTTTTTAATCCTTATATAAATCCATTTAATTCGGATTTATGCTTTAGACAATTAGTTTTGCCGCCGGCCAATATTCATGATGCTGTAGTAACCGATGGAGCTATTATCTCCAGTGGTTGTACGGTGAGTAAAAGCATGTTGACTAAAGTGGTGTTGTCGCCTGGCGTAGTGATCGAAACCGACGTGAATTTAAATGGAGCGATTGTCCATTATAATTCGAAAATTGGGCATGGGTCCCATTTAGAACAAGTGATTATTGGCAGCGGAATTGTTATTCCGCCAAACACAATCATTACTCCTGAAAAAATCGATTATCAGGGAGAGTATCGTCGCGAACATGGAATCACTATGATCGCATAACTAACAAGTCCGTAGAGTTTCTACGGACTTTTTTAATATCAATTTTTATTTATCTTCTGGCGTGTTCGAGAATTATTTTAGTTTTCTCTACAAACTGATTCATGAATGGTACAAATTCAAGATGGTTAAGTATGTAGATCAAGCCTGATATAACGATAGCGGCGCCAATAGAGGCTCCGAGACCGGCAATAACGCCTCGACCAAAAACTCTGTACCAAGCCATAGTTTTAATGTTTTGATGCATAAGCTTATGATGTCGATCAAGCTTATCTTCAAGTGTTTTTTGATTGTATTCTTGCATACGCTCCTTTTACTATTAATTATATTATATCTTAAAATCATTGACAAATGAAGAAAAAAGGAGTAAAATTCAACTATTGACCTCGTAAAAATCAAAAGTCGATTTTCGGCAAACACTCACCAGTGTTTTTTAATTTATCTAAAGGTGTTTATGAACATAAGAAACGTTGCGATTATTGCTCACGTTGACCATGGTAAAACTACTCTAGTCGATGGGCTATTAAAACAATCTAAAACTTTCCGTGATAATGAGGCAGAAATGTCTCAGGTTTTGATTATGGATTCAAATGATCAAGAGCGCGAACGCGGTATTACAATTTTAGCTAAAAATACAGCTGTAAATTTTAATGATACAAAAATTAATATTATCGACACTCCAGGACATGCTGATTTTGGTGGAGAAGTCGAACGAACTCTTAATATGGCCGATGGCGCCATTTTAGTGGTTGATGCTCAAGAAGGGCCAATGCCACAGACTAAATTTGTACTTAAAAAAGCGATGGAACTTGGTTTAAGACTGATAGTCGTTATTAATAAAATTGACAAACGTGACGCTGATATTCCAAGTACGATTAATAAAATCCATGATTTGTTTTTAGATTTGGCTACAACCGACGATCAATTAGAATTTCCGGTTTATTATGCCATTGGTCGTGAAGGTAAAGCCTGGCATGAAATGCCGGTCGATCCAACTGAACCAGCCGATTTAACTTGTATTTTCGAAGCTATTTTAGAATACGTGCCAGCACCAAAAGAAGCTGATGACGAACCTTTCCAGATGTTGGTCAGCGCACTTGATTGGGATAATTTTCAGGGCAAATATGCAATCGGTCGTATTAATCGCGGCATTGCCAAGCCTGGCTTAAGTGTTGTTCTGATCAATAAAGACGGTGAGAAAGAAACCGCCAGAATTGAAAAAGTTTATTCAAGTCAGGGTTTAAAAAGAATTGAATTACCTCAAGCGACTTCAGGCGATATCGTTTCTATTACCGGTGTAAAAAACGCTGGTATTGGTAATACGATTGCTGATGCGCAAAATCCTGAAGCTTTGCCAACTATTAAAATTGAAGAGCCGACTTTAAGAATGGCGCTTTCAGCCAATACCTCACCGTTTGCTGGTCGTGAAGGTCAATTTGTGACTGGTCGCCAGATTTTAGATCGAATTAAAAAAGAATTACAAACTAATGTGGCTTTAAAATTAGAAGAAAAAGACGGTGAATTTATTTTGTCAGGTCGTGGTGAGCTTCATCTTTCGGTTTTCATTGAAACGCTTCGTCGTGAGGGTTTTGAAATGCAAGTTTCTAAGCCTCAAGTTATCAATAAAATGATTGACGGCGTTCTTTCTGAGCCAGTTGAGGAATTGACGATTGATGTTGATACCGATAAGGTTGGTCCGGTGGTGGCTGAAGTCGGTCGTCGTAAAGGTATTATGCTTAGTCAAGATGAAAACGCTGATGGCTCGACTCGTATTTTGTTTGAAATTTCAACTCGTGGTTTATTAGGACTTCGTAATCAGCTTTTGACTTTAACTAAAGGTACAGCTATTATGAACTCCATGTTTTTAAGGTTTGATCCTGTTGGTGCCGATATTCCAAAATTAAGAAACGGTGTTTTAATCGCTTCTGGTCCGGGCAAGGCTGTTACTTATGGTTTAGATATTGCTCAGGGTCGCGGTATTACCTTTATTCCGCCACAAACCGAAGTTTATGAAGGTATGATTATTGGTATTAATTCTCGTGAAGAAGATATTGAAATTAATGTCGCAAAAGAAAAGAAGCAAACTAACGTTCGTGCATCGAGCTCAGATTTCTCAGTTATTTTAACGCCGCCAACCATTTTATCTCTTGAGCAATCTTTAGACTTTTTGGAAGACGATGAACTTTTAGAGGCAACACCAAAAAGTATTCGACTTCGAAAAAAGATTTTAAATGGCAGTGCGCGTGCTAAAAATCGAAAATAATTGAAATAAAAAAGCCCGGTACGATTAAATACCGGGCTTTTTTGATATTTTAAATTTTATCCAATCGGCGATCTGGGATTGGTTTGACGGGAATATTTTCGTCGATGGCTTTTTGGCTGACATAAAGTCCGCAAAAACAAGTGTCATATTCGGCCACATCTTGGCCGCGATATTCGCATGGGCAAATAATATCGGCATCTTCAGTTTTTTTGCCAGAAGCCAATCTGCAAGGGCAAGCCGCATAACCGTAGCGCTCTACATTGACTTTAAGGTTTTTTAAGACCTCGTCGGTAAATGATTTGTCTGGATTAAGTAAGGATTTTGGTTTATTTTCCATTTTCAAATAGTTCCTTTATTCTAGCTTCGTCAAAACCGGTAATAACTTCTTGACCATCTTCGATGATGATAGTTGGAAAAGAAATATTATTTGTGTATTTTTTAAATTCATCCATTAACTCTTGTTCAGCATTGCCTGAAACTAAATCAACATCAATGTAATCGTACATTACGCCTAAATCATTTAGTAGTTGTTTAGTTTTCTTGCACCATACGCAGGTGCTTAAGGCAAATATAAAGATTTTACCTTTATCTTGCCCGGGAACTTTAATAATTCTTTCTTCGAAACTCATAAAATCCTTTCTATTGAATTTAAATATATCATATCATATCTTGTCAATTAAAGTATTCTTTGGCTTAAAAGATTTTAAAAGAATGGAACTAGTCACGACCGATATAGAGCTTAGGGCCATGGCGAGACCGGCAAATTCCGGTCGTAAAACCAGTCCGAGACCCGCAAAAGCGCCAGCGGCGATTGGGATACCTAAAGTGTTGTAAAACAGGGCAAAGAAAAGATTTTGTTTAACTTTAGAAAATGTTTTGCGCGAAAGTTCGATCGCCGTAATTATGTTTATTAAGTCATTTTTTATAATAACTATTTGGCCGTTTTCAAGGGCGACATCGGTGCCAGAGCCCATAGCAATACCTAGATCGGCTTGGGCCAGGGCCGGTGCGTCATTAATACCATCTCCTACCATGGCGACAATATGATTTCCATTTTGTATTTTTTTAATTTCTTGCGCCTTTTGTTCTGGTAAAATTTCGGCCAAAATATGATTAATACCGATTTCTTTAGCAATGGCATTGGCGGTCCTTGCATTATCACCAGTCATCATGTAAATGGTTAAGCCTATCGATCTTAATTTAGCAATTGCCTGCTTGGTTGTAGTTTTAATGGTATCGGCCACCGCGATTAGGCCAATGATAGTATCACTTGCTAAAATCATAACGGTCTTGCCTTGGCTTTCTAATGCTTCGATTTTATCATTAAAATCATCAATTTTAATTTTATTATCTATCATTAATTTTCGATTACCTAAATAATATTTTTTATCATCAATTTCGCCGGTAATGCCATGACCGGCAATTGCCTTGAAATTTGTAACTTCAACTAATTTGATATTATCTTTTTTGGCTTTATTGATAATTGCCTCGGCAATCGGGTGTTCAGATCCAAATTCGAGCGATGCAGCTATTTTTAGTATTTCATTCGGATTTCGTAATTCGGATTTTGGATTTAACTCAATATCAGTTACGACTAATTTTCCCTCAGTCAGTGTTCCAGTTTTATCAAAAACTATGGTGTTTACCTTTTGGGCGATTTCGAGCGGTTCCCCACCTTTAATTAAAATACCGTATTTAGCACCCAGTCCAACCCCAACCATGATCGCGGTTGGTGTAGCTAGGCCCAAGGCGCAAGGGCAAGCAATGACTAAGACGGCCGTGGCAAACAAAAGAGATTTTTCAAAACCAATATTAAGTGCAAAAAACCAAATACAAAAAGTTAAAATCGCAATAACAATAACTGCTGGAACAAACCAACTTGACACCTTGTCGGCAAAAGCTTGAATTGGCGCTTTAGCCCCTTGCGCCTCCTCAACAAATTTGATGATTTGAGCGATTAATGTGTCGCTGCCAACTTTTTCGGCGCGAAATTCAAATGAGCCAGTTTCGTTTATTGTCGCACCTATGACATTATTGCCAATAGTTTTATCAACTGGTAAACTTTCGCCAGTCACCATTGATTCATCAAGAGTCGAACTGCCTTTGGTAATGACGCCGTCGACTGGGACTTTTTCGCCCGGTCTGACTAAAATTATATCACCAATTTTTACTTCCTCAATCGGGATATCTTGAATTTTGCCATTTGTGATAATTCGGGCCGTTTTGGCCTGTAAACCAACCAGTTTTTTAACTGAATCATTTGTCCGAGCTTTAGCCTTGGCTTCAAGGAATTTACCAAGTAAGACAAATGTAATTAAAAGGGCGGAGGTTTCAAAGTAAAGCGCACCGTCATGGAAAAAATTATAAATAGAGAAAAAGTAGGCAGCCGAAGTGCCGATAGCTACCAAAGAATCCATATTGAAAGTTTTATTTTTTAATCCTTGCCACATGCCTTTGTAAAAGCTGGCGCCAATAATAAACTGAACTGGCGTGGCTAAAATCAAGGAGATGATTCTAATGTAAGGATTCATCGGTAAAAACATAAATATGATTAATGGCAAGCTAAGGCTGGCGGCCCAAAGAAAGTTTCGCCAAACCATTTTGTCGTGATCGTGGTGCATGTGATCCATTTGATTATCATTTTTTTTATTTATCAATACGGCTTTATAGCCACCATTTACAATAGTTTTAATTAGAGTGTTATCGTCAGAAAAATCTTCTTTAACATCAATCGTGGCTTTTTCTGAAGCATAATTAACGTCAGCATCGATGACGCCCGGTATTTTAAGTAAACTATTTTCGATGTTGGCGGCACAACTGGTACAGTGCATACCAATGATTTGAATTTGTTTTTTCATGATAGCTCCTTTATAAATTACTCGACAACAAATTCGCCTTGATACATGCCCATGGAGCAGGTAAATGGAATTTTGCCTAGTTTGGTCGGGGTAAATTTAATAATCAATGGTTCTTTCTCTGGCACGACTTTATTGACTTTGAGACTTGGAATGACGAAAACTCTGACGCAAGTAGTGGCACTATTGGCGTAAACCGAAAGTTCAACGGGCACATCTTTTTTAAGAATAATAGAATTTGGAGTATAACCAATTTTGTTGTCGAGTTTAATGGTGACTTTTTGAGTGTTATCATCAATCACGCTGTTTCGACTGATACTGTTTTTTGGGGTACTCAAGTTGATCCCACTTAAGCGCAGGCCATGATTAAAAGTATAAATCGATAGAATGATTAAAAATACGGCTACAATTTTGTAGAATATGTTTTTGAATTTTTCACCAATTTCGCTGGCAAAATAAGCTAGAATAAAGAAAACTGGAATAGTACCAAGGATAAAGAAAAACATGGTGGTAGCACCGACCAGAGGTCTGCCGGTACTGACAGCGAGCGCCATCATAGCTTGAGTCACACCGCAAGGAATTAAAACTGTAAATATGCCTAAGATGATGGCAGTGAAACTGCTTTTTTCGTTTTCTTGCTTAAAGATTAGACGGCGTAAAAATTTCGGTGGCTGCAAAAGAAAAAACTTAAAAATCGGGTGAACTTTTAAGGTTTCCAAAGCGACCCCAAGCATAAATAGGGCAATAAAAATATTGAGTCCGCCTAAAACTTTTGGCGAAAGTGTAAAAACTTCGCCCAAAAATCCTAATATTAATCCAAGTATGGTATAGGCAGTGAGCTTAGAAATTAAAAAAAGTATGATGCTGCGAATACGGGCTGATTTGGTTTGACTCTCAACCATGGTTGAGGTAAGCAATCCGCCTTGAAGTGCTAGACAGGAAAGTCCGCCGGTGGTTAATCCAGTAAAAAATATGATCCAATAGTTCAAATCTTCCTCCTAAAAATCAGTAAGTAATTATTTGTTTGCAAGTTTTGAGACTTTTAAAATTTCCTCAATCATTTCTTGTTTTCTTTTTTCACTAGCTGAATTCATAGCGCTTTTAAAGCAAGTATTAAGGTGTCCTTCCATTAATATTTGGTGAGCCGATTTTAATAGACCGATTACGGCCAGGTTTTGTTGCATAATGTTAATACAATACTCGCCATCTTCAGTCATTTTGATAATTTTATCCAAGTGGCTTTTGGCTTTTTTAAAATTAGTGATGATATTTTTACGGTTTTGGTCCAAAATATTCCTTTATTGACCCATACCTATGGTAGGGGTATTTAATATATATTTAGCATAACTTTGTATTAAATATATGTCAAATTTTTTCCATTTACTCTTGGCAAAAATCGTATTTTATTGTACAGTGAAAACATGAATAAATTAATTTTACCAATCATTATTGTTTTGATTGTAATTGGTTTTTTTGGTTTTTCAAGAACGAACAAAGTTCAAGAAAAAACGTCTGAACCAGCTAAAAAGGAAGAAACAGTGTCTAACTACAAATTTCCTGGCATTTTGCCAGACGACAAAATTAAAAATAAAAAAGCCGTCATTACAACCAGTAAAGGTGTAATCGAATTAGATCTTTATGCTGACAGGGCACCAAAAACTGTCAGTAACTTTATTTACTTGGCCGAACTTGGCTACTATAATGGTTTGAACTTTCATCGAGTAGTGCCAGGTTTTGTGATTCAGGGTGGCGATCCGACCGGTACCGGCGCAGGTGGTCCTGGCTACAAGTTTGAAGACGAAAAGGTAGTAGGTGATTACAAAGAAGGAACGTTGGCTATGGCTAACGCTGGTCCAAATACAAATGGGTCACAATTTTTCATTTGTTTAGAAGATTTGCCGACTCTACCAAAGCTTTATAATCTTTTCGGTCAAGTGACTTCTGGTATGGATGTGGTTAAAAAAATCCAAATGGGCGATAAAATAGAATCTATTATTATTAAATAAATTTTATTGTAAATTCACAGAATTTCAGTAATCCGAAATATTTAATCAATTGAAATAAAAAACAAATAATAAAAAAGGAGAACATGGACGTTTCGATTATTAAAGAGAGAATGGAGCAATTAGAGACTTTTAAAAATGAGAACAAAATTGCTCGTGAGGCCCTGAAGAATGAATTAGAGAACGATACTGATTACTTGGCGGTTTGCGAAGAGATCAAAGCTTTGATGGATAAGAAAAAAAGGATTAAAGACGCGATTTGGGCTAAGGCAGAAACTCAGAAATTAATTTCAGATATTAAAGAAAATCGTGATGAGTTAGGCACACTTGAGGAAATTTTATCTTCTGAGCTAATGGAGTACTTTAGTGATCACAAAACCAATGAGATCGAAGATCAAAAAGGTGAAGTGAGAAAATTTAAGGTTGTTGCTAAACTTTTGCCAAAGAAAAACAAAACTGATGATGAGTCACGAGATACGGATGGAAAATATGCCGCTCAGATCAATCCGAGTATTACAGAGATTGTTGAAGAGGCTGATGATGAAGAAATTGAGGACGAGACCGAAGAGGATGAAGAAAAATAATTAATTTTTTTAAGCGTTTTTACTAGTTGGTTTTCGACCGATTAAGAAAGGCGCTTTTTTGTTAATAAAAATTATAAATGGACAAATTAATAATATGGTAATAATAGTATAAATAAAAGCAAAAATAGTGCTGGTTTTTGGATAGATATGTAAAAATATTCGAAAAAAATCGGAAACATAATAATAAAAAACTGTATGTAAGCCTAAAATGATTAAAGAATTTTGACCTAAAAATTCTATGATAGTATTGTTTTTGAGTATAGTTTGTTTTAAGAATTTAGCTAAAATTATGTAGCCTAAAATGCCAAAAATAGCCGTTAAGACAAATAGCCATTCTTGACCGTAGGCTCGATAGAACATGCTGGCTTGAATATCAAGGAGAAAAGCTAGAAAATAGTTGATGATAATAAATATTAGACCCAACAAATACAGCCATACATTTTGTGTTTTTTCGATTAAATCATTCTTTTTGATAATAAAGCCAAGATAGTAAAAACTCGTTGATACTAGGGCAATATCGATTCCCCATGGTAGATGGTAATGATTATTGGCCAAAATAAACCCGGTAATTGTACAGACAATTATTGCTAAAAACAATTTAAAAGATTTAAATTGTCGCTCTAATGTGAAAAAAATTATTTCAAGGGCAAAAAGACAGGTTAGAAACCAAAGCGGAATAAATGGGGCAGACAGAGTATCTGTAGAGTAGATCATTTTGATAATTGGGTCAAAGTACTGCTTGGAGTTAAAAAATAAAACCCAGTAAATAAAATTAAATATGAAGAAGAATAAATATGGCCAAAGTAAAGTGCCTGCCTTTCGCTTAATTAACGACCATAAATTCTGATATTTTTCTGGATTATAAAGATAGCCTGATAAAAAGAAAAACATCGGCATGTGAAAAGAAAAAACGTAAATCAACCAGTTATATGGCAAAATAGTATGGCCCAAAACCACTAGAAAAATAGTAATGCCTTTGGCTGTATCAACCCAATCGATCCTTTTGTTCATAATTATTTTTTATGAGCTTTAATAAAAGTTTTATAAGAAGTAAAAACTTTTCTGAGTTTACCAAAAGTGTAATTCGAGCCTTTTTTAACACCTTGGATTAAACCATAATAATCTTTGTATTGGCTTGGGTTGCTAATATTGTCGACTAATTCGAAAGCGTAGAAGCCTTTAACTGTGTCGCGATGGTCCCAGGCCCATTGGGCAGTTTGCATGGTAAAACTATTTTGTTTAGTCTCGTCGACAATAGTTTTAGATTTACTCGAGGCATTAGCACCTTTAGGCATAGCGGCAACTTCCATAAAAGTTAATGGTTTTCCGTAACTTTTTAATTTTTCATAAAGCGATTGACCGTTAGATAATTTACTGCTACCAAAATCGCCCATCCAGTCGTACCAATCGATGCCAATCATATCAAATTTAACACCATCTTTGACGAGTCTATCTAAAAATCCAACATGGGTCCAGCTGATTGTGACAATCTTTTTGGCAGATGGGTCGCCAGCAGAAATACCGTCCGACAAACCTTTCATATAGTCGCGAACTTTATTGTATTCATTAACGTTATAATCGGTCATGGTTTGACCATTAGATGTACCGTTTTTGAGTGATTGAGCGCCACCTTCATTCATTAATTGGTAGTAGGCAACTTTTTTCTTGTAGTATTTAGCAATACATTTACCATCATTATAACCGTTTTTATAAAGATTGTTGTTTCCATCATTTGGGTTGTGTTCAATGACCAAGACGACATTGATTTTATTTTGAATCAAAGTGTTAATGACTTCGGTATTCCTGACGAAAGGCTTGCCGTTGTAGTCCCAGGTGATTCTGGCCCAGCCAGCGCCGAGGCTTTTAGCTTTAACAATTTGTTTAGTCCAGCCACTCTTACTGTAGCTACCAAGAGCATAAGGTCTCATGGTCACGCCCCATTGAAAGGTGGTTGGAATTGACGCGGCAAAAGTTTGACCAGGGTTTACAAATAAGACAAGGCTAAAAGTTAATAAAATAGACAGGGTTAATAAGATTTTTTTCAAAAAAACTCCTTTTTGATTATTTTATAAAATTAATAATTAAATATAAAGTTGATACACCAAGAACGGTCATGACTGTTGTCCAAATCGTTGGGTGACGGTGATGACTTTCTGGTATTAATTCACTAGCGCCGATATAAAGAAAGAGTCCGGTAAAAACAGATAAGATTAAACCTAAAACTGGTTGAGATACAGTTAAAAATATCGCAGTCGTAATGCCAAGTGCTGGTGCTAACGCGTCGATAATAAGCCATTTATAAGCTTCTTTTTTATTGTTTTTATTTTTTAAGATCATATTAACTGTATTGATACCATCGGAAAAATCATGCGTTAAAACCGCGGCAGCAACGATCCAGCCAACGGTTGGAGAAACTTTAAAGGCTAAACCAATACCAAGACCATCCAAGAAACTATGGACGCAAAGAGTGAATGCGCCAAGTTTATTTTGATGGTTTGGATTTTCACAATGATCGTCTTCGTGAGAATGAATCGAGAAAAAACGGTCAACAATAAGGTATAGTATAAAACCAATGACTATTAGAAGGGTTATGGTTTGCGTGGGGTAGAAACCGGCGGTCAGATTAATCGATTCCGGCAGCAAATCGAAAAATGTTACACCGATAACAGCGCCAGCACTGAAGCCTAAAATTAAGTGGAGTTTGTCGCGAAAACGAATGGCGAATAAACCACCTAAAAAAGTGCTTATAATTGTAACAACAATAATCAAGTAATTCATATTTATATTTTAACAGGTTTTCTTTTAATTTTAAACTCTAAAGAGCTTAAAATACTAAAACAGATTGGATTGTATATATTTTTTGTTAATTTTGGCGTATTATTATATTAGATATTAAATTCATATTGATTTTGAGTCAAGGTATTATAAGAGTTAGAGGAGGGTTGATGATCAAGAATAAAAAAGCTTTTACGCTTATCGAGCTAATTTTAACGGTCGCCGTGGTTGCTGTTTTGGTTGTAGTAATTTTTATTGTTTTTAAGCCGACAAAAATATTAAAAGATTCCAATGATTCTCGACGGGCTAGTGATATTCAAAATATTTTAGTGGCTGTTCATTCATATTTTATAGATAATAAGGGTTCTTATCCAACTGGTCTTTTGGTTGGTATGGCCGAAAGACAGATTGGTACCGCTGAAAGTGGTGCCATGATCTCTAAAGGTGGTTGTAATGTTACTGCAACATCTGCTATAGATTTAACTTCTTCCTTGTCAAAATATTTAAAATCTATTCCTATTGATCCAAATGGGACGTCTGCTTTAACTGGCTATTCAATTTCAATTGATTCAAATGGGATCGTAACCGTTAAAGCTTGTGATGCGGAAAACAATATTATTTCTGTTTCGCAATAAAAATAAATAAATACTCTTTATCTCTTTACATTTAGTTGAAAATGTGTTATAGTATACTTTAGTCAATATCTTGCTCTCAAGTTTTAAAAAGAATTTTGCGAGCAAATCGTTTGCCAGTAAGTTGGTAAGCGTCTCGCATTGCATATTATTTCCGATTAATTTCGAAGTTTTATTATTGCAATTGTGAAATTAATTAATTGCACACTTTTTGTGTGCCAAAGGAAAAAACATGCAACGAAACAGTTCAGCTGGTAATTTCGGTCGTAGACCAGGTTCAAAATTTAGATCTAATAGCGGAATGTCTAATGGTAATAGTAGACCATCTTTTTCTCGATCAAATAATCGAGGCAATTCTGGTAGACAGAAATTTAGAGGTGAACGAATCGATGTCTCTAAGTTTATAAACAAATCAATTGATAAAAAACCAGTAGTTGCCGTTGAGATTAAAAATGCTTTTAGTGATTTCCCGTTTTGTAAAGAATTACAAGACAATTTAAAGCAGAGAAATTATTTATCGCCAACTCCAATTCAGGATCAGTCAATTAATTATATTCTTGATGGACGCGATTTGATTGGTTTGGCTAATACCGGAACCGGTAAAACCGCCGCTTTTTTATTGCCATTAATTAATAAGGTTTATAATGATCGAAGCCAAAAAGTTTTGATTATTACGCCAACTAGAGAATTGGCCTTTCAAATTGAAGAAGAATTACGTAAATTTTCTTGGGGCATGCGTATCTTTTTTGCTTGTTGCGTTGGCGGCGCGCCAATCCATAAGCAAATGGGTAATTTGCGTCGTGAGCCAAATTTTGTAATTGGTACGCCAGGTAGATTAAATGATTTAATTGATCGTGGATATATTAAACTTCCAGAATTCAATAATATTGTTTTGGACGAAGTTGATCGTATGTTGGATATGGGTTTCATTAATACAATCACAGAAATGTTAAAGGTTATGCCGGTTGAACGACAATCATTGTTCTTTTCGGCAACTTTGCCAATCAAAATCCGTGGATTTATTGGTCAGTTTTTGAAAAATCCGGTGACGATTGAGGTTAAAACGGGTGATACGGCTGAAAATATTGATCAAGATGTGGTTCGCTTTGAAAATGAAACAACTAAATTTGATCATCTTTCCAATCTTTTAAAATCGCCTGATTTTCAACGAGTTTTAGTTTTTGCTGAAACTAAAATGGAGGTTGAGCGTTTAACTTCAAGTTTGTTGGTTGGTGGATTTAAGGTTGAATCGATTCATTCGAATAAAAATCAGTCACAGCGATCACGTACTTTGAGTCAGTTTAAGACTGGTGCAATTAATATTATGGTTGCAACCGATGTAGCTGCTCGTGGACTTGATATTAAAGATGTTACCCATGTGATTAATTATACTATTCCTCAGACCTATAATGATTATGTTCACCGTATTGGTCGAACTGGTCGTGGAGCGAGTTCTGGTAAAGCTTTAACTTTTGTTCAAGCTTAAAAAATAAATTAAATTAAAAAATACGACCCAATTGGATCGTATTTTTTAATACTAAAAAAGACCTTAAAAGGTCATTTTCATTTAGCTCGTCATGAGCTGGTTGAATGGTAGACTTAATGCACTTTCCTTCGAACACCTTTTGAAGTGGCTCGATCAAATTATGAGAGCATATCTACCCAAAGATCAGGATAAATTTATATCTTGATCTCTTTTATTTTTAAAACTTCTTTAACTTCTCGCACCTTTTCAACTGAGGGATTAACTTCATCGCGTTCCATCTGCGCGTAGTAATTAGTGCTTATTTCAGCTTTTTCGGCTACCTCCAATTGGGTCAGGTGAAGTTTTTCCCTAGCTGCTTTGAACTGTTCGCCGATTGTTTGATTCATTTTTAGAGAATTATCAGTACCCATGCTGTTATTTTAGCAGATTTTACACCTAAACGCCAGTGAGTAAGAGAAAACTAGCTATTCAGCCGTTTGATCGCTCTGCGGGCCGCCGGATTCCAAGACATCAAGAAGTCGTTTTAGCCATTCTACTTTGCCGATTTCGTCAATCATCTTAGCGTTAGCCTTGACCCAAGTTTCCTTGGAGACCATCGGCTCATGTTCCAAGCAAAGTGACGGCAAAATATTAACAGCATAAAACGGGTTGGCAAACATTTCTTCAAGTTCTTTTTCGTTCATATTATTCCTTTCATATTACAAGGCGAGTATAACACAAAGTCATAATCTATATCAAAATAAATTAAGGAGGGCACAATGTTACGACAATCACCGGCATATAGGCAGCATCTTACAAATATCCAAAATGAAGTTGATGCCAAGAAATTGAAAGAAATGCAAAAAGGCAATCTTTTTAATGAAAAGAGTTTTTATCAGGCATTCGTTAAAGATATGTTGGCCGCCAAAAAAGAAGTGGTTATTTACAGCCCGTTTGTTTCAAAGTTTCGATCGGAATTTTTCAGACGGACGCTTATTGAACTTCGGAAAAGAAACATACCGGTTTTTATTTTTACCAGACCGCTTGAAGAACATGATTATTTCATGAAAGCGGAAATTTCTTGTGCACTTAAGGATTATGAAGAGTCCGGCGCCCATATTACTCATCTGCCAGGATTTGTTCATGAAAAATTAGCCATTATTGATCGCGAAATACTTTGGGAAGGGAGCTTAAATATTCTTTCGCAAAGACAAAGTCGTGAAATGATGAGGCGAATCTCGGATGAGATATTGGTGCAAGAAACTATGTCTTATCTGGGGCTAAGCAAAAAGCTGGCTGAAGCCTACAAGTTTCAGTATGAGCGGCTATATCGCAATATGGCCAAGAATCTTGAAGAGAATAAACTGGCTAAGATCAAATTGTTCTTTTTGGGAGTAGTTGTTCCGTTTCTCGCGTGGTGGTTATTTGCCATCGTTAAAGTATTAATAGTATCGTTGAAAGGAGCAAAATTTGTTTTCGGCTTGATAAGTTTTCTTTACAAATAAAAGTGTGATTTTGTCATACTATGCTTGCTGTGAAATATGGACTTTTTGAATTAATAATTTACCACTTTCTGATATAATCAAGATATGGATATTAATGAATTTAAAACTGTTGCCGAATGGTATAAAAAAATGAAAGCAGATGGCTACACTGTGCCGCTGGCTCTTTATTTTACATTGGAAAGAATGGTTAAAGAAAAACGAATGACCTTCCAGCAGGCTTTTAATGAGTTGCAAACCAAAAACCGAATTCAAATAAACAATAAAAATGTTAGTTTCAATCTAAATGAAGAAAGACGAGATTAATCTTGTATTGATTCCTAAATAATTAACTCTTTCCCAAAAAAATATTGATAATTCTTGGAATTCTTGACCAGGTGTTTTTGTAAACTTGAATAAATCCCTCCAGAAGCGTAAAATAAAGCTAATGAATTTGCAAAAAGAAATTACAAAACTAATTTCTCATTTAGCTTGGACATTTGCCAAAACCATGCCGGAAATTCCGCATGAATATGTTGTTATCGATGATTATCCAGACAAATCAGACGAAATAAAAATGTTCGTAAGAGAAATAGATTCAAATGGTTACATTAAGCCATTTTATGACAAAGAATATAAATACTTAGAGATTGCTGGCTATAAATATTGGGTCATTGAAAATATTATTAATCGGGCGAAAATTGAGGAATAAAATATGAAAGCAGTAGAAACAAGTCTAACGAAATTTTTACAAGGCACGAAACAATTTATTATACCTATTTACCAGAGAACCTATAGCTGGACGACTAAACAATGCGATGAACTCTGGAGCGACATCTTGCGCGCGGTAAAAAGTGAAGAAACCGGCGGTCATTTTATTGGATCGATCGTTTATATTGAAAATGGACTATATCAGGTCGCAGCTGTTTCTAAACTTCTAGTGATTGACGGCCAGCAAAGGCTAACCACCCTTTCTTTATTGATGATGGCAATCCGTGATTCTATCGCAGATCAAGATGAAACCTCGGATATGTCAAAAAGAAAAATAAATAACTACTATTTGATTAATAGTGAAGAAGAAGGCGACCTAAAATACAGATTAATGTTAACCAAAAGCGACAGAGAAGCTTTTATTAATTTGCTTGAAGGTAGAAGCGCTGTAGAAAATCAATCTGGCAGAATAAATGAAAATTATAATTTTTTTATAAACAAAATAAAAGAATTGAATATTGATGTTGAAGAATTATACAAGGGAATCAGCAAGCTAATTATCGTGGATATAGCTCTTGATAGGGATAGAGACAATCCACAATTAATATTTGAAAGTCTCAATTCAACTGGACTAGATTTATCCCAAGCTGATTTAATTCGTAATTATGTTTTAATGGGACTTGAACAAGATGATCAAGTGGAAGTGTATGAAAAGTCATGGTACCCGATGGAACAAAGTTTTGGTCACGCTGAATATTCAGTTCTTTTTGATAGATTTATGCGCGATTATTTAACAATCAAAACTGGAAGAATTCCTAATATAAACCAAATTTATGAAAATTTTAAAGTTTACGCTAGTAGTTGTAAATTAACGATTTCCGAGATAGTTGCCGATGTCTATCATCACTCCAAGCGTTTTGTTGAACTTGCATTTGAGAGAGTTAACGATACTGAAATAAGGGGTACGATTAAAGACATTAATACGCTAAAGGTTGATGTTGCGTATCCATTTCTAATGGTGGTCTTAGAAGATTATGATCAAAATAGAATTATAAAAGAAGAGCTAATCGAGATATTGCGTTTAGTCGAATCGTATGTGTTTAGACGTGGAGTTTGTGGTATCCCAACAAATTCAATGAATAAAACTTTCGGCAATTTGGCCAAGTTTATTGATCGAGATAATTATTTAGAAAGCGTTAAGGCGGTATTGCTGGCGAAAGATTCCTACCGGAGATTCCCAAATGACGAAGAATTTATGAGCGAACTTCTTATAAAAGATGTATATAACTTTTCTAGACGCAATTATCTTTTAGACAAATTAGAAAATTTTGGCCGAAAAGAAAAGGTATCTGTCGATACCTTCACAATTGAACATATAATGCCACAAAATCCGAAGTTATCAAGCGAGTGGCAGGCCAATTTGGGTGATAATTGGAAAGAGATTCAGGAGAAGTATCTTCATACGATCGGAAACCTAACATTGACAGGCTATAATCCCGAACTGAGCGACAAAGCTTTTGCGGATAAACAATCGATGGAGGGAGGATTCAAAGATAGCCCTATTAGATTGAATTATTCATTAGCAAATTTGCCGTCATGGAACGAAGAAGAGATTACCAAAAGAGGTAAAGAACTCGCGGTGAAAGCGGTGAAAATTTGGATTGCCCCATCCTTGCCAAGTGAAATTATTCAAAAATATAAGCAAGTCGATACTGATGAAACGGAACAAATATATACACTAGATATTTATAAGGAATATTTGCAAGGAAATATTTTGGATCTTTTTAATAAACTGAGACAGCGTATATTAAACATTGATTCTTCTGTAAAAGAGGTTATAAAAGCCAAGTATATTGCTTACAAAAATAGTACGAATTTTGTCGACATTATACCGCAGAAAAACCAATTAAAGGTTTGTATGAACATGGATTATAACGAAATTATCGATCCGGAGAAGATGTCTTATGATGTAACTGGTCTTGGCCATTGGGGTAATGGCAATGTAGAAGCAAAAATTAATTCCGAAACTCAAATTGATTATTTGATGACTTTAATAGAACAATCTTTTCAAAAAAATAGGGAATCAGACGAAATAAGTGAGGAATAAAAATGGCAAAAGATAATTCATTTTCAGAGGATTCTAGAGTAAAGATTCCATCGTTACTTCATTTTACTCGTTTAGGCTACAAATACTTCTCTCTGAAAGACAAAAATTATAATATTGATCCCGAAACAAGTATTATTGTGAATGAGTTTCGTGATCAGTTTAATAAAATAAATAACATCACAGACTCGCAAAATGGTGAGTTCGATGGATTTTTTTCTGATGTAAAGCAATCTCTTGGCAATGATGACTTGGGGCGAGAATTTTACAAAAAACTCATCGGCACGGACGGAGGAAATTATAAGCTAGTAGATTTTGAAAATCCAGAAAAAAACTCATATCTTGTTACGACCGAACTCGCCAATAAAAATGGAGAAGATGAGTTCCGACCAGATATCACAATCTTTATTAACGGTTTGCCGCTGGCTTTCATAGAGGTGAAGAAACCAAACAACCCAGAAGGTATCAAGGCTGAGCGTGACCGTATCAACATGCGGTTTGCAAACGAAAAGTTTCGTAAGTTTATCAATATTACCCAATTGCTCGTATTTTCAAACAATATGGAATACGACGATACAACTGCCGATCAGCTTCAGGGTGCATTCTACGCGACTACTGCCAAGAACTCTCGTGCAAAGTTTAACAATTTTCGCGAAGAACGAAAGAGCGAGATTATTGATGAAATTCACAACCTCGACGAAGTAGTCGAAGATTTTGTATTAAGAGACACTAATCTCGAAGTTATAAAACACTCGCCAGAGTTTATCAGTAATAAAGATATTGATGCTCCAACCAATCGAGTTATTAGCTCTTTATTCGAAAAGAAACGTCTCATCATGATTCTTCGATATGGTATCGCGTATGTTGATGAGATTGACGAAATAACCGGCGAGACGGTTATTCAAAAGCACATTATGCGCTACCCGCAATTTTTTGCAACAAAAGCTATTGCACGCTATTTGGACGCAGGCAATGATCGCGGTATTATATGGCACACCCAAGGATCTGGAAAAACCGCTTTGAGTTACTATGGTGTTAAATATTTGACCGATTACTACGCCAAAAAAGGTGTTATTTCAAAATTCTATTTTATAGTTGACCGCCTAGATTTAGCAAAACAAGCTCGCAATGAATTTAGAAAGCGCGGTCTTGAAGTACAGACTATCGACAACAAAGAATCACTAGTGCGTGATTTTGCCTCAAACACTACTACAGCCGGTATTACGGTCGTGAATATACAAAAATTTAAAGATGACACTACCGCATTTAACAATTCTGGCTATGATATTAATGTTCAACGTATATTTTTTATCGATGAAGCCCATCGAAGCTATGATCCAAAAGGATCATTTCTCGCTAATCTATATAATTCCGACAAATCAGCTGTTAAAATTGCGCTTACCGGTACACCGCTAATAGTTTACGGTGAACATAAAGAAGATGACGAAGAGCTAAGTGATAAGCAAGATGTAAGAACTACTCGCAATATTTTTGGTAACTACATTCATAAATATTATTATAATAATTCGATCAAAGATGGATATACTTTAAAGCTACTGCGCGAAGAAATTGAAACGAGTTACAAGGCCAAGTTAAACGAGATTGTTCATGAAATAGAAACTAAACTCGGTTCGATTGATCGTAAAGAAATACGATCTCATAGTAACTTTGTCGATCCAATGCTCGAATACATTATTAAGGATTTCAAAAATTCTCGCATTCGTTTCGGGGACAAAACTATTGGGGGTATGGTTGTAGCAGATAGCTCTGATCAAGCGCGCGAAATGTTTCGACAGTTTAATGAAAAATCTAGTGAACATGGTCTTAAAGCAGCCCTTATTCTCCATGATGAAGATGATAAAGAAACACGCGAAACGGAAATCAAAGACTTTAAAGACGGTAAACTGGATTTATTGTTTGTATATTCAATGCTTCTAACCGGTTTTGATGCTCCAAGACTTAAGAAACTCTATCTCGGTAGAAAAATACGCGCCCATAATCTATTACAGACACTCACACGCGTCAACCGACCATACCGTGATTTTCGCATTGGCTATGTAGTGGATTTTGCTGATATCAGCAAAGAGTTCGAAGTCACCAACCAGGCCTACTTTGACGAATTGAATCGTGAATATAGCGAAGGTATGGATGAAAACGATGATCCAAACAACATTTTTGGTTCACTTTTTATGAGTAAGTCTGAAATTGATGAAGAGATCGCTATTGTTTTAAGTATGCTTTCCGAATTCTCAACAGATAATCTTGAAACCTTCAGTCGTCAAATAAGTGCAATTAACGACAAAGAAACAATAAATCAATTAAAGAAATCGCTAGAGTCGGCACGCGATATATATAATATTGCGAGGCTGCTAGGTTACACAGAAATCCTTGAAAAAATTGATTTTAAACTCATTGCCAAATTGCTTACCGAAGTTAGTAATCGCTTGAAGCTCCTCAATTTAAAGGATGCTACAAATGATATTAATAGTAAGGAACTACTCAATACTGCTATCGAGGGAGTAATTTTTGAATTTACTAAGACTGGCGAAGAAGAGTTAAAGCTGTTGGCAAATGATTTACAGGAGATTGCCCGGAACACTCGCTTGGAACTGGATAGGAACTATAATCAGAAAGACCCAGAATGGGTAACCTTATACGAGGAATTCACTCGCCTGCTTTCTGAATACAATGAAAGTGAAGCTAGTGGCAATAAAGAAAAGATGGAATATGCTTCAACCGAGTTAAAACACATTTACGATCGAATCCGAGAGCTAAACCGCAAGAATCAAGTCGTACTTGAGAAATTTGACGGTGACCGTAAGTATGCCCGCACCTTCAAATTGCTTGAACCGACTGGTCGTGTCAACCAAAATCAGCCTTTGTTCGATGTGCTATCAGATATTAAAAAATTGATAGCCGAGAAACTTGGTAAAAACAAAAACTTGGTTGATAATGATGGTTATTTCTCTAATTTTATCGGTCAGGCTACAGTCGATAGTTTTGAGAATTCACAAGTCCCAGTTCTTGATGTCGCAAATGCAGGCCGGATAAGAGATATTCTGGCTGATGAGTATACTAGCGAATATAAAGGAGAAAACTAATGGAAACAGAGTATAACAATAAAACGAAACAATTAGTTGATGATATAAAGGCTATTTGTGCTCACAATGGTCTTGGTGGTGATGCGAATGAATATAAAATTGTAACGCAATGTTTCCTCTACAAGTTTTTAAACGATAGATTCATTTACGAAGTTTCAAAAATTGATTCATCGCTTCAAACATATGATGACTTAAAAAAGCTGAGTAATAATGAATACGGTTTGTTATTAATGAAACTTGGAAACAATTCAGCCCATTTAAAACCGGAACATCTGCTATCTTATCTTTTTAAACATCAAGAAGACTCTGATTTTGCTAAAAAATTTGACGATACGCTCAACGATATTGCTGTAACTAACTCCGCAGTTTTCTCAGTTCATACAGATGGCAAAACAGAGATTCGTTTGTTTGAAGAACAGCTCATACAGAGTGCTGTTTCCGATCGTTCAAAACACAACGCTGTTGCAAAATCCATTATCAACAAACTGGCCGACAGCAAGTTTAACTTTGATGACATTTTTTCAGCTGGCTTCGATTTCTTCTCAACGCTTTTTGAGTATATGATTAAGGACTATAACAAGGACGGCGGCGGCAAATATGCCGAATATTTCACCCCTCATTCAGTCGCTAAAGTTATGGCGGAAATTCTTGTAGGTAATTCAAAGCCAACAAATGTGAAGGTTTACGACCCAGGTGCCGGCTCTGGAACACTGCTTATGAATATTGCGAGTAAAATCGGCACAGATAAAAGCACGATTTACAGCCAAGACATCAGCCAGAAATCATCAAACCTTTTACGGTTAAACCTGATTCTAAATGGTCTCAGCCATAGTATCAACAATATTGTGCAAGGTAACACAATTCTTAACAATCGCCATCCACAGAAGATGGATTTCATTGTAAGCAATCCGCCTTTCAAATTGGACTTCTCGGATTGGCGTGATGATCTAGAATCACTGCCACAGTTTAATGAGCGTTTTTTTGCCGGCATACCGAATACCCCAAATAAAGACAAAGACAAAATGTCAATTTATTTACTGTTTATTCAACACATTATGCGGAGCCTGAATGATACCGGAAAAGCGGCCATTGTTGTGCCTACCGGCTTTATTACCGCGCAGAGCGGGATTGAAAAAAAGATTCGTGAGAAATTAGTAGAAAAGAAATGGCTTAAGGGTGTTGTTTCGATGCCATCGAATATATTTGCGACTACCGGTACGAATGTGTCCATTCTTTTTATCGACAAAACTAACACTGATAAAGTTGTGCTAGTCGATGCTTCGAAACTTGGGAAAAAAGTAAAAGATGGCAAAAATCAGAAAACTCTACTTAGCTGTGAAGATGAATCAAAAATTATTTCTGCTTTCAAGACTAAAGAGCCAATCGAAAATTTTTCTGTTGTTATTGAATATAGCGAGATTAAAGAAAAGAATTATTCGTTATCAGCCGGGCAATATTTTGATGTCAAAATTGAGTATGTAGATATCACACCAGAACAATTTTCTAGTAAGATCGATGACTATAAAAAGAATTTGAATGAGCTTTTCACCGACTCAAAAAATCTAGAATCTGAAATTAAAAAACAGTTAAATGGATTAAAATATGACTAGAGTGGGTTTCAAAACCAAGCTTTCAAATGTTGCTCTTGTAGTGCAAGGGCAATCGCCAGAATCTATTTATTATTCTGATTTTGAAGGTGTTCCATTTTTACAAGGAAACAGAACATTCGGTATTTTATATCCTAGCTTCGACACATATACAAAAAAGGTTACAAAACTTGCAAATAAAGGTGACGTTTTAATGAGCGTGAGAGCACCGGTAGGCGATCTCAATTTTGCTCCTTGTGATTTATGTATAGGTCGCGGCTTGGCAGGTCTTAAGGCAAAAACCGGAAATAATAAGTTTTTATACTATGCTCTAAAATATAATGTTGGGAATTTACTAAAACAGGGTGCTGCGACAACATTCGACTCTGTCAACAAGGATACTATAAATGATTTTGAGCTGATTATTCCTGAAGATGAGACACATAGAAATGCAGTTGGGTCTGTTCTTTCTGCTATCGACTTAAAAATCGAAATCAACAATCGTATAAATATCGAGTTAGAGCAAATGGCAAAAACTCTGTATGACTATTGGTTTGTTCAATTTGATTTTCCTGACGAAAATGGCAAGCATTATAAAACAAGTGGCGGGAAAATGGTTTGGAACGAGGAGCTGAAAAGAGAAATTCCAGATGGATGGGAAGTTGATATATTGAAAAATCATATAAGCATCGAAAGAGGAATCTCATACTCTGGAGCTGATCTGCGAGATGTTGGGGTGCCGATGGTAAACCTGAACTCATTTTACTTAGATGGTCGCTACAAAGCCGATGGTATCAAATATTATGTAGGGTCAGTAAATCCTAATAAAGTAATTAGACCTGGTGAACTAATAATTGCTACAACTGATGTTACAAGGAATGCTTATGTTATTGGTAAATCGTTCATATTACCCGATTTATATAATAGTCATGTAATTGCTTCTTGTGATATTGCCAAAGTGAATATTGGCAATAAGCTGGATAAATATTTTCTCAATATGTTATTTAACTCTGATGATTATCACCGATATATTAAAGGTTTTGCGAGCGGCACGCTGGTTTTGCATTTAGATACCAAAGGGATTGATTGGTATAAATGTTTAATACCTCCTAAATATTTATTAAATAAATATGCAGAGCTTAAGGCAAATATTGATGGAAAAAAGACTTTAACACTAAAAGAAAATAAAAAACTTTCTGAGCTCCGTGATTGGCTTTTGCCTATGTTAATGAATGGACAAGTAAAGGTAATGGAACTAGTACGCTAAATGAAAAAAATGTATGACACAGCAAACAGATAATAGCGAAAAATTTATCGAAATTTTAACTTCCGCTGCTTCAAGAGTTTGTGTCTTGGCTGGGCCAGGAAGTGGCAAGACTAAAGGTATATTAATCCCAAAAGCGAAAGATATTGTTGCCGACCTTTCAGTTGACCCACGTGAAGTACTAATTTTGTCATTCTCCCGTTTGTCGGCGCTTGATTTAAAGAAAAAGATTATAGAAATGGAAAGAGCCCCGAAAGCACTAACGCTTCACGCTCTATGTTTATCATTTCTATTATCCGAAGATAACCACGATATAAGAGATCGAATTAATTCTGTAATACTCGATTTTGAAAAAGATGCGTTGATTTCAGATTTAAAAGTAAAACTCACTCGTATAGATAAACGTCAGATCAGAAAGATGCTAAATGAATTCAGCGCAGGTTGGGCAATAAATCCACACGATCAGGTGTTTACTGAATCAGAAGAAAAGCAAGAATTTAAGCGTACTTTATTAAGATGGCTTGAGGAACATAAGGCCTCGATGATGGAAGAAATTGTTTATTATGCTGTCGACTTAGCAAAAAAAATCGATTCTGATTTTATAAATGGCTATAAATACATTTTTATAGACGAGTATCAAGACTTGAATAAACTTGAACAAGAGTTTGTCGAAATATTAGCTAAAGACTCAGAATTATTACTGGTAGTCGGTGACCCAGATCAGTCAATCTATAGTTTTAAATATGCACACCCCGAAGGAATCGGCCAATTCGCTTCCGATCCTAGCACAGAAGATCACTCACTGCCGTTTACTGGACGTTGTGCAAAGAATATTCTCAAAATTGCAAACCAGGTATTATTGCAATCAGATCCACAGAGAAAAGATTTACTCAAACCAATTTCTTCCCAAATCGATGGCATAGCGCAGTTGAAACGCTTTAATACACAAGAAGAAGAGTATGATTTTGTTGTTGATTCAATTTCACAGAAGGTTGAGTCAGGAATAAAACCCGAAGAAATAATTGTTCTGGTTCCAAGAAAAAAACTAGGATCTGACTTTGTAAAATATGCAACCGAGAAAAGCCAATCCACTGACTATGTTTTCGCTTCAAAAAATGAGTTTTCACCAATAGAACAGGAAAAAATTCTTTTGTTTTCGATTTTAGTAAATCCACAGTCGGCTCTTCATATACGTTCGTATCTCGGATTGGGAGACGAAAATAATTATGCCCAAGAAATCGAAGAGGTTAAAAATAAATATGGTTGTGATACGCTTGGTCTACTGTCAGCCGTAAATTCTACTGATTTTTCAGCCAGAAGAACCAGAATGCATTTGCTTTGCGCAAAGATAGAACAACTTAATAGTTTTATTTCAGAACATCAGAATTACGATAACACAAGTGAGTTAATCGATGATCTCTTCCCTGAAAATTCCGGGGAATTATCATCTCTCCGCAATATTATTTTGTCACTAGCCGAAAACGGAGATTCAATTAATGATATTTATTTCAAACTTATTGATTATGCAAGGAATGCTAATATTCCAGACGACAAAATAAGAGTAATGACGTTGATAGCATCTAAGGGATTGGAAGCTGAATATGTTTATATAATTGGATGTAATGACGGCAATATCCCAGGTGCTAACAGGTCTGATTATCTGAATGATAGCAAGTATAAAGAGGAACAGAGAAGATTATTATATGTTGGGATAACAAGAGCCAAAAAGGAATTGCTGATTTCTTGGAGTCGAAATATCCCATTTGGTCAGGCAATGAATCAGGCAACATCAATTATAAGAACTGTGACTATTAACGGCAAATGTTATAGCCAGGTGGGAATATCTGAATTTATTCAAGATCTTGATTTTAGTTAGAAAGATTAAAATTATGCAATTATCAAAATCAGATTATATGTTATTTCTTCGGCATCCGGCGTGGATGTGGCTTAAGAAACACGATAAAAATAAGCTACCACCGATAAGCGAAGAAACGCAAGCCATTTTTGATACCGGCTATCTCTTTGAGTCGTATGCTGAACAGATTTTTCCTGACGCGGTAAGGTTGGGATTTGATAATTTTAACGAATATAGAACACTGACACCTAGAACTCAGGAAGCTTTGGCCTCTGGCGCCAAAACCATTTTTCAGGCTAAATTTGAAACTGAAGATTTAGTTTGTGTTTGTGATTGTCTGCAAGTGGTGGGTGAGAAAACTTTTGATTTGTTTGAAATAAAATCCACCACTCATGCTAAAGTCGATCACGAATACGATTTAGCTTTTCAGCGGGCAGTACTTGAGCGCGCCGGTTATAAAATCAGGAATGTATCCGTGGTTCATGCTAATAATGAATATGTGCGGGATGGTGCTGTAGACGCTAAAAAATTAGTCGCGATTACCGATATTACAGCCGAGGTATTTGCTAAACAAGTAGATACTGAAGCAAATATTAATAATGCACTATCTATCATGAACTCTAAAATGTGCCCGAATATTTCGCCATCACTAGTCGGCCTTAGCGCACTGGCTGATTGGCTGGAGGTTTATAAAACTTTAGTTAAGATTGAGGACTATTCAATTTACAGTCTTTGTACATTAAACGCGAAAAAAATTACTGAATTTGAGAAACTTGAAATTAAAAAGCTGGTTGATGTTCCCTATGACTTTCCCCTGACTGACAAACAACGCTTACAAGTTTTGGTGACGAAACAAAATGAGATTTCTATTGATAAAAACCAGATCAAAACTTTTCTAGACCAGATTAAATTCCCTTTGTACTTTTTAGACTACGAAACATTTACCGGTATTGTGCCACTGTTTGATGGCCTTAAGCCATACGAGCAAGTACCATTTCAGTATTCTCTGCATAAATTATCGGCTAATGGCAAGCTCGAACATTTTGAATATTTGCATCGGACAAATTCCAATCCGGCTATAGAAATAAGCAAATCATTAAAAGAAAATATCGGCGCCGAAGGAACGGTTCTGGCTTGGAACGATAGTTTTGAAAAGGGCTGTAATACTCGGCTCGGGCGATTAGTGATGGAATATGCGGACTTCTACGATGATTTAAATTCACGTATTTTAGATTTAATGACACCTTTTGCTCATGGTCACTACGCTCACAAGGATTTTGTCGGTAGTGCTTCAATCAAAAAGGTTTTGCCGGTGCTGATTCCGAAATTATCGTATAGTGAGCTGGACATCCATGATGGTGGCACAGCTCAAAGAATTTGGATGGAAGCAATCTTGGACGGTAAGCGCGACAATGAAAAAGAAAAAATCTTGGATAATCTTTTGGAGTATTGTAAGCTGGACACGTTAGCGATGGTTGAGATATATAAACATTTGGTGAAGACTATAAAAAGTTAGAGGGAAAAATGAAAAAAGATGATCGTTTAGATAAACTTGAAAAACAACTTAATCTACTTAATCTTAAACTGGATATTGTATATAGCAAAATCACTGATGACGATAGGTTTAATTCTTCAAATGTGGGAGTGGAAGACGAGCTATACGGAGAGGCAAAAGAAATCGTTGTCTTAGCGGGCAAAGCGTCTGCGTCATTAATACAGAGACGATTAAGGGTGGGTTATGCTCGTGCGGCAAGATTGCTTGATATGTTGGAAGAAGAAGGCATAATCGGACCGTCCGAAGGGGTAATGCCTAGAAATGTTTTAGTCGAAGAGAAATTTATATCAGGAATTTCTCCTGAGAATAAGATTGATATCGATCCGAATATGCAAGATGAATTCTATAGTGACGCTAAAAAGGTTGTTATTAAAGAAGGCAAAGCATCTTCGGCGATACTACAAAGGTATTTGCAGATTGGCTATGCTAGAGCTGCACGACTTTTAGATATTTTAGAATCAGAGGGTGTTATCGGCCCAGCCGATGGGGCGAAGCCAAGAGATATTTTGGTGGATAAGTAATAATATGAAAGCATATTTAGATATTGACGGTGTAATTTTAGCCAATGATAAACAAGTCGCAAACCATGCCGTAGAGTTTATAAAATATCTGGTCGGCAATCACGATGTCTATTGGCTGACAACTCATTGTAGTAGAGATGATAACTATACTATTGAACTACTTTCAAGATTCTTTGATTCCGAAATGATTGAAATTATAAAAAAGATAAAACCCCTGAATTGGGATACTTGGAAAACCGAAGCGATTGATTTTGATAGTGATTTCTTGTGGTTTGACGATGAAGTATTTGAAGAAGAAAAAAGAATATTAAGATTAAATGATAAATATGATTCTTGGGTTGAAATTGACCTATCAAAGAATCCGGATCAATTAAAAGATTTAATAAAATAATGGAAAAAATTTACCAAACAATTGATTTCACTAATTCTCTTTCCGCTAAACACGCGGGTAAGATTTTTCAATTTAGTTTTACAAAAAAACAGTATTATCGATACTTATTGAGCAGGATTTCGTGGGTTCGAGTTATTAAAACTATTCTGATTGTTACTGGTATTATCGGGCTATTTTTTTCAAAGCCACTATTTATCGCGTGCGGTTTTGCCTGTATAGCGATTGATTTATATTCGTTAATTATAAAGAAAATGAATCGGTATTTTATTTTTGCTTATCCATTGGGTTATTTTGTTGTTAATTCATGGATCGGGATTATTTACGCTTCATTCGTGTTGGGGATTCTTAATCTATTGTCAAGAGGATCTTTTTATAAAATGCCTTCCGAGATAGATATTGATAAAATTGTTTCCCAAAACCTAATTGTTAAATCAATTCCAGGAGCAAACTTAAATGAATAACATTGAGAAGTTTAATGAATTCTGTAAAGAAAATAACCTTAATGATCGTTTCGCAAAAAATTTGCATGATCTGGTAGATTTAAATAGCGGCGAAATCACTAGCGCTATTCTTAGAATACATCTTCCGGTTAGTTGGGCAAGATGTGTAAAAATAGCCGAAGACATAGATAAAGCTAACTTGGCTAAATTCGTAGACAAAATAGAAGGCGGAGCCAAATTATTGCCAGAGGAAGAACGATTCGGCTGGATGGCAGGCGAAGATAACGATCACGACCTTCGGAAATCTATTGAAGCCAAAACTGGCATAGAATGTGATTGGAATTTGGCTCATCAGGATGAACCTTATGAAACGGAAAAATATTCCCTTAAAGCTACCAGTTATGATAGTCCTATTACACATAATCTTTATTTATCAGCGATAAAATTGTCTTTAGATATTGATAAAGGTTCATGGCAATTGTATGAAAGAAATTTTGCCATTGGTTATACTTTGGCTTTAAGATTAGAAAAAAAGTTAGTTGATGATGGCTTTTTGACGCCAATCCTGGAGTATAAAGCAACAAATCAGCATAAAGTAAACCGTGAATTAGGAGAAAAATTATGCCTCAAATAAGTAATTATAAGTGTGATAAATGCGACTTTTGCATCAGCACAGGTTGGGGGTGTTATATGTTTGCAGAAGATGATAATGGTAAAAAGATTAATTGTCCCCACCCTGGTGAAGAGTCGAGGGCTAAAATGGTTTTAGGTATAGACGGCACATCTCAAGAGTTGAATAAGAAAACTGCAAAAAATAGAGTTGGTTTAATGGCCAACTGTGTTTGTATGGACTGTGCCAACCGTTTAGATTTGGAAATAGATGATGGAGAATCAATTTTTCATGACGATGATTCTCACTATATCAGAAGAGGTAGAGACGAGCGGAAGTGCAATAAGTGTAGTTCAAAAAATGTTGTTACCATGTTAGAAGTCATCGGTCTAGTTTGTCCAAAATGTAAAAAAGGACATATTATCGAAGAAGATACAGGTACTATATCGTAAAATAACGAGCTAAAAGGTTTAATTGTGCACGAAGTAATAAAACACCCAATATTTACTCAAGGTTTAAAATTACCGCTTGACTCAATTCATGGTCTCGATCATTGGGATAGAGTCGAACGATTTGGTCATATCATCGCTAACCAGAATAGCGCCGATAAAGATGTAGTTTCATTGTTCGCATATTTACATGATGCGAGAAGGGAAAATGAAGATATAGATCAGGATCATGGCAGGCGCGCGGTGGATTTATTGGAAAAGTTGATAGAGGAAAACATAATAGTTGTAAGTAGTGTACAGCGTAATCAACTATCAGTAGCATTACTTTGGCATAATCTAGATGGCGCCCAAAGCGAGGATGTAACTATTCTGACTTGTTGGGATGCGGACAGACTTGATTTGTGGCGGGTTGGTATTAGGCCAGATCCCAAACGAATGTTTACAGATTATGGTAAAAGTGAAAATATGAGAAATTATTCTAAACAATTGTATCAAGGAGAATTAAATGGCTAATGATAATCAAGAAACAGTTTATCACACCGTTTTTGAGGGCCCGGGTGGCGCGTTGATGGTAGAAAAATACCTCAATGACGAAGAAGCCGAAGTTTGGCTTAAGGGTTTAGAAGAAAACGGCACTATCGGTTCACGAAAAGATTACAAGCGATGGCAGGGCGGAGAATTTTCGAAATAAAGAAGAAATAAGAATCATTGAAGAAAAGGCGAAATGAAAAAAAGTAATATTTATACTAATGATGAATGCTTTAGTATTCCTTTTGTTTTAAAATGGACTAAAGAAATTCTAAAGCAACATGGGTTGAAGAGTATACTTGCCGATAATAAATTTAAATTGGACAAAGAAGCTTGGATTACCGCAGTATTTTTACTTGGATTGTCGAAAACTACAAATAAAGAATATTGGATAGCGGGTAATTTAGAAGACTCTACTCCAGATACTTATGGCATTTCATTTACTGAGTTAGAAAAAGGATTAGGACGGGAAGTAATAAATTTTGAAGTTTTTGAATGGGAGAATCATTCTCAATCATCCCTAATAGAGCATATCAATGCGAAAATTAAGAATAAATTATACCCTGATTATTATTGTATTTTATGCTATGCGCATAGCAGAGAGAAAGAAAATATCGATACAGAAGCACTTTATAAATATTTTCATAAAAATAAATATAGTTTTAGTGAATTATGGCTTTTGTGCGGAATCGGTACTGATCAGAACGAATATGTAATTACAAGATTATACCCAATCCGTTTGCAAAATAAATTTTTCTTGAGTCAAGAAATCGGAAAACACAATACAGAATATGATGTTATTAAAGTAACAGGGCGTGGAATAGATAAAAAATTTAAACCTCTTGGTGAAAAGTTTTATCCATTTCCAGATTAATAACCTAAATTCGGTATGTAAATATGCCCTTTGTGAATCACAATCGTAGTTCAAATATCCGCGATAACCGATCGCTAATCAAAAAATCCAGCTTTCAAGCTGGACTTTTTTATTTAACTCTTGTTTAGTGAAGTGTAAGATTGTTACAGTTTTTTCAAATTATCAATTAATGTTTTGTTTTTATCTTCAACTTCTTTTTTATGAGAAGTGGCTGCCATTACTGTTGAATATTTTGCAAATTTTTCTGCAGTAATATTCTCGACTTCATCTTCAGTGAGTATTTCTAGTTCGCCTGATAATGCGCTCATTGCCACAAATGCAGACCCTTCAAGGTTGATTCTTATCAATTTTCCTTCTTTATCTTTTGGATCCATAAGAATAAAAATACAATTAACATTATTGCGCGATATAATAAATGTTCTATTAATCTCCGCAATTTCGGCGTCTGTAAGTTCGTATTCAAAATACTTTGCCTTACAGTTTACATCGGTAAAACGTTTAACCATTTCAGATTCATAAAATACGGATGTATATTTTTGATCTTTTGTTTTTAAGTGAAATATGGCATACTTCGCTATATCTGAATTTGACAACATGATATCAAACATTCTGTCTCGATCTTCATTATCACCATAAATAGGAGCGTATTCTCCCCAAAACATTACAGTTCCTTCCGGCCCCATTGAAAAAAGCATTCGTAACTTCAAAAAAAGGTATTTTTTTAGCGCAAATAAAATAAACTCATCGTCTTTCTTCCCTGTATATTTTTCTATTTCTTTTACTAATGGCTGTCCGAGCGCTAAAGAGTCCCATTTTTCAATATGGAAATTTTTGATAATATTATTACTGTCGATAGTGAAATGCATAGTTTGATACTCGATTCTAGTTAAGTGGGTGAATCTTCTCGTGTTATAGTCATATTTTATAACGGTTTAGATTTATTAGCTAATGCATCGCTGACAGCGTCCTTAATGGGATCTTTAAGTTCTAGAATACCTCTTTTGACCTTTATTTTTAGATCAATAAGTATGATAAGGTATATAACAA